>CAIUMD010000104.1 GCA_903900155.1 uncultured Caulobacterales bacterium | reverse complement strand
GGGTTCAGCGGACCGTCAGCCGCGCCAACGGCAGCATCGGGAAGGTCACGATCGACACCTCCCAAAGCTCGACGCGGCTGAGCACGCGCAGGCGGCCCTGGGAGCGGGCCTTGACCTGGCGAAAGCCGATGGAGAGGCCGTCCAGGGCGCCGGCCTCGACCAGGGCGGCGACCAGGCGGCCCCGCGGGGTGGTCCTCAGGATGCGGCCGCGAACGAACAGGCCCTTGGCGTCCTCGACGACCTCGTCCCAGACGCCGACGGGCTCGGCCTCGTCGTGCTGGTGCAGCATCACGACCGGCGCGCCTTCGGCCAGGCTCTCGGCGAAGGCGCCGGCGGCGGTGACGTCGTCATTGAGGTCGCGGGTCCAGAACAGCGAGGCGTAGCCTTCGATCTTCAGCTCATCGTTCATCGGTCGCGCTCCAGGCGGGCTTCGATGCGGGCCAGGCTCTGGCGGCTGGCGTCGGCCTGCGCCTCCAGGCGCGCGAGGCGTTCGGCGACCGGGGCCTGGGCGTCGAGGCGACGCTGCATGTCGTCGATCCGGGCCGAGGCGCGGCCGGCCCACATCAGGGCGGCGGCGGCCTGCAGGAAGACGGTGATCACCAGGCCCAGCGACACCTGGCGGTCGAACCGCCACCGGTTGACCGGGCCGCTCAATGCTCCAGCCCCGCCAGGCCCAAACCCGCAAGACGGCGACGCTCGGGATCGGTCAGGAAGGTCGCGGCCTGCAGCCGGCTCCACAGGGCGTCGCGTTCGGCCGACAGGGCCGGCACGGCGTCCAGGTCCGGAGCGATCCGCGCGCCGGGAAACTTCGCGCCCAGCCAGCCGGTCAGCGCCCGCGCCGCGCGCTCGGCCAGCGGGATCACCGTCCCGCGCCAGAAGGCGGCGTTGGCCTCGCGATAGTTGGCGTAGGTGTTGTCGCCGGGGATGCCCAGCAACTGCGGCGGGACGCCGAACGCCAGGGCGATCTCGCGGGCGGCGGCGTGCTTGCCTTCGGTGAAGTCCATCTCGGACGGCGTCAGCGACATGGCCCGCCAGTCCAGGCCGCCTTCCAGCAGCAGCGGGCGGCCGGCATTGGCCTGGCCGGAATGGGCGCTGGCCAACTCGGTCTTCAGCCGGTCGAACTGCTCGTCGGTCAGGCGGTCGCCGGCGTCCTTGCTCGAATAGACCAGCGCGCCCGACGGCCGGGCCGAATTGTCCAGCAGCGCCTTGTTCCAGGCGCTGGAGGCGTTGTGGACGTCGATCGCGAAGGCGGCCGCCTCCAGCGGCGAGAAGCCGTAGTGGTCGCTGGTCGGGTTGAACAGCTTCAGGTGCAACACCGGCAGCCAGCCGTCGGCGTCGCGGGCGATCCGCACCGTGCGCCCGGCGGCCTGGTAGTCATAGGCCAGCGGCCAGCCGCGCGGGCCCGGGACCAGGGTCATGCGGTCGGGGCGCAGGGCGTAGAGCTCGCTGGGCGTCTGGTCTCCCGCCGCTTCCAGATAGGCGTTGCCGGCGACTTGCAGGCTTCCGAAGAAGGCTTCCATCAGGTCGGGGCCGCCCTGTTCGGGATTGGGACGGTCGAGGAGCGTCTTCAGCGGGTGGTCGTCGGCGCGGCGGCCGTCGGCGAACACGGCCAGCGGCGCGGACGCGGCGGCCTCGGCGATCAGGCGGGTGCAGCGGTAGGCGACGGGGTTCCTGGCGAAGCCCTCGGCCGCCAGGGCGGCGTAGTCGCGGGGGGTCCATTGGGGACGGCCGCCGGTGGTGAGCGCGATGAGGCGCGCGGCGCGGGAATCCTTCGCCTCTCGCTGGCCATGGGGCGGGCGGGGTTTGAAGAGGGGCATTGACGCCTCCTGGAGATTGGGAACGAATAGGGAACAGTTTATGGGAGCGATGAAGGCGCGGCACGATCCAGATCCTCCCCCGCGTTGCGGGGGAGGTGGCCCAGAGGGCCGGAGGGGGCTAACGCGGGAGTGTCAGATGAAGGCGCGACTGGAACGAAGGCTGACCGCCCAACGGCTGCGCCGCGAGCTCACCCTGCCTGAGATTCTATTGTGGCAGCGGCTGAAGGGGCGTCGACTCGGCGGCCTGCACTTCCGTAGGCAGCACCCGGTAGGTCCCTACATTCTCGACTTCTATTGCGAGACTCTGCGACTGGCCGTCGAGGTCGACGGCGAGATGCATGTATTTGACGATCGTCCCGAGCGCGACGCCCGACGAGACGCCTGGTTCGCGGATCGCGACGTGTGGACGTTCCGGATCATCGCCCGCGAGGTGCTCGCCGACGCCGACCATGCGGCCAAGCGTATTCTGGAATTTGCCCGCGCAGCCCCCTCCGGCCCTCCGGGCCACCTCCCCCAGAGGGGG
>CAIUMD010000103.1 GCA_903900155.1 uncultured Caulobacterales bacterium | reverse complement strand
GCTACGACGCCGACACCATCCTCGCCGACCTGAAAGATCGCGGCATAGCCGCCGTCATCCCGCCAAAGCGCAACCGCAAGGTCCAGCCGGTCATCGACGGCCATCTCTACGCCCTGCGAAATCTCGTCGAGCGCTGCTTCTTAAAGCTCAAACACAGCCGAAGGCTGGCTACCCGATACGACAAGACCGCAGACAGCTACCTCGGCTTCATACTCATCGCCTCAGCCCGCCTCTGGATCACGCACTTCGTCAACAGGACCTAGGTGTGTGGTCCCGGAATGAGCTGGTGCGGGTCGATCTTGAAGATTGACGGTGTCTTGGTCCAGGTCTCGCAAATGACCTGGTAGGGCGTTCGCCAGCGGAGCGCCTTCAGGTGCTTGGCGAAATTGTAGGCGGTGACGAAGGCCAGGACATGGGCCTTCAGGCTTTCCAGGTGGTCGTAGTGGTAGACCTTGACCGTAGCGTCCTTGATCGTGCGGTTCATCCGCTCGGCTTGGCCGTTGGTCCATGGGTGATAGGGCTTGGTCAGCCTGTGCTCGATTTTGTGTTCGTCGCAGACCCGGCCGAAGATATGGCCGCCGGGGGAACCGCCTGAGCCGTCGCGATACTTGGGTAGATCGGCGAAGGCCATTCCGTTGTCGGTGAGCACGGTGTGGATCTTATAGGGGAATACCGCGACCACGCTACGCAGGAAGGCGGCGCCGGCCATCTTGCCGGCCTTGTCGTGGAACTCGACGTAGGTGAACTTCGAGACCCGGTCGATGGCCAGGAACATGACGAGCTTGCCATCGGCGTGGCGCAGTTCGCAGCTGTCGATGTGGACGTAGCCGATCTCGTAGGTCTTGAAGCGTTTGCGCTTCTCGGTGGTCTCCTCGACCGGCAGCCGCGAGATGCCGTGGCGTTGAAGGCAGCGATGCAGGGCGCTGCGGCTGAGTTTGGGGATGGTCTCCCTCAGGCAGCCAAGCACATCATCCAGCGGCAAGAGCGTCTTTTGCCGGAAAGCCACCACGATGGCTTCCTCCGCCGGCGTCAGCACCGTGCTCTTAGGCGCTTTCGGCCCCATCGGCGCGTCGGCCGTTGTCATGCGCTTGCGCCACTTACGTACCGTCTTGACGTTCAGGCCGTAGCGGGCGGCAAGGGCTGGGCTGCTCTCTTTCGACGCTTGGAGCTCGGCTCGAAGACGCGGCGTCGTGCGGGCGCTGCCGTGAAGAACACTTCCCATAGGGCATCCTCCTCCTGACGACTCAGGATCGATGATGCACCATCACAGTCTGGGACCACACACCTAGGCCAGTTGATCCCCCACCGGCAAGGACCGGATGCGCTTGCCCGTCGCGGCGAAGATGGCGTTGCACAGCGCCGCCGGGGCCGGCGGATAGGCCGGCTCGCCCAAGCCCGTCGGATTGTTGTCCGAGAGCTTGAAGTGCACCTCGACGTCGAAGGCGTCAGCCATGCGCAGCAGCGGGAAGTCGCCGAAATTGCTCTGGGTCGTCGCCCCGCCCTCGAAGGTGATCTCCTGGGCCAGGGCCGCGCCGACGGCGTCCAGCACCGAGCCCTGCACCTGTTGCTCGGCGCCCTTGGGATTGATGATCTGGCGGCCGCAGTCGGCGGCGGCCCAGGCCTTGTCGACCTTCAGGGAGCCGTTCTTGACCGTCACCTGGATGACCACCGCGACGTAACCCATGTGGCTGTAGTGGCAGGCCACGCCCATGCCCGAACCGGCCGGCAGCTTGCGGCCCCAGCCGGACTTCTCGGCGACGAGGTCCAGCACCCCGCGCATGCGGCCGGTGTGGAAGCTGTCGCCCTTGCCCGGCTCACCCAGGAGCTCGCCGTTCTTCGCCGACCGCATCTTCCGCAAGCTGCAGTTCGTCTCGGCCGCGCTGTACAGCCTGGGCCACGGCGGCAATGACGCGCAAAAGACCATGGGCATCATCGCCGCCCTGCTGTACGCCCACGGCGCCACCGAAAAGGCGGGCGAGATCCCGT
This sequence comes from uncultured Caulobacterales bacterium, assembly GCA_903900155.1. Classification (GTDB taxonomy): domain Bacteria; phylum Pseudomonadota; class Alphaproteobacteria; order Caulobacterales; family Caulobacteraceae; genus Caulobacter. The sequence continues at coordinate 11,985 of CAIUMD010000103.1, read as the reverse complement.
TCTGGGTGGTGCTGGCCTGCCAGACGGCGATGGGCCTGGGAACGCTGTTCGGCGGCTGGCGCATTGTCCATACCATGGGCAGCAAGATCACCCGCCTGACGCCCATGCAGGGCTTCTGCGCGGAAACCGGCGGCGCGATCACGCTGTTTTTGGCGACCCATGTCGGGGTTCCCGTCTCGACAACGCACACGATCACAGGCGCTATTGTGGGCGTCGGCGCCTCGCGCCGGGTCTCGGCGGTTCGCTGGGGCGTCGCCAAGGACATCGTCACCGCCTGGATCGTCACCCTGCCGGCTGCGGCGCTGACGGCGGCGCTGTTCTACTACCTCGGGTTCTGGATGAAGTGACCGACGTTGGGGGGAAGCAGGACGGACGCAAGTCCGGCGGCGGCGGCGGCAAGCGCCGTCAGGTCGCCGCCCTGCCCTGGCGCGGCAAGGGCGATGACTTGCGCATCCTGCTGGTCTCCTCGCGCGAGACCCGCCGCTGGGTGATCCCCAAGGGCTGGCCGATGAAGGACAAGACCGACTTCCAGGCCGCCGCCACCGAAGCCTATGAAGAAGCCGGCCTGGTGGGCGTGATCGCCGAGCAGCCGGTCGGCGAGTACGAGTATCTCAAGAAGCTGAAGAGCGGCGCGGCGCGCCTTGTGAAGGTCGACGTCTTCCCGCTGGAGGTCGCCAGCGAGCTCGCGGCCTGGCCCGAGAAGGGCCAGCGCACCCTGGAATGGATGGACCCGGTCGAGGCTGCCCTCGCCGTCCAGGAACCCCAGCTGCGCGACCTGATCGCCCGCTTCGCCGGCGTGGAGCTGCCGGAGGAAGAGCGTCCGTCGCCGCATCCCGCCCCCACGCCGGTGCGCGTGGCCCTCCAGCGCCTGCGCCGCCGGGTGACGGCGCTGTGGGGTCGCTACCGCCGCTAAACAGGCTGTGGACAAGTTCGCGCGCGGCGCATAATGTTCTCATTATGTTCTTGCGCGGCGAGTTCCCATGCAGCTGTCCCTAGGCTTGGCCCGATCCCCGCTGGAAAGCGTGCGCGACGCCCTGCTCTGCGAGTTCGGCCCGCAGCGGCCGGTGGCGCGCATGGATCCGATCTCGCAACTAGTGAAAGCCTCGATCAGCGGTCGCACCCAGGACGCCGTCTCGTGGGCGGCTTTCCTGCGCCTGCGGGCCGAGTTCAAAAGCTGGGAGGACCTGGCCCGCGCGCCGGTCGCCGCCGTGGCCCGGATCATCGACGACGTCACCTTCCCCGGCGACAAGGCCCGCCACCTGACCACCGCCCTGAAGATGATCGAGGCCAAGGTCGGCTGGCTGTCGCTCAGCCACCTGAAGTCCCTGGAGGTCGACCAGGCCCGCTGGGAGCTGCAGGCCCTGCCCGGCGTCGGGGTCAAGGTCGCCGCCTGCGTGCTGAACTTCAGCGACCTGGGCATGCGGGCCCTGGTGGTCGACACCCATGTCGACCGGGTGGCCAAGCGGATCGGCCTGGTGGGCTCGGGGGATACGACCCACACCTACCACACCCTGATGGGCCTGGCGCCCGACGCCTGGACCACCGACGACCTCTTCGAGCTGCACTGGCTGATGAAGCGCGGCCTGGGGCAGATGCTGTGCCCGCACGAGGGCCCGAAATGCGGCGCGTGTCCGGTGAAGAGCATGTGCGCCAAGGCGGGGGTCGGGCAGAGCGCGGACGTGCTGGCATGGAAGCCGCGGGGATAGGGGCCGCCCCCGCCCTTCGACAAGCTCAGGGTGAGGGCTACTCTTGGCGCAACGTTTCAGTAGAAACCTCACCCTGAGCCTGTCGAAGGGCGAGGTTTCGGCCCCACGGAGTTTCCCATGAGCGCACTTGGCGCAGACATGATGGCCGCGCCTCAAGCCCTGGCCCGGTTCCTGGAAACCGGCGACGTCGCCCTGCTAAACGGCGCGTTCTCCGCCGGCGACGTCACGATCCTCGAGAACTTCCCGCCGCACGTCTTCGACGGCCAGAGCGGCCTCGCTGAGTGGAAGGCGCTGATGGCCCAGCATGTCGGGGCGATCGCCGAACTGCGTCACACCTTCGAAGCGCCGCAGGATTTCGGCCTGACCGGCGATACGGTCCACTTCACCCTGCCCACCCGCTGGCGCGGCGTCCGCGACGGCAGACCGTTCAACGAACTGGGCGGCTGGACGTTCGTGCAGGTCCGCGAGAACGACCGCTGGCGGATCCGCTCCTACGGCTGGGCGGTCGTGGAGTTCGCCTGGGAAGCCTAGCCGCACCCCACCAGGTCGAAGAACTGCCGAGGGATGCTGTCGCGAGGCTTGTCGCCGCTGGGATGTCGCAGAACATCGTCCAGGTGCGGCAACAGGAAGTGCGCTGGCGCCTTCCCTCCGCGTTTCGGCGCCGCCTCCAGGAGGAGATAGGTCTCGTCCAAGCCGACATACTCGAAGTCGCCCAACGGCCGCGGACCACCGTCCGGGCTGGGCGGCTTCCAGCCGGGGCGCGTCGGATCCAGGATCGACGAGATGTTCTGCCGACCGTCCGTGCCGCCGTTCCAGGGCAGGAACCATTCGCGGCGACCGTGGAAATCGAGCTGCAGAGCCAGGCCCTGTGGCCAGTCGGGGCCACTCTCCACCGGCAGGAAGCGCGCGACGACGGCCGGCTCGGTGCGCAGGGCGTAACGCGCCTGCTCGACCGGACAATTGGCGACGGCGGCGGACAGCAGCAACGCGGCGAGCATCGGTTTTTCCTGGAGAGATCCGAACGATCAAACCACAACCTTCGGACGATCCGCCAGCCCCTTCGAGCGGGATTACGGGCGCTCGGCTGGCGACGGCCGTCGCTCTTTCGGCTCAGTCCTGTGTATCCACAACACCCGGCCGTCGGCGAGAAACAGCCTGGCCTCGCCGTAGGATCTCATCTGGACGGTCGCCGTCGTTTCACCCGGCGGCAGCTGCGCGCGCTCAGGCCAAGTGGGCGGCTTTGGCGGCGTGCTGCAAGCCTTGGTGCGCGGGAAGGCCAGGGTCAGCCGGTCCGCGCTTTGCTTGAAGGCGCCCTGGCAAGTCCCCCATTGCGTCACTTGCCCGTCGGTGAAGGCGAGCCGGTAATTCACACGCTTTCGTGCTATTCCATCGCGCTGGTCAATATAGCCGTACCACACGCCCTCGAGCGTCCACCGGTCACGCGGCGTGAGCTCCCAGTTCGAGAGCGGCGCCAGGGTCATGACGCCATTGACGTCCGGCCGGAGGAGGACCAGCCCGTAGTAGCTGCTCCATATCCTGTGGAAGCCTGGGGTCAGCGCGCCGCCCACGCAGGCGGGTGTCTTGGCCAGCTTCAGGTGCAGGACGCCGAACCCGTGCCAATAGCGGCCCACACATCCGACCGCGTCCTGGTAGTGGCCTCGATGAAACCGCGCCATCGGCCTGGGCGCGTCGGGATCCCACTTCGTCCCGAGCAGCGCCCAGTCGCCTTCGACGGAGCGCGGCGGCTTGGGCAGGCGCGCCATCCGCAGGCTGCGGTTGTCGGAGGTCGTCAGCAGCAGGTCGTCAGGCGTCAGCAGCCGGAACCTCGTCGCCCGCACGAGACGAAGTCCGACCAGTTCGTCCAAATTCATGCCAGACGCGCCGCCGTCCGCGTCCTCGCAGGCCATGAGCGTGCCGGAAAGACCCTTGACCTCGATATGGCCATCCGGATGGGCGACATAGTCGCCGTAGCCTCCGTTGCAGCCGCCCGAGCGGGAGACCTGTGCCTTGTCGAATTCGACCCTGCCGCCTTCGAACGGCCGACCGTCGACATGCGTCACGCGCCAACCGCCTTGCGGCAGGCCCCGCGCCGGCGGGATGTAGGCGTTCAGGGCCAGCAACGCCGCGCTGGTCTTGCTCTCTCTGATGCGTGCTTGGAGCGATTTCTCCTCACAGCCCGAGAGGGCCGCAAGCACGAGGATGGCGCTGAGAAACTTCAAGGGCCGCATGCTCGCAAGACTGCGCCCTAAAGCTGAACGAAGCCCTAGCCGCCCGCCAGCTGGGTGAACGTCCTGGTTCCGATCGGGTAGCGCTTCCAGTCGTTGAAGTCGAAGTGCCACCACTCCTCGGGATAGACGGTGAAGCCCTCGGCCTCCATCGCCTGGCGCAGCACTGCCCGCCGAGCCCGTTGCGCCGTCGTGCCGCCCACGAAGTCGGCATAGGACCGGGTCGAGAACTCGTCATAGCCGCCGGGCATCTCGACGGCCTTGCCGGTCTTAAGGTCGTACAGGGTCAGGTCCACCGCGCAGCCGCGGTTGTGGCGCGAGCCCTGGGACGGGTCGGCGACGAAGACGTGGTCCTCGGGCGGGGTGGCGTCCCAGAACATCCAGGTCACGTACCAGGGCCGGTAGGCGTCGTGGATCAGCAGGCCATAGCCCTTGGCGGCCAGCGCCTTGTGGATCCGGCCCAGGGCCAGCGCGGCGGGGCGCTGCATGTAGGCCGCCGGCTTCTCGTACAGCGGGATGCCCATGAAGTTGTCCGGCGTGGCGTACCAGATGTCGAGCTTGATGCCGGGGTCGATGGTGGTGACGTCCACCAGGTCGGACGGCAGGCGATCGGTCTCGACCGGCGGCGTCGCGGCCAGGGCGCGCTGGCGCAGGGCCACCGGGTCGGTGCGGACGGCCTTATGGATGCGATCGCGGGTCTCGGCGCCGAAGTCGTGGAAGACCAGGGCCTTGCCGTTCAGGCGCACCCCGCCCTGCTCCAGCACCAGCTCGCCCCCGCCCGCGATCATGTAGCGGTTAGCGCCCCAGGGGCTCAGATATGCCGACTTGTAGCCCTCGCCGTCGACGAAGAGCTTTCCGTCCTTCTCGAAGACGGTGAACGGCGCGGCCTTGTCGCCGTACTGGCCGATGGCGGCCCACCCGGCCTTGGTTTGCGCCAAGGCGGCCGGGGCCAGAAGCCCGGCGGCGGCGATGGAGAGAAAGGATCGTCTAACCAGCATCGCCGCCCCCTTTGGCTTCACTTCATCGTCGGGATGACGAAGCTGCTATCCCCCACCTCGCCCTCGGGCCAGCGGGCGGTCACGGTCTTGACCTTGGTGTAGAACTTCACGCCCTCGACGCCGTGCTGGTTGGTGTCGCCGAACGCCGAACGCTTCCAGCCGCCGAAGGTGTGATAGGCCACCGGCACCGGGATCGGCACGTTGATGCCGACCATGCCGACATTGACGCTGGCGGCGAACTCGCGGGCGGCGCGGCCGTTGCGGGTGAAGATGGCGACGCCGTTGCCGTACTGGTGCTCGGACGGCAGAGCCACGGCTTCCTCGAAGCTCTCGGCGCGGACGATCTGCAGCACCGGGCCGAAGATCTCTTCCTGATAGGTCTTCATGCCCTTCTTGACGCCGTCGAACAGCGACGGGCCGATGAAGAAGCCCTTCTCGAAGCCTTGCAGGCTGAAGTCGCGGCCGTCGACGACCAGCTCGGCGCCCTCTTCCTGGCCGATGCGGATGTAGTCGGCGATCTTGGCGCGGTGCTGGCTGGAGACGACCGGGCCGTAGTGGGCGTCGAGGTCGGTGGAGACGCCGACCTTCAAGGACGCGATCTCGGCGACCATGCGCTCGCGCAGTTCGTCGGCGGTGGTCTTGCCGACGGGCACGACGACCGGCAGGGCCATGCAGCGCTCGCCGGCCGAGCCGAAGGCCGCGCCCGACAGGTCCTTGACCACCTGATCCATGTCGGCGTCAGGCAGGACGATGCCGTGGTTCTTGGCCCCGCCCATGGCCTGGACGCGTTTCCCGTGCGCCGTGCCCGTCTGGTAGACATAATGGGCGATATCCGACGAGCCGACGAAGCTGACCGCGCGGATCAGCGGATGGGTCAGGATGGCGTCGACGGCGCTCTTGTCGCCGTGGACGACGTTCAGCACACCGGCCAGATCTTGCCCCACTTGGGCGCCAGCCTCCATCATCAGCTCGGCCAGCTTCACCGGCGCGGTCGGATCCTTCTCCGACGGCTTGAGGATGAAGCTGTTGCCGACGGCGATGCTGATACCGAACATCCACATCGGGATCATGGCCGGGAAGTTGAACGGCGTGATGCCCGCGCACACGCCCAGCGGCTGGCGCATCGAATAGACGTCGATGCCGGGACCCGCGCCCTCGGTATATTCGCCCTTCAGGATGTGGGGGATGCCGCACGCGAATTCGATGACTTCCAGGCCGCGCTGGATGTCGCCCTTACTGTCGGCGATGACCTTGCCGTGCTCGGACGACAGGATCTCGGCCAGGCTGTTCATGTCGCGCTCGATCAGGCGCTTGAACTCGAACATCACACGGGCGCGGCGTTGCGGGTTGGTGGCCGCCCAGCCGATCTGCGCCTTGGCGGCGACCTGCACGGCGGCGTCGAGCTCGGCGTCGGTGGCGAACGGCACGCGGGCCTGGACCTCGCCGGTGTTGGGATTGAAGACGTCGCCGAAGCGGCCGGAGCTGCCGGCCAGGGCTTGACCGTTCACGAAATGGGCGATGTCTCGCATGATGCGCTCCCTAACGCTGTTTTTTGGCGTCAATAGCATCCAAGGTTCGCGCCGTATCGCGCGAAATTCTACTCCGCATCCACATGAACGCGGCGGAACCGACCTTGCAGATAGACCAGCGGCTCGTGGTCGGGGTCGTAGCGCAGCTTGACCACCCGACCGACATAGACCCGGTGATCGCCGGCGTCGAAGACATGGTGCGTCTCGCACTCGAAATTGGCCATGCAGCCAGGCAGGACTGGCACGCCGGTGACCCAGGTCTCGGTCTCGATGCCGGCGAAGCGGTCGGTGTCCTTCTGGACGAACTGGCGCGCCAGTTCCTGGTGCTCGGCGTGCAGGACATTGACCGCCCAGCGCCCGGCCGCGTCCAGCGCCGGCAGGCTGGCCGACTTCAGATCGACACAGACCAGGGCCAACGGCGGGTCCAGCGACACCGAGGTGAAGGAATTGGCCGTCAGCCCGACCTTGCGCCCGTCCTCGCAGACGGTCGTGACCACCGTCACCCCGGTCGTGAAGCATCCGAACGCGTTGCGCAGGGCCCGGGCGTCGTGCTCGGCGCCCTCCCCCAGTTCGATCGTAACCGCTTTACTCATCGCCTAAGCAGTGGGGCAAAGCGGTGCGCCCTTCAAGGTCAGGCGTGCGGTTGTTCGACCAAAACGCCTGGCCGCGCCGCATCCAGGCCGAAGGTGACCGGCAGGTGGCGCACGCGCGGCGTCTGCAAACCCAGGGCCTTGGCCCCGCGCGCCACGGCCAGCTTGCCCAAGGCCTTGGGGCCAAAGCCGCTCTGCACGCGCGGTTTGGCGCCCAGGCGACGACGCAGCACACCGTTGGCATAGATGACATTGGCCCGCATCAGGGCCGGCGGGGTCATGAATTCGATCGAGAGCGAGACGTTCAGCATCGGGCCGTTCTCGATCCGGTGCGGGGCGTTCTGCTTCCAGGTGACCATATTGCCGGGCGTCAGCAGCACCTCCTGCGCGCCCTTGTCCCATTCGGGCTCGAAGGCGAACTGCTCGGCGGTCTCGCGCAGCACGATCTTCTCCAGGGCCAGGTCGCCGACATAGGGGGCGGCCACCGGATAGACCCACACCTTCTTCTGGCCCCGGATCTGCCAAAGCGACACCAGCGGCACGTCCAGATGGTAGAAAACCTGGGCGTTGGGGCTGGAGATCAACATGCCGACGTCGCGTTTGAAGGTGCGCAGGCCCGGCGCGTGGGCTTCCTTGTCGGCGAAGATCTCGTCGGCCAGGGCGGCGTATTCCGGCACGTAGTCGTTGGTCCGGCGCAGGTTCAGCCAGATGCGGCCCGACTTGGCGGCGTCCAGCAACTGGTCGCCGGAGAGGGCGCCCGCCGAGCCCTTGCGCCAGGTGGTCCAGGCCTTGGGGTCCTCGCCCATGGTGAAGACGCCCAGCTTGTCGCGCGGATACTGGTCCAGCAGGCGCGCCAAGCCCTCGTCGTCGAACATCGGACGCTCATGCAGCGCGTGCCTGAACATCAGGTTCTCACGGCCAAAAGCTTTCGCCTTGTCCGCCGTCCAGTCGGTGATCACGCTCATGCGGTCCTCCCGTAGAAATGGATCTTGAAGGGGCCCCACCAGAAGGTCTTGCCCAGACCGCGCGCGGCGCGGTCCAGCCAGGCGGCGCGGTCGCGGGCGCGGGTCAGCCACTTGAAACCCGCGACGGCGCCGAAGACGGCGGCCTGGCCCAGGCCGATGACCATCCAGCGGGCCACGCCGACATTGTCGCGCGGCTGGGCGGCGGCGCAGTGCGCGGTCGGGCCCTGGCCATAGGCGAAGGCGCGCAGGATCGTATAGGCCAGGGTCATGCGGCTAGGTACGGGCTCTTCCCAAACCCAGGCCGCAGGCTCCCAGGCGAAACGCGCGCCGGCGGCCTGCATGTGGCCGAACAGCATGTCGTCCTCGCCGCCGGTATGGTTGCGCTCGACCGCGAACGGCGCGACCGGGTCCGGCAGGGCCGCCCGACGCATCAGGCTGTCGCCGCAGCCGTAATAGTGGTCCAGCACGCCGGCCTCGGCCGGGCCCTCGCGCGAGAAGAAGCGCTCCAGATAGTCGCGGTGCTCGACGATGTGGTCCGGGGCGCGGGTCTTGACCGGGCCGAACACCACGTCGGCCTCGTAGCGGACCTGGGCCGCCAGCAGCGCCGCCAGCCAGCCGGCCGGGGCCTCCTCGTCGTCGTCCAGGAAGGCGATGAAGTCGCCCGAGGCGCGGGCCATGCCCGCGTTGCGGGCGAAGGCGACGCCGGGGCGCTTTTCGTTGACGTAGATTACCGGGAACGGCGCGACCTTGGCCAGGTCGTCGACGATGGGTTTGGCGGACGGGACTTGATCGTTGTCGACGATCACCAACTCCAGCTCGGCGAAGTCGACGCCGGTCTGGGCGAACACCGAGCGCGCCGCGACGGCCAGGCCGTCGGGGCGTCGTTGGGTCGGGATCATGATCGTCACGCGCGCCATCAGGCCTCCGGATGGTCTCCGCCGCGACGCTGGGCCCGCGAGGTCATGGCCTCGACGAAACCGCGCACGCGACCGGTCACGGTCAGTTCGGTGCTGGCGATGGCGTCCATCCGGCGGCGCAGACGGCCGACCGGACCTGCGCCATGGGCGCCGGCCATGCTCCAGACGCTCTCCATCGAATAGGCCATGCACCCGCCGATCGTGGACGCGGTCGCCGCGCCCTCGCCGATCGTGATGGTGTTCAGGCCATAGGCGCGCTTGTAGTGGTCGTGGCCCGGACCCAGGTCGTAGCGGGTCAGGCCCAGCTCCGGCATGGCGGCGATGGCGCGCAGGAAGAAAATCTGCCCCGGCGACCAGGCCGCGAGCTCGGGCGAGGTCGAGGCGATCCACGGATGATAGACATCGCCCTGGCGGACGCCGAAATGGCCGCCGACCAGCGTGTCGCCGGCATAGAGGTTGATCATCAGCCCACAGAAGTCGCCGTCCCGTGCGGCGAACAGATCCGCCATCAGCTCGCGGGTCCAGTCCGCGCGCAGGAAGTCGTGGGCGCCGGTGCGCTCCAGCTGCTCGCGCTTCCAGTCGATCAGCTGGTTGAAGGCGTCGCGCGAGACGTCGCCGGCGACGATGCGCACGGTCCCGACTTCGCGGCCCAGCTTGTGATCCAGCCGACGGTAGTTCTTGATCTTCTTGGGGCTCTCGGCGCGGATCGCCTCGAGATAGGCCTCGGCGGTCGTGCCGGCCAGGTCGATGACATAGGCGGTGCGGTCGGTCTCCGGCGAGGCCGGGAAGACGCCGTGCGGGTCGATCAGGCCGGTATAGCGGAACACCGAAACGTCAGCGGCGCGCAGCACCTGTGCCAGATCAAGTCCCGCATCGGGACGGGCCGCCAGGCCGTGATAGTCCGACAGCGGCGAACCGATCGGTCGCGCCAGGCCGCCCGGACGGCGGTGGAACGGCAGGAAGCCCAGCGTCACGCCGTCGCGGCGAACCACCGAAACGCGTGCATCTTCACGAACTTTTCCAACAGCTTGGGTGAAATCAGGACCCAGCAGCGGACTACCGAACCCGGCCTGGCCGGCGGCCAGGCTCCGCCACAGCGCCACGTCTTCGGCGCTCAGCAGACTGGGGTGAAGGGTCTCGACGTCCATCATGTCCACCTGTCCTACTCCAGCTCGGGTTAGGGAAAGATGGACCTCTCGCTGCAATCAGCGGGCCATGCGTGGGGAATCCGACGCCGCAGATACCCGTTTATGCAAACGTCTTCTTGAGGATGGTTTCCAGCCAGTGCTGGTCGGTCTCGTCGAACGCGGCGAGTTGGTCGGAATCGACGTCGAACACCGCGATCAGCTGACCGTCGGGACCAAAGACCGGCACGACGATCTCGCTTTGCGAGCGGCCGTCACAGGCGATGTGGCCTGGGAAGGCGTGCACATCTGGCACAAGCTGGGTCCGCCCCGTGGCGGCTGCCGCGCCGCACACGCCACGCCCGTAGGCGATGCGCAGACAGCCCAGCGTGCCTTGGTACGGACCGACGACCAGTTCACGCGCCTTGGTGGGATCGACGACATAGAAGCCCGTCCAGAAGTAGGCGTCGAAGCTGTTGGCCAGCATCGACGCCACCGTCGCCATGCGCGCGGTGACATTGGGCTCGCCGTCCAGCACGGACGCGATCTCCTCGGCGACCTCGGCATAGCGGGTCGCCTTGTCGGCGGAGAGGATGAGGTCGTTGAACGCTTCGGCCATGGAGCGGGATATAGCGCAGATGCGGGCGGATGCGAGGGGGAACGATGGCGTGAGCCGCCTTGGCAATCTCGCCGCGATGCTCATATAGTTTGGGTATGAAGGTCACTTCGCCCGCGATGATCGAAGCGTTGGATGAGGCCCGCGGCGACCAGTCGTGGGACGAGTTCATCGCCAACGCGCGCCGCACGCGCGATGGGGCGATCATCGTCCCGCGCCCCAAGATCGACCGAGCTTCGGCCCGCCCGCAACGGCGTGGTCTCTTTGGCCTGATGACGCGCGGCTGACCACTGGCCCGTTAAGCCGTGACCTTCAGCTACAACCTGGTCCTGGCGCTTTTCCTCCTTGCACCGGGATTCGCCTTCGTCGCCGGGATTTACGCCACCGGTCGAACGGCGATCCATGAGGCGTCCCCGCCGCCGCCCAACTCGATCATGGCCCTGGCCATGGTCACCGGCGGCTCCCTCATCGCCCACACCGTCGCCGCCGTTGTCTTTCTGCTGTGCCACGCCCTCAACACGTGGACGCGCTGGCATTGGCCAACCCTGGATCCGAACCCCTACTACCAAGCCAGGCATCTCGCCGCCGCCGATGGACTGGCGGCCTCGGCGAGCTTCGCCTGGATCCTCTCGCTGCTGACCCTCCTCTGCCTCGGGACCTATCTCGCCACCCGCGCCGTCATGAACAGCCCGATCGGGCGCAGCGAACTGATCGGCGGCGCGCTCTATGGCTGGTTCTGGCAGATCGAAAAGACGCAGGGCGCCTATGCCTATGTCCTGACGCAGTTCGAGAACGACCATGGGACCGTCGGCTACCAGGGCCTGCTCGAATACGTGACCCTGGACGCCGAAAAGCAGATTTCGTCCCTGGTTCTGACGCGCGCCGAACCTTTCAGCCTGACGGTGCTGGAAGATCGCCACATCCAGCGCACCCCCACGCCGCGCGCAGACAAGAAGCTGCGGGTGCTGCTGACCAAGGCCGAGATCAAGAACATCGTGTACTCGCCGCTGGTGTTCGAGGACGACCAGGGCGTCGAAGCCGATGACAGCGATCCGATCGTGGCGCTCAGCAGAGACTGACGCCCCATATTGTCCGACAATATCTCTCCCCTCCTACCCATTCCGTGTTAGGCGTCGCCCAACGGCGCGAGCACAACGCATGGTGGGAGTTCCGGGTGACGTGACCCCCATTTCTCATCCAGCGATAACGAGAGTCCTGGGTTGATTTGAGCCTTGGTGTTGGTGGGGGCAAGAGGCCGGCGCGGGGAGCTTTCAGCCTGCGCAGCGTGCCGGCCGGTCTCTCCGCAAAAGGTGCT
>CAIUMD010000102.1 GCA_903900155.1 uncultured Caulobacterales bacterium | reverse complement strand
TCCCAACACCGTGAGGAAGACATCTCGCAACCCGTTCGCCCTAAAATTTCGACTCCAGCGCCATATGCGATTCCCCGGCAGACGGGGGGAGGTGGCCCAGAGGGCCAGAGGGGGCAGCTCGGTATAAGCCGGCGACGCCCCCTCAGTCGCTCCGCGACAGCTCCCCCAAAAGGGGAGCAGATTTCATTGCCACTCCGCCAAGACTTCGGGATCGTCCTCGGCGCGCTTCAGCGCCGAGGCGTCTCCCAGCAGTCGCCGTGCGGCCCAGACCGCCGCGCCGCGCACCACCGGCGCGGGGTCGGCCAGCAGCGGCTCGACCACCGCCATCAGGCCCACATCACCGCTATTGCCGATCGCGTAGAGCACGTTCCTCACGAAGCGATCGCGGCCGATGCGCTTGATCGGGTTCTTCGAGAACAGCGCCCGGAACTCCGCATCGTCCAGCACCGCCAGCTCGGCGAGCGACGGCTGCTTCAGCGCCTCGCGCGCCTGCAGCTTGGCCTCGCTCGACAGCGACGCGAACTTGTTCCACGGGCAGATCGCCAGGCAGTCGTCGCAGCCATAGATCCGGTTGCCCATAGCCTCCCGGAACTCGGCCGGGATCGGGCCGGCCAGCTCGATCGTCAGGTACGAGATGCAGCGCCGCGCATCCAGCTGGCGCGGGGCGGGGAAGGCCTGCGTCGGACAGATGTCCAGGCAGGCGCTGCATCGGCCGCAGTGATCGACCTCGGCCTCGTCGGGCGGCAAATCGAGCGTCGTCAGCACGCTGCCCAGGAACAGCCACGAGCCGAACTGGCGCGAGACCAGGTTCGTGTGCTTGCCCTGCCAGCCCAGGCCGGCGCGCTGGGCCAGCGGCTTTTCCATCAGCGGTGCTGTGTCGACGAAGACCTTCACGTCCTCGCCGAACCGGCGGTGCATCCAGCCGGCCAACACCTTCAGGCGCTTCTTGATGACATCGTGATAGTCGTCGCCCTGGGCATAGACCGAGATGGCGGCCAGGTCCGGCGCCTTCAGCTGCTCCAGCGGGTCGATGTCGGGGCCGTAGTTGACGCCCAGCACCACCGCCGACTTGGCGTCGGTCCACATGGCGGTGGGGTGCGAGCGCCGCTCCAGCGTCTCTTCCATCCAGCCCATGTCGCCATGACGCTCAGCCTCGACGAACTCACGCAGCCATTCGCCGTTCGGCCAGGCGGCCGCCGCGTCGGCGAAGCCGCAGGTCGAGAACCCCAGCTTCAGGGCCTCGGCGCGGATCTCGTCCTTGATGGCTTGCGGAGAGAGCTCAGAAATCGAGGTCGTCATAATGCGCGGCCGGCGCGAGGCCGGGCCAGCGGTCGGCCAGGATCGGACGGAAGGCCGGCCTCGACTTCAGCTTCATGTACCAGGTCTTGGCCGCCTGGAAGTCCTTCCACGGCACGTCGCCGAAATAGTCGATCACCGACAGGTGGGCGGCGGCGGCGAAGTCGGCCAGGCTCATGCGGCGACCGGCCAGCCAGTCGCGGGTCTGCAAAAGGCCGTCGATATAGCCCAAGTGGTGACGCAGCGCCTCTCGACCCTGGCGCAGCGCGGCCAGGTCCGGCGCGCCCATGCGCAGCAGGCGCTTTTCCATCTTCTCGTGCAGGAGGAAGCCGTTGACCTCGTTGTCGAACTTGCGGTCGAACCATTGCAGCAAGCGGCGCGCCTCGGCGCGCTCGCCCGCGTCCCGGCCCAAGAGCGGCGGCTCGGTCTCGGTCTCCTCGATGTGCTCGAGAATGGCCCGGGTCTCGCAGACCACGAGGTTGCGCTGGTTGCGGGTCTCGACCAGCACCGGCGGCATGCCCGAAGGGTTCAGCGAGGTGAACTCGGGCGGCATTTCCCAGTAGCGGACCTGGATCTCGACGAACGGAAGCCGTTTCTCGCCCAGCGCCAGGCGCACTTGTCGCGAGGCGGGGTCGAGGGGGAAGTGGTGAAGGGTGCGTTCGACGCTCATGCCCAGGTGCGCTCAGGCTGCATCGAAAGAGCGATGCGCCGCTTTGCTTAACAAGAGGTTGCCGAACGGGGTTTACCCAAGAAAAGCAGGCCTTTGTGCGGCGCTTTGACTCGGTTTCGTGTGCTCGAGCGGCAAAGCCGCTCAGGGGATCAGCTGTTCATGCGTGCAATCAGGTTGGTCGTGCTCTGGCCCTGCTTCAACTCGGCCAAGACGACCTTGCCGCCATAGCCCAGCACGACGTCCGAACCCACGACCGTCTCGACCGTGTAATCGGCGCCCTTGACCAGCACGTCGGGGCGGAAGGCCTTGATCAGCTCCAGCGGGGTGTCCTCGCCAAACAGCACCACCAGGTCGACCGACGACAGCGAGGCCAGCACCGTGGCGCGGCCCTGTTCCTTCTGCACCGGCCGGGTCGGGCCCTTCAGCTTGGAGACCGAGGCGTCGGTGTTGAGCCCGACGATCAGCCGGTCGCAGGCGGCCTTGGCCTGGCTGAGCAGCGAGACGTGGCCGGGGTGCAGCAGGTCGAAACAGCCGTTGGTGAAGCCGACCTTCAGACCCCGCGCGCGCCAACCCTCGACGATCGCCTTGGCCTGGTCGCGGCCGGCGATCTTGCTCTCGCCCGGCTCGCCCTGGGCGGAAGCCGCGACGGCGGTCAGCTCGGCGGCGGTGACGACATCGGTGCCCAGCTTGGCCACCACCAGGCCGCCGGCCAGGTTGGCCAGGTGCGCGGCATCGGCCAGGCTCGCGCCCGCCGCCACGGCCAGGGCCAGGGTCGCGGCCACGGTGTCGCCGGCGCCGGAGACGTCGAACACCTCGATGGCCGTGGCCGGCAGGTGGATGTGCGGCTGGCCACGCACCGACAGGGTCATGCCGGCCCCGCCACGGGTGATCAGGGCCGCCTCCAGCCCCGGGGCCATGGCCAGGATCGCCGCGCCGGCGTCTTCCGAGGCCTCGTCGGAGTTCTCGGTGACGCCTGTGGCCTCGGCGGCTTCCTTGCGGTTGGGCTTGATCAAGGTCGCGCCGTCATAGCGGGCGAAGTCGCGGCTCTTGGGGTCGACGATCACCGGCTTGCCGGCGGCGCGGGCGGCGTCGATCGCCCCCCGCAAGACTTCGGGGGTCAGCACACCCTTGGCATAGTCGGACAGCACCACGACGTCGGCGACGGCCAGGCGGCCCTTGAAGGCGGCCAGCAGCGCCGCGCCGTCGCCCGGACCACGGTCCTCACGGTCGACGCGCAGCATCTGGTGCGAGCCGGAGATGTAGCGGACCTTCTCGGTCGTGCGGCGCTGGGCGTCCGTCACGAGTTCGGCCTCCAGGCCGTGCTCGGCATCGATCATGCCGCGCAGGGCCGCGCCGGCGTCGTCCTGGCCGACCAGGCCGATCAGCACCGCCTTGGCCCCCAGCGCGGCGACGTTGCGGGCGACATTGCCCGCCCCGCCCAGCATGGCGGTCTCCTTCTCGACCGCGATCACCGGCACCGGCGCCTCGGGCGAGATGCGGTCGACCGCGCCATAGGTGAAGCGGTCCAGCATCACGTCGCCGAGGACCAGCACGGTCTTGCCGGCGAAGGCGCGGGGGAGGTGCGAGAGGGCGTCGTTCATGCGCAGTTCCGTACCCTCACGCCCCGAAAACTCAACCCTCGACGGCCTCTATCCTTCGAGAGACTGGGCGAACAGCCCGCCGTGCGGCTCGGCCTTACCGCGCGGGTCGGGATGGATCAGGATATCGGCCGCCGGGAAGGCCTCCAGCAGGCGGTTCTCGGCCTCGACCATGATCGTATGGGCCTCGGTCAGGGAGATGTCGGCGGCAAGGTCGGCGTGCATCTGCATGTGGACATAGGGTCCCGAGGCGCGGGTGCGCAACTGGTGGACGCCCAGGATGCGCGGGTCGGCGGTGGCCAGGGCCAGGATCCTGGCGCGGTCGTCTTCCGGCAGTTCATGGTCCATCAGCTGACCCGCCGCCTCGCGGAACACGCCGATCGCGCCCCAGATCAGCCACAGCGCCACGATCAGGCCGGCGGCGCCGTCGACCCAGGTCAAGCCCAGCCAGGTCGCCGCCGCCACCCCGACCAGGGCCACGCCGTTGGCGGCCAGGTCGGC
This sequence comes from uncultured Caulobacterales bacterium, assembly GCA_903900155.1. Lineage (GTDB taxonomy): Bacteria > Pseudomonadota > Alphaproteobacteria > Caulobacterales > Caulobacteraceae > Caulobacter. The sequence continues at coordinate 33,584 of CAIUMD010000102.1, read as the reverse complement.
CACATAGTGCGCGCGGTCGCCGGCGATGGCGATGGAGCCGGTGGCGCGCAGCACGCGGGTCTGGGCGGTGATCAGAGCCAGAGTCAGGGCGATCGAAATGCTCATCACGACCACCCCCGCCAGACCATGCTCGACGGGCTGCGGATGCCGCATGGCCGAGATCGCCTCGTGCCCGATCAGCGCGCCCGACGCGCAGACCAGACCGCCCTGCATCAGGCTGGAAAAGGCCTCGGCCTTGCCATGGCCGAAGCGATGCTCGGCGTCCGGCGGCACGTGGGCGTAACGGACCATCAGCAGGGTGATCACCGAGGCGACCAGGTCCAGGGCGGAATCGGCCAGCGCCGCCAGGATGGCCACGCTGCCGCTGGCCCGCCAGGCGATGGCCTTGACGATGATCAGGATCATCGCCGTCGCGACCGACAGCATCGCCACGCGCTGGGTCGCCCTGCGGGTCGCGGCGGAGGGGGCGGAGAGAGACATGATCCCTCTCTACCGCACCTGCCGCCGAAACCTAAGCCGCGGCCCGCACCTGCGGCCCGACATAGACCGACTGCGGCCGGATCAGCCGACCACCGGCCAGCTGCTCGCGGGCGTGGGCCAGCCAGCCGGCGACGCGGCCCATGGCGAAGACGCAGGTGAAGCTCGCGGGCGGCAGGCCCAGCGCCTCCAGAAGGAGCGCCGTGTAGAACTCGACATTGGTGTCCAGCGGCCGATCGGGCTTGTGCTCGCGCAGGATCTCCAGGGCGGCCTGCTCGACGGCCTCGGCGAAGGCCACGCGACCGGGCAGGCTGGGCGAGGCCGCCGACAGCTTGCGCACGGCCGCCTTCAGGGCGTCGGCGCGCGGATCGCGGACCCGGTAGATGCGGTGGCCGAAACCCATCAGCCGGTCGCCGCGCGCCAGGGCCCTTTCCAGCCACGGACGGGCGTTCTCGGGCGAGCCGATCGCGTCCAGCATGTCGATCACCGGTCCTGGCGCGCCGCCGTGCAGCGGGCCCTTCAGGGCCGACAGCCCGGCCAGCACCGCCGAGGTCAGGCCGGCGCGGGTCGAGGCCACCACCCGGGCGGCGAAGGTCGAGGCGTTGAGGCCGTGATCGCACACCGTGACCAGATAGGCGTCCAGGGCGGCGGCCTCGGCGTCGGTCGCCGGCGCGCCGCGTGTCATGCGCAGGATGTCGGCGGCGTGCGACAGGGCCGGGTCGGGCGCCACGGGGCTCTCGCCCTTGGCCACGCGCAGAACGGCGGGGGTGAAGACGGCGGGGGCGGCGATCAGCAGCAAGGCGGTCGGCAGGTCGTCGCTGTCGGGCAGGCGGGCCAGCAGGGCGCGCATCGCCTCGACCGGGTCGCGGCGGGCCAGGCCCTCGTCCAGGGCGGCGACTTCGGCGAAGGCGCGGACGCGGGCCTCACCCAGGGCGGGCGCCAGGTCACTCGGCGCGTCCTCGAAGAAACCGTCGAACAGCAGGTGCGCGGCTTCCTCGTAGCGGGTGCGACCCGACAGATCCTCGACGGCATAGCCGCGGATCACCAGGCGGCCCCTTGTACCGTCGACATCGGACAGAACGGTGCGGGCGGCGATGACGCCCTCAAGACCATCGGACATGTGAGGTCTCCTTTCCTCGCCCAAAAGCGCCCGCGCCGCTTGATCGTCAATCTTGATCAATATAATCAATCTATATGGCGGACTGGCTCGACGCGGATCAGGTTCTGGAACGGCTGGGGATCCGGCCGCAGACCCTCTACGCCTATGTCAGCCGCGGCCGGATCGAGGCCGCCGCCCACCCGCACGACCCGCGCCGCAGCCTCTATCGCGCCTCGGACGTCGCGGCCCTGGCCCAGAAGAAGGCGCGCGGTCGCCGCGCCGCCGACGTCGCCGCCGAGGCCATCGCCTGGGGCGAGCCGGTCCTGCCCTCGGCCATCACGACGGTGGCCGGCGGCAAGCTTTGGTACCGAGGCCGCGACGCCGTCGAACTGGCCGAGCAGGGCCTGACCCTGGAGAATGTCGGCCGCCTGCTGCGGGGCGGCCACGGCGCGGCGCTGAAGTCCTCGCGCCGACCCGAGCCGCCGGTCGCCGACAGCGCGCGAGGCCGCCTGTTCCTGACCCTCGCCGCCCGCGCTGGCCGCGAACCACCCGCTCGAGGCCGCGCCCCGCTGGCCCTGGCCATGGAAGCCGCCGACCTGCTGGAGGCCGTGGTCGACGCCGCCGCCGACCAGGCGGGCGAAGGTCCAGCCCACGGCCGCTTCGCCGCCGCCTGGGGCCTGGACACCGCCGGCGCGGACCTCGTCCGCCGGACCCTCGTCCTGCTGGCCGATCACGAGCTGAACGCCTCGACCTTCGCCGCGCGGGTGGCGGCCTCGACCGGGGCTTCGCTGTCGGCGGCCTGCCTGGCGGGACTCTCGGCCCTCTCCGGCCCCCTGCACGGCGGCATGGCCGCGCGGGTCGAGGCCTTCGTCGAGGAGGCCGAGCGCCGCGACGCCGCCCACGCCGTCTCCGCCCGCCTGGCGCGCGGCGCGTCGATGCCCGGCTTCGGTCATCCGCTCTATCCCGACGGCGACCCCCGCGCGGCGGCGCTGCTGGCGGCGTTCGCGCCCACGCCGCTCCTCGCCGATCTGCGGACCGCGACCGAGACCACGACGGGCCTGGCGCCCAATATCGATTTCGCGCTGGTCACCCTGGCCCGTACCCTGAAGCTGCCGCCGGACGCGCCGTTCATCCTGTTCGCCACGGCCCGCAGCGCCGGCTGGGCGGCCCATGCCATCGAGCAGCTGCAGACGGGGCGGCTGATCCGGCCAAGAGCGCGGTATGTAGGAGAAAACCCTCTCTCATAGAGAGAGGGAGGGGCCCGCCGCGCAGCGGTGGGAGGGTGAGAGGTTACGGCGGCAACCGGAGTGCCGGCACGCCGTCAGACCTCGTAACCTCTCACCCCAACCCTCTCTCTAAGAGAGAGGGAGCCGGAGCTTTATTCCCCCTCCTCCTCGTCATAACCGACCAGCCGCAGGGCTCGCGCCGGCAGGCCTTCCAGCTCGCACCAGCGCTCCAGGGCCTCCTCGCGGCCGTGGGTGATCCAGACCTCGCCGGGACGGAGCTCACTCAAGGTCGCGGTTAGCTCGTCCCAATCAGCATGGTCGGAGAGGATCAGCGGCAGCTCGACGCCCCGCTGCCGCGCTCTCGCCCGCACCCGCATCCAGCCCGAGGCGAAGCAGTCGACCGGGTCCGGGAACCGCCGCGACCAGCGATCGGCCACCGCGCTGGGCGGGGCGATGACGATCTGGCCGGCGAAGGCTTCCTTCGGTCCCATCGAGGTCGCGGGAGCCAGCGGCCCCAGCTCGACGCCATGCGCTTCGTAGAGGGCGTTCAGCTTCTCCAGCGCCCCGTGAACGAAGATCGGCTTGTCCCACCCCGCCTCGCGTAGCAGCCTGATCACCCGCTGCGCCTTGCCCAGGGCATAGGCCCCGACGAGGTGGCAGCGCTCGGGAAACTGCTCGACCGAGGCCAGCAGGCTGCGGATCTCGCCGGCGTCGTCGGGATGGCGAAACACCGGCAGGCCGAAGGTCGCCTCGGTGATGAAGACATCGCACGGCACCGGTTCGAACCGCGCGCAGGTCGGGTCGCGGCGGCGCTTGTAGTCGCCGGAGACCACCGTGGTCAGGCCCTTCCAGCGCACCACCGCCTGGGCGGAGCCCAGCACGTGGCCGGCCGGGACCAGGGTCACCTCGACGCCGTTGTGGGTGATCGTCTCGCCATAGAGGACGGCCTGGCGACGCTCAGTGAAGTCCTCGCCATAGCGGGTCGCCATGATCAACAGGGTCTCGGGCGTGGCGGCCACCGTCCCGTGCCCGGCGCGCGCATGGTCGGCGTGGCCATGGGTGATCACGGCCCGGTCCACGGGGCGGACAGGGTCGATATAGAAGTCTCCCGGCGGGCAGTAGAGGCCACCCGGTCGGGGACATAGAAGGTCTTCAGGCTTGATCACGGCTGGATATGACAACGCGGAAGACGCTAAGCCTATCCTCCAAAAGGAACAGGCATGAGCGACAACGAACAGAGCCGCATGATCGCCACGGCGATGAACGAGGGCAGTCCGCAGGCCAAGGCCTTGGGCTTTACCACCCTGGAGATCGGCGACAGCGTCGCGATCCTCAAGGTTCCCTATCGCCCCGAGATCATCGGCGATCCCGAGACCGGTGTCATCGCCGGCGGGGTGGTCACCACCCTGCTGGACCACGCCAGCGGCCAGGCCGTTCACGCCTCGATGGAGACCTGGACCTCGATCGCCACCCTGGACCTGCGCATCGACTACATGCGCGCGGCCGAGCCGGGCCTGGACGTGCTGGCCCGCGCCCACTGCTACAAGCTGACCCGCTCGGTCGCCTTCGTCCGCGCCGTGGCCTACGACCGCGATCCCGAGGACCCCGTGGCCACCGCCCAGGCGACCTTCATGCTCGACAGCAGCGCCGGCAAGAAGCCGGGGGCCAACTTCAAGCCGCCGCGCGAGCAGCGCGCCAAGACCGGGAGCACGGGCCAATGAGCGACGCCGACACCCGCCTGGTCTCGATGCTGGACGCCATTCCCTATGCCCGCTTCCTGGGGGTGAAGGCCGAGCTGGCCGGGGACGAGATGACTGCCATGCTGCCCTTCGCCCAGCATATCGTCGGCAATCCGATGCTGCCGGCCATCCACGGCGGGGTGCTGGGGGCGTTCATGGAGATGACGGCCCTGGCCCAGCTGTCAGTGGCCGCGCCGATGAAGCGCCAGCCGCGCACCATCGACGTCTCGATCGAGTACCTGCGCTCGGGCCGGCCGCTGACCACCTATGCCCGCGCCAGCATCAAGAAGCTGGGTCGGCGCATCGCCAACGTCCATGTCGAGGCCTGGCAGGAGACACGGTCCGCCCCCATCGCGACGATGCGGGGACTCTTTTTGGTGGCCCCCAGCGAGGATTAACGGTCCGATCCCGGAACAATAGTCTCAAAGGATAAAGTTTCCCCAGAAACGATCCAAATCAACCACATTACTCCTCTGTAATGCGGGTTACGCGCGACAAAAATTCCTTAAATCGACGTCATGAAGCAAGGGTAACGTGCATTAACGAGAGCGGGCGCCTATATCCCTGATCACCGGACGCCAACGGGCGCCGGACAACAGAAAACAGGGATCAAGACCATGACCATGAAGACCAACGCCGTCGCCGGCCTCGCCTCGCTCGTTCTCGCGGTTCTGCCGCTCGTCGTCATCGCCGGCTCGCTCGTCACGAGCTTCTAAGTGATCGCCGCGTAAACTCCGGGCCGCTCATCCGAGCCGCCTCGACGGAGATGGCGAAGCAGACCTACAGAGAATACAGAGACTTGGCCGTCCGATGCAGGATGGCATGGCGGGCCGCCAGACGATCGATATCCGCGTCGTAGCCGCCACCGATGACCCCGACCACGGGGATCTCAAGAGAAAGACAAGCGCCCAGGACATAGGCCTCTCGTCGCGCCAGACCGACATCGGTCAGCGACAGACGGCCCAGCTTGTCGTCCGCATGCGGATCCACGCCCGCATTGAAGAAGACGATGTCCGGCCGGACGCCGCCCAGCAGCGCCGGCAGGATCTCTTCCAGCTTTTCCAGATACGCCCGATCGTCGGTCCCGTCGGCCAGCTCGACGTCCAGATCGCTGACCGCCTTGCGATGCGGGAAGTTCTTCTCGGCGTGCATCGATACGGTGAAGACACTGGGGTCGCCCTCGAAGATCCGCGCCGTGCCGTCGCCTTGGTGGACGTCCAGATCGACGACCAGGGCCTGACCGATCGCGCCCTCGGCCAGCAGCCGCCTGGCCGCCACCGCCACATCGTTGAACACGCAGAACCCCGCGCCGCTTTCGGCCGAGGCGTGATGGCTGCCGCCTGCGGTGTTGCAGGCCACCCCATGCTCCAGCGCCAGCCGCGCGGCCAGCAAGGTGCCGCCCGTGGCCGCTCTCGCCCGCGTCGCGACGCTGGCGGTATTGGGCATCCCGATCCGCCGGACCACGTCGGCGGGCAGCGAAAGCTCGATCACGCCCCGGACATAGTCTTCCGTATGGGCCAGCCGCAGGGTCTCGACATCGATGAACTCGGGGCGGCAAAAGCCCTCCGGCCCCGGAACGCCCTCGGCCTCCAGCACGCTGGCCAGGCGCGAGAACTTGTCCATCGGGAAACGATGCCCCGCCGGCATCTCGGCGCGGAAGGCGGGGTGGTGAATGACGGGCGGACTGCGGCGCATCGTCCCACGATGGGGACCCGGCTCGCCTGACGCAAGGTGATGGGTTGCGGCGCCGCAAAACGAAGCTTATCGCACTGCGCCATGCAGACGACCGAGAATCTCGCCGACATCCTCGACCTTGAACCGATCGAGGTGAACCTGTTCCGGGGCGTCAGCCCCAATGACGGCTTCCCGCGCATCTTCGGCGGCCTGGTGATCGCCCAGGCCCTGCTGGCGGCCTATAAGACCGTGCCGGACCGGGTCTGCCACTCGCTGCATGCCTATTTCATCCGCCCCGGCGACGTGAACGCCCCCGTGCTCTACGAGGTGGAACGGGCCCGCGACGGCGGCACCTTCACCACCCGCCGGGTGGCCGCCATCCAGCACGGCGAGCAGATCTTCAACCTGGCCGCCTCGTTCCAGACGCCGGAAGACGGCTTCGAGCACCAGTTCGAACGCCCCGACGCGCCCGATCCCGAGAGCCTGCCGACCGAGGCCGAGTTCCTGAAGAGCCTGGGCGACCAGATCCATCCCAAGATCGTGGCCCTGGCCGAGCGCCCGCGCCCGGTCGACACCCGCTGGGTCGATATGCAAAACCCGATGGCCCCGGTGAAGAAGTCCGGCGCCAAGCAGGTGTGGATGCGCGCCAAGGCCCCGCTGGGCGACGACATCCGCATGCAGCAGGCGGCTTTGGCCTACGCCTCGGACATGGCGTTCATGGAAAGCGCGCTGCGCCCGCACGGCCTGATCTGGACGACGCCAGGCCTGCAGGCCGCCAGCCTGGACCACGCCATGTGGTTCCACCACCCGTTCAACTTCAACGACTGGACCCTGTTCGCCCAGGACAGCCCCAGCGCCTCGCAGGGTCGCGGCCTGGTGCGCGGCCAGATGTTCGGCAAGGACGGCAAGCTGGCGGCCTCGGTGGCTCAGGAATGCCTGATGCGGGTCCGGAAATAGGCCCTAGACTACTTCGACCCGCGCGACGCCAGCGGCGGCCAGTCCCCGCAGCAGCGAAGCCGCCTGCATGCCGACGGTTATCTCGCCGGCCAGGGCCATCCGCAGCGCCTCGGCGGCCGGGACCCAGACGGTCTCGATCCGCTCCTGGGGGTCGTCCAGCGGCTCGGCGACCTTCACGACGTCGCGGGCCAGGATGATGTGGATGCGGTTGGTGTGGGTGCCGGCATTGGGCCGCGTCTCGCCTAGCAGGGTCAGGGTCCCCGCGCAGCCGGCTTCTTCCAGCAGTTCGCGCCGCGCGGCCTCGACCGGGTCGGTCTCGCCCGCGTCCATGCCGCCCGCCGGCAGCTCGGTGGAGATGTCGCCCAGCGCGTGGCGGTACTGCTTGATCAGCAGGACATTGTTGTCGGCGTCCAGGGCGACCAACTCGACCCAGTCGCGATAGTCCAGGACGTAGTAGGGGGCGATCACCGCGCCCTCGTCGGTCACGCAGTCGTCGGCGCGCAGATGGATCCAGCGGTCCTGGTGCACGATGCGCGAGGCGGTGACCCGCCATTTTCCGTCCGACATCGTGCAGGCCTCTAAGCTGAAGTCAGTCGCGGTCGCCCAGCTCTTCCTCTTCGGAAGGGCCTTCGTGGTCGCCGACGAGAGCCGGCGGGTCGGCCAGAATCAGGCCCTCGCCGATCTTAACCTCGGGAACCGCCACCCGTGTGAAGGGCAAGTACCAAGTGGGGCCGCCCAGGTCGGGGGTGATCTCGAGAATGTCGCCGGCGCCGAAATTCTGGACGCTCTTCACGCGACCCAGCAGGACGTCGGTGGCGATATGGCGGACCGACAGGCCCACCAGGTCGGTCAGGTAGAACTCGTCCTCGTCCGGCTCGGGCAGGGCCGAGCGGGGGACGTACAGGCGCAGACCCCGAAGCGCGTCGGCGGCTTCCTTGGTCTCGACGCCGGGGCAACGGCAGACGACGCCGTCCTTGGTCTTGCGGGCCGAGGCGATGGTCAGGGCGGCCGAGCCGTCCTGGCGCTTCAGCGTCTTGAAGGCCGCGATGCTCATCGGGTCTTCGGTATAGGTCGTGATCCGCACCTCGCCGCGCACGCCAAAGCCGCCGGCCACGCGGCCGACCAAGATCAGCGGATCGTCAGAGGATGCGGCCATAGCGCAGACAGAGTCGCGCCGCCGACCCGTAAAGGATCGGCGGCGCAGATACCCTGACTAGCCTTCCGAGGCTTCTTCGGCCGGAGCTTCAGCGGCCGGGGCCTCTTCAGCAGCGGCTTCAGCCGGGGCTTCTTCGGCGGCCGGAGCAGCAGCAGCGGCAGCAGCTTCAGCCGCGGCGGCTGCGGCGGCTTCAGCAGCAGCGGCCTTTTCGGCTTCGGCGGCGGCCTTGGCGTCTTCTTCGGCTTGCTTGCGCTCTTCTTCACGCTGAGCGCGCTCGGCCAGGCGCTCTTGCGCCTTCTTGCCCGGAGCGCCCTTTTGCGGGTTGTTGCCGTGGGTCCAGGCGACCAGGCCTTGGGCGGCCAGGAAGCGCGCGACGCGGTCGGTCGGCTGGGCGCCCTTCTTGAGCCATTCCTGGATCGACTCGACCTTCAGGGTGACGCGGTTGGCGTCGTCCTTCTTGAGGAGCGGGTTGTAGGTGCCGACCTTCTCGATGAAGCGGCCATCGCGCGGCGAGTGGCTGTCGGCGATGACGATCGAGTAGTACGGACGCTTCTTGGCGCCGCCACGGGCGAGACGGATCTTCAGCATATCGGTAGTCCTTAAGGTCTAAAGTTCTATTTCTTGAACGGGTTGAAGCCGGGCAGGCCCAGGCCGGAGAGAGGGTTGGGTTTGGCGTCGCCGCCGCCCCCGAGGCCCGGCAGACCGGGCAGCCCCGGGACGCCGCCAGGGCCTCCCGCTGCATTGCTGTCGGGAGGCGCAAGTTTGCCGCCGCCCATGGTCTTGAGGCGCGCCATGTCGCCGCCGCCCATCATGGACGCCATGCGGGCCAGGCCCTTGCCGCCGTCCTTGGACATGGCCTTGAACATGTCGGCCATCTGGCGGTGCTGCTTGAGCAGGCGGTTGACCTCGGCGACATCGACGCCCGAACCGGCGGCGATGCGGCGCTTGCGCGAGGCGGCCAGGATGTCGGGCTTCTTGCGCTCTTCCTTGGTCATCGAGCTGATGATCGCCTGCTGGCGGCGGAAGATGCTGTCGTCGATCCCGCTCTCGGAGATCTGCTTCTTGACCTTCTGCACGCCGGGCAGCAGGCCCATGATGCCTTCCATGCCGCCCATCTTCTGCATCTGACGCAGCTGGGCGGCCAGGTCGTCCAGGTCGAACTTGCCCTTGGCCAGCTTCTTGGCCATGCGCTCGGCTTCGGCATGGTCGAGGTCGGCCGCGGCCTTCTCGACCAGCGCCACGACGTCGCCCTGGCCCAGGATGCGGCCGGCGACGCGGCGGGCGTCGAACACGTCCAGCTGGTCGATCTTTTCGCCGGCGCCCAGGAACTTGATCGGCAGGCCGGTGACGTGGCGCATCGACAGCGCCGCGCCGCCCCGGCCGTCGCCGTCGGCGCGGGTCAGGATCAGGCCCGTCAGCGGCAGGCGCTCGTGGAACGCCTTGGCGGTGCGCACGGCGTCCTGACCGGTCAGGCTGTCGGCGACCAGGATGGTCTCGGACGGGCTGGCGATGCGGGCGATTTCCGCCGCCTCGCTCATCATCGCCTCGTCCAGCGTGGTGCGGCCGGCGGTGTCCAGGATCAGGACGTCATAGCCGCCCAGCTTGGCCACGGTCATGGCGCGCTTGGCGATGTCCGGCGCGCTCTGGCCGGCGACGATCGGAAGGCTCTCGACCTCGACCTGCTTGGCCAGGGTCGCCAGCTGCTCCATGGCGGCCGGACGACGGGTGTCCAGCGAGGCGACCAGCACCTTTTTGCGTTCGGTCTTGGACAGACGCAGGGCCAGCTTGCCGGTGGTCGTCGTCTTACCCGAACCTTGAAGACCGGCCATCAGGATGACCGACGGCGGGTTGAGCGCCAGGTTCAGGCCGGTCGGGACTTCGCCGCCCAGCATGTCGACCAGGCCGTCATAGACGATCTTGACCACCTGGTCGGCCGGCTTGACCGAGCGGATGACGGACTCGCCCGCGGCCAGGTCCTTGGCCTTGCTGATGAAGTCCTTGACGACCGGCAGGGCGACGTCGGCCTCGAGCAGGGCGACGCGGACCTCGCGCAGCGCCTCGTCGATGTCCTTTTCGGACAGCACGCCGCGACCGCCGAGGCGATCGAAGACGCCTGAAAGTCGCTCTGTAAGGCCGTCGAACATGTCGAACCCTGTTGAAATACCCCGAGCATGACGGACGTCATGCTCGATTCCTAAGACGCCGCCTGCTCGCGAGCAGGTGGTGGCCAAGCGCCATCAGCCCCCGTGGACGATCACGTCGACGGGGGTCCTCGCCGTCCTCGTCCGGATGGATCCTGCGCTAACAGGCCGGGGTCGTGACGGTGGAGGCGCTGCTGATAAAGCGCCGGAAGCCGGGGCTTATGCACAGAAAAGGCGGAAGAGTCTATAGGGGCGGCCATTTGGGCCGCCCCCGGGGACATGGATCAGGCCGTGCCCAGGAAGTCGCGCTTGCCGACCTCGACGCCGTTGTGGCGCAGGATCGCGTAGGCGGTGGTGATGTGGAAGAAGAAGTTCGGCATCGCCTGGCCCTGCAGATAGTCCAGGCCGTTGAAACTGTAGGTCTCGCCGCGGCGGACCAGCTGGACGTCACGGGCCTCGCCGCCGTCGAAGGCGGCGACGTCCAGGCCCTCGACGAAGGCGATGGCGCGGTCGATGCGGGCGATCAGGTCCTCGAACGAGGTCTCGACGTCGTCCCAGGCCGGCACCTCGGCTTGGGCCAGGCGCGCGGCGCCGCCCTTGGCGAAGTCGGTGGCGATCTGCACCTGGCGGATCAGCGGGAACATGTCGGGATACAGGCGCGCCTTCAGCAGGGCGTCGGGATCCCACGCCTTGGCCTCGACCAGGGCGGCGGCCTTGGTCAGCACGCCCTTCAGGCCCTTCAGGCCCTGGACAAAGACGGGCACGCTGGCCTGGCGGATCGAGATCGACATGGGAAGCTCCGGGAAGACGAGATGCGCCTAGATAGGCCGAGCGTGTGACGACCGGAAGCGGAACGGTTCGCACAAGCTGTGGGTTTTACAGCCTCAGAATTCCAACCCCCAAATTCCTACCGATGAGGTTCCGCCATGAAAGTCAGCGACGCCATGACCAGCCAGGTCTCGGTCGCCCGTCCCACCGACAGCATCCGCAAGGTCGCCGAGACCATGGCCAAGGTCGACAGCGGCGTGGTGCCGATCGTCGAGAACGGCAAGGTGCTGGGCCTGGTCACCGACCGCGACATCGTCCTGCGCGTGGTCGCCGAGGGCCGCAGCTTCGACAGCGCCGTGTCCGAGGTGATGTCCGACGGCGAGGTGCTGAGCGTGAAGGAAGACGACGTCCTGGCCGACGCCACCGCCAAGATGGCCAACAACCAGGTCCGCCGCCTGGTCGTCCTCAACGAGTCCGGCAACCTGACCGGTATCCTGTCGCTGGGCGACGTGGCCAAGGACTACGGCGCCAAACAGGTCGGCAAGACCCTGGAAGAGATCTCCCAGGAGCCGGGCGAGGCCGCGCACTGAGTGGTCGCCCTCGTCCTTCGACAAGCTCAGGATGAGGACGATTGCTGGCGTGGTTCAGTAGAAACCTCACCCTGAGCCGGTCGAAGGGCGGGGTTTCGGACCAAGAAAAAGGGCGGCCCCTTTCGGAGCCGCCCTTCGTCGTTCTTAGGATCGAAAGTCGCTTAGACCAGCGAGCTGTCGATGGCCTTGCAGGCTTCCATCAGGCCCTGAACAGACTCGACCGACTTGGCGAACATGGCCTTCTCGGCGTCGTTGGTTTCGAACTCGACGATCTTCTCGGCGCCGCCGGCGCCGATGACCACCGGCACGCCCACGTAAAGGTCGTTCAGGCCGTACTGACCGGTCAGGAAGGTGGCGCACGGCAGGACGCGCTTCTTGTCCTTCAGGTACGACGTCGCCATGGCGATCGCCGATTCCGCCGGGGCGTAGAAGGCCGAGCCGGTCTTCAGCAGGGCGACGATCTCGCCGCCGCCCTTGCGGGTGCGCTCGACGATCGAGTCCAGTTTCTCCTGGGTCAGCCAGCCTTGCTTGACCAGTTCCGGCAGCGGCAGGCCGCCGACGGTCGAGTGACGGACCATCGGCACCATGTCGTCGCCGTGACCGCCCAGGGTCCAGGCGTGGATGTCCTCGACCGATACGCCGGTGGCTTCGGCCAGGAAGTAGGCGAAGCGGGCCGAGTCGAGGACGCCGGCCATGCCGATGACCTTTTCCTTCGGCAGGCCCGAGAACTGCTGCAGGGCCCAGACCATCGCGTCCAGCGGGTTGGTGATGCAGATGACGAAGGCGTTCGGGGCGTGGGCCTTGATGCCTTCGCCGACGGCCTTCATGACCTTCAGGTTGATGCCCAGCAGGTCGTCGCGGCTCATGCCCGGCTTGCGCGGCACGCCGGCGGTGACGATGCAGACGTCGGCGCCGGCGATGTCGGCGTAGTCGTTGGCGCCCTTCAGGGCCACGTCCTTGCCGAACACGGCCGAGGCTTCGGCGATGTCGAGCGCCTTACCCTGCGGGGTGCCTTCGGCGATATCGAACAGGATCACGTCGCCCAGCTCTTCGCGAGCGGCGATGTGGGCCAGGGTGCCGCCGATCATGCCGGCGCCGATAAGGGCGATCTTCGCGCGAGCCATGGGGTCTCCATCAAGGCTGTGGACGATAATTGTCGGGGCGCGGTCTACGCCCGCCGAGGCTTCGCCTCAAGCCCTCTTTCCGGTTTCGCTGCACTGCGGCAAAGATGGATGAACGACGATAAGAGGAAGCGGGGATGAGCAAGACCGATCCGGGCCATTTCTTTGAGGACTTTCGCCTGGGTCAGAGGCTTGTCCACGCCACGCCCCGGACGGTCACGGCGGGCGATGTCGCGCTGTACACGGCGCTTTATGGGCCGCGCTTTTCGCTGTTCTCATCTGATGAATTCGCCAGGAGCTGTGGCCTTCCGGCCGCCCCCGTCGATCCGCTGATCGCCTTCCATCTGGTGTTCGGCAAGACCGTGCCGGACATCAGCCTGAACGCCGTCGCCAACCTGGGCTATGCCGAGGGTCGTTTCCTGGCGCCGGTGTTCCCGGGCGACACCTTGAGCGCCGTCTCGGACGTAATCGGGCTGAAGGAGAACTCCAACCGCAAGACCGGCGTGGTCTATGTGCGGACCACCGGGAGCAACCAGCGCGGCGAGGCGGTGCTGAGTTATGTGCGCTGGGTGATGGTGCGAAAGAAGGATCCTTCCGCCGAGATCACCGAGCAGGCGGTCCCGACCCTGTCCGCGGCGGTGGCCCCGGCCGATCTCGTCCTGCCGCCGGGCCTGGATGTCTCGGCCTATGACTGGGATCTGGCCGGCGCCTCGCACGCCTTCGAGGACTACGCGGTCGGCGAGAAGATCGACCATGTCGACGGCATGGCGGTGGAAGAAGCCGAGCACCAGATGGCCACCCGCCTCTGGCAGAACACGGCCAAGGTCCATTTCAACGCCTTCGACCGGAGCAAGGACCCGTCCGGCAAGCGGCTGGTCTATGGCGGCGTGGTGATCTCGACCGCCAAGGCGCTGTCGTTCAACGGCTTGCAGAACGCCGGCCTGATCCTGGCGATCAACGGCGGGCGGCACGTGGCCCCGCTCTTCGCCGGCGGCACGGTGTTCGCCTGGAGCGAGGTGCTGGATAAGGCCGATCTGGGCCCCGTCGGCGCCCTGCGCCTGCGGCTGGTCGCCACCAAGGACCGACCGTGCGCGGACTTCCCGGACAGGGACGGCGAAGGGGTCTACGATCCGGCGGTCATTCTCGACTTCGACTATTGGGCGGCGGTTCCCAAGCGTGGCTGATTTTGCTCTCGATCCGGCCTTCGTGGCGACGTCGCACAAGGTCGCCGACCTGCCGCTGTGCGAGGTGCGCCTGCAGGACGACAGCCGTTATCCGTGGCTGGTGCTGATCCCCCGCCAGCCGGGTCTACGCGAGATCGAGGAGCTGGACACCGCCCATCGCCTCCAGCTGATGGAAGAGATCGTCCTGGCCGGGACCGCCGTCCGCGCGGTCGCGGCGGCGCTAGGCCTGGCGGTCGACAAGCTGAACGTCGGGGCCCTGGGCAATGTCACCGCCCAGTTGCACGTCCATGTCGTGGGCCGCCGCAAGGACGACCCGGCCTGGCCCGGTCCCGTCTGGGGCCACAGCCCGGCCAGCGTCTATTCGGCCCAGGCCCTGGCGGCGCCGATCGCGGCGGCGCGGAAAGCGCTGAACGCCTGAGGGGCCGAAACCTCGCCCTTCGACAAGCTCAGGGTGAGGTTTCTAGTGAAGCGCCGTCAAAAGCAGTCCACCCTGAGCCTGTCGAAGGGCGAGGACGGGCCCGCTGAGCCTAGCGCTTCTTCTTTTTCTTCGAGGCCGTCGCCTTGCTGCGCTTGGCGGCGGTGGCCTTCGACGCCTTGCCGCCCTTGCCCTTCCTGGCGGTCGAGCCCTTGGACTTCTTGGCCGCCGCGGCGCATTTGGCCTTGGCGGCCTTCAGCGCCTTGCCCTTCTTGCCCTTGGTCGAGCAGGCCGGCGCGGCGGGGGCCGGACGGCTGACGGCGGCGCGCTGGGCGACCGGCCAGACATAGGGCCCACGGCGATCGGTCTCGTAGCCGGGCGGGGCCTGCGGCAGAATGTGTTCGGCGACCACCGCCACGCTCGCGCCGTTCTCGGCCAGTTCGCCGGACCAGTGCTCATAGCCCGAGGGCCGCAAGCTTAGGACCGAGGACTGGCCAACCCTGGGGCTGAAGCGGACGACGACGGCGTCGCCCTCGCGGCGCAGGTCCTCCACGAGGCCGGTCGAGCCGACGCTGCCGGGGCGGCGCAGGTCACGCCAGGCGCCTTCCAGCTCGCCGTAGCCGCCGGCCTTGTCGACGATCTGCAGGGCGTAGATCTGGCCGCCGTCGGCGCCGACGATCTTCCAGCCGCCGTCCAGCGGCCCTTGCAGGCTCTGGGCCGCCGCCACCGAGCCCTTGACCCGCATCTCGTAAACCTGGGCCCGGGTCGGCTCGCCGTCCGGCGCGGTGGTCGCTTCGGGCGGCGGGATCGGCAGGATCGCGCCGCGATGCTTGGGGGCGGGCTTGTTGGCCGTCTCGGCCTCTTCCTCGTCGGTGGTCTGGGCGCTCTGCGAGATCAGGTCGGCCAGCGGGTCGATGGCCTGCGGAACCTCGGGAGCGGCTTGCGGCGCGGGAACGGCCGTGCTGACCGGCGCGTCCGCAGGCGGTGTCGCGACTTGCGGAACGGGCGTGGGCGTCGCCGGAAGCTGCGCCAGCGCCGGGCTGGCGACCATGACGACGGAGAGAACGATAGCCCGCATCAGAAACCTTCAACCGCCCCCTAGGCCTTGCGGGCCGCGATAGCCTCCGCCACCGCGACCAGGCGCTCGGCCTGCGCCAGATGCAGACGTTCGGCCAACTTGCCGTCCACCCGCAAGGCGCCTTTGCCAGAATTTTCGGGCGCGTTGAAGGCGGCGATCACCGCGCGACTCCAGGCCAGGTCGTCCGGCGAGGGCGAAAAGACCCGGTTGCAGATCTCCAGCTGCTTGGGATGGATCAGGGTCTTGCCGTCGAAACCGAAGTCGACGCCCTGCACGCAGACGGCCTCCAGCGCCGCCAGGTCCTCGATGTCGTTGTGCACGCCGTCCAGGATGGTCAGGCCGTGGGCCCGCGCCGCCGCGACCGACAGGGTCAGGAGCGGCAGGAACGGCGCGCGGTCGGGGGTCTGGCGGGCCCGCATCTCCTTGGCGAAGTCGTTGACGCCCATCACCCAGGCCGACAGCCGCGTGCCGTGCGTCGCCCCGGCGATCTCCCACAGATGGAAAGCGGCCTTGGCGGTCTCGATCATGGCCCACAGGCGGGTGCGCGGCGGCGCACCGTTCAGATGCTGGTCGTACAGGCGCACATCGGCCGCGTCGTCGACCTTGGGGACCAGCACCGCGTCCGGCCCCGCCTCGGCGGCGGCGATCAGGTCCTCGCGACCCCAGGGCGTGTCGAGGCCATTGACCCGGATCACCACCTCGCGCGGCCCGAAACCGCCGGCCTTGACCGCCGCCACGGCCGCCTCACGCGCCGCGGGCTTGCTCTCGGGAGCGACGGCGTCCTCCAGGTCCAGGATGATGATGTCGGCGGGGAGGGTGCGGGCCTTCTCGACCGCCTTGGCGTTGGAGGCGGGCATGTAAAGCGCGCTGCGGCGCGGACGAATGGCGGTGTCGGACATGCGCAAACTCCCTTGGCCCTTCGACCCTAAGCATCGCCGCGCCGCGACAAAAGCCTTCCCTTGGGCGCGTGCGGGCGTAGGGTCGCCGACATGAGCACCCGTTACGACAAGAGCGCCCGGAACGTCCTGGGCGGCGAGCTGGCCGCCTGTTCGATGGACCCGGTCACCGGCTTCTACCGCAACGGCTGCTGCGAGACGGGTCCGCACGACCTGGGCCTGCACACCGTCTGCGCGGTGATGACCGACGATTTCCTGGCCTTTTCCAAGGCCCGGGGCAACGACCTGTCCACGCCGCGTCCCGAACTGGCCTTTCCGGGCCTGAAGGCCGGCGACCGCTGGTGCCTGTGCGCCGGCCGCTGGAAGGAAGCCCTGGACGCCGGCATGGCCCCTCAGGTGGTTCTGCAGGCCACCCACGAGGAGATGCTGGCCATCGTCACCCTGGGCGTTCTGAAGGACCACGCGGTGGCGTGAGCGCCTGAGCGCCGGACAGCGTCCGGGGTTTGAAGGTTGAATACCGTTTCCACGATGCCTGACGCTCCGCGCAGTCGTTATCCGCCAGCGGGTGGCCCTGTTCAGGCCTTACCGAGACCCGAAACCCTCCGTTTCCGGAAGCGCCCAGAGGTCGAAAAAGGCGAGCCAGAATGGGGACGCCGATGAGTCATAGGCGCGCAAAATCGATAAGGCGTTGATTTCACGGTGCTCGATTCCACGAGTTCCGAGGATAGAGGCGGCCGTATCCCCATAAAGCTCGCTCTCTCCATGAGAGGGGGATTCCGGTCGCCGCCGCCGCCCTTCCCGAACTAGCCGGCCAGCGGATAGTCCCGCTCCAGCCGATAGGCCGAGCCTTCGCGGGTCTGCCAGCTGGAATAGAGGCCGAAGCGGTCGACGCGGAAGCTGGGCGCGTGCAGCAGGTTGTTGGCCTGGATCCAGGCCCCGACCTCGGGCGCGGCCGGGCGCTTCAGATAGGCCAGAGTGACGTGCGGCGTGTAGAGCCGGCTTTCGGGCTTGAGTTCGGCCGCGCGGGCGGCGCCTTCATTGGCCTTTTGCAGGCGGCGCAGCGGCACGCTGTCCTCGACCCCGGCCCAGACGGCGTGAATGTCGGCGCCTTCGCCGAAATGGCCCGCGCCGGCCAGGGTCAGGTCGAAGGCCGGCGCGGTGATCTGCGCCAGCGCCTCGTCCAGGTCGGCGGCGACCGGCTCCTGCACGTCGCCGACGAAGCGCAGGGTGATGTGGAACGCCTCCAGCGGCCGCCATCGCGCGCCCTCGATCCCATGCTGGCGCGAGAGCAGACCCCGGCCGATGTCCGGGGGGATGGCGATGGCGGTGAAGAGACGGATCATCGGACCCCTACGGGCAGGGATTGGGGTGCTGGGCGTGGATGGCGTTGACCGCCGTCTCCAGTTCGTCGGTCCAGGCCAGGTCGAAGGCGTCGATGGCCGTCGTCAGCTGCGCCATTGAGGTGGCGCCGATGATGGTGGCGGTCACGAACGCGCGGGTGTCGCAGAACTTCAGCGCCAGCTGGGCCGGGTCGATGCCTTGCGCCTTGGCCAGATCGACATAGGCGCGGAACGCCTCCTGCGAGCCGGGCCCCTCGTAGCGCTGCATGCGATTGTACAGCGCCTTGCGCGAGCCGGCCGGCAGGGCGCCGTCCAGGTATTTTCCAGTCAGCTGGCCCTGGGCCAGCGGCGAATAGGCCAAGAGGCCCACCTGCTCGCGCATGGCGACCTCGGCCAGGCCGTATTCGAAGGTGCGGTTGGCCAGGTGATAGGCGTTCTGGATCGAGGCGATGCGGGGCAGGCCGCGGGTGTCGCTTTCGCTCAGGAACTTCATCACGCCCCAGGGGAACTCGTTGGAGACGCCCAGGCAGCGGATCGAGCCCTTCTTCACATGGACGTCCAGCGCCTCAAGGATGTCGCCGAAGGCCTCGAAGTTCTGGTCGTAGTCCTTGTAGGCCTGGCCGCCGAACACTCGCACCTGCCGGTCGGGCCAATGTAGCTGGTAGAGGTCCAGATAGTCGGTCTTCAGGCGGCGCAGCGAACCCTCGACGGCCTCGTCGATCTGGGCCTTGGTCTGGCGGGTGACCGAGCCGTCCTTGCGCATCCACGGCAGGCCGCCGAAGGCCGCGCCCTGGCCGGCCACCTTGGAGGCCAGCACGATCTCGTGACGCTTGCCGGTCTTTTCGAGCCACGAGCCGATGTAGCTTTCGGTCCGCCCTTGGGTCTCGGGACTGGGCGGGCTGGCGTACATCTCGGCCGTGTCCCAGAAATTGACCCCGCGACCCAGCGCGTAGTCCATCTGCTGGTGAGCCTCGGCCTCACTATTCTGCGAGCCCCAGGTCATGGTGCCCAGGCAGCAGCGCGAGACGGACACGTCCGTGCGGCCCAGCTTGACGTATTCCATCGGCGACGCGCCCCTGTTTTGCCTTGTGTGGGGAGCTTTCTAAGGGCGTCTGACGTTGTCCCGCAAGGCGCGGCGCCGAACAGTCGTTTTCACGAACGCATACCATGAACGCATCGTCGAGGGGGATTGCGCGGCGGGCCGGGACACCCGATATTCAACGAGCGTCCAGCGTGGACGCTTTAGCTCAAGGGCTTAATTCGATGAACGACTTCAACCGCGACTACGCGCGCTCGATCCCGGCGGATCGCGCCGACATGTCGGTTGACGCCGGCCTGCGTAGTTTCATGCTCGGCGTCTATAACAAGATGGCGCTGGGTCTTCTGCTGTCGGCCGTCCTGGCCTTCGTGACCAGCTACTATCAGCCGGTCGCCAGCCTGCTGTACGTGCTGACCCCGGATGGCCGCATGGCCGGCTTCACCATGCTGGGCACCATTCTCCGCTTCGCACCGCTGGCCATGATGCTGTTCGCCATGTTCGGCATGCGCAACCCGACGGCCCGTTCGTCCGGCATCTTCTACTGGGCGCTGGTGTCCTCGATCGGCGCGGGCCTGGGCCTGTGGCTGATCGTCTATAATGTCCAGTCGGTGTTCGCGACCTTCCTGGTCACGGCCATCGCCTTCGGCGGCCTCAGCCTGTTCGGCTACACGACCAAGAAGGACCTGTCGGGCTTCGGCAGCTTCCTGATCATGGGCCTGATCGGTCTGGTGATCGCCTCGCTGGTCCAGATGTTCCTGAACCTGCCGGGCCTGTCCTTCATCATCAGCATCCTGGGCGTGCTCATCTTCTCGGGCCTGACCGCCTACGACACCCAAAATCTGAAGATGACCTACTACCAGATGGGCGGCGACCGCCAGTCGATGGCCGTGGCCACCAACTATGGCGCGCTGAACCTCTATCTGAACTTCATCAACCTCTTCCAATTCCTGCTCAGCCTGATGGGCGGCCGTCGCTAGGGCGGTCGCCGGTCCGACCGAAAGGGCGGGCCAAGGAAGCGGTTCGAAACGACGAAGCCCTGGCGGGAAACCGCCGGGGCTTTTTCTTTGCCTTCGCCAGGCCCACATTGGCTGCGATGGAGACGACGATGATCCGAGCCTTCGCCCTAACCACCGCCCTAATGATCGCCGCCGGCGCTCACGCCCAGACCATTCCGGCCTATCCGCCGACGCCCCATCCTCCGTTAGGCAAGACGCTGAACCTCTCGGCGCCGCTGAACCTCAAGCCGCTCGGGCCGGTCGAGCTGCGCTACGCCCAGGCCCCCGCTCCGCTGCCTCGAGGCGTGGCGCGGACAGCGATCGAGCGGCGGGACGGCGCGGTCTCGGGCGGGGTCGGCGTGCTGTGCGGCATCCAGCCGAGCGCCGACACCAGCGGCGTCGGCACGGCGCGCGGCTATGATAACGACGGTCGCTTCGTCGGCGCCAAGCTGGGTTTCTCGTTCTAAACTCTTTAGGTGACGCGCGTCGGTCGGTGAAACCGCTCGCACTTTCGCCTGACGCGCTTAGTCGACGACCGAGAACTTGCCCTTCTCGAACACCCTCAAGACCAGCGGCAACTCGTGGCCGCGCTTGAGGATCTGGCCGCCTTGGCCGAACACCGCCCAGGCGCCCTGCTTGCGGGCCAGGGCCGGGTGCTTCTCGACACGATAGAGCGGCGCCTCGGCCGCGTGGCGGAAGATCGAGAACACCGCCCGATCCGACAGACCCGCGATCCCGTAGTCCCGCCACTCGCCCGCCGCGACCATCCGGCCGTACAGGCGCATCAGCTGGTCCAGCTCGCGGCGCTCGAAGAACACGACGCCGCCAATGGGGCCGCCGACGGGTGTGGTGGGATGGGAGTCCAGGGCCATCCCGTGAATCTAAGCCCAAATCGGCCGAATGGAACAGCCTCGCCTCAGCAGGAGACAATCCGTGTCGCGATGGTCACGCCGGATGAAAATGACACCGCATGGCCATGGTGCGCCCCGATATGACCTTATTTCGGTCCTTCGCCCGCCTGTTTGCGGGTCGATAACAACATCGTCGGCTGATCGGACATCCACGGTCTCGGATCCTGAACAGCCCCCCCAGCCCCCCAGATCGCGGGCCGGTCGGCCGACAAACTCTATCCCCTCCCCCAAATTGGCCCGCGCGGTTCTCCCCCACCGCGCGGGCTTTTTGCATTCACAGTTCCGAAAAATCCCCGCCGCAAAAGGACCTTGGTTCGGCCCAGACCTCGCCCGAACCAGCCGCGATAAAGAGAGCGTCGACGAAGAGCGGACCGGGTTCCTGTCCAGCCCCCCAGCCCGCCCGGTCACGAGACGCTTTCTCGCCGACACGCAAAAGGAACCCGCGTGGCCCATCCCCTCCGGCCACGCGGGTTTTTCTTTGGCTGAATTCCAGGGAGTTTAGCGCTCGGTCTTGGTGGTCTCGAGGACGCCCAGGATGCGGCCGCCCTTGGCGCCCTGCACCAGGATCACCGTCTCCAGGTCGGCGTCGGCGCCGATGGCGGTCGGCAGGCGGTACAGCTTGGGACGGCCGGCCCAGGGGCCCAGCTTGACCAGCTCGCGCACCACATTGCGATGGACCAGGGTCTGGCCCTTGTTGTCGCCGCGCTTGACGGCGATGTCCTGCTCGCGCGGATCGTAGCGCACCAGCCAGACCTCGCCGCCGCCGCGCGGGGCGGGCCCCGAGCCGACCGCGACGCGGGTCTTGCCGATGAACTCCATGTCCGGCGCGTTCAGCGGCGTGCGCTTGGCGGTCTTGACCAGGTCCTGCACCGCCTCGGCCTTGGCCCCCGAGGCCTGGACACGACCGGCGACCACCACCTGGGGCGTGGGCACGTCGCGCAGGGCGAACTTCTTGGCATAGGCGCGCTGGCGCTCGGCGAACCCCGGCTTGGCGAAGGTGTCCTTCCAGCCCAGATAGTCCCAGTAGTCGACCGAATAGGTCAGGGCCAGGACGCCGTCATCCTTGGCCAGGTCCGCTGCGACCTGGTTGGCCTTGCCGCAGGACGAGCAGCCCTGGGCCGTGAACAGCTCGACCACCACCGGAGCCTTCTGGGCCCAGGCGGCGGGAACAAACACGCCGGACAGGGCCAGGGCGAGGAGGGGGAGGACGGCCTTACGCATTGTGGGTCACTTAAGCCAAGAACGCCCCGGATATCCGTTCACGAGGCCGTGAATAGCGCCGGTCCATGGGGAGAAAACGTTGTCACGCCCCTCGCCCCTGAAAACTGGCAACAAAAACGGCCGGCCCCCGAGGGGACCGGCCGCCTTTTTCACGAGCCTGAAACGCTGTGCCTAGCCTTCCGACTTGGCCAGATTGCGCAGCACGTAGTTCAGGACGCCGCCGTTCTTGAAATACTCAAGCTCGGTCGGCGTATCGATGCGGCAGCGGACCGGGAAGCGGGCGATGCGGCCGTCGGTCGGGCGGTAGAGCTCGACGATCAGCTGCTTGCGCGGAGCCAGGTCCGTGAGGCCGCGGATCGAGACGATCTCCTCGCCGGTCAGCTCCAGCTTCTGCCAGCCGTCCTGCACGAACTGCAGCGGCAGCACGCCCATGCCGACCAGGTTCGAGCGGTGGATGCGCTCGAAGCTCTCGCAGATCACCGCGCGGACGCCCAGGAGCTTGGTGCCCTTGGCGGCCCAGTCACGCGACGAGCCGGTGCCGTATTCCTTGCCGCCGAAGACGACCGCCGGACGGCCTTCTTCCTGGTACTTCATGGCGGCGTCGTAGATCGGCATCACTTCGCCGGTCGGGAAGTGCTTGGTCACGCCGCCTTCGATGTCCGGCGTGATCTTGTTGCGGATGCGGATATTGGCGAACGTGCCGCGCATCATGACCTGGTGGTTGCCGCGGCGGGCGCCGTAGCCGTTGAAGTCCACCGGCTCGACGCCGTGGTCGATCAGGAACTTGCCAGCGGGGCTGGACGCCTTGATCGAACCGGCCGGGCTGATGTGGTCGGTGGTGATCGAGTCGCCGAAGACCGCCAGGATGCGGGCTTCCACGATGTCGGTGACCGGAGCCGGGGTCATCGACATGTTCGGGAAGTACGGCGGGTTCTGGACGTAGGTCGATTCACCTTCCCAGGCGTAGGTCTGGCCGCCGGTCACCTTGATGCCCTGCCAGTTCTTGTCGCCCTTGAAGACGTCGCCATAGCGGGTGGCGAACATCTTCTCGTTGATGGCCTTGCGCTGCAGGGCGGCGATGTCTTCGTTCGAGGGCCAGATGTCCTTCAGGAAGACGTCGTTGCCCTTCTTGTCCTGGCCGATCGGCTGGGTGGCCAGGTCGATCTTCAGCGAGCCGGCCAGGGCGTAGGCCACCACCAGCGGCGGCGAGGCCAGGTAGTTGGCGCGGACGTCCGGGTTCACGCGGCCTTCGAAGTTGCGGTTGCCCGACAGCACCGAGCAGGCGACGAGGTCGGCCTCGCTGATCGTCTTGCTGATGGCTTCCGGCAGCGGGCCCGAATTGCCGATGCAGGTCGTGCAGCCGTAACCGACCAGGTTGAAGCCGAGCGCATCGAGGTGCTTGGTCAGGCCGGCCTTGGCCAGGTAGTCGGTGACCACCTGCGAGCCGGGGGCCAGCGAGGTCTTCACCCACGGCTTGGTCTTCAGGCCCTTGGCCACCGCGTTCTTGGCCAACAGGCCGGCGGCGATCAGGACGCTCGGGTTGCTGGTATTGGTGCACGAGGTGATGGCGGCGATGACCACGTCGCCGTGGCCGACGTCGAAGTTCTCACCTTCCACCGGCGCGCGCAGGTCGGGCTGCTCGCCCTTGCCGAACTCGCCGACCAGCGACTCCTGGAACTTGACCGAGGCGTCGGCCAGCAGGACGCGGTCCTGCGGGCGCTTGGGGCCGGCCAGCGACGGCTGCACCGAGGCCAGGTCAAGCTCGAGGGTGTCGGTGAAGGTCGGCTCGGCGACGCCGGGCTCCCACCACAGGCCCTGCTCCTTGGCGTAGGCTTCGACCAGGGCGACGCGCTCGGCCGTGCGGCCGGTGCCCTTCAGGAAGGCGATGGTGGCGGCCGAGATCGGGAAGAAGCCGCAGGTGGCGCCGTATTCCGGAGCCATGTTGGCGATGGTCGCCTGGTCTTCCAGGGTCAGGTTGGCCAGGGCGTCGCCGAAGAATTCGACGAACTTGCCGACCACGCCCTTCTTGCGCAGCATCTGGGTGACGGTCAGCACCAGGTCGGTGGCCGTCGCGCCTTCCGGCAGGGCGCCGGTCAGCTTGAAACCGATGACTTCCGGGATCAGCATCGGGATCGGCTGGCCCAGCATGGCCGCCTCGGCCTCGATGCCGCCGACGCCCCAGCCCAGGACGGCCAGGCCGTTGACCATGGTCGTGTGGCTGTCGGTGCCGACGACGGTGTCGGGATAGGCGACTTCGGCGCCGTCGACTTCGTTGGTCCACACGGTTTGTGCGAGGTACTCAAGGTTTACTTGGTGACAAATCCCGGTGCCGGGCGGCACGACGCGGAAGTTGTTGAAGGCCGACGAGCCCCAGCGCAGGAAGCGGTAGCGCTCGATGTTGCGCTCGTACTCGCGCTTGACGTTGTCGTCGTAAGCCTTGGGATTACCGAAGTTGTCGACCATGACCGAGTGGTCAATGACCAGGTCGACGGGGTTCAGCGGGTTGATCTTGGCCGGGTTGGCGCCCAGGGCGACCATGGCGTCGCGCATGGCGGCCAGGTCGACGACGGCGGGAACGCCGGTGAAGTCCTGCATCAGCACGCGCGCGGGGCGGAAGCTGATCTCGTGCTCGACGCTGCCCTTGTTCTGCAGCCAGTTGGCGACGGCCTTCAGGTCGTCTTCCGACACCGAGACGCTGTCTTCGTTGCGCAGCAGGTTTTCCAGCAGCACCTTCATCGACACCGGCAGCGACGAAGTTCCGGTCAGACCGGCTTCCTCGGCGGCGCGAAGGCTGTAATAGACGTAGGACTTGTTGCCGACTTTAAGCTCTCGGCGGGCTTTCAGGCTGTCAACAGACGCCATTCTCAAGGATCCTTCTCTGTCCACGGCCGCCCGAAAACCTCTCCCGGGATCACGCGCTGATCGGAAGGGACACACAGGTTCCGCCTCCGCGCCGCGTACCACCCTGAACGACTGGAGGGGGGCGACCGGCCGCTTCTTAGCGCTGCTGCCGCGCAACGTCCATGTCGCGCGCGGGGTCTTGGCATGTTGAGAGTTGTTCTCATTAAGGATCTGGCGATTTCGCGGGGCGAGCGCAGGCTGTTTTCCAAGTTGGATCTGACGCTTGAGGCGGGCCAGGCCGCGGCGCTGGTCGGACGCAACGGGGCGGGAAAAACCAGCCTGCTGCGCGCCGTCGCCGGCCTGCTGCGTCCGGCCGAGGGTGCGGTGACCTTCGAAGGCGAGACCGGCCCGATCGAGGCCGAGGCCGCGCGGGCCGAGCACCTGCATCTGCTGGGCCACCAGGACGGCCTGAAATCCAGCCGCACCGCCTGGGAGGAGCTGCGCTTCCAGACCCTGTGGACCGGCGGGACCGAGGAGAGCGCCCGGGCCGCGGCCAAACGCTTTGACCTCAATCGCCTGCTGGACCTGGAGGTCCGCCGCCTGTCGGCCGGCCAGCGCCGGCGCCTGGCCCTGGCGCGGCTGGCGGCCAGCCCGCGCGCCCTGTGGCTGCTGGACGAGCCGATGGCCCCGCTGGACGCCGGCCAGCGCGAGGCGTTCGGCGCGGTGATGGCCGAGCACCTCTCCGCCGGCGGCATGATCCTGGCCTCGGTGCATGATCCGCTGCCTATTCCCGCTCGCAACGTCGAGATCGGCGCATGAAGGCGTTCGGCGTCCTCCTGCGACGGGAGTTGGCCCTGGCCTGGGGCCGGGGCGGCGGGCCGCTGCTGGCCCTGACCTTCTATGCCTGCGTCGTCGTGCTGCTGCCGATGGCCTCGGGCCGCGCGCCCGAGCGGCTGGCGGCGATCGCGCCGGGCATCGCCTGGCTGGCCCTGGCCCTGGCGGCGCTGCTCTCCCTCGAGAGATTGTTCGAGCGCGACTACGAGGACGGGACCCTGGACCTCTTGGCCCTGGGCCCCGCGCCGCTGGAGGCCGTCGCCGTCGCCAAGTGCCTGGCCCAGTGGCTGGCCACCGGCGCGCCGCTCGCCCTGGCCGCCCCGGTCGCGGCTCTCATGCTCGGCGCGGAGCTCAAGGTCATGCCGCTGCTGGTGCTTTGCGCCCTGGCCGGCGGCCTGGCCTTCGCCTTCCTCGGCGGCCTGGGCGCGGCCCTGGCGCTGGGGTCCAAGCGCGGCGGCCTGCTGGTGGCCGTGATCGTCCTGCCGCTGTTCGCGCCCCCGGTGATCTTCGGGGCGGGGGCGCTGGACGGCTATGCGGCGGGGCTGCCGTGGACGGGGGGGCTGCTGCTGCTGCTGGCCTACTGTGTAGGAGCGGTGGCGTTATCGCCGCTGGCCATGGGCGCGGCGTGTCGAAACGCGCTGGACTAGCGGGCCCGCAAACCTCGTTCTTCGACAAGCTCAGGATGAGGTTTTTATTGAGCCGCCATGAAAGTAGTCCTCACCCTGAGCTTGTCGAAGGGCGAGGACGGGCCCTCACGGCGTCGGCGCCACCGTCGCCTGCAGCTCGCCCGGCTGGGCCCGCTTCTCGCCCAGCACCACCGTCAGCGAACCGCCGATGATCAGCAGACCGCCGGCCAGCAGCGCCGCGGTCAGGTGGTCGCCGAACAGCAGCACGCCGCAGGCCGCGCCGATCAGCGGCTCAATATTGATGAACACCCCGGCGCTCGCCGCGCCGACCCTTGCCGCGCCGTACTGCCAGGCGGCGGTGGCCAGCAGGGTCGCCAGCACGCCCTGGGCCAGGATCGCGGCCCAGACGGGGGCGGTCAGATCCAGCTTCGGCGGACCATGCATGAAGAAGGCGATCGGCAGGATGGTGGCGGCCGCCACGATGATCGACACCGCCGGGATGGCCATGGCGTTCGGAGCTTTCGGAGCCCGACGCAGGGTCAAGAGCCAGGCCAGGAACAGGAACAGCGCCCCGATCGACAGGGCCACGCCGTAGGGCGAGCTGGCGCCGTCCGGCTTGCCGGCGATGCAGGCCGCGCCAAGCGTCGCCGCCGCCACGCCGGCCCACGACATCCTCGAGACCGTCTCGCCCAGCACCTTGGCGCTGACCGCGATCAGAGCCGGCATGGCGCCGACCAGCAGCGCCGCCACCGTCACCGACACGTAGGCCAGGCCCTCGAACTGGACCATGAAGGCCACGCCGTAAAGCACGCCCGCCAACAGCACGACCGGCGACTTGAAGAGGGCGCGCACCTCGGCGCTGCGCAGGGCGAACGGCGCGGCGGCCAGGGCGGCGACCATGAACCGCAGCAGCACCATGTGACTGGAGTCCGTCTGCGTCAGGATCAGCTTGCCGGTCGGAAAGCCCAGCCCCCAGCACAGGCCCGCCACGGCCAGGGCGACGAAAGCGAGCGACTTCATGGCGGACTCCAAAAACGTAGCCGGGCAGGCGCGCGCCCGACGGCCCGCGCGTGTTTAGAGGATGACGATCCCGGATGTGGCAGCTGACATAACGCGCGCCAGCTTGAGCGCAAGGCGCGGCGTCTTTCGAACCCCGTCAATCATGTAACATTGTTCATGAATCCGGACATTTTCGCGCCATATCCCGATGGCCAAGCTCTCGCCCATCAACATCAGAGGGAGCTCACAACCCATGCGTAATCTGCTTGTTCGCCTGGCGCTCGCGGGCGCCGCCGTCACCGCCCTGACCGCGGGCGCCGCCTCGGCCCAGATCCCCGCGCCTCCGCCCCCACCGGCTCCGCCCGCGCCTCCGGCCCCGCCGCTGCCGCCTCTGGACGCGCTGATGGCCATGGGCCCGGACATGGCCATGATGGGCCCTCACCACTTCCGCGCTCCGGATCCGGAAAAGCGCGCCCAGCGCCTGCGCGACGTCCTGCAACTGCGCCCCGACCAGGACGGCGCCCTGAAGGCTTTCGTCGAAGCCACCTCGCCCAAGGTCACCATGGTCAGGAAGGAAGAGGCCAAGGACGGCGCCAAGATGGAGCCGCCGACCACGCTGGAGCGCCTGGACCGGATGGCCAAGGCCGCCGACGCCATGAAGGCCCGCGCCGAAGCCACCCGGACCTTCTACCTGGCCTTGACCCCCAGCCAGCAAAAGACCTTCGATGTGCTGGGCATGGACGGTCGCGACGGCGGCGGCGTCTACGTGCACCGCTTCGACACCCGCGGTCCGGACGTCTTCAAGAGCGGTGACCGCAAGGTCATTATCCAGCGCAAGGTCGGCTGACCCCGATCGGGCGTGAAGGCGCGACGCGCCTGCACACGTCGCGTCTTCTCCGTCCCACCCGTCTTTCCTGCTCTTAAGGAGCCATACGGCCATTGCCCGCGCCGACTTGCCGCTCTAGAGCGTGGACATGGACGCGCGCAACACGTTCGATTTCCTGACCAATCCCGAGCGGTTCATGGCCTTCTCGCGATGGGCCGCGCCGCTATTGGGCGTGCTGTCCGCCATCGCCGCCATCGCCGGCCTGGTCGTGACCTTTCTGGTTCCCGAGGACTATCAGCAGGGCGATACGGTGCGGATGATGTTCATCCACATCCCGGCCGCCTCGATCGCCATCTTTATCTATGTCTGCCTGGGCGTGGCCAGCTTCCTGGCCCTGGTGTTCCGGCAAGCCCTCGCGGATCTGGCCGCCCAGGCCTGCGCCCCGATCGGCGCGGTCTATACGGCCCTGGCCCTGATCACCGGCTCGCTGTGGGGCAAGCCGATGTGGGGGACCTGGTGGGTGTGGGACGCGCGCCTGACCTCGGTGCTGGTGCTCTTGCTGTTCTACCTCGGCTACATGGCCCTGCGCGGGTCGCTGGAGGACGAGCAGAAGGCCGCCCGCGCCGCCGCCATCCTGGCCCTGGTCGGCCTGATCAACCTGCCGATCGTCAAGTTCTCGGTCGACTGGTGGAACACCCTGCACCAGGGCTCTTCGACCTTCATGGCCAAGAAGGGCGACGGGCTGCCGGCGATCTATGCCTGGCCGGCGCTGCTGATGGGCCTGGCCTATCTGGGCGGGTTCGGAGCGCTGTGGCTGGTGCGCATCCGCGCTCTCGTCTGGCGACGCAAGGCCCGCAGCCTGTCGCTGAAACTGGCCGAGACCGCCCGATGAGCTTCGATTTCGACGCCGGCAAGTACGCCGTCTATCTCTGGCCCGCCTTCGCCATCTCGGCGGTCGCCTTCGCCTGGCTGATCGCCGACAGCGTGGCCGGCGCCCGGCGCTGGAAACGGCAGGCCGAACGCCAGCAGGCCGAGCTCGACGAGCTGAAACCGTGAAGCGCTGGCTGGCCTTCACGCCGCTGCTGGTGCTGATCGCCCTGGCGGCCCTGTTCGCGGGCTATGCGCTCAAGCGCGACCCGCACGTCCAGCCGCACGCCCTGGTCGGCAAGCTGGCGCCGCCCCTGGCCCTGCCCGAACTGGCCAGCGGCCGCGACGCGCCGGTCCGCAACGCGGCCGACGGTCCGATCCTGGTGAACTTCTTCGCCTCGTGGTGCGCCCCCTGCGAGGTCGAGCACCCGCAGCTGATGGCCCTGAAGGCGCAGGGGGTGAAGATCGTCGGCGTCGCCTACAAGGACGCTCCGGCCAACACCCAGGCCTTCCTGACCCGGCTGGGCGACCCCTTCGCCGAGCGGCTGGTCGACCGCGATGGCCGCGCGGGCTTCGAATACGGCGTCACCGGCGTGCCCGAGACCTATCTGGTGGGATCGGACGGCATGATCATCGCCAAGCACACCGGTCCCCTAACGCCGGATGCGGCCGAGGACCTGCTCAAGCAAGCGAAATAGGCTACTTCACGCAGGTCTTGGGCGAGGCGGCCTGGCGTTCCAGACCGGCCAGCATGGCCAGGGCGTCGGCCTTGGCGATCGGCTGAAGAGCGCCGCGCCCGTTAGCGACCTGGTAGTCGCAGTCCAGCAGCTTGAACGGCGGCTTCTCTTCGGTCTGGTGGCGCTCGACCAGCATGCGGTCGGCCGACGTCCAGACGCCGCTCACGTCGGTCACCAGGGTCTGGCGGTCCGCCGAGCGGAGCCAGGTCTCACCCTTGCTGCCCATCGAGAGTTGATAGCCGTTCGCCAGGGTCTCTTTGCTCGGCATCATCGAGCCAACCATGGCGGCGATGAACAGCCCGACCGCGATCAGGACGATCAGGAAGATGATCTTCTGTCGGTTCACGGGGTCTCCGGAAGAATGGGTGCGCTCACTGGTCGCGGACCTATCCTGTTAACGCCGCGTTGACCATACTCGCCGAACTTCCGTTAACCATGTTAGACTTCGCGTCATGAGCAACGTTCGTCCCGCCGGTTGGCCGTCCGTCCCGTCGAAGCCCGCCCCCGCGCCCGCCTCGGGTCCGGCCGCATCGACGCGCGCGGCGTTCTTCCAACAGGCTTTGGGCGACGCGGCCCCGACCCGTCCGGCCGCCGCGCCGTCGACGGTGCACATGCAGACCATGGCCCAGCCCCAGCAGCGCCCCGCGCCGCAGAAGCCGTTCGTACAGCCGGATGCGCAGCCGCAGAAGATTCTGCGGCCTGGGTCGCTGCTGAATATTATCGTCTGAGTTTTTCCCTCTCCCCCTGCGGGAGAGGGTGGCCCACGCAGTGGGTCGGGTGAGGGGTCGCGCTGACCCCAACCGCCTATCGACCCCTCATCCGTCAGCTACGCTGACACCTTCTCCCGCAAGGGGAGAAGGCGACTAGGCCGCTTTCTTCGCGGCCTTGTCCTTCTTGGGCTTCTTGTCCTTTTTCGGCTTCTCGGCCTTGGGCGCCTTCAGCTTCTTGGCCTTGGGCTCGGCTTCGGCCGGGTGCAGCTCGGCGCCGGCCATGTCGGACAACAGGTCCAGGAAGCCTTCGCGCTTGCCGGGCTTGAGCAGGGCCAGGATGCGGGCGTCGGCCATGCCGACCATCGGGCGGATGGTCTCCAGCGCTTCGCGGCCGGCCTCGGTCAGACGCACGCTGTTGGCGCGGGCGTCTTCGCTCGAGCGCTGACGCTCCAGGTGGCCCTTGGTGATCATGCGGGCGACCATGTCGGCCAGGGTCGAGCGGTCGATGCCGGTGGCGCGGACCAGGGCCGTCTGGGTGACGCCCTCGTTCTCGGCCACGGCGGCCAGCACGGCGAATTGGCGCTGGGTGACCCCGGCCTCGCCGCACTCTTCGGCATAGATGTCGAGCGCCAGTTGCAGGACCCGATGCAGCAGGTGGCTGGGCGAGCGCTCCAGGAGACCCCCGACCGTCTTCTCACCCTTGCTCTTGGCCATGCTCGCGTCCCCAATTCCGCACGGCCTCACTCGGCCGACGGTCGAACGCTAACATCCTAACACGTCGATTTGACGACAACGGTCCGTGGACGGCGGATACCTAGAAGCCGCCATCCGGGGGCTCGACGGCGGTCGGCTCGTCGCCCTTGGCCATGTGCTTCATCATGAACGGCACCTGGGTGGCGACGAACACCAGGGCCAGCGGCAGGAGGCCGAGGCGGAACTTCACCCAGGTGTCGGTGTCCTGGGTGTTGCGGACGATCTCGTTCAGCAGGGCCACGACGCCGAAATAGCCGCCATAGCGAAGGGTCAGGGTGCGCCAGGCCGCGTCGGACAGGTGCAGGGCCTCGCCCATGATCAGCTTCAGCGGCTGGCGACCCGTCAGCACACCGCCGAACAGGAAGGCGGCCAAGGCCAGGTTGATCACCGTCACCTTGATCTTCACGAACACGTCGCTGTGGAAGATCAGGCCCAGCGTGCCGAAAATCAGCGCCATGCCGCCAAAGAACAGCGGCAGCAGGGCCAGGCGGCGCTCGACCGCGTAGCCGATGGCCAGGGCGGCAGCCGAGGCGGCCACCAGCACCCAGGTCGCCTTCTGGAAGTCCTTGGTGATGAAGTAGGCCGCGCCGAACGCCAGGGCCGCGCCGTAGTCGACGACCGTCCGAACCCAGCCATTGTTCTTCTTGGAGGCCTCTTCTGGCGCTTCGCTCACGGATCAGTCCTTCAGGCCGACGAGGGAGCGCGAGAAGGCGCGGGCGTCGAACGGTTGCAGGTCGTCGACGCCTTCGCCCACGCCGATCAGCTTGATCGGGCTGTCGGAGGCGCGTGCCACCGGCACCAGCACCCCGCCCCGCGCAGTGCCGTCCAGCTTGGTCATGACAATCCCGGACACGCCGACCTGGTTGCCGAAGATCTTCTCCTGGGCCAGGGCGTTGCGGCCGACCGTGGCGTCCAAGACGAGCAGGGTCTCGTGCGGATAGTCCGGATCGACCTTCTTCACGACACGGATGACCTTGAGCAGCTCGTCCATCAGCCCCTGCTTGTTCTGCAGGCGGCCGGCGGTGTCGATCAGCACCACGTCATAGTGCTCGGCCTTGGCGCGCTCGACGGCCTCGTAGGCCAGGGCGGCGGCGTCCGAGCCTGTGGGCTTGGACATGAAGTCGGCCCCGGCCCGGTCGGCCCAGACCTTCAGCTGCTCGACGGCGGCGGCGCGGAAGGTGTCGCCGGCGGCGATCAGGACGCGGGCGCCCTTCTCGGTCAGGTCGGCGGCGATCTTGCCGAGCGTCGTGGTCTTGCCCGAGCCGTTGACGCCGATGAACAGCACCACATAGGGACGCGGGCCCGACAGCGGGTCAAAGTCGCCCTGGCGGTCGGCCAGCTCGGCGGCGATCAGCTCGGCCAGAGCCTCCTTGACCTCGTCGTCCGAAGACGACTTGCCGAAGCGCGCTTTCCCAAACGCTTCCGTGATGCGGGCGGCGATCTGCGGACCGAGGTCGGCCTCGATCAGCATCTCCTCCAAGGCGTCCAGCTGTTCCTGGTCCAGGGGCTTCTTGGTGAAGACCCCCGTGACCTGCTCGGTCATCTGCTGGGAGGACCGGGTCAGGCCAGACGTCAGGCGCTGGAACCAGCCTTTTTTCTGCTCGGGCTTATCGCTCATCCGCGCCCCTTTAGTCGAACGGGCGAAAGTGTAAATCGGATATTACCGCCACAGGGTTCACGGAAGCGGCGCCGCCATGTCATGTACGGGCATGGACGTGCACCTAGACCCCCTCGAGACCGCGCTTTTCTGGCTCGACTACGCCGCCGCGGCCGTTTTCGGGGCAACGGGCGCCCTCGCGGCGGCCCGGTGCAAGCACGACATCATCACCTTCGGATTCTTCGCCGCCATCACCGGCGTGGGCGGCGGGACACTGCGCGACCTCCTGATCGGGGCGCCGGTGTTCTGGGTGCAGCGGCCCGGCTACATTCTCGCGTGCCTGGCGGCGGCCACGGTGGTCTGGCTGCTGGGCAAGCGCGGCTGGCGGTTCCGGGCCCTGCTGTGGCTGGACGCCCTGGGCATGGCGGCCTACGCCGTGGTCGGCGCCGCCAAGGCTTTGGGTCTGGGGGTGCATCCGTTCAGCGCCGTGGTCATGGGCGTGCTCACCACCGCCTTCGGCGGGGTGATCCGCGACGTGCTGGCCGAGGAGCCCAATCTGCTGCTGCGGCGGGAGATCTACATCACCGCCGCGCTGCTGGGGGCAACCGTGTTCGCGGTGTTGAAGCTGCTGGGCGCGGCCTTCTGGCCGGCGGGGATCGCGGGGTTCGTGGCGGCGTTCGGGCTGCGGGCGTGCGCGATCAAGTTCGGGTGGAGCCTGCCGGGGTTCGCGGGGGAGGACGAGACCGCCGACAGGGAATAGATCCTCC
>CAIUMD010000101.1 GCA_903900155.1 uncultured Caulobacterales bacterium | reverse complement strand
CCGCAACTGCGCCATCCCCGAGGTAGTCGACCCTGGAACACAGAAACGACGGTGGATGCAGGCCGAGGAGAGCGACAGGTTCGGGGAAACCCGGACATCCGGGACCAGGCTTCGCGGCCTGGCCCGCCCGTCGGAGGCTTCAAGGGCGTCGAGGTGCAAACAGCATCGCGGCGCTACGCTTCCGGATAACGATCGCGCGGAGCGTCGGGCTTCGTCGAAACGGTATTCATTTTTCAAACTCCGGACGTCGTCCGGCGCTCCGCGTCCCTTTCCATCCCTTCAGCGGGCCGACCGCGTGAAGCGGCGAAGCCGTGCGACTGCACGAAGAGACTGGCGCTCTGCGACCAATGCCCCCACACTCATTCAAACGGCCGTTCAGCGGCCCGGTGTCCGAGCGCGAGCAACAGCGCGGGGAGATGGAGTAACGGCATGACCAACCGACTTTCGAACGGGTCGATGGCCAGGTTCGCGGCGCCCGCCATTCCGATCGCGGCGATGGGCCTGCCGCTCGTGGTGTACCTGCCCGAGTACTATATCAACTCCCTGGGCCTTCCCATGGCGACGGTGGGCGCGGCCTTCCTGATCGTCAAATTGCTGGACATGCTGCTGGATCCGGTGCTGGGCGGCATGATGGACCGCACGCGCACCAGGTGGGGCCGCTTCCGACCCTGGCTGGCCGCCGGAACGCCGGTGATCGCCGTTGGCGCCTTCGCGCTGTTCATGGCCCAGCCCGGCATTGGGCCGGTCTATCTGTGGTTCTGGCTAAGCGTCGTCTATATCGGCTATTCGATGGTGGTGCTGTCGCAGACCGCCTGGGGCGCGGTGCTGTCTTCCGACTACCAGCAGCGCTCGCGGGTCTATGGCTGGTGGCAGGGCGCCAATGTCGTCGGCATGATCCTGGTGCTGTGCCTGCCGCCGATCGTCACCGGCGTCTTCAAGGGCGACCACCTGGACAGCATCAGCGCCATGGGCTGGTTCATCGTCCTCTTGGCGCCCCTCACCGTCCTGCTGGCGGTCACCACCGTGAAAGAGCCCGCGCCGCCGCCGCGCCATGGCGACACTGGTCTGCGCCAGTACCTGAAGCTGCTGGGGCGTCCGTCGGTCCAACGCCTGCTGATGGCCGACCTCTTGATGGGCTTGGCGCCGGGCATCACCGGCACGCTGTTCCTGTTCTTCTTCGAGCGCATGAAGGGCTTCGACAAGACCCAGGCCGGCGTGCTGCTGCTGATCTACTTCATCGCCGCCCTGGCCGGCGCGCCCCTGTGGCCGGCCCTGGCCAAGCGGATCGGCAAGCACCGGTCGCTGCTGGTCGCGTCGCTGCTGTATGCGGCCGTGCAGCTGGCGGTCGTGGTGACGCCGGCCGGCAATGTCCTGATCGGCATGGCGGTGCTGGTGCTGGCCGGCCTGCCCTACTCGGCCGCGCCGCTGCTGGTGCGCGCCATGATGGCCGATATCGGCGACGAAGAGCGGCTGGAGAGCGGCGTCGACAAGACCGGCCTGCTCTATGCGATCGTCACCGGCACCATCAAGCTGGGCTACGCCCTGGCCGTCGGGGTGTTCATCATCCTGGGCGCGCTGGGCTTCGATCCGAAGGTTTCGACGCCCAGCGGTGATGCGGCGTTGATCGGCCTCTACGCATTCGCGCCCGCATTCCTGGGACTGGTGGTCGCGGCGATCATGTTGCGCTATCCGCTGGATGCGGACCGCCTCGCCGAGATTCAGCGCCAGCTCACGGCGCGGGATGCGGCGCAGGGGGACGCCAAGCCCGCAGCCGAGCCGGAACCGCATGTCCTCCCCGATCAAGTCCCCGCCCCTCGTCCCGCCGAGTGAGGATCAACACCCGATCTCCCGCCTCGTGGAGATCATGGCGAAGTTGCGCGATCCGAACGGCGGCTGCCCCTGGGACCTGGAGCAGACCTTCGCGACGATCGCGCCCTACACGGTCGAGGAGGCATACGAGGTCGCCGACGCCATCGAGCGGGGCGACCTGCCGGACCTGAAGGAAGAGCTGGGGGACCTCTTGCTGCAGGTGGTCTTCCACTCGCGGATGGCCGAGGAGCAAGGGGCGTTCGACCTGAAGGACGTCGCCGCGGCCATCAATGACAAGATGATCCGCCGCCATCCGCACGTGTTCGGCGACCACGCCTATGACGACCTCTCCGCCCAGGTCGCCGGCTGGGAGCAGCTGAAGGCGCAGGAGCGCAAGGCCAAGGCCAAGACCGGGGTGCTGGACGACGTGCCGGCCGGCCTGCCCGCCCTGACCCGCGCCGTGAAGCTGACCAAGCGCGCCGCCCGCGTCGGCTTCGACTGGCCCTCGGCCCGCGAGGTCCTGGACAAGCTGCGCGAAGAGACCGCCGAGATCGAGGTCGAGATCGCGGCCGGCGACATGGCCAAGGCTCGCGAGGAGCTGGGCGACATCCTGTTCGTCTGCGCCAACCTGGCCCGCAAGCTGGACGTCGATCCGGAAGACGCCCTGCGCGCCACCAACGCCAAGTTCACCCGTCGCTTCGACTTCGTCGAGGCGCGGCTGGCCGAGCGTGGCAAGACGCCCGACCAATCCGATCTCGAGGAGATGGACGGCCTATGGAACGACGCCAAGGCGGCGGAAAAGAAGCCTTAAGCTTCGCCGACGACCGCGCCGGGGAACTGGCGCTCGAACCGACCCAGGGCCTGGCTATCCAGCCGCGTGACGATCGTGACGTCACCGTCGGGACCATCATAGCGGCTGAGCACGCGGCCGTTGCGGTAGATCCAGGCGATGGCCTGGCCGTCCTGGGCCTGCAGCTGGATCTCGACCGGGGGGCTGTCGTCGATCAGGCCGCTGATCCGGCGCAGCAGGGCCTCGCAGCCCTCGCCGGTGACGGCCGAGACCGCCGAAGCGTCCTTGCGCCGGGCATGGCCCTCGACGACCTCGCGATCGTCCTCGGGCAGCAGGTCGATCTTGTTCCAGACCTCGACGACGGTCTTGCCCTCGTCGAACGTCACGCCCAGCTCGCCCAGCACCGTCTCGACGTCGCGGGCCTGGGCTTCGCTGTCGGGATTGGCCACGTCGCGGACGTGCAGCACCACGTCGGCCTCCTGCACCTCCTCGAGGGTGGCGCGGAAGGCCTCGACCAGCTCGTGCGGCAGGTCGGAGATGAAACCGACGGTGTCGGACATGATCGCCGGCCGCCCGTTGGGCAGCTTCACGGTGCGCAAGGTGGGGTCCAGGGTCGCGAACAGCATGTCCTTGGCCAGCACTTCGGCCTCGGTCAGGCGGTTGAACAGCGTGGACTTGCCGGCGTTGGTGTAGCCGACCAGGGCGACCGTCGGGTACGGGACCTTCTTGCGGGCGCTGCGGTGCAGGGTCCGCGTGCGACGCACCTCGTCCAGCTCCTTCTTGAGCTTGATGATGTTGTCGCGGATCAGGCGGCGGTCGAGTTCGATCTGGGTTTCGCCGGGGCCGCCGGTCGAGCCGGTGCCGCCCCGCTGGCGTTCCAGGTGGGTCCAGGTGCGGACGAGGCGCGAGCGCTCGTATTCCAGCCTGGCCAGCTCGACCTGCAGGCGGCCCTCACGGGTCCGGGCCCGCCGGGCGAAGATCTCGAGGATCAGGCCCGTGCGGTCCACGACCTTGACCTTCAGCGCCTTCTCGAGATTGCGCTGCTGGATGGGCGTGAGCTGGTCGTCGAAGACGGCGACGTCGATGTGCTCGACCTCGCAGATCGCCGCGAACTCCTCGACCTTGCCCTTGCCGAACAAGGTCGCAGGCGTCACCGCGCGCAGCGGCGCGATCATCGTCTCGACGACTTCGAGATCAAGCGCGATGGCGAGGCCGACGGCTTCCTCGAGCCGGGCATTGGGATCCCGGGCCTCGAGGGCCGCCTGGCCGCGCAACTGCCGCGCCGGATGGATGACAAGCGCCTTCAGGATCGGCGCGGCGTGGTCAATCGACCGGGAAGTAGACTTGGACAAATGTCTCTAAATTCAGTCGTCGGAGTCGGCGCTGGGCTCGTAGAGCTGCACAGGCTGAGCCGGCATGATGGTGGAGATGGCGTGCTTGTAGACCAGTTGCGACTGGCCATCGCGACGCAGGAGGACGCAGAAATTGTCGAACCAGCTGACCACGCCCTGCAGCTTGACGCCATTGACGAGGAAGATGGTGAGCGGCGTCTTCGACTTGCGCACGCTGTTCAGGAAGGTGTCCTGAAGGTTCTGTTTCTTTTCGGCGGACATTCGGGGGTTCCCCTCTCATTGTTCTCGGAGGGCAACACGCCCCCCACACAAACAAGACCATGCTAGATGATTTTTCGCCGAAAGCGACAAGCCCTCAGTGAAAATTTCCAACAGGTCGCGCTACCGCAAGCCGCTCCTGTCGGATATTGCTCCGACTTCAGACGGCTTTTTGACGCGCTCGCTCGATATAGAGACGCCGCAGCCGCGTCGCCACCTCGCCAGGCTTGCCATCCCCCAGTTTGACGCCATCCACCTGTACGATCGGCGTCAGAAGCGAGCCGGCGCCGGTGATGAAGGCCTCCTTGGCGGCCTGCGCCTCGGCGATCGTGAAGGGCTTCTCGCTGATCGGCAGGCCGCTTTCGCGGATCACGTCCAGCAGGGTCGAGCGGGTCACGCCGCGCAGGATGTTGGCGTTGGTGTCGCGGGTGCGCAGAGCTCCTTCGCCATCGACGATCCAGGCGTTGGACGAGGCGCCTTCGGTGACCAGGCCCATGTCGTCGACGAACCAGGCCTCGATGGCGCCGCGTTCGCGGGCCGCCTGCTTGGCCAGGGCGTTGGGCAGCAGGCCGATCGACTTGATGTCGCAACGGCCCCAGCGGTTCTCCGGAACCGAGATCACCGACGCGCCGGCCGCGGCCTTCTTGTCGGCGG
Organism: uncultured Caulobacterales bacterium; assembly: GCA_903900155.1. Lineage (GTDB taxonomy): Bacteria > Pseudomonadota > Alphaproteobacteria > Caulobacterales > Caulobacteraceae > Caulobacter. The sequence goes on along the minus strand of CAIUMD010000101.1, from coordinate 31,215 downwards.
CCACGCGGTCGACCGACTTGGCGGTGATCACAACGGCGGGCGGCACAGGCGGATTCGGGAAAGCATGGTCGCGCTTGGCCACGCCGCGGGTGACCTGCAGGTAGCAGAGCCCTTCCTTGACCTTGTTGCGGCGCACCGCCTCCCGCAGCACCAGCAGCAACGAGGCCTCGCTCATCGGGTGGGCGATGCGCAGCTCGTCCAGGCTGCGCCACAGGCGGGCGAAGTGCCCCTCCGCATCGGCCAGCTTGCCGTCGAACACGGCCCAGACCTCGTAGACGCCGTCGGCCAGCTGATAGCCGCGATCCTCGATATGGACGGCGGCCTCGCCGTGACGCACGAAGCGGCCGTTCACATAGGCGAAGCGCGACATCTACTCTTCCTCTTCCGTCCGGGCGCCGGCCACGCCCAGGGACTTCAGCTTGCGGTGCAGCGCCGAGCGCTCCATGCCGATGAAATTGGCCGTCCGCGAGATATTGCCGCCGAACCGCAGGATCTGGGCGTTCAGGTACTCGCGCTCGAACAGCTCGCGGGCCTCGCGCAGCGGCAGGGCGATGATCCGCTCGGCCCCGATGGCGCCCGCATTGCCGGCGCTGGGCTGGTCCGAGCCCGACAGCATCTCGGCGGTGATCAGGTCGCCCGGCTCGCCCGAGGCCAAGATCAGCATGCGCTCGACGTTGTTGCGCAGCTGGCGGACATTGCCCGGCCACGTCTGCACCTGCAGCGTGGCCAGGGCGTCCTCGCCCAGGCGACGGCGTTGCAGGCCGGTGGCCTCGCTGATCCGCTCGACGAAGAAGTTGATCAGTTCGGGGATGTCCTCGCGGCGCTCGGCCAGGCCCGGCACCCGCACCGGCACCACGTTCAGCCGGTGGAACAGGTCTTCCCGGAAGCGGCCGCCGGCGATCTCGTCGCGCAGGTCGCGGGAGCTGGACGAGATGACCCGCACGTCGACCTGTACGTCGCTGTCGCCGCCCACGCGGCGGAAGCGCTGCTCGACCAGAACCCGCAGGATGCGCCCCTGCGTTTCGCGCGGCATGTCGGCGACTTCGTCGAGATAGAGCGTGCCGCCGTGGGCGCGTTCGAATACGCCGATCTTGCGCGGACGACCGCCCTCGCCTTCTTCGCCGAACAGCTCGACGTCCAGGCGCTCGGGGGCCATGCCGGCGGCGCTGACCGCGACGAACTCCTGCTTGGTGCGGGTGCTGGCGCCGTGGATCAGGCGCGCCACCAGCTCCTTGCCCGAGCCGGGCGGGCCCGAGACCAACACGCGGCTGTTGGCCGGCGCGACCTTAAGGATCAGCTGGCGCAGCGCTTGGGCCGGGGCCGACTTGCCGATCAGGCTGTCGGGGGCCAGGGTCTGGGCGCGCAGCCGGCGGTTCTCTCGGCGCAGGCCCGCCGCCTCCAGCGCCCGCTCGACGATCAGCAGCAGCCGGTCGGACTTGAAGGGCTTTTCCAGGAACTCGTAGGCGCCGCGCTTGATGGCGCTGACGGCGGTCTCGATATTGCCGTGGCCCGAGATCATGATCACCGGCAGGTCGGCGTCCAGCGACTTGACCATGTCCAGCAGCTCCAGGCCGTCCATGCCGCCGCCCTGCATCCAGATATCCAGGACCAGCAAGGCCGGCTTGCGGGCCCGGATGGCAGCCAGGGCCTGGTCGGAATCGGCGGCCGTGCGGACCGCATAGCCTTCATCCTCAAGGATGCCGGCCACCAGTTCGCGGATGTCGGCCTCGTCATCCACCACAAGAACATCGGCGCTCATATCATCTCCTCAACGCCACTTTGGTCCGCGCTGCTTGGGACCGCGGCGTGCAGTCTCGCGGTCGTCGGAAACTTCAGGATCACGCGCGCTCCAGGGAGCGCGCGTGCGTCGATCAGGGCCAGGCTGCCGCCGTGGTCCTCCATGATCCGCTTGACGATGGCCAGGCCGAGGCCCGTCCCCTTCTCACGGGTCGTCACATAGGGTTCGGTGAGTCGGTCACGGTCCTTTGCCGGCAGACCTACGCCATTGTCCTCGATCGTCACGCACAGGTCGTCGGCGTCCGAGGTCAGGGTCGCGGTGATCCGGCCCGGCAACTCAGGCTCCAGGGCCCGCCGCCCGCCGACCGCCTCGCCGGCGTTCTTCAGGATATTGGTCAGGGCCTGGCCGATCATCCGCTGGTCGCAGGTGATCCAGACATCGCCCTCGCCCGGCTCTTCCAGCTTCACCTCGATCTCGGCGTCCTGGAAGCGCTGGGCGAACACCGCCTGGCGCAGCATCTCTGTCAGGTTGGCCGGTTCAAAGCGCGGCGCGGGCATCCGGGCAAAGGCCGAGAACTCGTCGACCATCCGACCGATGTCGCCGACCTGGCGGATGATCGTGTCGGTGCAGCGATCGAAGGTCTCCAGGTCGCTGGCGATGTCCTTGCGGTACTTGCGGCGCAGGCGCTCGGCCGACAGCTGGATTGGGGTCAGCGGGTTCTTGATTTCGTGGGCGATACGGCGCGCCACGTCCTTCCATGCGGCATTGCGCTGGGCGGCCATCAGGCGCGTGATGTCGTCGAAGGTCAAAACCAGGCCCTCTGCCACGTGACCGGCGGCGCGGACCCGCAGGCGGCGGGTCTCGCCCTCGCGCATGATGTCGACCTCGACGTCGGTGTCGGGACGGCTCTCCTGGAGCGCTTCCATCACCGTCTCGAACTCCGGGGCCAGATGGACCAGATCCACGCCCAGGGCGTCGTCGGGCAGCCCCAGCAAGGTCACCGCCCGGCGGTTCACGGCCGAGACCTTGCCGCGCTCGTCCAGGCTGACGACGCCAGCGCTGACGCCCGACAGCACCGTCTCGATGAACAGGCGTCGGCTCTCGGCGTCCAGGCTGGCGGTTCTCAGCGCAGCCTGCTGAAGTTGCAGCTCGCTGGTCATCATGTTGAAGGCGTTGGAGAGCGCACGGATCTCTTCCGGGCCCGTATCGACCTCGACCCGGGCGTCCAGGTCGCCGCCGGACACGCGGCCCGCCGCCTCGACCAGCCCGGCCACCGGACCGGCGATCGAGTTGGCGGCGGCGATGCCGACCCAGATGGCGGCGACCAGCACCAGGAGCGCCGTCTCCAGATAGCTGAGCCCGAAGATCGCCTGAATCCGGCCGCGGCTGCGCTCGGCGTCGCGATAGGCGACCAGGGCGTCCTGGGTCTCGATCAAGTGGGTCAGGATGCCCTTCTCGATGGGACGGACCACATAGAGGTAGGCGTCGGGAAAGGCGTTCAGCTTGTACAGCGCCCTGAAGAGGTCACCGGATACGAAGCGCTGGGCGGTGACCTCGCCGTTGTCGGTGGCCGCGAAGCTGGAGGGCGGCGGCGCCAGGAACGGCAGCGTCTCGCCGATCTCCGCCCGGGCAAGAATGCGGCCGTCGCGGTCCAGCACGTAGGCGGCGGCAAAGCCCGCGTCCTTGGTCTGTTCGGCCAGGTAATGACCGAAGGCGACCGGCTGTTGCTCCAGGGCCGGCGCGGCGCGGTTCACCTCGGCGGCCATGGGGCCGATATGTTCGGAGATGTAGCGGGTCTGCTGCTCGACATACGAGTTGGCGACCTTGGCCGAGTTGCCGACCACGGTCTGGACCCGCTGGCTGAACCAGCCATCGACGCCCCGGTTGACCAGCACGCCGAAGAACAGCGCCACGATCACCGCCGGGGCCACGGCCGCCAGCGAGAACAGGCCGACGAAGCGCAGGTGCAGCCGGGCGCCGGCGTCGCTGGCTCGGGAATCGATCAGGTCATAGAGGCGCAGGCCCACCACGGTGGCCACGCCCAGGATCAGCACCAGGTTGAAGCTCAGCACCACCAGGATGACGGTGGAGGCGGTGCTGATCGAATCGTTCCGGGGCGGCGACGAGGCCAGGGCGACGCCCGCGACGGTGAGGATCACCGCCAGCGCATAGCCCCCACCGATCAGGTAGCGCGACCGCAGAATCTCGCGCCACCAGGCCCGGCTGAACCGAGTTGGCGGGCTCTCCGATCCCGTCGCGTAAGCCACTGAAGCCATCGCCGGGGAGTTTAGGAGCGTGTGTCCTAAATTCAACAGCTATGTGCTGATAAAGCTTCAGCGTGCATGCGTCAGCGACGACCTCGAGTCATCTCCACGCCCAGGTCCTGGATCTTTTTGCGCAGGGTGTTGCGGTTCAGGCCCAGAATCTCGGCGGCGCGCACCTGGTTGCCGCGGGTGGCCGAGAGGGTCAGCTGAATCAGCGGGCGCTCGACCTCCTGCAGGACGCGGTCGTACAGGCCGGCCGGCGGCACGCCGTCGGGCTGATCGGCAAAGTGCGAGGCCAGGTGGCGCTCGACCAGGGTGGCCAGGGTCACGGGCCCCTCTTCCGAACGCACCGCCGGGGTGTGGTCCTGCAGCTCGCGATCGACGATGCGGGCGGTGATCAGCTCCTCCGCATAGAGGGCGCACATCCGGCGCATCAGGTTCTCGAGCTCGCGGACATTGCCCGGCCATGGATGGGTCTTCAGGCGATCCAGCGCGCTCTGGTCGATGGTCTTGGCCGGCAAGCCTTCGCGGGCGGCGCGCAGCAGGAAGGTGCGGGCCAGGTCCGGAATGTCCTCGGCGCGGTCGCGCAGCGGCGGCAGGCGCACCGGGGCGACGTTCAGACGGAAGAACAGGTCCTCGCGGAACAGGCCCTGCTGGATGAGGCCGCGCAGGTCGCGATTGGTCGCGGCGATGATCCGCACGTTCGGCCGGCGACCTGTCTTGGGATTGATCACCGGCTCGGTGCCGTCGATCACCCGCAGCAGGCGGGTCTGGGCGTCCAGCGGCATGTCGCCGATCTCGTCCAGAAACAGGGTGCCGCCATCGGCCTCGACCAGGCGGCCATTGTCGCCCTCGCCGCGTCCGAACAGCTCGGCCTCGACCCGCTCACGCGGCACGGCGGCCAGGTTCAGCACCACGAACTTGCCGTCGCGGCGACGGCCCAGCTCGTGCAGGGCGCGGGCGACCAGCTCCTTGCCGGTGCCGCTCTCGCCCAGGATCAGGACGGTCAGGTCGGCGCCGACTAGGCGGGCGATGGTGCGGTAGACCTCCTGCATCGGCGCCGAGCGGCCGATCAGCGGCAGGCGCTCGTCGCGCATGGCGCGGGCCTGGGCCTTGGAGGCCTCGGTGTCGGCCGGCCGCGACAGGGCCCGGCGGGCGGCGGCGGTGACGTCATCCAAATCGAAGGGCTTGGAGACATATTCGAACGCGCCGGCGTCGGCGGCGTTGACCGCCGTCAGCAGGGTGTTCTGGGCGCTCATCACGATGATCGGCAGCTTGGGCCGTTCCTTGCGGATGCGCGGCAGCACGTCAAAGACGTTCTCGTCGGGCATCATCACGTCGGTGACGACCAGGTCGCCCTCGCCGTCCGTGACCCACTTCAACAGCGTGGTGGCATTGCCCGTGGCGCGGACCTGATAGCCCAGCCGCGTGAAGGCCTGGCTGAGCACCAGACGCACCGAGCTGTCGTCGTCGGCGATCAGGATTTTCTTGCTCGCGGCGTTCATGCTCAGGCGTCTCCGGAAAGGGTATCAGGCGCGACCGGCAGCAGCACGCGGAACACGGTGCGACCGGGCTCGGACTCGAAATCGATCAGGCCGCCGTGGGCGGTGACCAGCTTGGTGACCAGGGCCAGGCCCAAACCCGTGCCGTTGGCCTTGGTGGTGACGAACGGCTGGAACAGGTGGTCGCGCAGGCTGGCCGGCACGCCGGGACCGTTGTCGATCACCTTGACCTCGATCGGCGCGCCGCTGGCGGCCTTGCCGTTGGCGCCGCGCACCCGCACGCCCGGACGCCAGGCGGTGTGGATCGAGATCACGCCGCGATCGTCGCCGCGCATATGGGCGGCCTCGGCGGCGTTCTTGGTCAGGTTCAGGAAGATCTGGATCAGGTGATCCTCGTCGCCCCAGACCGGCGGCAGCGAGGGATCGTAGCTTTCCTTCAGCTGCAGGCCGTCGGCCACGCCGTTGGCGACCAGGGCCCGGACGCGGTCCAGCACCTGGTGGATATTGACCGGCTCGCGCGGGGTCGGGACCTCATCGGAGAAGGCCTCCATGCGGTCGACCAGGCGGCGGATGCGATCCGTCTCGTCGACGATCAGCTGGGCCAGCGGCTGGTCGACGGCGCTGGCGCCGGTCTTCAGCAGTTGCGCCGCGCCACGGATGCCGGCCAGCGGGTTCTTGATCTCGTGGGCCAGCATCTTGCCCAGCCCCACGACCGAGCGCAGGCCGGCGGCGTCCGCGCCGCGATCCACGCCCAGGACGCCCTTGACGTGCAGGGTCAGCAGCACCGAGCCATCGCCCAGGGGCGCTGCGGCGCCGTCGGCCTCGAACGGCGGTTGGCCGAACAGATTGACCTCGACGCCGTGCTCACGGACCAGGGCGCCCTCGGTGATCGCGCGGTCCAGCAGCGAGACCAACACCGAGCCCGGCGGCAGCGCCGCGCGGAAACGACCACGCGCCAGCAGCGACAGGCCGTGGCCGAACAGGGCCTCAGCAGCTTCGTTGACCGCCACCAGCCCGCCGTCGCGATCGACCACGAGGGCCGGTTCGGGGCTGAGGTCGAAGGCGGCGGCCTTCAGGGCGTCGGGCGTAACCCCTCCCAGGACGCGAGCGCGGTCGGTCATGCGGCTAATCTCCCGCCCGCCAGCCACAGGTCGCGCAGGGCGATCTCCACGGCGGCGGGATCTTCAAGGCGGCACAGGTCCGCGCGAGCCGCCCGTCGGGCCTCGGCCGTTTCCGGCCAGGGCGCGGCCTCGATGTACGAGGCCAGGTGCTTGCGGAACATCTTCAGGCCCAGCCGCTCGCCATAGAACGAGAGGCTACGTCGGAAATGGGTGAGCGCGATGGCCAGGCGCTCCTCGGCCTCGGGTTCGGCAAAGCCCCGGCCTTCGAGCGCAGCCTCGATGGCGCCGGCGATCCAGGGACGGCCATAGACGCCCCGGCCGATCATCACGCCGTCGGCGCCGGACTGCTCCAGAGCCTGGCGGGCGCTGTCGCCGTCGACGATGTCGCCATTGACCAGGACCGGCACCGAAACGGCCTTCTTCACCGCCGCCACGGCGGTCCAGTCGGCGACGCCCTTGTAGAACTGGTTGCGGGTGCGACCGTGCACCGTGATCGCCTTGGCCCCGACGGCCTCGGCGCGGCGGGCGATGTCGGGCGCGTTCAGGCAGTCGACGTCCCAGCCCAGGCGCATCTTCACCGTCACCGGAATGTCGACGGCCTCGACGGCGGCGGCGACCAGGGCTTCGGCCAGCTCCGGCTCGCGCATCAGGGCCGAGCCGCAGGCCACGCCCTTGGTCACTTCCTTGGCGGGGCAGCCGAAATTCAGGTCGACGATCTGGGCGCCGGCGTCCTGGGCCATGCGTGCGCCCTGGGCCATGAAATCGATGTCACGGCCGACCAACTGGATCACCGTCAGCGGCAGGCCTTCGCCAACGGCTGCGCGCCGTACGACGTCGGGCCGCCCCTTCGCGAATTCCGCGCTGGCCACCATTTCCGTCGCCACATAAGGCGCGCCGAGCGCCGTGGCCGTTTCCCTGAAGGGCAGGTCCGAAACCCCGGTCATGGGTGCAATCCACACCCGACCGGGAACTTCGACCCCGCCGACCTCGAGCATGTTGCTCATTTTGTGATCATCCCCGTAGCTATCTTTTTAGGCATAATGTTGCGGCGCCGTAAAGCCCGCTTCGACTGGACATCGCCGGCCACCGGACTAAACAGCCGCCATGACCTTCTCCGCCGTGATCGTCGCCGCTGGCTCGGGAACCCGCGCCGGACCCGGCCAGGCCAAGCAATGGCGGCCCGTGGCCGGCAAACCGGCCCTTCGCTGGTCGGTCGAAGCCTTCTTAGCGGGCGGGGCGGCGGACATTGTCATCGTAACGACACAGGATGGCGAAAAAGCGCTGACCGAGGTTCTCGCGGGCCTGCCCGGCTGGCGCGTGGCTCCGGGCGGCGCGACTCGCGCGCTGTCGGTGCAGTCAGGTCTGGCCGCCCTCGCCCACCGCCCTGGCGACGAACCCGTCCTGATCCACGACGCAGCCCGGCCCTTCCTGACCGGCGCGACCATTCAGGCCGTGCTGAAGGCGCTGGAAACCGCCGACGCCGTCCTGCCCGCCCTGCCCGTCGCCGATACGCTGAAGCGCGCCGAGCCGGGCCAGAACCCGACGACCACGTCTCGCGACCATCTCTGGCGCGCCCAGACCCCGCAGGCCGCGCGTCGCGACACATTGCTGGCCGCCTATGCCGCCTGGACCGATGGCGAGCCGACCGACGACGCCCAGGTGGTGGAGGCCGCCGGCGGCCGTGTGGCCATCGCGCCGGGCGATCCGCTTTTGATGAAACTCACCTATCCCGAGGACTTCGCCATGGCCGAACGGCTCGCCGGCGCCGCGCGCATCACCCGAGTCGGCCAGGGCTTCGACGCCCACCGCTGGGGGCCGGGCGAGGAGGTCTGGCTGTGCGGCGTGGCCATCAAGCACGATGAGACCCTGATCGGCCACTCCGACGCCGACGCCGGCCTGCACGCCCTGACCGACGCGATCCTGGGCGCCATCGGCGAAGGCGACATCGGCGACCACTTCCCGCCGACCGATCCGAAATGGAAGGGCGCGGCCTCGGACCAGTTCCTGATTCACGCCGCGCAGCTGGTCGCCGCCAAGGGCGGCTCGATCGTCAATGTCGACGTGACCCTGATCTGCGAGCGCCCCAAGATCAAACCGCACCGCCAGGCGATGCGTGAGCGGTTGGCTCAGATCCTTGACCTCCCGCTCGACCGGGTCAGCGTCAAGGCGACCACGACCGAGAAGATGGGCTTCACTGGTCGCGGCGAAGGCCTAGCGGCTTCAGCCGTCGTGGCGGTCGAGACCCCGGCTTGAACGGGCTAAGGTAAGGCGAATCCGGAGGCTTTGATGTTCCCGCTGGAAATCCAGACCCTGGCCCGGCTGCTAATCGACGAGGCGCGCGGCAAGTCGCTGCGCCTGGTGGCGGCCGAGAGCTGCACCGGCGGGCTGGTGGCCGGCGCGATCTGCTCGATCTCCGGCGCGTCCGATGTCTTCGAACGCGGCTTCGTCACCTACACCAACCGCGCCAAGTCTGAGATGTTGGGCGTGCCCGGCGACCTGATCGCCGACCACGGCGCGGTCTCCGAGCCCGTCGCGCGGATGATGGCCGAGGGCGCGCTACAAGAGAGCAACGGTCACGTCGCCGTGGCCATCACCGGCATCGCCGGCCCGGGCGGCGGTACGCCGATGAAACCGATCGGCACCGTCCACTTCGCCGTCGCCCGCGCCAACCGCTCGGTCGTCCACCTGCACGAACGCTTCGACGGCGAGACCCGCGAGGCCGTGCAGCTGGCGGCGGTGCGGACGGCGCTGGAAATGCTGCGCGAGGCGGTCGCTTAAGATGCCGCAGACCGCGCCCAGCGACTGGAGACGCTTCGCCGGCGTCGGTCTTTCGCAAAAGGCGCTGAAGGCTGCGGCCGCTCGCAAGACCGAGATCCGCCACGCCATCCGCGTCTCGGCCGCCGTTGGCGCGGCCTTCGCGATCGCGACGCTGCTGCGCCTGCCGCAAGGCTATTGGGCCGTGTTCACCGCCGTGATCGTGGTGCAGTCCAGCCTGGGCGCGACCATCACCGCCTCGATGGAGCGGTTCATCGGCACGGTGGTCGGCGCGCTGGCCGGCGCCGGGGCCGCCTATCTTCACGCCCGCTGGCCCGAGTTCGGCGGCATCATTCTGTGCGTGACCGTTGCCCTGCTGGCCTTCCTGGTCGCGGTGCGGCCGTCGCTGAAGGTGGCGCCGGTCACCGCCGTGATCATGCTGATCGGCACGACCACGCACATGGACCCGCTGCTGGCCGCCGGCCTGCGGGTGGCCGAGATCACCGTCGGCAGCGTCGTCGGCGTCGCCGCCACCCTGCTGATCTTCCCGGCCCGCGCCCACGCCTCGGTCGTCTCCAGCGTCCAGAAGATCGCCGGGCTCCAGGCGCATATCCTGGACAGCCACGTCCTGGCCCTGCGCGGCACGCCCGGCCCGACGGATTATCTCAAAGCCCAGGACGACCTGCGCGCGGCGCTGGCCAAGCTGCAAGCCGGCATGACCGAGGCCGATCGCGAGAGCGCCAGCAAGCTCTCCGACCGCTCGGTATCCGAGGCCCTGCCCCGCACGCTCTGGCGGCTGCGCAATGATACGGTGATGGTCGGTCGCGCCTTGCATGAGCCCCTGCCCGCCGAAGCCCTGGCGCCCGCCGCCGCCGACATGCTGGAGGCCAGCGCCAAGTTCCTGCGTGGCACGGCCGACCTGCTGGCCGGCGGCGCGCGCCCCGACCGCGTGGCCTTCGCCGAGGTCCACCAGACCTTCCAGACCTGCGTCGAAGGCCTGCGCAAGCAGGGCCTGACCCGTGAGTTGGAATTCGACGACGCCGCGCGGGTGTTCGGCCTGGTGTTCGCGATCGAGAACCTGTTCGGCAACCTCGGCGACTTCGAGGAGCGGATCGAGGAAGCGGTGGCGAAGAAGGACTAGGCTTTGACGCCGTAGATCTGCTTGGCCCGGTCCTCGAAGCACTGGATCAGCTTATTGGCCGCCTTGTCGATATTCGCCGCTAGCATCCCGTCCAGCAGCGCGGCCTTGAAGGCGAAGTCGATCACGAACTCGACGCGGGTGGCGTCACCCTCGGCGACGAACCGCCAGCCGTTCGAGAGACGCTTGAAAGGGCCGTACAGCAGGCTGACGTCGATGCTCAGCGAGTCGCGGTCGCGGCGCACCCGGGTGGCGAACTTTTCGCGCAGGAACGAGAAGCCGACCTGGGCCTCGGCGTCGACCGTGCTGACCGCGCCGTCGACGCGACCGTTCCAGGTGCGCATGGCGGTGATCCACGGCACGAACTTCGGATAAGCCTCGACGTCTCCGACCAGCTCGAACAGCTGGTCGGGCGCGTACGGCAATACGCGCGTGACCGTATGACGGTGCAAGGCTTTACACCGTGCGGGCGTCGAGGGCGCGGCGGGCGGCCTGCAGCTTGGCGAAGTCCTCGCCCGCGTGGTGCGACGAGCGGGTCAACGGGCTGGACGAGACCATCAGGAAGCCCTTGGCTCGGGCGATCGCCTCATAGGCCTTGAATTCTTCCGGCGTCACGAACCGGTCGATGGCCGCGTGCTTGCGGGTCGGCTGCAGGTACTGGCCGATGGTGATGAAGTCGACGCCGGCCGAACGCATGTCGTCCATCACCTGCATGACCTCTTCCTTCGTTTCACCCAGGCCGACCATCAGGCCGGACTTGGTGAACTGGGAGGGATCGCGCTGCTTCACGCGGTCCAGCAGGCGCAACGAGTTGTAGTAGCGGGCGCCGGGGCGGATCTTGAGATACAGCCGCGGCACGGTCTCGAGGTTGTGGTTGAAGACGTCCGGACGGGAGTCGATCACCACGTTCTCGGCCCCTTCCTTGCGCAGAAAGTCGGGCGTCAGGATCTCGATAGTGGTGCCCGGCGACATGGCGCGGATCGACGTCACGACCTCGGCGAAGTGGCGGGCGCCGCCGTCCAGCAGGTCGTCGCGGTCCACCGAGGTGATGACCACGTGTTTCAGGCCCATCTTGGCGACGGCCTCGGCCACGCGGCGCGGCTCGTCCGGGTCCAGCTGGGTCGGAAGGCCGGTGGTGACGTTGCAGAAGGCGCAGGCGCGGGTGCAGATCTCGCCCATGATCATCATGGTCGCGTGCTTCTGGCTCCAGCACTCGCCGATGTTCGGGCAGGCCGCTTCCTCGCAGACCGTAGTCAGCTTGTGCTCGCGCACGATGCCCTTGGTCTCGTTGTACTGGCCCGAGCCCGGGGCGCGTACGCGCAGCCAGTCGGGTTTGCGGAGCACCGGAGTATCGGGGCGGTTCTGCTTTTCGGGATGGCGCGCCGCCCGGTCTTCCGAGCCGCGAGCCTTCAGCGTGTCGATCACCGTGGCCATGGCGCCTAAATCGGTCTTCTTGGCCTCAGGATCAAGCGCTTGATCTTGCTTAAGGCGACGATGCGCGAAATGACTGTCCAAGTATGCGTCGCCGCCTCCTTGCTGTCGCCCTGGCTCTAGCCGTTTCCGCCTGTGGCGACGGCGGCTCGCTCGCGCCTTTCGCCGACACCCGCACGCCCCCTTCGTTGGGCGCCCGCTTCTATCCGCCGCAGGGCTGGAGCTGGGGTTATGTGCGCAGCGGCGAGGGCAAGGTGCAACGCTATGGCGTCGCCGCTCCGCCGGTGGCGCCGCGCGCCGCGCTGCTGATCCTGACAGGCTACGGCGAAAGCGCCGAGAAGTGGTTCGAGACGGTCTCCGAGTTCAACGCCCAAGGCTTCACCGTCTGGGTGCTGGAGCGTCAGGGCCAGGGCGGCTCCGAGCGATCCACCCCGTGGCGGGATCTTGGCCATGTCGACAGCTTCGATCCCGACGTCGCCGTCGTCCGCGCCCTGGCTCGCGGTGTGGTCCGTCCCGCCGCCGATATTCCCTTCGTGATCATCGGCCATTCCGAGGGCGGCCTGGTAGCCCTGCGCGCCGCCGAGCAGGGCCTGGGCATGGACGGCCTGGTCCTGACCTCGCCCGCCTTCGGCCTCAGCGCCCTGCCCCGCTCGCGCGCCGACTTGACAAGGTTCACGCCGGCGATGCGGACCTTGCGCCTGGGCTGGATCCGTACGCCTGACCAGCCGGGCTGGAAGCGCGAAGGCCCGGACGGGGTCCAGTCGGGCCTGACCCACGACCCGCAACGGGGCAAAGTCCAGGCCGCCTGGATGCAGGCCAATCCCGACCTGCGCATGGGCGGACGCAGCCTGGGCTGGTTCGCCGCCTTCTTCGACGCCTCCGAAGCCGCCGCTCGCGACATTCGCAAGACGGCCGTCCCGACCCTGATGCTGGACGCCGGCCAGGACAAGGTCGTCACCGCCACGCCGCAGAGCCGCTTGTGCGCTGCGATGATCGACTGCAAGGAGACCCGCTATCCGGCCGCCGGCCACGACCTGCACATGGAATCGGACGCCGTTCGCGGGCCTTGGCTGGCCGCCATCGTCGATTTCACCCGCGCTCGGATGACCGCCAAAGCCTTGCCGCGCAAGGGCTGAGCCTCACGCATTGTGACTCTTTCTTGCAAAGCTGGACCTTCCTCGGCAGACTCGACGTTTAGGAACGAGAGCGCGCTTTCGCTCTTCGGGGAGGTTTCGCCGGCATGCCGGTAGCTTACGACGTGCAGAACGGCCAAAAGGCCATCTTCGACGCCCTCATCGACGCCCGCGACAAGTATGGCGCCAAGAAGCCGATCCTGGAGGACCAGGATCGCAATCCACTGACCTATACGGACCTGATCCGCGCCAGCTTCGCGCTGGGCCGCAAGATCGCGGCCATGACCAAGCCGGGCGAGAATGTCGGCGTGCTGCTGCCGTCGGGCTCGGGGTCGGTGGTGACCTTCTTCGCCCTGCACGCCTTTGGCCGCGTGCCGACCATGCTGAACTTCACGGCGGGCCTGCGGAACATCAAGGCCGCCTGCAAGCTGGCCGGCGTCAAACGCGTGCTGACCGCCCACAAGTTCATCGAGCTGGGCAAGCTGCACGACATCGTCGACGCGATCGGCGAGCATGCCGAGATCACCTATCTGGAAGACGTGCGCGGCACGATCGGCCTGACCGACAAGCTGTTCGCGGCCGCCGCTGGCCTGTTCCCGCGCCAGTTCCGCAGCCCCGCCAAGCCGTCGGACAAGGGCGTGGTGCTGTTCACCTCGGGCAGCTTCGGCGCGCCGCGCGGCGTGGTGCTGAGCCAGGCCAACCTGGTCTCGAACGCCCAGCAGATCGCCGCCCACATCGCGCTGGATCCGGCCTGGGTGTTCTTCAACCCGCTGCCGGTCTTCCACTGCTTTGGCCTGACCGCCGGGGTGATCCTGCCGATCATGACCGGCATGAAGGCGTTCCAGTACCCCTCCCCCCTGCACACCAAGCAGATCCCGCCCCTGATCAAGGACGTCGGCGGCTCGGTGCTTCTGGCCACCGACACCTTCGTCAACCAGTACGCCCGCTCGGCCGAGAGCGACGAATTGTCGGGCCTGAAGTTCATCGTCTGCGGGGCCGAGAAGGTCCGCGAGGAGACGCACAACATCATCGCCGAGAAGTTCGGCGGCGTGCCGGTGCTGGAAGGCTATGGCGCGACCGAGGCCTCGCCGGTCATCGCGGTCAACAAGCCCGAAGATAACCGTCGTGGCACCGTCGGCGGCCTGCTGCCGGGCCAGGAGTGGAAGATCGAGCCGGTCGCAGGCATCCCCGAGGGCGGCAAGCTGCTGGTGCGCGGTCCCAACATCATGTCGGGCTATCTGCGCGAGGACGGCGGCGTCGACGCCCCCGAGGGCGGCTGGCACGACACCGGCGACGTGGTCACGGTCACGGACGACCTGTGGATCACCATCAAGGGCCGCGTGAAGCGCTTCGCCAAGATCGGCGGCGAGATGGTCTCCCTGACCGCCGCCGAGGACCTGGCCTCGGCCGTGTGGCCCAACGGTCGCCACGCCGTGATCTCGATGCCCGACAAGAAGAAGGGCGAGAAGCTGATTCTGGTCACCGACTGTCAGACGGCGGCGGTCACCTCGCTGGTGGCCCACGCCCAGAGCGTCGGCGCGCCCGAACTGGCCGTGCCGCGCAAGATCCTCAAGGTTCAGGAAGTGCCCGTGCTGGGCAGCGGCAAGACCGACTATGTCGCCATCCAGCGCATGGCCGAGACCGACAGCGCCGCCGCTTAACGCTCCGGGGGAAGAAGAATGGAACGTCTCGCCGTCTGGTCGCCGCGCGTCCTCAGCCTGCTGCGCATCATCACCGGCCTGCTCTTTATGGAGCATGGGCTGATGAAGCTGTTCCAGTTTCCCGGCGCCCAGCCTGGTGCGCCCAGCCCGCTGCCGCCGCTGCTGGTGGCCGCCGGCGCGCTGGAGATCTTCGGCGGCGGCCACATTGTGCTGGGCCTGTTCACCCGCCCTTTCGCCTTCCTGCTGTCGGGCATGATGGCCGTGGCCTACTTCATGGCCCACGGCAGCCAGGGCTTCTGGCCGGCGCTGAACGGCGGCGAGCCGGCGATCCTGTTCTGCTTCGTCTTCCTGTACCTGGCCTTCCAGGGCGGCGGCGAATGGAGCATCGACGCCCAGATCCGCAAGCGGCCCTAGAAACTGCTCCCTAGGGCTTCCAGCTCCGTGCGGAAGCCCTGCTTGCGGCTGTGAATGGCGCGCAGGTCGGCGACGAAAGCCTGGTGGCCGGGATATTCGCCGAAGTCTCCGATCATCACCGACAGCGACTCCGCCTCCAGCAGCTGCCGCGCCGCCTCGGCATAGCGGGTGGCCACGCCATAGGTCAGCACGTACTGGATCGAGGCCCGCAGCAGCAGGGTCGCAGCCAGTGGATGGGGCCCCTCCAACCGACGAGCGGCCTCGGTCATCAGGGTGTCGTCGGCGCCGTTGATCTCGCCGGCGCGGTCGCGGACCAGCCGCGCGGCGGCCGGCAGGTCCGGCCACGAAACCAGGAACGCCAGGGCGCGGTCGAACTGTGGGAAGCGCTTGGCCACGGCCTTGGCCTGATCCTCGGCTTCGACATCGTCGAAATCCGGCAGGCCCTTCAGGTAGCCGCGCAGCAGCGGAATGGACAGCGTGCGCTCGAACTCGGCCCAGCGGCGCTTCTGGGCCTCGTCATGATGGCCGGTGGCTTCCAGGGCGTCCAGCATCGTCTCTTCCCAAGCCGAGCGCTCTTCCAGCGAGCTCTGGTGACGACCGCCCTTCTCGCTTGGCGCGCCGGCATGGAGCGTGGCCAGGGCGTCCTCGGCGCGGCCGGCGGCCAGCAGGCGGCGGGCGATCTCGGCGGAGACCAGGGGCGTGCGGCGCAGGTCTGGGGCGAAGGTCGCTTCGAAGGCGTCGACATCGCCGCTGGCGTCGGCCAGGCGGCGCAGGGCGTCGCGATAGACCGCCGTGCGAGCGTCGCGGACCGTGCGGGCGGCCAGCAGTTGTTCCAGGGTCTTGCGGAGATGGTCCTGGCCCTTCTTGCCCAGCGCGGGGCTGAGGGCGTTCACGACCGGTCCAAATTGCGTGTAGTCGTCGCGGCGCAGCAGCCTGGCGATGCGATCCGCCAGGACGACGGGGTCTGGCAGGGCCTGGGCGGCGATCGCGCCGACGCCGTCGCGGGCGGCCAGGAAGACGTCGCCGATCGGCCCCTCGGCCTGGCTGAGCCGATCCAGCGTCGGCGTCGCCATGTCCAGCAGGTCCAGCATCAGGTCGAGGGCCGCGTTGGCGTCGCCCTGCGCCAGCCGCTCGATCATCCCGCGATGCAGGTCGAGATCCTTGGCGAAGGCCGAGCGCTTGCGCCAGTTGATGCGCGACGAGGACTTCCCGACCGTCGCCAGGCGCTTTGCGATCTCCAGCGCCAGGCCTTCGGCGTTGGACTCGGCGAACAACTCCAGCCGCAGCACGCGCTTGACGTGGCTGTCGCTGGAGAGGTCGAGCAGGATGGCGGCCAGACGCTCGGGACCCAGGGCCACCAGGTTAGCCTCGGAAAGGGTCGTCTTCGATCCTTTCCGGGCCTTCGCCGGCTTCTCGGTCGTCGTCGCGGCTGCCTTGCGCGCCATCCAGTCTCCTAGGTCGCCCTAGATGTGCAGGACGCGGCCGTAGGCGTCCAGAGCGGCTTCGTGCATGGCTTCCGACATGGTCGGGTGAGCGTAGACGATGCCGTGCAGGTCTTCCTCGGTGGCTTCCAGGGTGATGGCCGTGACAAAGCCCTGGATCATCTCGGTCACTTCGTGGCCGATCATGTGGGCGCCGATCAGGGCGCCAGTCTTGGCGTCGAACACGGTCTTCACGAAGCCTTCGGTCTCGCCCGCGGCCACGGCCTTGCCGTTGACGCGGAACGGGAAGCGGCCCGCCTTGACCTCGATGCCAGCCGCCTTGGCGCCGGCTTCCGTGTAGCCCACCGAAGCGACCTGCGGGTTGGCGTAGGTGCAGCCCGGGATCGGCGAGTTGACGTTCGGGGTCTTGTAGCCGGCGATAGCCTCGGCGGCGTGGATGCCTTCGTGGCTGGCCTTGTGGGCGAGCCAGGGCGCGCCGGCGATGTCGCCGATGGCGTAGAGGCCCGGGACGTTGGTCTTGCCGTGCTTGTCGGTCACGGCATGCCCGCGGTCCAGGTTCAGGCCGACGGCGTCCAGACCCTCGCTGTTCGGGGCGATGCCGACGGCGACGATGCACTTCTCGGCGGTCAGCTGCTCGATCTTGCCGCCGACGTCGACGGTGACCGAGACGCCGTCCTTGGTCTTCTCGACCTTGGAGACCTTGGCGCCGATGCGGAACTTGATGCCGCGCTTCTCGAACGCCTTCTGGGCGGCCTTGGAGACCTCCTCGTCCTCGACCGGCATGATCCGGTCGATGGCTTCGACGACGGTCACCTCTGCGCCCAGGGCGCGGTAGAAGCTGGCGAACTCGATGCCGATGGCGCCCGAGCCGATCACGACCAGCGACTTGGGCATGGTCTTGGGCGCCAGGGCGTCACGATAGGTCCAGATCTTGTCGCCGTCCGAGACCGCGCCGATGGCTGGGATCTCGCGAGCGCGGGCGCCGCTGGCCAGGATGACGTTCTTGGCCTGGACCGTGCGGCTGCCGCCGGCCTTCAGGGCGATGACGAGCTTCGGAGCCGGATTGCCCTTCTCCAGCTTGGCTTCGCCTTCGATCACTTCGATCTTGTGCTTCTTCATCAGGAACGCGATGCCCGACGACATCTGCTTGGCGATGCCGCGCGAACGCTCGACGATCTTTGGGAAGTCGAAGCCGGGCTTCTCGACCGACAGGCCGTAGGCCGACAGATGCGACAGCTGCTCGTAGATCTCGCCGGACTTCAGCAACGCCTTGGTCGGGATGCAGCCCCAGTTCAGGCAGATGCCGCCCAGATTCTCACGCTCGACGATGGCCGTCTTCAGGCCCAGCTGGCTGGCGCGGATCGCGGCCACATAGCCGCCAGGACCGGCGCCGATGACGACGACATCGAATTCCGTGGACATGTTCTTCTTACCCTAGCTTGAGCGCCTGACCGAGGGAGCGGCGGCGTCTGGGAGAAACTAAAGCAGCGCCTCGACCGCGACCTTGAGGTCCTCAGGTCTAACCGTGGGCGCGAAACGCTCGACGACCTCGCCGTCCTTGCCGATCAGGAACTTGGTGAAGTTCCACTTGATCGCCTCGGTGCCCAGCAGGCCCTTCTGTTCCTTCTTGAGGAACTTGTAGAGCGGGTGGGCGTCGGCGCCGTTGACGTCGATCTTGCTCATCACCGGGAAGGTCACGTCGTAGGTCAGCGAGCAGAAGTTCGCGATCTCCTCGGCGTTCCCCGGCTCCTGAGCGCCGAACTGGTTGCAGGGGAACGCCAGGACCGTGAACCCACGGTCCTTGTGGCTCTTGTAGAGCGCCTCGAGGCCTTCGTACTGAGGCGTGAACCCGCACTTGCTGGCGGTGTTCACGATCAGCAGCACCTGGCCGCGATAGTCGGCCAGGCTCACGTCCTGGCCGTCCAGCGTCTTGGCCGAATAGTCGTAGATCGACATCGTGCCCTCCCCGCCCTGCTTAAACGATCAGGGTCAGCGGCTCTTCGATCAGCGGCTTGAAGGCCGCCAGGAACTTGGCGCCGATGGCCCCGTCGACCACGCGGTGATCGCAGGTCAGGGTCACGGTCATCACGGTGGCCACGGCCAGCTGGCCGTCCTTGACCACCGGACGCTGCTCGCCGGCCCCGACGCTCATGATCGCGCCCTGCGGCTCGTTGATGATCGAGGCGAACTGCTTGATGCCGAACATGCCGAGGTTCGAGACCGAGAAGGTGCCGCCCTGGAATTCCTCGGGCTTCAGCTTCTTGGACTTGGCGCGGGCGGCCAGATCCTTCACCTCGGCCGAGATCTGGGCCAGGCCCTTGGTCTCGGCGGCGCGGACGATCGGGGTGATCAGGCCGCCATCGATGGCCACGGCCACGGCGATGTCGGCATGCTTGTGCATGGCGATGCCTTCCGGCGTGTAGGAGGCGTTGGCCTCCGGCACGCGCTTCAGGGCCACGGCCACGGCCTTGATGATGATGTCGTTGACCGACACCTTCACGCCCTGGCCTTCCAGCAGGTGGTTGATCTTGGCGCGCGCGGCCAGCAGGGCGTCGATCTCCAGATCGATGACCAGCGGGAAATGCGGCACGTCGCGGAAGCTGTCGGTCAGGCGACGCGCGATCGTCTTGCGCATGCCGTCCAGCGGGATCAGGTCGTAGGAGCCGGCCGGGATGCCTTGCTGTTCCAGCGACTGGACCTGACGCGGCGCGGCGGCGGCCGGAGCCGAAGCGGTCGGCGCCGCAGCCGGAGCGGCCTTGGCGGCGGGAGCGCCCGATTTGGCGGCTTCGACGTCGGTCTTGACCACGCGGCCATGCGGGCCGGTGCCCTTGATGCCCTTCAGATCCAGGCCGGCGGCCGAAGCCAGGCGGCGGGCCAGCGGCGAGGCGAAGACGCGCGAACCGTCAGCGGCGACCGGAGCGGCCGGCGCGGGCGCGGCCGGAGCCGGAGCCGGAGCAGCGGGAGCAGCAGCGGCCGCGGCGGCCTTGGGCGCTTCGGTCTTGGGAGCCGGCGCGGGGCTCTCGCCCTCGCCCGCCAGCTTGGCGATCAAGGCGTTGACCTTGACGTTCTCGGTCCCGGCGTCGACCAGGATGGCTTCGATCACGCCTTCATCGACGGCTTCGACTTCCATCGTCGCCTTGTCTGTCTCGATCTCGGCGATCACGTCGCCGGCCTTGACGGTGTCGCCGACCTTGACGTGCCACTTGGCGAGGGTTCCCTCCTCCATGGTGGGCGACAGGGCGGGCATCAGGATGTCGATCGACATTGAGCTTTTTCCTCAATCGTTCGGGACGGTTTAGGCCCCCATGGCGTGTTGGGCCTCCGTCCGCGATACCCCGCTTGGAAGCGGGATGAATTCGTTGGCTCAGACGATGCGGCCCCTGCTCATCGGGAGCAAGGGCCGCGCCGTTCTTAGCGGTAGCTGACCGTCTTGGCCGCCTTCACGATCTTCTCGACCGAGGGCAGCGACAGCGCTTCCAGGTTCGCCGCGTAGGGCAGCGGCACGTCTTCCTGGTGGACCCGCAGCGGCGGGGCGTCCAGGTAGTCGAAGCCGAACTCGGTGATGCGCGAGACGATTTCGGCGCCGACGCCCATCGGGCCCCAGCCTTCTTCGACCGTGACCAGACGGTTGGTCTTCTTGACGCTTTCCAGGATGGTCTCGTGGTCCATCGGACGGATCGTGCGCAGGTCGACGACCTCCGCGCTGATGCCTTCCTTCTCCAGCTCCTCGGCCGCCTTCAGGGCGAAACCGACCATGCGGCTGTAGGCGACCAGCGTGACGTCCGAGCCTTGGCGACGGACCTTGGCCTTGCCGATCGGCACGACCCAGTCCTCGACGTCCGGGATGTCGAACTCGTGGCCGTACATCATCTCGTGTTCGAGGAAGACGACCGGGTTCGGATCGCGGATCGCGGCCTTGAGCAGGCCCTTGGCGTCGGCCGCGTCATACGGCGCGATGACCTTCAGGCCCGGGACGTTGCCGTACCATGCGGCGTAGTCCTGGCTGTGCTGGGCGCCGACGCGCGAGGCCGCGCCGTTAGGGCCGCGGAACACGATCGACGACTTGATCTGACCGCCCGACATGTACAGCGTCTTGGCGGCCGAGTTGATGATGTGGTCGATCGCCTGCATGGCGAAGTTCCAGGTCATGAACTCGACGATCGGCTTCAGGCCGGCCATCGCCGCGCCGACGCCCATGCCGGCGAAGCCGTGCTCGGTGATCGGGGTGTCGATGACGCGCTTGTCGCCAAACTCCTGCAGCAGCTCGCGGCTGACCTTGTAGGCGCCCTGGTACTGGGCGACCTCCTCGCCCATCAGGAACACGCGGTCGTCGCGGCGCATCTCCTCGGCCATGGCGTCGCGCAGGGCGTCGCGGACCGTGATCTTCTTCAGCGGCTTACCGTCGATCTCGGGATCGGCGAAGGCCGAGGCGGCCGAGGCGGCCGGAGCAGCCGCCACCGGAGCCGGGGCGGCTTCAGCGACGGGAGGGACGGCCGGAGCGGCCGGAGCCGCGGCTTCGCCCTCGCCCTTCAGGCGCGCGATCAGGGTGTTGACCTTGACGTTCTCAGCTCCGGCCGGGACCAGGATGGCTTCCACCACGCCTTCGTCGACGGCTTCGACTTCCATCGTCGCCTTGTCGGTCTCGATCTCGGCGATCACGTCGCCGGCCTTGATGGTGTCGCCTTCCTTGACGAGCCATTTGGCCAGGGTGCCTTCCTCCATCGTGGGGGAAAGCGCGGGCATCAGGATGTCCGTCACTCGGCGGCCTCCAGGTAGACGTCGGTGTACAGTTCCGAGGGATCCGGCTCGGGGCTCGTGCGGGCGAACTCGGCGGCTTCGGCGACGATGCGCTTCACTTCCGCGTCGACGCCCTTCAGGTCGTCCTCGGTGACGCCGGCCGCAGCCAGGCGTTCCCTGATGTGGTCGATCGGATCGCGGGTCGTCTTGACCTCGTCGACCTCTTCCTTGGTGCGGTACTTGGCTGGGTCCGACATCGAGTGGCCGCGATAGCGATAGGTCTTCATCTCGAGGATGTAGGGACCCTGGCCGCTGCGGGCGTGCTCGGTGGCGCGGGCGCCGGCTTCACGGACGGCGACGACGTCCATGCCGTCGACTTCCTCACCCGGGATGCGGAACGACGTGCCGCGCTTGTGGAACGCGGTTTCCGAGGCGGCGCGCTCGACGCTGGTGCCCATGGCGTACTGGTTGTTCTCGATCACGTACACGACCGGCAGCTTCCACAGCTGGGCCATGTTGAAGCTCTCGTAGACCTGACCCTGGTTGGCCGCGCCGTCGCCCATATAGGCGTACGAGACGTTGCCGTTGCCCTTGTAGTGGTTGGCCAGCGCCAGGCCGGTGCCGAGCGCCACCTGGGCGCCGACGATGCCGTGGCCGCCGTAGAAGCCGGTGGCGATGTCGAACATGTGCATCGACCCGCCCTTGCCCTTGGACGAACCGCCGGCGCGGCCGGTCAGCTCGGCCATGACCTCGCGGGGGTCCATGCCGGCGGCCAGCATGTGGCCGTGGTCACGATAGCCCGTGATGATCTGGTCGCCCTTCTGCGAGATCGACTGCATGCCGACCGCGATGGCTTCCTGACCGATGTACAGGTGGCAGAAGCCGCCGATCAGGCCCATGCCGTACAGCTGGCCGGCGCGCTCCTCGAAGCGGCGGATCAGCAGCATGTCCTGATAGAATTTCAGGAGTTCGTCCTTGCCGACGAAGGCGTTGACACCGGTTTCCGGCGCCTTCCCCTCAGAGGCCTCAGCCTTGCGCGTACGCGCCATTCAAATCTCCCTGGCCAATCTTCATCGCGGCCTTCGTCCTGAGGGTGTTTCCCGCCGAAAAGTCGTCGGTTCCGCGAAGGAAATACCCTGGTGCACTCTTGGACCAGCCCTGGATCTGGCGATCCGCAGGCCAACCCGCAATCGATTCCGAGAGAGTACGGGATCGGTCAGCTGGGACGCTTGACCCGGATCACATAGTCCCTCGGGTCGGCATATCCTAGGAGGGAACGCGCACGCTCCTCCAGGAGATCAGCCGACAGACTGCCGCTGCGTAATAGACGAGCACGCGCCTCCAGGTCCATCCTCTCCGCGCGTATCTTCCTGAGTTCCTTTGTTTTTGCTGCGAGGTCCGCATTGCGCTGCGAGATCGACAGCAGGCCTCGATCACCCGTCAGAGCGTGAAAGGCGAAGTAGAAAATCAGGAAAAAGATCGCCGCGGTCGGCAGGAAGGGTTGCAGTCGGGCGAACATATCAGCGTCCCAGAGAGGGACTCACAGAGTCGCAGACCGTGCTTAACGCCTTCTAAATCCAGGCATTGAGAAGGGTTATCACCGGTTTGCGAGTCAGGCGAACGATGCTTTCAGATGAGATGGTTTCACCAGCATCTAGATGCCGCATCGCCGAAGCCATTTCGCGACCGCGAACAGGGCGGAAATGGTCTCGTTTGAAACGAATGCTCAGCTTTTAGAAAATTTGTGGGTTAACTGGGCCAGCAACCATTCCGGTGAATGAGAAAATGGCGCGATGGGCGTCAGAATCGCGACCCAGGAAGCCTGGCAAACAAAAGGCGCGGCCCCTTTTGGAAGCCGCGCCTTCTTCAATTCCAGCGATCTGGAAGGGCCGCTTAGCGGCCCTTCAGCGCCGCGCGGGCGGCGTAGACGCCCTGGTCGTCCAGCATCTCTTCGATGCGCAGCAGCTGGTTGTACTTGGCCGTACGGTCCGAACGGGCCAGCGAGCCGGTCTTGATCTGACCGCAGTTCAGGGCGACGGCCAGGTCGGCGATCGTCGAGTCCTCGGTCTCGCCCGAGCGGTGGCTCATGACGCTGGTGTAGCCGTGGCGGTGGGCCAGTTCGACGGCGTCGATGGTTTCCGACAGCGTGCCGATCTGGTTGACCTTGACCAGGATCGAGTTGGCCAGGCCCTTGTCCAGGCCCATCTGCAGGCGCTTGGGGTTGGTCACGAACAGGTCGTCACCGACCAGCTGGACCTTCTTGCCCAGGGTGTCGGTCAGCAGCTTCCAGCCTTCGAAGTCGTCCTCGGCCATGCCGTCTTCGATTGACAGGATCGGGAACTTCGAGGCCAGGCCGGCCAGGTAGTCGACCATCTGGGCCGGGTCGAGCGACTTGCCCTCGCCTTCCAGCTCGTACTTGCCGTTCTTGAAGAACTCGGTCGAGGCGACGTCCAGGCCCAGGACGAAGTCCTCACCGGCCTTGTAGCCGGCCTTCTCGCCAGCCTTGACGATGAAGTCCAGCGCGGCTTCGGCCGAGGCCAGGTTCGGGGCGAAGCCGCCCTCGTCGCCGACATTGGTGTTGTGGCCGGCGTCCTTCAGGGCCTTCTTCAGGGCGTGGAAGATCTCGACGCCCATGCGCAGGCCTTCACGGAACTCCTTGGCGCCGGTCGGCAGGATCATGAATTCCTGGATGTCGATCGGGTTGTCGGCGTGGGCGCCGCCGTTGATGATGTTCATCATCGGGGTCGGCAGGACGCGGGCGTTCACGCCGCCGACGTACTTGTAGAGCGGCAGGCCGGCCGACTCGGCGGCGGCCTTGGCGGCGGCCAGCGAGACGCCCAGGATGGCGTTGGCGCCCAGGCGGGCCTTGTTCGGGGTGCCGTCCAGTTCGATCAGCAGGTTGTCCAGACGGCGCTGGTCTTCGGCGTCCACGCCCGAGAGCGCGTCGAAGATCTCGCCGTTGACGGCGTCGACGGCCTGCCGGACGCCCTTGCCCAGATAGCGGTCCTTGTCGCCGTCGCGCTTTTCGTTGGCCTCGTGAGCGCCGGTCGAGGCGCCCGACGGCACCGCGGCGCGACCGAACGCGCCGTCTTCCAGAATGACGTCGACTTCGACGGTCGGGTTGCCCCGGCTGTCGAGAATTTCGCGGGCGATGATGTCGACGATCTCGGTCATGGACTGCTCCTCAAGGCCAAAAGGCGCGGCAGCCTTTAGCCGCCATGCGAGCCGTGCGCAACTTGACTTCGCGCCTGGTTGGTCCCTACCGCGAGGTCACGCCGGAGAAGGTCGAGGAGCATCGCAAGTGATGGCGCGCGGCCGCTCCCAATAGGCCTCAGGCGCTGAGCGTCGGCGCCAGACCGCCCTGCCCCAGCCGGAACAGCACCCGCCCGAGCCCGAAGTCGAGCTCAACCCGGGCGAACAGGCGCAGCACATCGACGCCCAGCAGCGCCGCCGGGCGATCGTTCAGCCCCCAGACGTCGAAGATGTGCAGGTCGGCGAAGGCCATCGGGATGTTGGTGACCTGCAACTCGCCCATCGTGATCGAGGGCACGACGCGAAACTCGCCCAGCAGCATCTCGCCGCCGGCGGTCAGCAGCCGGACCTGCTGGAAATAGTCGGGCGAACGGCGGCGGCGCGCGGCGATGGCGCGGGCCAGGGCCATGTTGCCGATGCTGACCCCGCCGCCGGAATCGATGAAGGCCAGCGAGCGGGCCCCGGCGATCCGCGAGTCGGCCAGGGTCAGCCGACCGAACTTCTCGTCGGCCATGACCGAGACCTCCCGCGGCAGGCGGAACGAGCCGTTGACCGGCGAACTGCGACGGATCTCCAGCTGCTTCTTGCGGAAGTCGATGACGATGTTGCGGTCTTCGAGGATGTCGACGCCCAGCAGGCCGTCGGCGCCGATGCGCTCGTAGGGCAGGACCGGCAGGGTCGCGTCCTGCAGCCGCGAGTCGCCGCTACGTAGCAGGGTCACCCGCGCCGTCGCGCTCAGGACCGAGCCGGAGACGCCGTGGACCATCACGTCCGGTCCGGGCGCCAGCACCAGGCGCTCGACGAGGCCAGGGGTGAGGACGCTGCGGTCAGCGCCGGTGTCGACGACGAATTGGAAGGGCCCCTGCCCGTTGATCATGACCGGCACGGTAAGACGAGCGTCCTGGTCCAGCGAGGCGTCCAGGACCAGCAGCGGCTGCTCGACCGGCGGGACCGGCGCGGGGGGTGTCTGGGACAGCGAAACCGGCGTGATCACGCCCGCCAGCGCCGGTGGCGCGGCCAGCGAAAGACCCAGTCCCGCCGCTATGTCGCGGCGTGTGAGCATGGGCGTACCTCCCTTAGGGGAAGCCTAACACCGTTCTTTTATTTCGCGACGGAAATGCGACGAAAAACGCCGCCGGGGCGACCCAGGCGGCGTCTTCAAAGTCGTCAGTGACGGAAGGAGACCTTAGTCTTCCTTCGGCGTCAGGATCTGCTTGCCGTTGTACATGCCAGTCTTCAGATCGACATGGTGCGGACGGCGCAGCTCGCCGGTGTCCTTGTCCTCGATGAACGCGTTGGCGCCCAGGGCGTGGTGCGACCGGCGCATGTTCCGGCGAGAAGGCGAAGTTTTTCTTTTGGGAACGGCCATCGAAGTGACTCTGCTCGCTGAGCGTGAAAATTAGGAGCGGCGACCAAGGTTCGACCCAGGCCGCCGCGTGAGCGGGGGCTTATGCCCGAATCTCTCCCCAGATGCAAGGACCTGGGGAAAATCCGTCACACAAGCCTTCCGTGCTCCTTCGCCGCGGCGATGAAGCTGGCGAAAAGCGGGTGCGGCGCGAACGGACGGCTCTTCAGTTCCGGGTGGTACTGGACGCCGATGAACCACGGATGGTCGTCCCGCTCGACGATCTCGGGCAGCACGCCGTTGGGCGAGCGGCCGGTCAGTTTCAGGCCCGCGTCCTCCATCAGGTGGACGTAGCCGATATTGACCTCGTAGCGGTGGCGGTGGCGCTCGCTGATCTCGGTGCCCCCATAGATCTCGGCGACCTTCGAACCGGCCGTCAGGACGGCGTCATAGGCCCCCAGGCGCATGGTGCCGCCCAGGTCGTCATTGGCGCGGCGCTGGACCGTCTCGTTGCCCTTGATCCACTCGGTCATGATGCCGACCACCGGACGCTCGGTCGGGCCGAACTCGCTGGAGGTGGCGTCGGCGATGCCGGCGACGTTTCGCAGGGTCTCGATGACGGCCATCTGCATGCCGAAGCAGATGCCGAAGTACGGCACCTTGCGTTCGCGAGCGAACTGGGCCGCGCGAATCTTGCCTTCCGCGCCCCGCTCGCCAAAGCCGCCGGGCACCATGATGGCGTGGGCGTTCTCGAGACGGGCCGCGGCCGCGCCCTCGTCGCCTTCGAAGGTCTCACTCTCGACCCAGTCCAGGTTGACCTTGACCTTGTTGGCCAGGCCGCCGTGATGCAGGGCCTCGATCAGCGACTTATAGGCGTCCTTCAGCACGGTGTACTTGCCGACCACGGCGATGGTGACCTCGCCGTCGGGATGCTGGACGGTCTGGTCGATCGTCTTCCAGCGCGTCAGGTCCGGGGCCGGGGCGTCGTGCATGCCGAAGACGTCGAGAACCTCGGCGTCCAGGCCTTCCTGATGGTAATCGATCGGCACGGCGTAGATGGACGAGCTGTCCATCGCCTGGATGACCGCACTGGGACGCACGTTGCAGAACTGGGCGATCTTGCGCTTTTCCTCGGCCGGAATCTCCTGCTCGCAGCGGCACAGCAGGATGTCGGGCTGGATGCCGATCGAGCGCAGTTCCTTGACCGAGTGCTGGGTCGGCTTGGTCTTCATCTCGCCGGCCGTCTTGATGAACGGCAGCAGGGTCAGGT
The DNA here is from genome assembly GCA_903900155.1 of uncultured Caulobacterales bacterium. GTDB lineage: Bacteria > Pseudomonadota > Alphaproteobacteria > Caulobacterales > Caulobacteraceae > Caulobacter. The sequence goes on along the minus strand of CAIUMD010000101.1, from coordinate 4,013 downwards.
GCACGTAGCAGCTCTGGCCGCGCGGCAGGTCCTGGCGCAGCTGGCGGATGGCCTCGAAGAACGGCAGGCCCTCGATGTCGCCCACCGTGCCGCCGATCTCGACCAGCACGAAGTCGACGGGCTTCTTGCCCGTTTCGTCCATGGCCGGCGACAGGACGAAATCCTTGATCTCGTTGGTGACGTGCGGGATCACCTGGACGGTCGCGCCCAGATAGTCGCCGCGGCGCTCCTTCTCGATAATCGTCTTGTAGATCTGGCCCGTGGTGATGTTGTCGGCCTTGTTGGCCGACACGCCGGTGAAGCGCTCGTAGTGGCCAAGATCCAGGTCGGTCTCCGCCCCGTCGTCGGTCACGAAGACCTCGCCGTGCTGATACGGGCTCATCGTGCCCGGATCGACGTTGAGATAGGGATCGAGCTTACGAAGGCGAACCGTGTAGCCGCGCGCTTGCAGCAGCGCGCCGAGCGCCGCCGAGGCCAGACCCTTGCCAAGCGAGGAAACCACGCCGCCGGTGATGAAAATGTACCGCGTCATGGGCGATCAGATTACCCGTGATTCGACGACGCCGGTGAAAAGACCTGCGTTCATCAACAAGATTAAACCCCCGAGGTCGCCCTCGGGGGTCGGTTCAGATCCGTCTTGGGACGGTTATTGCTTGGGCTGTTCGGCCGGCGGGGCCGCGACCGTCGGGGCCGGAGCCGCTTCGGCGGGCTTGGCGACCGCCTTCGGAGCGGCGGCCGGCTTTTTTGCCACGGGTTCAGCCGCCGGAGCAGGCGCCAGCAGCGAGGGCTGCGGCGCGGTCGGGGCCGGGGCGTTGATCTGCGGGGCCGGAGCCTGGATGGCGCCCGGCTGGGCGGCCGACGGATTGATCGCGGGAGCCTGGGGCAGCGGCGCAGCGTTCAGGGTCTTGCTGTCCAGGCTCTTGATGTTCAGACGATCGGTGACCGAGCCGCCGACGTTCGAGCGGCCGGTCAGGATGGTCAGCGTCAGGCTGATCACCAGGAAGATGGAGAACAGGATCCAGGTGATGCGGGTCAGCAGGTCGCCCGCGCCGCGGGCGGTCATGAAGCCGGTGTTGCCGCCGCCCATGCCCAGCGCGCCGCCTTCAGAGCGTTGCAGCAGGACGACCCCGATCAGACCGAGGCAGACGACGATATTGATGGCCAGCAGGACGCCGATGAGCATGACGAAGTTGTTCTCGATCCGGGCGCGGGCGAAATGCCGCGCGAAAAACGAAGCGGCCCCTCTACCACTAGAGGCGGCTACGCGCCATAGCTGGGAAGCGTGCTCCCCCACGCAAGCCCCCCAAGGCTCTCCCAAGCTGAATCTCCGGACCGCATGATCCTCGAGACCGAACGCCTGACCCTCGCTCCCCTGACGGTCGACGACGCGCCCCTGATCTATCCGTTCCTCAGTGATGCGGAAGTGATGTCGAACCTGGACCAGGAGCCGATCGAGGACCCCGACGAGGTGGCCGGCCGCGTCGCCGCCCAGGTCGACCAGATGGGCGCCGGCGACGCCGCCTATTGGTGCATCCGCCATACGACCAGCGGCGCGTTCCTGGGCTATTGCGAGTTCATCGACATCGACAAGCGCCACGACCGGGCCGAGATCCGCTTCGTGGTCGACCGCAAGGGCTGGGGCCAGGGCTTTGGCGCCGAAGCGGTCAGCGCCCTGCTCGCCTACGGCGCCAGCAGCGGCCTCAAGAGCCTGGTGGCCAGCACCCATGTCGGCGACAACCGCGCCGAACACCTGCTGCAAAAGCTGGGTTTCAAGGCCGAGGGCTATCTGAAAGGCGCCGTGCACCGCGACGGCGAGCGCCGGGACCGCCGCCTCTACGCCCTGGAGCTGTAAAAAACGTGCGAAAGTCCGGGTGCGGCGATCCGTATTATCGACCCGGATAGTTAACGGATGCATGGTCTGCGTTAACCGCCGCACCCCGAATCGGGTGCGCCCGGAACGGAGATCCCGATGCGCTCGCCCGCCGACATGGACATCGTCCAGATCGACATCAGCACCAAGTGCCACCTGGCCTGCAGCAACTGCACGCGGCTGATCCCGCACCAGACCCAGCGCCGCGACATGGAGCTGGAGACCTTCGAGCGCTCGGTCAAAAGCATGGAGGGCTGGAACGCCCCCAACAAGGTGATCGGCGTCATCGCCGGCGAGCCCACCCTGCACGGCAATTTCGAGCAGATCTCGCGCCGTTTCGCCGAGCTGTGGGGCGGCGAGAACACCTCGAACGGCCGCGCGCCGATCAAGGACTTCAACGACTTCGCCACCCAGCGCCTGTTCGACCGCTCGAACGGCCGCGGGCTTTGGACCAGCCTCGGGAACGGGTTCTACAAGAACTACGAGACCATCATGGAGGTCTACAGCCACTTCAACACCAACACCCACGAGACCGCGGGCCAGCACCAGGCGCTGCTGATCAGCCGCAAGGACTACACCCAGGCGACCGGCATGTCGGACGCCGAGTGGGAGTACAACCGCGACAATTGCTGGGTGCAGAAGCTGTGGTCGGCGACGATCAACGACAAGGGCGCCTATTTCTGCGAAGTGGCCGGCGCCATCGACCGCCTGTATTTCGACGGCGCCCGCGCCTGGCCGGTCGAGCAGGGCTGGTGGCAGCGCACGCCCGCCGACTTCAAGGACCAGCTGGATCTCTGCAACTATTGCGGCCTGGCCCAGCCGGGTCCCTCGCAGCTGGACCTGCTGGACCGCGACATCATCTCGGCCGAGCACAAGCAGATCCTCAAGAAGCTGGGCAGCCCGGCGATCCGCAAGCGCGCCTACGAGATGTTCGACCCCGAACTGCACATGCAGAAGCGCCAGGTCGAGACGCGCGACAACTATGTGGGCGACGCCAGTTCGGGCCGCCGGGTCGGCATCGGCCACAACTCGACCAAGCCGCGCAAGCTGGCCTGCGTCCTGACCTCGGTCGGCTATGGCGACGACCTGGCCCTGACCCTGCCCGCCAACATGCGCGAGTTCGACGAGATCATCGTCGTCACCTCGACCGATGACCTCCGCACGCAGGAGGTCGTCAAGGCGAACGGCGCGACCCTGGTGATCTCGGACCGCTGCTTCGAGGACGACCACGCCTTCAACAAGGGCAAGATGCTGAACGACGGCCTCAAGGGGCTGAAGGACGCCGACTGGATCGTCTTCACCGACGCCGACATCGTCATGTTCGAGGGCTTCTACGAGCTCTTCATGTCGCACTCGTGGAACCTGGGCTGCCTGTACTTCACCAGCCGCGTCGACAGCCAGAAGGTCGAGGGCAAGGGCGAGCAGACCAATTTCGAGCCGAACGGCTATTTCCAGCTGTTCAACGCCCGCGCCCAGGCGATCCGCGACAGCTGGCCCAACATCGTCAGCGAGAACTTCTGCTCGGCCGGCAGCGTCGACAGCTGGTTCTACCAGCAATGGAAGCGCGACAAGCTGTTTGGCATCAGCGACATTCCGGTCCAGCACATCGCCAGCGCCCGCCTGGGCGAGAACTGGAACGGCAAGCAGGCCCAGCCCAAGAAGTGGCGCCAGTTCGGCATCCTGACCACCAACGGCTTCACCGCCCTGGACCCGGCCGCCACCCAGGTGCCCGAGACCATCCGCCTGACCGACACCTGCAACGGCGACACGGTCGAGCTGCACCGCGACGACCTGGACAAGCACGTCCACATCGGCCCCAACGGACTGGTCTTCCAGGGCAAGGACATCGGTCACATGCACGTCCACGTGGCTTACTTCGCGGATTGATAGACACGGCTTCGCCGCTTCACGCGGTCGGCCCGCTGAAGGGATGGAAAGGGACGCGGAGCGCCGGACGACGTCCGGAGTTTGAAAGATGAATACCGTTTCGACGAAGCCCGACGCTCCGCGCAATCGTTATCCGGAAGCGTAGCGCCGCGATGCTGTTTGCACCTCGACGCCCTTGAAGCCTCCGACGGGCGGGCCAGGCCGCGAAGCCCGGTCCCGGATGCGGCTGTTTCCAACCGCCTGTCGCTCTCCTCGG
>CAIUMD010000100.1 GCA_903900155.1 uncultured Caulobacterales bacterium | reverse complement strand
TCGGCTCCGCCGACAGCTCCCCCAGCGGGGGAGCAGATTTCAACCTTAAGCCGCCCAGGCCGCCGCGAAGCGCTTCAGCAGTGACCGCGCCGGGCTCTCGGCTCCGGCCTCGGCGGCTTCCAGGCGCAGGAACAGATCCCCCGCCTTGTGGTTCGCCCTTGCCGGCAAACCCTGATTAGGCAGGCGCACCAGGCCGCGAGCGGCGGCCTTGGTCGAGATCCAGGCCGGACGGCGGCCCAGCGGGGTGTCGGCGTCGACGCGGCCGCCCTCGGCCAGCACGCGCGGATCGACCTTGCCGGTCAGCCAAAGGTCGTCGCCGCGCACCAAGGCCCCTTCTTGGGGACGAAGCCGGACTTCGAACATCACGCCCTCGACCCGCACCTTGTCGCCTTCGCGCAAGCCGGCGGGCAGCTTCAGGCGCAGATGGCGGCCGTCGATGGCCAGGTCCTCGGCGCCGCCGGCGACGGCGGTGGCGATGTCGATGTCCAGATAGACGCGGTCGGCCATCGGCGGCGGCGTGGTCACGGCGGGCGGGAAGGTCGCCGGCTGGTAGGGATGCTCCTGCAGCAGGCGGTAGGCGGCCAGAACGTCGCGGAACAGGGCCGCGTCGCCGGTCGGACGGTCGGGGTGGGCCCGCTTGGCCGCCTCGCGATAGGCGGTGCGCAGCTCGCGCTCGCCAGCGTCCGCGGCGACGCCCAGGAGGGCGCGGGCGGCGGAAAGCGTCAGGGCGGCGGGACGGGCGGTCATCCCGCGGACCCTGCGGCCGGGATGGTCAACGGCGGGTTAAGTTAAGACTTTAGGGAATCACCCGGGTGTGGCTCCCCGTGTCGCAGGGGCCTATATCAGGGGCATGAGCGCCGACCCCATCTTGCCCCCCTTGGCCCTGATCCCCGCCTCGCCCAGCGAGGACGACTATATCCGCCAGGTGACCGAGGCGGTCCCGCCGGCCCTGCTGTCGGAAGAGGATCCGTTCGCCCTGTTCGCCGAGTGGCTGGAAGAGGCGGGCAAGAAGGAGCCCAACGATCCCAACGCCATGACCGTCTCGACCGTCGATGCCGACGGCATGCCGGACTCGCGCATGGTGCTGCTCAAGGACTTCGATCCGCGCGGCTTCGTCTTCTATACCAACACCCGCAGCGCCAAGGGCCAGCAGTTGAACGCCCACCCCAAGGCCGCCCTGCTGTTCCACTGGAAGTCGCTGCGCCGCCAGGTGCGGATCCGGGGGGCGGTCGAGCCGACGACCGAGGCCGAAGCCGACGCCTATTTCGCCAGCCGCGCCCGCGCCAGCCAGATCGGGGCCTGGGCCAGCGACCAGTCGCAGCCGCTGCCCGACCGCCTGGCCCTGGAAAGACGCGTGGCCGAGATGGGCCTGAAGTTCGGCCTTGGCAAGCCGCCGCGTCCGCCGCACTGGTCGGGCTATCGTATCGTCCCCGTCACCATCGAATTCTGGCGCGATCGCCCCTTCCGCCTGCACGAACGGCTGGTCTTCGACCGCGTGGGCGCCGGCTGGACGACCAAGCGCCTGTTTCCATAGACTAAAGTCTAGCGGTCGAGCGCTCGAGGTGAAAACATCCTTGAGGTGCGATTAACCGCCGGCGCCTAGGCTTTCAGGCGATGCGTCTGAGCTCGATCCTCTCCTCCCTGGCGGCGGCGTTCGCGCTGCTGGCCTGCGCGTCCGGCGCGTCGGCGGCCTGCACGGCCTCGACCACGGCGACGGGGACGGTGACCTATTCGCCCAACGCCGCCGTAGCGGCGACGCCCAGCTTCGCGGGCGGCTTCGGTTGCTCCGGCGGCGCCGCCCTGACCCTGTTCGGCAGCAACTATCTGAAGGCCACGATCAGCAACGCCAACAGCTACAAGCTGACCAAGTCGGGGGCGCCGGACCTTGTCTACACCCTGTCGGCCAACGCCTCGGGCTCGGTGCAACTATCGGGGACGACGGCCTACTACATCAACGGCGCGACCCTGGACGTGCTGGGCCTGACCGGCAGCATTCCGGCCAGCGTGCCGATCTATATCAAGCCCACCACGTTGGGCGCCGTGAAATCGGGGGTCTATACGGGCGCGTTCCGGGTGACCTGGGAGTGGTGGTTCTGTCCCTCGGTCAGCGTGGGCAATGCCTGTATCGGCTTGCCGGACACCGGCACGAAGGCGACGGACGTCACCCTCAGCGTGACCATCAACGGCGGTACGCCGGCGACCGTCACGACGACAACGACCCTGGTCTATGACGACCAGAACAGTACGACCAACCCCAAGTCCATTCCCGGCAGCAAGCAGCGCACGACGGCGACGGTCAGCAATCCCGACACCTCGGCCCTGGCCAGCAACACGATGGAGCTGAAGATCCCGACTCCCACGGGCAGCTCGGTGTCGCTGGACGGCGATGGCGGCGGCGGGGCCTTTGCGATCTTCACCGAGGGCAGCCCGGCCTCGGGCTTGGCGTTCTCCTACGTGGCTTCGAATAATAGCGGCGACGATGTCGAGTTCTCGTCGGACGGGGGATCGACCTGGACCTTTCAGCCGACGGCGGCGACCCAGGCCCAGGTGACCCACGTGCGGCTGAAGCCGCGCGGCGCGATGGCGGCGGGCTCGAACTTCAAGCTCTCGGTCGCCTACACCGTCAAGTGACGCGGCCGATGTCGTCCAGGCGGAACGGCGTGGTCTGGTAGATCTCGTTGATCCAATTGGAGAACAGCAGGTGGGCGTGACCGCGCCAGCGGTTGCGGGGCGTTCGGCCCGCGTCGCCGCCGGGGAAATAGTGGGCCGGTTGCGGCGTGGCCGGATCCTTGGCGCTGTCGCGGACATATTCGTCGCGCAGGGTCTCGCCGTCATATTCCAGGTGGTTGAACATGTGCAGCGAGCGGCGCTGGGCGTCCTCGATCAGGCACAGGCCGGCTTCGTCCGATTCCAGCAGCACCTTCAGGCCGGGCGCCTGGTCGACGGCCTCGCGGCTGACCTCGGTCCAGCGCGAGACCGGGATGTCGACCTCGTCGGCGAAGCCGCGCAGATAGGCCGAGGTGGGCTCGACCAGATGGTGGGCATAGACGCCCGAGCGCTTGGCCGGCAGCACCTGCTTGTCCACGCCGTGGAAGTGGCGCAGCGCGGCCTGGGCGCCCCAGCAGATGGTCAGGCAGCTGTGCACATGGCCCTGCGTCCAGTCGAAGATGCGGCTCAGTTCGTCCCAGTAGGCGACCTCCTCGAAGGCCATGGTCTCGACCGGCGCGCCGGTGACGATGAAGCCGTCGAAGCGCTGGTCGCGCATCTCGTCCCACGAGCGGTAGAAGGCGGCCATGTGCTCGGCCGGGGTGTTGCGCGGCGTGTGGCTGGCCAGCTGCATCAAGGAGAGCTCGACCTGCAGCGGCGTGGCGCCCAGCAGGCGCGCGAACTGGGTCTCGGTCTTGGGCTTGTCCGGCATCAGGTTCAGCAGGCCGATGCGTAAGGGGCGGATGTCCTGGCGGGCGGCGTCGGTCTCGCGCATGACGACCACGCCCTCGGCCTCGAGGGTGGCGCGGGCAGGCAGTGAATCCGGAATCTTGATCGGCAAGGCTTCGCCCCTGGACTTCGACAAAATCGACGCGGGACGGAGGTGAAGATCACCCGTTTCGTTGCCGTCTCGGCCACATCCTCTCCGGAAGAGAGCGCCACCTTGCCCGGGAAGGCAGGTTGGCGTTGGGCGCGGCCCAACTCTTGATGCAGGCGCAGGACTAGCCGATGCGAAGCGCGGCTACAAGTCGGGGCAGGGCTCTTGCGACTATCGGACGCCGTAGCGGGGCAGGCCAATCAACGCGCGCTATAGCGCGCAAGGAAGGTTTCCACCGCATCTTCCGCTATGGCCTTGATCGGCCGGCGGGGCTGGACCTCGTCGCCGGCCGACAGGCCCAGCACCAGGGTCACGTGGTCCAGCATGCCCATCAGCTGGCCGGCGGCCCACGAGGCCTTGTCGACCTTCAGCTCGCCGGAGCGGACCAGGTCGTTGATCACCGCGATGGCCGCGCCGCCCAGTTCGTCGCGGGCGCTCTGCAGGAAATATTCGGCGACGTCCTCGAACCGGCGACGCTCGGCGGTGACGATGCGGAACATGGCCCGGGTGTCGGGACGCGAGAAGAACGCAGCATAGGCCACGGCCAGGGCGGTCAGCCGGACGCGGGCGTCGCCCTTGGTGCGGACGGCCTCGCGGACCGGGGCGGCGATGCCGCTGACCGTCTCCATGACGATGGCCTTGAACAGGTCGGCCTTGCTGGGGAAGTAGGCGTACAGGGTGGCCGTAGAGACCCCGGCCGCGCGGGCCACCACCTCCATGCCGGCGTCAGCGTAACCCTGGCGCAAAAAGAGATTCCTGGCTGAGCCGAGGATCTCCTCGCGCTTGTGACCCGACCGCTTCAAACCCGCGCCGACAAGCATATGTGCACTCACACTGGATGGCTTCAATACAATCTAGCCGCGAAAACGAGGGGTAAGCAAGGCTGACGTTAGGGGACTCTCGTGCGGCTTTCGGCTATGCAGCGCCGGCGCCCAATTCGTGCGCGGACAGATGGGATTTTCGGCGTGATCAAGGACGCGGAAGCCGCGCGCGAGCAGGAAGTGGCCGCCTGGTTCGAAGGCCGGGCCGAAAGCACGATCGAGACCTCGTGCGCGCGTGTGTTCCTGATCGGCGGTTCGGCCTTCAAGGTCAAACGCCCGGTCGACTTCGGTTTCCTGGACTATTCGACGCTGGAGCTGCGCCGCTGGGCGCTGGAGCGCGAACTGACCTTCAACCGCGCCGCCGCGCCCGACATCTATCGCGAGGTGCGCCGCCTGACCCGCATGGCCGACGGCGGCATCGAGTTCGACGGCGCGGGCGAGATCGTCGAGTACCTGCTGGAGATGCGCCGCTTCGACCAGAACGGCGTGCTGGCCACCCAGCCCTGGGCGATCGACGATGCGCTGGAGGATTCGCTGGGCCGCACGGTGGCCCGCTTCCACGCCGGTTCGTCCCTGCGTCCGCAAGGCGGCGGGGTGTCGGCCCTGGGCTACACGATCCGCTCGAACGCCAACCTGCTGCGCGGCCTGGCCTCGCGCCTGGGCAAGCAGGCGGTCGAGCGCCTGGTCACCGAGACCGACATCGCTCTCGAACGCCTGGGTCCGTTGCTGGACGGCCGCGCCAAGGACGGCTTCGCCCGCCACTGCCATGGCGACCTGCACCTGGGGAACATCCTGATCGAGAACGGTCAGCCGATCCTGTTCGACTGCATCGAGTTCAACGACACCCTGTCGGACATCGACGTGCAGTACGACCTGGCCTTCCTGCTGATGGACCTGGATTTTCGCCGCCGCCGCGACGCCGCCGGCCGGGTGCTGAACGCCTATCTGGACGAGGCGTCGCGCACCTTCGGCCAGGGCCTGTGGACGGGTCTGGCCGCCCTGCCGTTGATGCTGAGCGTCCGCGCCGCCGTGCGCACCCACGTCTGGGCCTATACCGGCGACGACGAGGCCGCGCGGGCCTATCTGCAGACCGCCCTGGATCACCTGGCGCCCAAGCCGGTCAGCCTGGTGGCGGCCGGCGGCCTGTCGGGCTCGGGCAAGTCGACCTTCTCGCGCGTCTGCGCCCCCGGCCTGGGCTCGGCCCCCGGCGCGGTGGTCCTGCGCACCGACGAGATTCGCAAGCGCCTGTGGGGCGCGCCCTCGCTGGAGCGCCTTCCGCGCGAAGCCTATACGCCGGAGATGAGCGCCAAGGTCTATGACCAGCTGTTCTCCGACGCCGAGCTGTGCCTGAAGGCGGGCCGTTCGGTGGTGCTGGACGCGGTGTTCCTGAAACCCGAAGAGCGCGCCCGCGCCGAGGCCCTGGCCAAGACCTGCGACGTCGGTTTCCTGGGCGTCTGGCTGGAGGCCCCGCCCGAAGTGCTGCGCCAGCGCGTGGCCGCCCGCGTCAACGACGCCTCGGACGCCGACGTGGCGGTGCTGGAAAGCCAGTTGACCCGCGACGCCGGCGAGATTGCGTGGCGCAAGGTGGATACGGTCAACGCGTTTGAGGATGAAGCGCGGGCCCTGGCCGAGACGATGGGGTAAGTTCTCCTCCCCCTCTGGGGGAGGTGGCCCAGAG
>CAIUMD010000099.1 GCA_903900155.1 uncultured Caulobacterales bacterium | reverse complement strand
TCAACCTGAGCTTGTCGACGGACGAGGCTTTCGCGCTCGAGCGTCATTTCTTCCCGAAGACGTCCATGATGCTCATGATCGCCGGGCCCAGGATCATCAGGAACAGCACCGGCAGGAAGAACATGATCATCGGCACGGTCAATTGAGCCGGCAGGGCCGCCGCTTTCTTCTCGGCGGCGGAGAGGCGCAGTTCGCGGTTTTCCTTGGCCATGACGCGCAGGGCGGTGCCCAGCGGCGTGCCGTAGCGCTCGGCCTGGATCATGGCGGTGGCCACGGACTTGATGCCCGGATGGTTGGTCCGGCGGGCCAGGTTCTCATAGGCCAGGCGGCGGTCGGGCAGGTACGACAGCTCGGCGGTGAGCAGGCTGAGCTCCTCGGCCAGCTCCATCGACGAGGCGCCGACTTCCGAGCCGACCTTCTGGATGGCGGCCTCGATCGACATGCCGCTTTCCACGCAGATCAGCAGCAGGTCCAGCGCGTCGGGAAAGGCGGCGACGATCGACTCGCGGCGCTTCTGGGCGACGTTGGAGATGTAGACGTTGGGCGCGTAGTAGCCCAGCGCCAGGAAGCCCACGCAGAAGCAGATCTTCTGGATGGGCAGCAGGCCGAAGTCATTGACGACATATAGATAGAACGCCGCGATGGCCGCGCAGGCGAACGGCATGACGAAGCGGAAGAAATAGAAGGTCGACACCGGGCGCGGGCCGCGGAAGCCGGCCTGGGCCAGCTTGTCGACGACCTTGGGATCCTCCAGCAGCTTGGACAGCTGCAGCCGCTCGACGACGTTCTTGTACAGGCCTTCGTCGGTGTGGCGCAGCGAGCTGCCGCCGCCCGGACCGGTGCGCGTGGCGATGTTCTGGCGCGAGCGGCGTCTCAGCTCCTCGCGGCGGTTGGCCACGGACTTGAGGCGGCCTTCCAGGTTGTTGTCGCGCATGGCCGGGGCGGCCAGGGTGATGATGGTGGCGAACACCACCAGGGCGATGAACGCCGTCAGCAGGTTCGAGGGATCGGTCAGGGTGTCGACGATGCTCATGTACCCCTCCCCCTAGAACTTGAAGTTGATCATCTTGCGCATCACGAAGATGCCCATGGTCATCAGGGTGGCGCCGGCCAGCAGCATCAGGTGGCCGCGCGGGTCGGTGAACATCGGCTTCATATAGGACGGCGACGTCACCGTGATCAGCGTGACCACGGCGGGCGGCATGCAGCCGATGATGAAGGCCGAGGCGACCGCCTCAGCGGAGAGCGCCTTGATCTTCTCCTTCATCAGCTTGCGCGCGCGCAGCACGGTGGAGAGGTTGCCCAGCGCCTCGGCCAGGTTGCCGCCGGTCTTCTGCTGGATAGCCAGCACGATCGAGAAGAAGCGCAGCTCGTTGGTCGGCATGCGCTCGTACATCTTCTCCAGGGCCGCATCCATCGGCACGCCCATGGCGACGTTCTCGGTCAGGGTGCGGAACTCGCCGGCCAGGGGCTCGGGGCATTCCTTGCCGATGATCTTGAGGCAGTCGTGGACCGGCAGGCCCGACTTGATGCCGCGCACGATGATGTCGACGGCGTCGGCGAAAGCCTCGGTGAACTTGGCGGTGCGGCCCTTGCCCAGAAAACCCAGCACCCAGCGCGGCAGGCCCAGGCCCGCGGCGAAACCCGCGCCCAGGGCGACCAGCGGCAGTTGGCCCAAGAGCAGGATGATCAGGGTCACGAACACGCCCAGCACGCCGCTGACGATCCAGAACATCTTGATGTTCGGCGCCAGGCCCGCGGCCTGCATGCGCGCGCCGATGCTCAGCGAGGCCTTCTTCTGCTTGCGCTCCTGGTCCTTCAGGGACTTGAGGATGGCCTGGCGACGGGCGTCGGGCGTATTGGCCGCGGCCTTGGCGCGGACGCTGGCCTGGCGCTCGCCGCCGCCGGCGATCAACTGGGCGCGCTTGGCGGCCTTGGCCGTGTCGCTATCGCCGCCGGCGAAGGCGAAGCCCAAGCCCGCGATGGTGATGAAACCCAGGATCCCGGCGATGATGAACAGCATCGCCGCCTACTCCGCCGCGTCGAGGGCTTCGGCCAGTTCGCGCTCCAGGCCGTAGTAGCGGGCGCGGTCCCAGAAGCGCGGGCGGGCGATGCCGGTCGAGCGGTGCTTGCCCACGACCTTGCCCGCCTCGTCCTCGCCGGTGATCTCGTAGACGAAGAGGTCCTGGGTGACGATCACGTCGCCTTCCAGGCCGACGACCTCGGTGATGTGGGTGATGCGGCGACTACCATCGCGCAAACGCGCTGCTTGGACGATGACGTCGACCGAGCCGACGATCATCTCCTTGATGGTCTTCGAGGGCAGGCCGTAGCCGCCCATGGTGATCATGCTCTCGATACGGCTGATGGCTTCGCGCGGGCTGTTGGCGTGCAGCGTGCCCATCGAGCCGTCGTGGCCGGTGTTCATGGCCTGCAGGAGGTCGAACGCCTCGGGGCCACGGACTTCGCCGACGATGATCCGTTCGGGACGCATCCGCAGACAGTTCTTGACCAGGTCGCGCATGGTCACCGCGCCGGAGCCTTCCAGGTTCGGCGGACGGGTTTCCAGGCGCACCACGTGCGGCTGTTGCAGCTGCAGTTCGGCGGCGTCCTCGCAGGTCACGACCCGTTCGGTGGGGTCGATGAACGCGGTCATGGTGTTGAGCAGCGTCGTCTTGCCCGAGCCGGTGCCGCCCGAGATGACGATGTTGCAGCGGCAGGCGCCGATGACGCCCAGCACCCGCGCCCCTTCCGGGCTGATGGAGGCGAACTCCACCAGGTTCTTCATGGTCAGCTTGTCCTTCTTGAACTTCCGGATGGTCAGGGTCGGACCATCCAGAGCCAAGGGGGGCGCAATCACGTTGACGCGCGAGCCGTCGGGCAGACGGGCGTCGCAGATGGGGCTGCTTTCGTCGACGCGGCGGCCGACCTGGCTGACGATCCGCTGGCAGATGTTCATCAGCTGCAGATTGTCGCGGAAGCGCACATTGGTCAGCTGGACCTTGCCGCCCACTTCGATGAACACGCGGTGCGCGCCGTTGACCATGATGTCGGCGATGTCGTCGCGCGCCAGCAGGGGCTCCAGCGGACCATAGCCCAGGACGTCGTTGATGATGTCCTGGACCAGGTGCTCCTGTTCCGCGACCGACATCGAGACGTTCTTGATCGCCACCAGCTCGGCGACGATGTCGCGGATCTCCTCGGCCGCCTGCTTCTGGTCGAGCTGGGCCAGCTGGCTCAGGTCGATGGTGTTCAGCAGGGCGTTGAAGATCGTGGTCTTGGTGGCGTGGTAGTAGTCGCTCTGCTCGCGGACGATGTTGGCCGTCTGCGGCTGGTTCTGGGCGGCGCGCAGCTGGTCCAGGCCCGCCGTCGCCTTGGGCGCGGGGCCCCCTTTGGCAGAAGGGCTAATGACCTTCGGGGCCGGCGCCTTGGGCTCCGGCGCCGCGGCGCCCGGCTCGACCCGTTGCGGGCGCGTGGCGATGGGCGCGCCGCCGGCCGGAGCGGGGGGCGGCGCCTTCTGTTCGGCGGGAGATGACGGATCGCGCTTGCCGAACATCTATTTCTTCTTGAACAGGCCCGAGAGCATGGAAGATTTCTGGACGGGCGGCGGTTCGCGCCGGCTGATCAGGCGGGCCAGGTGCTCCAGCCCCTCGGCGGCCTTCGACTTGGGCGCCACCTCGGCCAGCATCTGGCCGTTGTTGGCCGCCTGGCCGTAGGGCTTGGGATCGAACGGCAGCACCAGCGAGGGCTGGACGCCCAGGGCCTCGCCGAAGTCCTTGACCGGGATCTCAGGACGGCCGGGCACGCCGACCTGGTTCAAGACGAGGCGCGGGGGCACGTCGTTGGGCCGCGAGCCCTTGACCAGGTCGATGATGTTCTTGGCGTTGCGCAAGGACGCCAGGTCGGGCGTGGCCACCACCACCAGGTCGTCGGAGCCGACCAGCACGCGGCGGGCGGCGGCGTTCCAGATGTGCGGGATGTCCAGCACCACGAACGGCGCGGCGCCGCGGATCTTCTGGGTCACTTCCTCATAGGCGTCGGCGGTGATTTCGTAGTCGTCGTCCAGCGAGGCCGGGGCGGCGAACAGGCTGAGGCGATCGCCGCAGCGGACCATCATGCGGTCCATCAGCACCGGGTCCAGGCGGTCGGGCTGGCTCAGCGCGTCCAGCACGCCTTGCAGCGGGTCCTGGTTGAAGTCGAGGCCGGCGGTGCCGAAGGCCAAATCCAGATCGACCAGCACGGTGGCGGTCTGCATCTTCTCGGCCATGGCCCAGGCGAAGTTGTGCGACAGGGTCGAGGCCCCCACCCCGCCCTTGGCGCCGACGAAGGCGATCTGGCGGCCGATGAACGGCGCGGACGGGTCGGCGTAGAGCCCGCCGACCGCGCGGATCACCTGCAGCGGCGACAGCGGCTGGGTCAGGTATTCGGAAACGCCGCGGCGGATCAGTTCTCGGTACAGGGCGATGTCGTTGGTCTGGCCGACCACGACCACCTTGGTGCCCGGGTCGCAGACCTGGGCCAGGCTGTCCAGCAGGTGCAGCAGGCGCTGGGCGGTGTCGGTGGTCTCGACCATGACCAGCGAGGGCGTCGGCTGGTTCTGGTAGTACTCGACGGCCGCCTCCAGCCCGCCGTCGCGGACGATGGTCGAGGCGCGGGCCATGCGGCGGTCGGCGGCGGCGTGCTCGATCAGCGCCATCGTCTCGGGACGGGCGCAGAAGGCGTGCAGGGTGATGCGCGGGATCACCGCCTCGCCCATGCCGCTGTCGGGGATCGGCTCGTTATAGACCGGCTCGGCCGGAGCCGGCGCGCGGGGCGCGATGTCCAGGTCGCGATCATAAAGATCTGGGGCCGGCGCGGCGGCGACGGCCGGCCGCGGCGCGCGCTGCTGCGGCGGGCGCGTGACGGGCGGCGTGGCCATCTGCCCGCGCCCCTGGGGCGCGCGGGCGGGTGGGGCGTCGTCGCGCGGACGGGCCGGCGGGAAGTCGGCGAACGGATCGTCGAAGCCGCCCGCCGGCGTCAGCGACGGGGCGGACGAGCGCCAGGGATCGGACGCGCCGGTCGTGAACTCGTCGGCGGCGTCGAAGCCCAGGTCGAAAGGATCGTTGTCGGTCGGCCGCATTACGGGATCGCCTTCGAGATCGAGCCCGTGGCCTGCTCGTCCTTGGCCGTGCTGGTCACTTCGCCCTTGCGGTACAGGCCCGTCACGCGGTCGCGGCGGCCGGTGTCGGCGGGCGTCATGTCGCGCGGACGGATCAGGTCCTCGGGGTTGGCCACCTGGGCCGCCAGGTTGGCGGCCATGGCGCAGCCGAAGTTGCCATAGGCGGTGTTGTTGCGGGTCGCGGTCAGGTTTTCCCACGCCTCGCCGCACTTCAGCTTCTCGGCCTGGTAGCGCAGGAAGCCGACGCGGATGGTGTTGTCGTCGGGACCGACCGGGTTGAAGCCGACGACCCGCACCCGCGCGCCCGGCGCGCCCAGGCCGATCAGGCGGTCGCGGATCTGGGTCGACATCAAGCCCGCGCTGTTGGGCGCGGTGACGACCAGTTCGCGGCTCTCGGCCTGGAGCCAGCGCTGGTGCAGGCCTTCCAGGGCGGCCGACTGGTTGGCCGACAGGCCCGTCGCATGCGGGGCCAGCACGATCTCGTCCGGCGCGGACGTGACCTTGATCTTGTCCATCCACTGCTGGGTCTCGGTGGAGGCGGTCGTGGACGGGCCCTGGTCCGCCGGCGCCGAGGCGCAGGCCGACAGGCCCGCCACGGCGGCGGCCATCAGGACGATCTTGACGGAGGTGCGAAGCGTCATGGCGGCGTCCTACTCGATCACATAGCCAACGGGGCCTTGATACGCGCGCCCCGCGTTCGCGCCGGGCGGCGCCTTCACGACCTTGTTGAGACGGCCCATGAAGACCGTGCTCATGTCGCTCGCGAACCTCAGGCCGTCGGCCGGCGTCTGCAGATTCTGCGGACGGGTCGGATCGACGACGTACGGCGTGACGATGATCACCAGTTCGGTCTGGTTGTTCAGGAAATCGCGCGACCGGAACAGCGACCCCAGGATCGGCATGGAGGTCATGCCCGGCAACGAGTCGATGGTCTGCTTGGTGGTCTGCTGCAGCAGGCCCGCGATCATGAACGACCCGCCCGAAGGCAGTTCGACCGTCGTCTCGGCGCGGCGCACGGCCAGGCCGGGGACCGTCAGGGCGGGCGAGGAGGTCGTCGTGCCCGAGGTCGAGGTGGTGCTGTTGACCAGGGTGAAGGCGCCCAGGCTGGACAGTTCCGACACCTCGGTCGAGATCTTCAGCGAGATGCGGCCGCCCGACAGGACCACCGGGGTGTAACCCAGGCCCACGCCGTACGGCTTGAACACGATCGACACCTTGCCGGTCGCGTCGCTGCCGGTCGGGACCGGGAACTCGCCGCCGACCAGGAAGTGGCCCGCCTCGCCCGACACGGCCGTCAGGCTGGGCTCGGCCAAGGTGCGGACCAGGCCGACCCGCTCGAAGGCCTGCAGCATGCTCTTGGCCTGGTTGACGCCCGGGCTGCCGGCGGTGTCGCGGACGGTGGCGGTGTCGCCGTTGACGATGGTCACCGGATTGCCGTTCGCGTCGAAGGACTGGAAGACCTTGTCGTGCACGACCTGGTAGCAGGTGCCCGAGACGCCGGCCATGCAGGGCACGACCATCTGCGGCTGCTTGGTGGTGTCCAGCTTGTAGCCGCCGGTGACGCCGCCCAGCAGGCTGCCGTTGACGCCATAGGTCGGCGACAGGCCGAACGAGAACTGGTCCTGGCCCAGCTGGCCCAGCACGGCGTTCATGTCGACGCCCAGCTGTTTGACGACGTTGCGCTGCACCTCGACGATGCGGACCTGCAGCATCACCTGGTCCTTGCCGGCGATGCTCAGCATGTTCAGGACCTTGTCCTCGGCGCCGACATAGCGGACGGCGATGCGCGAGGCGGCGTCGGATTCCGAGGCGTTGCGGACCATGCCGGTCAGCACCACGCTGTCGCGGATCGGCTGCACGCGGATCTTGGCGTCGGGCAGCACGCTGTTCAGCGTGTCGGCCAGTTGGTCGATCGGCTGGGTCACCCGGATGTTCAGCGACACGATGCGGCGGCCGGCGGCGTCGAAGAAGGCGGCGTCGGTCGTGCCCTCGGCCAGGCCGACGACATAGATGCGGCGCTTGTCGCGCAGCACCGCGTCGGCGATGGCCGGGTTGGTGACCAGCAGGTCGCGGACGTCGGTCGGCAGCTCGATGATCGCCGACTTGCCCTTGGCCAGCTCGACGGCGGCCGCGTTCTGGTCGGCGGTCAGGGTGATGCGCACCACCTGCTCGCCGGGCGGCGGCGCGAAGACCGGCGCGGGCGGCGGCGGGGCCGGACGCGAGACGCGGGCGGCGGGGCGATAGACATGCGAGCCGCCCACCGGACCGTCGGCGAAGACCGGCGCAGTCCAGGAGAGGGCCAGCATGGCGGCCACGGGGACCGTCAGGCGCTTGTGGGTCATGTTGGCTTTCACACCGCGGCTCATGGGGCGGCTCATGGGGCGGCTCATGGGCGCACCGCCACGCTGGTGGTCTGACCGCCGCGGTTGATGCGGACGGTGGAATCGTCTTGGGCGGCCGGGCGCGTCATGCCCGAAGGTCCGCCCAGGTCGGTATAGGCGCGCAGGGCCAGGGTCACCGGACCGCCGGCCTTGGCGCGGGTCAGGGCCTCGGCCTCGACCGGGCCGACCTCGAGCGTGGCGGTGGCCGCGACGATGGACTTGGCGTCCTTCTCGGCGGCGGTGTTCTGGTCCAGGGCCAGGACGCGGATGTTCTGCAGCACGGTCTCGGCGATGACCGTCTTGGCCGCGCCGCCTTCGGGCGAGTTGTTCTGGACGTCGTGGGTCATCAGCACGTCGACGCGATCGCCGGGCAGGATGAAGCCGCCCACGGCGGTGTCGGAGGTCACGGGCACGGACATGGCGCGCTTGCCCGGGGTCAGCACGACCGAGAGGTAGCCGCCCTCCCCGCCGCGCACGATCTTGCGGTTGGTGATCGGCTCGCCGGTCAGGATCGGGTCGCGAACGATCGCGCCCTCGACGACCTTGGCCGGATCGCCGCCGATCATCTGGTCGGCGGTGGCGGCCAGGCTGGCCTTGGCCGCCTCGACCTTGCCGTCGGGCTTGGCCGGCGCGGCGCCATTGGTGATGAAGGCGCCGCTTATTGAATCGGAGGGCCAGGCCTGCCAGTCGACGTCGGCGGCCACCAGGCGGGTGCCGATCGGCAGGTCGCGCTTGGCCACCAGCACCTGGGTCATGGGCTTGCCCGGCGCCTCGGAGGGCGCGGCCCGGGCCGACGGCGCGGCGGCCGGCTTGCCGCCCATGGCCTTCTGCAGGACCACGGCGAGACCGATGGCCGAGATGGCGGCGACCAGGACGATCAGGAGGCGAACGGGGCTCATGGCGCGGGCTGAAACTCTAGGGTGAGCCGCACGGCCGCCTTCAGGCGAGCACGCACGATTCGTCGGTCAGCCTTTCTGGCCACGTCCCATGGTCGCTTGCGCATGGTTAACGGGCGCTAAAAGTTTTTAGCTCGAAAGCGGGTGAGCACGCGACAGGCTGTCGCGGGACGAGTCGGCCAACCGCGGCCGCAACTGCCGCGTGTGGAGCCTGATTAGCCCAGGATTCCGTGCGCCAGCGGGCTCTGCGGGAAGGCCGCCAGGGCCCCGATGGCGATGGCGACGCCGTACGGCAGGTCGCCGCCATTCGTACCCAATTTGCGTAGCCACGCCGGACCGCCGGCCACGGCCGGGGCCAGCCAGCCCGAGCGCAGGCCTAGGATGGCGAAGGTCAGGGCCCCGCCGGCCAGGCCCGTATAGAGCATGAACGGCAGGGCGGCGGGCCAACCCACCCACAGGGCGCAGGCCGCAAACAGCTTGCCGTCGCCGCCGCCGATCCAGCCGGCCGCGAACATGCCCATGCCCATCAGAAGACCGATGAAGCCCACGGCCGCGCACAGGCCGACATCGCCCAGCGGCGCGCCGACGGCCAGGGCCGCGACCGGGAAGGCGCCGACCAGGGCCAGCGACACCCAGTTCGGGATCGTGTAGCTGGTCAGATCCTTCAGCGCCCCGACGATGGCCAGGGCGGGGAAAACCAGCAGTAGCGAGATCTGAAGAGCCTGCATTGGCGAAAAGCGCCTCGTTGGGATCGCCCTATTCTGGGACGCGACCCGTGAAGTATTGGTTTCCTGAATCGAGAAGGCCGCGACGCCCTCAACGTCGCGGCCTCCCCGTTTTCGAAGGTCTTCGGAAAATCGGGATCAGGTGCCGGCGGCGGCGGCCACGGCGTCCTTGCCCTTGTTGAAGGCCTTGTCGAGGTTGGTGCCGAGGGTCGTCACCGCCCCGACGACGACCACCGCGATCAGGGCGACGATAAGACCATATTCGATGGCGGTGGCGCCGGATTCGTCTTGGGCGAAGGCTTTGAGCAGGCGCGTCATACGCAGTCTCCGTTGGCTGACGGTTAGGTTGATTGAACGCTGCGACAATACGCCGCCGATAGTGAATCGAATCCTAGAGTTGTCAGTTAACGCGATGCTCAACCTAAAGAATTTTGAGGCCGAAATGCCAAATACGCGAAAGCCCCGCCAGGTCGTGGCAGGGCTTTCGGATGGCGTTGAAATTCCAAAAGAAAAGGGCCGAAGCGTGAGCTCCGACCCTCTTCTTTTCGAGCGTGTTCGCTGGTTGGCTTAGGTGCCAGCCGCCGTCGACACAGCCGAACCGGCTTTCGTGAAGGCGGTGTTCAGCTTGGTGCCGAGGGTCGTGACGGCGGTCACGATGACAACAGCGATCAGGGCGACGATCAGGCCGTATTCGATGGCCGTGGCGCCCGATTCATCCTTCAGGAAGCGAGTGACGAACTTGGTCATGACTTGGTCTCCTAAACCAGAGCTAGTTGATTTGAGGCTCTCAAGCCGTTCGACTTGCTCACCCCCGAAAACACGATCAATTTCGCCCGGCGCACTTAATGTCCAGTAAACACCGAATAGTTTTCGCCGATTTTCTTTTGGTTTATTTGTATTTACCATTACTTGTTCTTAACCACGCCACGCAAAACACCTCTCAAACCCTTTGGAATCAAGGATTCTCTCAAGCGACGCTTGGACGCACACGGCCGCGCTTTAGTCTTTTGTTGACCAAACAAAGTGATGCTGGAGGACGTTCGGATCCGAGATCGGAAACCTCCATGCGCCGTCTTTCGCTCGCCATCGCCGCCGCCCTGACCTTCTGGGGCGTCGCCAACGCCCAGTCCCTGCCCGCTCATCGGGTGGTCAGCACGACTCCGGCGAACACCGCATCGGCGGATCTGCCGGTGGCCGCTGGCCAGGCCTCGTACATCACGCTGGGCGGCGCGGTGCGCGACATCGTGGTGGGCGATCCCAGCATCGCCGACGTCAGCGTCGTCAACGACCGCACCCTGGTCGTCCTGGGCAAGCGTCCGGGCGTGACCAGCCTGCTGGCCTTCGGTCCCAGCGGCCGCGCCCTGGCCGACCGCCAGATCGTGGTGTCGGAGAACGGCGGCGGCAGCGTCACCATCTATCGCGGCCAGACCGCCAGCAACTACGCCTGCGCCTCGCAATGCACCCGCCTGGGCGGCGGCGCGGCCGCCGCTTCGCCCGCCGCGGCCACGACACCCTAGGACGACGTCTTGGAGGCCGCGCCAAAACACCCCATACGTACGCGGGCGCGCGCCTAACGCGCCGTTAGGATCGTTCGGCTAGTGTTTCCCTCGACCGACCCGTCCGGGTCCGAAGGAATTTCGCCACATGGCCCGCATTCTCGCCCGCGCCAGGCAGCGGCTGGCCCGCTGCCTCGACCGGTTCGCACGCGCCGAGCGCGGGGCCACCGCCGTCGAGTTCGCCTTCGTCGCCATTCCCTTCCTGATGCTGGTCTTCGGGATCATCGAGCTGGGCCTGGTGTTCCTGGTCTCCGTGACCCTGGAGACCGCCGTCTCGGACGTGGGCCGCACCATCCGCACCGGCGAGCAGCAGACCACCGGCGGCACGGCCGCCGGCTTCAAGACCGCCGTCTGCAACAAGCTGAGCTGGCTGGGCTCCACCAAGTGCCAGGGCGCGCTGCAGATCGACGTGCGCACCTTCAGCGACTACGCCAGCAGCAGCACCTCGTCCTCGAACCTCAACGTGCCACAGACGATGAACTGGAATCCGGGCTCGCCGGGCTCGATCGTGCTGGTCCGCGCCTACTACACCTGGCCGCTGATCACGCCGCTGCTGAACACCGGCCTGCAATCGTCCGACGGCAAACGCATCATCTACGCCGCCACGGCCTTCTCGAACGAGCCTTACGAATGAGCGCGCGCAAGCCTTCCGGCCCGAAGCGTTACCTGAAGCGTTTCTGGCGCAGCCGTCGCGGCGCGACCGCGGTGGAGTTCGCCCTGATCGCCCCGATCCTGATCACCCTGTACTGCGGCATGGCCGAGATGACCCAGGCCATGATGGCCCAGCGACGCCTGTCCAACATCGCCTCGGCCATCGGCGACCTGGTGGCCCAGAGCAGCCAGACCGGCCCCTTGAAGACCAACGACATCTTCAAGATCGGCAACACCATCATGGCGCCGTTCCCGACCACCGGGGCGCTGAAGATGTGCCTGGTCAGCATCACCTCGAACTCGACGGGCAAGGACACCGTCGCCTGGTCCAAGCCCTCGGTCAGCAACATGACCAACTGCCCGGCCCCGGGCGCCGTCCTGACCGACGTCTCGACCGGCGTGCTGCCGGCCAACCAGAGCGTCATCATGGCCCGGGTCAGCTACACCTACACCCCGGCCATCAAGATGTTCCTGCCCTCGGGCCTGACCTTCAACCGCACCTACTACCTGCGCCCGCGCAAGACGGACACGGTGCTGTGGAATACGGCGAGCTAGGGTTAGACGAGGCTCGCATAGAGATCGTCCCAGTCTGGGTTCTCACGCTCGATCAGATTGATCTTCCACTGACGCGGCCAGCGCTTGAGGCTGCGCTCGCGCTGGAAGGCGGCGCCCATGTCGTCGTGTGGTTCGTGCCAAACGAGACGTTTGAGGCCGTATTTCTTGGTGAACCCTGGGATGAGGCCTTCGCGGCGCTCCCAGATACGGCGATTCAGGTAGCCCGTGGCGCCGATGTAGAGCGTGCCAAGGCGCTGATTGGCCATGATGTATACGGCGATGTAGCGCTCCTCCCGCATTGAGGGAGCATTTCCTTTATACATCCATAAGTAAATATAAATGCCTTCCTCGCCCTTGTGGCGAGGACCCATGGCCCCGCCAGGCTCAGGGTTCGGGAGCTACCGCCCACCTCACCGTCAGACCTTGAACCACACCTACAGCTGGACCATGGGTCCTAGGCACAAGGCCTAGGAAGGCAAAATTGGGTCAGATTCTAAAGCTGCAGGGTCGACCGCAAATCTTCAGTCAGCGGGTGCGGCGCGAACTCTTGGTCGCCTAGCCTCGAGACTTCGCGAACACCGATCAGGCTGTTGGTCAGGAAGATCGTGTCGGCGATTTCCAGGGCTTCGACGCCGGCCGCGACCTCTTCGACCTGATGACGCGCCAGCAGCCGCGCGCGGGTGACGCCCGCCAGGACGCCGCAGTCCAGGCGCGGCGTGAACAGGCGGTCGTCCTTGATCCAGAACAGGTTGGCGGCGGCCGCGCAGGCGACTTCGCCGCGGTTGTTCAGCATCACCGCCTCGTCGGCGCCAGCGGCCGTCGCCTCGGCGCGGGCCAGGACGTTGTCGAGATAGCTCAGGGTCTTCAGGCGCGAGGCCGGCGAGCCTTCGTTGCGGCGAGTGCTCGCGACGATCGCCGTGGCGGGGGTCGTCACGACAGCCAACGGCGCGGCCTTGGCGAACAGGACGGGGACCGGGGCGGCGGGACGATCCAGGCCTCGACCGCCCGAGCCGGCGGTCAAGGTCAGGCGGATAGCGAACCGGCCCCCGACGGGCGCGGCCTCGTGAGCGATCCGTTCAGCCTCGGCGCGGTCGAAAGGCAGGCCCAGCAACGCGCAGCCGGCGGCCATGCGGTCGAGATGGGCGCTCAGATGCGGCAGGTCGCCGTCCAAGACCAGCATCGTCTCGAACAGGCCGTCGCCCAGCAGCAGGCCACGATCGTCGCCAGGAAGACTAAAGGGCGGGATCATTCGGTCAGGGCCTTCTTCAGCGCCGCGATCTTGGCCTCGGTCTCCAGGCGTTCGCCATGCGGATCGCTGTCGGCGACGATGCCGGCGCCGGCGCGGGCCTCCAGCCGCCAGCCGTCGCCGCCCTGCGCCAGGCCGACGGTGCGGATCAGGACCGAGCTGTCGAACGCCCCATCGAAGCCGGCCCAGAACAGGCTGCCGCAATAGGGGCCGCGCGGCGGCTCCAGCTGCGCGATCACCTTCATCGCCTGGACCTTGGGCGCGCCGGTGATCGAGCCTGGCGGGAAGCTGGCCCGCAGCAGGTCGGCCACCGTCCGGCCACCGGCCAGCTGGCCGGTCACCGTCGAGACCAGATGATGGACGTTGGCGAAGCTCTCGACCTTGAAGAGCTCCGGCGCCTTGACGCTGCCCGGCGGCGACACCCGCGCCAGGTCGTTGCGCATCAAATCCACGATCATCAGGTTCTCGGCCCGGTCCTTGTCGCTGGCCAGGAGCTCGGCGGCCAGGGCCTGGTCCTGCGCGGCGTCGCGGCCACGGGGGCGGGTGCCCTTGATGGGCTTGGTCTCGATCGCGCCGGCGGGGTCCAGCTTGAGGAAGCGCTCGGGCGAGTTCGACACCAGCGCCCGGCCCGGCAACCGCAGATAGGCCGAGAACGGCGCGGGGCTCTGGGCGCGCAGCCGCGTGAACAGGTCGAACGGATCGGCGCCGGCGGCCAGGCGCCCGGTCCAGGCGCGGGCGATATTGGCCTGGAAGATCTCGCCGCCGATGATGCGGTCGACGACCTCGGCCACGGCGGTCTCGTAGGCCTCGCCGTCGGAGGCGGCGAGGTCGGCGCACAGCGGGCCTTCGAACGGCGCGCGATCGGTGGAGACGTCCAGCCAGGCCAAGGCGGCGCGAGCGCGCTCGGCGGCCTGCGCGTCGGTCTCGCCACGCCCGACCGCGACCACCTGCCGCGCGTGATGGTCGAAGGCCAGCAGGGCCGGGTAGCGGACGCAGACCAGGTCCGGCCAGTCGGTGCGCGAGAGGTTCAGCGCCTCGACGTGGTCGCCCAGCTCGTAGGCCGCGAGACCCACGACGCCGCCTTGGAACGGCGGGCCTTCGGGATCGCCGGCGAGACGGGGGCCCAGCAGGTCGATCAGCGCGCCAAACGGATCATCGGCGACACTGAACGTCTTGTCCGGCGCGCGCAGCAGGTACGACCACCGCCCCTGCCCGCCCGTCACCAGCGCGCAGGCGTACGGCTCGTCCCGGAACGGAGCCAGGGCCCACACCGGCTCGCGCCAGGGGGCGGTAAGAAGAGCGACGCGGCGCATGGGCGCGGAGTATCAAAATCCTCTCCCTAGCGGGAGAGGTGTCGGCTCGAAGAGACGACGGAGAGGGAAGAGGCAGGCTCGGCAGCACTTCCCCCTCCGGCGCTTCGCGCCATCTCCCCCGCTAGGGGGAGGATCTTAGGCTCAAGCCTCTCGTCCCCCGCCCTTCACCGTGAACAGCCCCACCAGCCCCAGCGCCAGCAGTCCCGCGATCGGGATGAAGCCCGCGACCTGGCTGGCGAAGATCTTGGTCGCCAGGGCCACCAGCAGCGAGCCCAGCCACATGGTCGCCGTGCCCGATAGCGAGAACAGGCCAAAGAACGCCGCCATCCGGTCGGCCGGCGCCAGGCGCACCAGCAGGGTGCGGCTCGAGGCGTACTGGGCCGTGACGAAGACGGCGATCAGCAGGCCCATGCCCAGATAGACGATCTCCGGCAGGGTGCGAAACAGCGGACCGTTCCAGACGGCCGGATGGGTCGCCGCGTCCCAGGTCCAGAAGTAGAGGATCTTCTCGCGACCCATGCCCAGCGTGCCCAGCAGCACCAGGATGCACATGCCGACCTCGAACTGAATCGCCCGGCGCGGCCCCAGGGTCTTGTCGAACCACGGCGCGATCAGCCCGCCCAGCACGCCGAAGATCGACAGCGAGACGCCATAGGCCAGCATCTCCAGCTCGCCCCACTTCATCAGCCCGGCCGCGAACAGCCCGCCGAAGATCAGGAGCGCGGTCATGCCGTCGCAATAGAGCATGCGCGCGCCCAGGAACTTGGCGACATCGGCATGGCCCTTGAGGTTGCCGAAGGTGTCGATGATCAGCTTGACGCCTTCCTTGACGGCCCCGACCAGCGAGACGCCGGTGCGGGGCGCGTCCTTGGTCCACAGGAAGAACGGGATCGCGCCCAGCAGCATGACCGTGGCGGCCAGCGGGCCGACGATGCGGCTGGGCTCGTGCTCGGCCTGGCTGAGGCCCAGCAGCGGGGCGGACGGCACGAACGACCACGGCACGACGCCCGGCAGCACGAAGGCCCACATCACGAAGATCAGCAGACTGACCGACAGGCCGTTGGCGGCGGCGTAGCCCAGGCCCGACAGCACCGGCTCCTGGCCCTTTTCGGCCGAGCGCGAGAGCAGCGAATTGTTGAGCACGTCGCCGCTGTTATAGGCCACGCCCAGCACGATCAGCGCCAGCCCCACCAGGTCGACCGGCAGGCCGCCGGGCTTGGCCAGCCACAGGGCGTAAAGCACCGGGACCATGATCGCCAGGACCAGCGCCATGAACGGCTTGCGCGGCCCGAAGCGCTCGATCGACGCGCCCAGGATCGGGGCGATGATGGCGGTCAGCAGGCCATAGACGGTGGAGATGTCGGCGACGGCGGCCTGGCCCTTGACCGGGTCGCCGACCAGCACGCGCGAGAAGTACGGCGCGAAGACATAGATGGTGATCAGGATGACATAGGGATCGCGCGCCCCCTGGTGCAGGATCCAGCTGAGCGCGCTGCGCGAGAGCTTCTGTTTAGGGGCCGGGACTAAAACGTCATCGCCCGCGACATCGCTCATGCCCGGAGGCGCGCCCGCCAACTCGCTCATACCGCACCCAATGCTGCCGGCCGTCTGACGCGGCCGTGAGGGTGAGGCTGGACCTTAAACAGGCGTTTGTCACCTTACGGATTTTTCTCCTCCCCCGTTGGGGGAGGTGGCCCAGAGGGCCGGAGGGGGCAGCGCGGCCTTTGCCCAGCTGCCCCCTCCGTCGCTACGCGACAGCTCCCCCAGCGGGGAGCAGATTTCTAGGCGAGGATATGCCCCCGCACCGTCTCGCGCGTCTCCGCATCCAGCCCCACCGCCTGCTCCAGATACCCATCCAGCCCGCCATGCGCGTCCTTCATCACCTCGAACGCCGCCGCCAGGTAGCGCGCCTCGACGCCCATCGCCGCGCGCATCGCCGCCTCGCTGGGACGCCGGCCGGTGGCTTCCTGGATATGGTCCATGAACACCTGCCCGCGCCGGTCGAAGCGGCCCGGATCATTCGTCAGCAGGTAGTCGTCGATGACGTCGTCGTCGCTCACGCCCGCGATGTGGTGGGTCAGCGCCGCCAGCACGCCGGTGCGGTCCTTGCCCGCCGCGCAGTGGATCAGGGCCGGGCCCTTGCCCTCGGCCAGCGCCAGGAAGAAGCGGCGGAAGAGGTCGATGTGCCGCTCCTTGAACGGCAGGCGGCGATAATACTCGTCCATATAGGCGTGGACCGAGGCCTCGGTCAGCTCGGCGCTGCTGATGAACTCCAGCCAGGGATCGGGGCCGGTCGCGCCCATCTGGTTGTCGATCACCTGGGCGGCGAAACCCTGCCAGCGGCGCGAGGGCGAGCGTTCGCGCTCGTTGGGCCGGCGCAGGTCGACCAGGGTGACGATGCCGAGCGCCGCCAGGGCTTCCAGGTCCGCGTCGGTGGCCTCGGCCTGGTGGGCGGCGCGGAACAGCACCCCCTTCTTCAGGCGCCCCTCCCCCGCGGCGTAGTCGCCGAAATCGCGGAAGTTCTCGACGCCTTGGAGGGGGATGTGCCGGGTCATTCTACTTCCTCAAAAGCGGCTGCAGCCGGTCCTGGATCGGCTGGTCGATATAGGTGTGGAACAGCCACGCCGCCCCATAGGCGATCGGGAAGCCGGCCAGCCACATCAGCCACTGCCAGCCGATGCCGATCGGCACGGTGTCGATCAGTTCGTGCACGGCGCTCCAATAGATCACGCCGACGAAGATGTGGGTGATGAACAGGGCGAAGGACAGCTTGGCGCCCTCCTCGATCCACTTCTGGGGCCGCTTGACCGGCAGGCGGCCGGCGCCCAGCACGATCATCGCGATGGCCAAGAGCGACGGCGCGTCGAACAGCCACGGATCCGGCAGGGCGTAGCGGTCCAGCGGCTGGGTGATGACCAGCAGGGCGACACCGCCCCACAGCAGCGCTTTCGCCGCCTGTTCCGACGGCCAGCGCATGTCGACGGCGCGGGCCAGGCAGACGCCCAGGATGAACAGCGGCAGGGCGCGCACCACGCCGAACTGGAACGGCAGGTCGGGCAGCGGGTGGTGGAAGACCTTGCGGGCGAGCATCTCGAACACGCCCAGGATCACGGCCGCGATCAGGGGCAGGATCCAGGCGTGGCGCACCTTGCTGACGGTCTTCCAGAAGAACGGGAACAGGGCGTAGCAGACGATCAGCGCCGACAGCGACCAGCTGGGCAGGTTCCAACCGTCGCTGGGAAAGCCCCAGGCGTGGATCAGCAGGGCCTGGACCGGCAGCTGGTCCCAGGCGAAGCGGCTGGGCTTGTGGGCGTCGGTGCCGACGGTGTTGAGCAGCAGGACCAGCACGGCCAGGAAGCCCAGCACGACCAGGTGCCCCGGCCACACGCGGGCGGCGCGGCGAACCCAGAAGCGCGGCGGGCTGACCCGCCCGCTCAGCACCGAGCCGCCATAGGCCCGGCCCAGCACGTATCCCGACAGCATGAGGAAGAAGTCGGTCGCCAGGAACCCGCGCGAGAACACCTGACCGAAGCGCTCGATCCGCATCGGGCTCTCGGCGCCATAGTGGTAGACGACGATCAGCAGCGAGGCGAGGAAGCGCAGAAAATCCAGCGATCCGCCGCGGACGGCTTCCTTTTCAGGGCGCTCGATCACGACCGCGGCCTGCGGTTCGTCCGAAGAAATCTGGGAAAGCGGCGCGGTCACGAGGCTGGCCATAGCAAAGGCGCCGGTCGCACGAAAGCCGTCTCCGGACAGGTCGTCTTGCGGTATGGCGTCGCGGCCACTATCTGTAACTACAATTGTTTCCGATAGGTCCTCTCATGTCTCGCATGCCCGTCCTGTTCGTCGGCCACGGCTCGCCGATGAACGCCATCGAGGACAATGCCTGGAACCGCGACTGGGCCCGCCTGGGTCGCGAACTGCCGCGACCCAAGGCGGTGCTGATGGTCAGCGCCCACTGGGAGACGCGCGGCGCCTCGGCGGTCAGCGCCTCGCCCGCGCCCGAGACGATTCACGACTTCGGCGGCTTCCCGCAGGCGCTGTTCGACGTGCAGTACCGCGCGCCTGGGGATCCGGCGCTGGCCGAGCGGGTGGCCCAGTTCTTGTCGCCCGACGTGGTCGTACAGCACCCGACGCGAGGCCTCGACCACGGCGCCTGGGGCGTGCTGAAGCCGATGTATCCGGGCGCCGACGTGCCGGTGGTGCAGCTGAGCCTGGATCGCGGCCGCCCGGACCGCTGGCACTACGAGGCCGGCCGTCGGCTGGCGCCGCTGCGCGATGAAGGCGTGCTGATCATGGGCAGCGGCGACATCGTCCACAACCTGCGGGCGGCGGATTTCCGGCGGCCCGAGGCGCCTGAATGGGCGGATCGGTTCAACGAGGCGGCCAAGGCGCTGATCTTGGCGGGCGACCACGATCCGCTGATCGACTGGCGCAGTCTGGGTCCGGATGCCGAGATCTCGATCAACAG
The DNA here is from genome assembly GCA_903900155.1 of uncultured Caulobacterales bacterium. Lineage (GTDB taxonomy): Bacteria > Pseudomonadota > Alphaproteobacteria > Caulobacterales > Caulobacteraceae > Caulobacter. The sequence goes on along the minus strand of CAIUMD010000099.1, from coordinate 185 downwards.
CGCTGAGCACTATCTGCCGCTGCTTTATGTGCTGGGGGCGCAGAGCGACGGGGAGAAGGTGAGTTTCTTCAATGACGACGTGTTCGCGGCGATCTCGATGACGGGGGTGCAGGTCGGGTGACGCCCCGGAATCTGCTCCCCCGTTGGGGGAGCTGTCGCGGAGCGACTGAGGGGGCATCGCCGGC
>CAIUMD010000098.1 GCA_903900155.1 uncultured Caulobacterales bacterium | reverse complement strand
GCGTGGCGCCCCCCCCCGCCGCTGGCGCGCGCTTGACGAGCGCCTGGAATGCAACGGGCGCGCCAACCATCGGTCGACGCGCCCGGGCTTTTCGGATGGGTTCGGACCTTTCCAAACCCATTTTGGGGCGACTACAGCAGTCGCGTACGGATGATCTGTGACAGCAGGTCGATCAGCGAGACAGCCACCACGATGACCAGCACGATGCAGCCGGTCTGGTCGTATTGGAACGCGTTGACGCTATCGAGCAGCACCTGGCCGACGCCGCCGGCCCCGATCAGGCCCAGCACCGTCGCGGCGCGGCTGGACGACTCGAAGCGGTAGAGCGCGTAGCTGGTCCACAGCGGCGCCACCTGCGGGATCACGCCCCAGACGATCTCCTGCAGTTTCACCGCCCCCGTGGCGCGGACGCCCTCGACCGGCCCCCGATCGATCGACTCGACGGCCTCGGCGAACAATTTGGCCAGCACGCCGCCGGTGTTGAACATCAGGGCCATGACGCCCGCGAACGGGCCCAGGCCTACGGCGGTGATGAAGATCAGCGCCACCACCAGGTCAGGGATAGAGCGGATCAGGTCCAGCACCCGGCGCACCGGCTGCTGGATCCACACCGGCGTGATGTTGCCCGCGCCCAGCAGGCCCAGCGGGATGGCGACGATGATGGCCAGGAAGGTGCCCCACAGCGCCATCTGGATCGTCTGCCACATCTTGCCGACGTACAGCCCCCAGTCGGCGGCCATGAACGCCTTGGGATCGGTGAACGGCGAGAAGAAGCCCCGCGCGAACTCCTGCATCCGCCCAGCCTCGGTGAACAGCTGCGGAAACTTGTCGATCTCGGCCGGCTTGAAGCTGACGATCAGCAGCATGGCCACGCCGCCCCAGATCAGGGCGTCGAAAGCCATCGCCGTCGTCGAGCGCTTGGGCGGAGCGGGAATGGTCTCGCTCATGAAGAGGCTCAGTTCGCCGGCTGGGTGGCCAAGGGGGCGGCCGGAACCGCGCCCGCCTTGCCTTCGGCGGCGACGCGTTCGGCCTTGATGCCGTCCAGGTTCTTTTGGGCCGCGGCGATCTTGGCCTGGTCGCCGGTTTCCTTGGCCAGACCCAGCTGCTCCAGGGCTTCCATCTCGCGGACCACCAAGAGGTGGCTGTCGTCGGCCGGCTTGAAGCCGCCCATCGACAGCTTGGCCAGGTTGGCGCGCTGCTGCGCGGCTTCCGCCGTGTCGCCCTGGCCGTAGGTCAGAAAGAACTGGCGCAGCTTTTCCTTCACGACGGGATCCAGGTCCTTGCGCCAGACGATCGGGTCTTCCGGCAGGGTCGGCGATTCCCAGATCACCTTGACCTTTGCGGTCCTGTTGTCCGCGCGCTCCATGTTCAGGCGCAGCGCCGTGGTGTTATTGGTCGAGGCGTCCAGCTTGTGATTGGCCACGGCCGCCAGGTTGGCGTCATGGCTGGCGCTAAGCACGGTCTTGAAGCAGTTCTCGGGCTTCACCCCGGCCGGGATGAACACATAGGTCATCGGCGCCAGGGTGCCGGAGGTCGACTTCTTGTCGCCGATGCCGAAGTTCAGCGTCTTGTCGCACTTGAGCAGGCCTTCCAGGGTCAGCTTGCTGTCGGCCGGGACGATGATCACCGACTTGTACCCGTCGGTGCCCGACGGGTCGAAGGTGCGAGCGAAGACCTCGCCGCCCGAGCGGCGCACCGCTTCCAGGCCCGACTGGTTCGAGAACCAGCCCAGGTCCGTCTGCTTGGCGCCCATGGCGACGATCAGCGACGAGTAGTTGGACGAGAAGAACGGCTTCACCTTGAGGCCGGTCTGCTTTTCCATGTCGGCCAGGATGGGCTTCCAGTAGCCTTCCATGTTCTGGGCCGACTCGGTCGACAGGATCGAGAACACCACCGCGTCCTTGGGACCCGCTGCGGCCTCGGGCTTCTTGCCGCACGAGGCAAGAGCCAGGGCGGACATGCTGGCGGCGATGGCGATGGCCGAGCGACGGCTGATCATTGCGGGGCTCCTTCCCAGAACACGTCCTCGAATTCCGGGCCGTAGATATCGATGAGTTTTTCACGCTTCAGGGCCGAGGCCGGGCCGTCATAGACCTTCTGGCCGGCCTTCAGGGCCACGACCCGGTCGCAATAGCGCAGGGCGTAGTCGACCTGGTGCAGGGTGACGACGACGGTCAGGCCGTCGGTCTTGTTCAGGTCACGCAGGATCTCCATGACCTTGCGGGCCGAGACGGGGTCCAGCGAGGCCACCGGCTCGTCGGCCAGGATGATCTTGGCCTTCTGGACCAGGGCGCGGGCGATGGCGCCGCGCTGCTGCTGACCGCCCGACAAGGTGTTGGCGCGCTGGGCGGCGTAATCGGCCACGCCGACGCGGGCCAGGGCCGCCATGGCCGCCTCGCGGGTTTCCCTCGGCCAGCGCCCGAACAGCCCGGACAAGAAAGGAATCCGGCCCAGCGAGCCCAGGGCCACGTTGCTGAACAGCGACAGCCGGCCGACCAGGTTAAACTGCTGGGCGATGAAGCCGATGCGGATGCGCGCCTTGCGCACATCGTTCGACACCTTGCCCTTGGCCTGCACCGGACCGCCGAAAGCAGTGATGACGCCCCCCTCTTGCCCTTTGGCGCCCTCGTCGATGGTCTGCAGACCGTCGATCGAGCGCAGAAGCGTGGATTTCCCGGAACCGGAAGGGCCGATGAGCGCGATCATCTCGCCTCGCGCAACGTCGAGGGAGACTTGGTCCAGCGCCCGTCTTGACCCGAAGGTCTTGGACGCGGCGCGGATCGAGAGAACAGGGTCCGACGTCATGGTCGGGGCGAATCCTTAACGTGGTTTCGGTGCTTGGGAAATGCGATCTCCGGTTTGGGGAAGGTTCGCAATGGATTTGTGACGGCCAGTGAGCCAATTCGTCTCAAAACGGGGCTGCAAAAGGGTCTTTACAACCCCGGACAATGACCCTATTTCGCTCGCTCCGGCGGACCCGAAGTCCTCTAAAACGCTGCTAACGCCGGCCTGGGTTTAACTTCCAACAGGGGGTTACGTGAATTGCGCACGTACCAATCTCCCCTGGACCTGGTCCGTGAGCGGTCACCGGAACGTCCCGTCGCACTCGTGCGGCCCGACGCGGTTTCCGTAGCTGCGCGCTGGTTCCAGTCCGAATTTAAAGGCGATGTCTTTTATGCGGTGAAGGCCAATCCTTCGCCGTGGGTGATCCGCGAGCTGGCCGCGGCCGGCGTGCGATCGTTCGATGTCGCGTCGCTGAACGAGATCGAGACGGTGGCCGAACACGCCGCGGGCTCGCGCATGGCCTTCATGCACCCGGTCAAGAGCCGCAAGGCGATCTCGGCCGCGTACTTCGACCATGGCGTGAAGACCTTCTCGTTCGACACCCATGAAGAGCTGGCCAAGATCCTGGACGCCACGGGCCAGGCCAAGGACCTCAACCTGATCGTCCGCATGGGCGTGCAGGCCGAGGGCGCGGCCTACAGCCTGTCGGGCAAGTTCGGCGTCGAGGCCCACAACGCCCCCGCCCTGCTGCTGGCCGCGCGTCGCGCCACCCAGGAGCTGATGGGCGTGAGCTTCCACGTCGGCAGCCAGTGCATGCGCCCGACGGCGTTCCAGGCGGCGATGGCCCAGGCCTCACGTGCTCTGGTCCGCGCCGGCGTGCTGGCCGATGTCGTCGACGTCGGCGGCGGCTTCCCGTCGATCTATCCGGGCATGGTCCCGCCGGATCTCTCCGAGTATCTGGCCGCCATCGACCGCGGCTTCGCCGAGATGATGGTCCACGAGACCACCGAGCTCTGGTGCGAACCGGGCCGCGCCCTGGTCGCCGAGGCTTCGTCGCTGCTGGTCAAGGTCGAGCTGAAGAAGGGCGACGCGCTCTATCTGAACGACGGGTCGTACGGCTCGCTGTTCGACGCCGCGCACATGAAGTGGCCTTTCCCGGTCAAGCTCTACCGCAAGAACGGTGAAGTCGTCGAAGAGGGCCTCAAGCCCTTCCGCTTCTACGGCCCGACCTGCGACAGCGTCGACCACATGCCCGGCCCGTTCTACCTGCCGGAAAGCGTCGACGAGGGCGACTATATCGAGATCGGCATGCTGGGCGCCTATGGCGTGGCGATGTCGACCCGCTTCAACGGCTTCGGCGAGACCGACACCGCGCAGGTGCAGGACGCCCCGATGGCCTCGATGTATGGCCTGGCCAAGCGCTCGATCCCGGCGGTCCGCCAGGAGAACGAAGAGCGCAAGATCGTCCGCTTCTCGCGTCCCAAGGGCGCGGCGGGCAAGCGCAAGCGCCGCCGCTAAGACGACCGAAATGACAAAGGCGGGGTCCATGGCCCCGCCTTTTTTCGAGTAGCCCGATGTCGAAACTGACGCTGCGCTGGCCAGTCGTCCTGCTGGTCCTGGCCTTCCAGAGCTTCTGCCTGCTGCGTCACGACCTGGGCCACGGCGCGGGCTTCACCCACAGCTACGTGTTCAACGCCGTCTGGGTGCAGGAATTCAACAACACCCTGGCCCAGGGCCGCTTCCCGCCGCGCTGGCTGCACGGCGCCTGGGACGGCATGGGCGCCTCGTCGTTCTATTTCTATCCGCCGCTGGCCTTCTACGTCGCCGCCTTCGTGCGCTACGCGTTCGGGACCATCGACCACCCGATGATCCTGGCCTGGACCAGCTACCTGATGATGCTGGGCTCGGGCGCGGCGATGCAGGCCTGGCTGCGGTCGCGCGCCGGCGACGCCTGGGCCCTGGTCGGCGCGCTGGTCTATGTCGCCGCGCCCTATCACCTGGTCAGCGTCTATGTCCGGGGCTCGATCGGCGAGACGATGGCCTATGCGATCCTGCCGCTGCTGGCGCTGTGCCTGGAGCGCGCGGCGCGGTCGTGGGCCTGGGTCCCCGGGGCGGCCCTGGCCTTCGCCGCCCTGGTCCTGTCGCACCTGGCGATCGCCATGCTGATCTGCGTGACCGTGCTGCCGGCCTATGTCGTCCACCAGCTGCTGGACGCCCCGAAGGATCAGCGCCGCGACGTCCTGCTGCGCTGCGCCGCCGCCGGCCTGCTGGGCCTGGCCGCGGCGGCCAGCTATCTGGGCCCGGCCCTCTCGATGCAGAAGCTGGCCCTGATGCGGACGATGTGGACCGGCGCCGATCCCTATGACTGGGCGCTGATCACCCCGCACCGCTGGCCCCAGCAGCCGTTTTCGACGTCGATGGCCTGGCTGGCCTACGGCGTCGGGGGCGCGGCCCTGGCGGCCGTGGTCGCCGTAGCGGGCCGTCAACTGTCCTCGCCCCGCCGCGAGGCCCTGGCCTGGGGCGTCGGCGTGCTGATCGCCTTCACGTTGTACGCCCTGCCCTGGCCCTGGCGCGGCCTGACCGGCCAGGTCCTGGCCAAGGCCCAGTTCCCCTATCGCCTGCTGCTGGGCATGGAATTCGCGGCCGTCACCGCGATCGTCCTAGCCGCCGCGCATGGGGGCCGGCGCTGGCTGCTGGTCCTTCTGCTGGTCGTGGCCGCCGTCCCGACCGCGCGCGGCTTCTCGATGCAGAAGGAGGCCATCGCCTTTCACCTGCTGCAGGTCGGCGACAAGGCCACGCCCCAGACCGAGCGCGAGATCGCCTGCCACCGCGCGCCCGAGGAACACCTGCCGGCGACCTTCGGCGGCGGTCCTCGCTACATGGCCGATCCGTTCTGCATGAGCGGTTTCGCCGACCTGCCGCTGGCCGCCGCCGAGACCGACGGTGCCAAGGTCACGGCCGCCAATCTGTTCCCGGACGGCAGCGTGGCCGTCGCCGTCGAGGCCGCCCGCCCGACCCGCGTCGTGCTGCGCCGCTACCACTTCCCGACCTGGCAAATCACCCGCGTCGAGCCGGGCCGCGATCCGGTCGTCCAGGCCCAGCCCAGCCCGGGCGAAAGCCTGCTGTCCTTCGTCGCCGAGCCGGGCGTCAATACCTACCGGGCCCGGATCATCCGCTCGCCGCTGGAGACCGCCTGCGACGCCCTGACCCTTGCCGCCCTGGCGCTGATCGCGGCCTGGCTGGGCCTGTCGCTCCAGCGCCGCCTCGACACCCTCGGGCTCCAGGCGCCAATCCGCGCGTTTATGCGGATCAGGACTCGATAATCGTCACAAAGGCTCTATATAGCGCCACCTTCAATCCCCTCGCCGGTCGCTCCGTCCCGGCGGCTTCAAGCGGGGTCACGACGGGCGCTCACCTTCAGAGGAACCTCTGTCATGAACGCTCCCGTTCCGAACAATCAAAAGGCCGAACTGCTGCAGAAGGTCGTCGAGCACGTCGACATCGCCAGCTATGACGCCCGTCCGATCATCGACTCGATGCGCAAGATGTCGTTCAGCTCGCGCGACACCGCCCGCGCGGCCGACATCTTCAACATGGCCCTGGCCGACAAGGGCTGCTCGACCTGGCTGATCCTGGCCGGTTCGACCTCGGCCGGCGGCTGCATGCACGTCTACCGCGACATGGTGAAGAACGGCATGATCGACGCCGTGGTCGCCACCGGCGCCAGCATCGTCGACATGGACTTCTTCGAAGCCCTGGGCTTCAAGCACTATCAGGCCGCCGGCCCGGTCGACGACAACGTCCTGCGCGACAACTACATCGACCGCATCTACGACACCTATATCGACGAAGAAGAGCTGCAGGCCTGCGATCACACGATCCTGGAGATCTGCAACAAGCTCGAGCCCCGCGGCTATTCCTCGCGCGAGTTCATCTGGGAGATGGGCAAGTGGCTGTCGGAAGGCAACGCCAAGAAGGAAGGCAGCCTGATCCAGACCTGCTACGAAGAAGGCGTGCCGATCTTCTGCCCGGCCTTCGTCGACAGCTCGGCCGGCTTCGGCCTGGTCAAGCACCAGAAGGAAAAGATCGCCGAGAAGGCCCCCTACCTGATGATCGACGCGGTCGCCGACTTCCGTGAGCTGACGGACGTCAAGATCGCGGCCGGCACCACGGGCCTGTTCATGGTCGGCGGCGGCGTTCCGAAGAACTTCGCCCAGGACACCGTCGTCTGCGCCGAGATCCTCGGCGTCGAAGCCGACATGCACAAGTACGCCATCCAGATCACGGTCGCCGACGTGCGCGACGGCGCTTGCTCGTCGTCGACGCTGAAGGAAGCCGCCTCGTGGGGCAAGGTCTCGACCACCTACGAACAGATGGTCTTCGCCGAAGCCACCACCGTGGTGCCGCTGATCGCCTCGGACGCCTACTGGCGCAAGGCCTGGGAAGGCCGGGAGAAGCCGCGCTGGAACAAGCTGTTCGGCAAGTAAGCTTGAACGACTCTCTCTGAAAATGCAGGGTCCCCGGAGTTTCTCCGGGGGCCCTTTTTCTCTATGCGTGTCCTGGCCTTCGCCGCCCTGCTGACCCTGACGGGCTGCGCCACGTTGAGCGGCGACGCCGCCACGCCGAACCGCTACCTGGCCAAGGGCGCCTTCGACGCCCGCGACCACCTCGCGCCGCCGCCGGCCAAAGGTTCTCCGGAAGCCGAAAAGGACCGCCAAATCTTCCGCGTCACCCGCGCGCTCGAGGGCACGCCGCGCTGGTCCCTGGCCCAGGCCGACAACGCCGAGGAGAACATCCTGGACGGCTTCTCTTGCGCGCTGGGCTTCACGCCAACCAAGGCCAGCAACCCCAAGCTGGCGGCCATGCTGCTGCGGGTCAGCGGCGACGTGCGCTCGGCGGTGGCGGGTCCGAAGATGAAGTACCGCCGGCCGCGCCCCTATTTCTCGGAGCCGGGCAATATCTGCATTAAGCGCAGCGCGAGCCTGGCGATGTCGCCCGACTATCCGTCCGGCCATTCGACCTGGGGCTGGACCGTCGGCCTGATCCTGGCCGAGGCCGCCCCCGACCGCGCCGAGGCGATCCTGGCCCGCGCCCGGGGCTTTGGCGAAAGCCGCGTCGTCTGCGGCGTGCACAACGCCAGCTCCGTCGAGGCCGGCAAGCGCAACGCCGAGAACCTGTTCGCCGCCCTGTGGGCCTCGGACGCCTTCAAGGCCGACCTGGCCGGCGTCCGCGCCGAGCTGGACACGGCCCGCGCCAAGGCCACCCCGCCCGATCCGGCCCGCTGCACGGCCCAGGCCAACCTGATCGGCGCGCCCCTGCTCTAGAACCTGTCTTGCGGGCGCCACATCGCGGAGGCAGGTTGCCCGCTCGACTTTCGGGGATCCCAGTCATGCGTCTCAAGCTCGCCCTGGCCGCCGGCGCGGCCATCGTCCTGACGGCCTCGGGCCTGGCCTTCGCACGCCAAGATGCTTCGGCCCCGAAGGGCTATCTGCCGGCCGGCGCGATCGACACCGCCCAGGTCCTGCCGCCCGCGCCCAAGGAAGGCGAGCCGCGCTATGAGGCCGACCGCAAGGTCTTCCTGGCCACCCGCGCCCTCAAGGACAGCCCGCGCTGGGCCCTGGCCCAGAACGATGTCGACGAGCGCAAGATCGTCGCCGACTTCGGTTGCGCCATGGGCTTCACGCCCGAGCCGCAGAAGCTGCCCAAGCTGACCGCGCTCTTGATGAAGATCCGCTTCGACGTCGGCGATGCGGTGAACAAGCCCAAGGACCTCTATCAGCGCAAACGCCCCTACCTGATCGACGAGGGTCCAATCTGCGTGGACAAGACCGAAGGCCTGGCCAAGAGCCCGGACTATCCGTCGGGCCACACCACCTGGGGCTGGACCGTCGGCCTGATCCTGGCCGAGGCCGATCCGGCCCACGCCACCGCCATCCTGACCCGCGCCCGCGCCTTCGGCGAAAGCCGCGTGGTCTGCGGCGTGCACAACGCCAGCGCCATCGAGGCCGGCCGCACCAACGCCTCGGCCCTGGTCGCGGCCCTGCACGGCTCCAAGGCCTTCCGCGACGACCTGGACGGGGTGCGCGCCGAGCTGGACGAAGCGCGCAAGAGCGCTGTCGCCGCGCCCGCCGCCCAATGCGCGGCCGAGCAGGCGCTGACCGCCCAAACGCCGTGGTAGTTGCGAACATGTTCGCGGGCCTCTACCTCTAGGCCATGGCCCACGGCGCGACTTCCTGCGGACACGATCATCACAACCACGGCGTCGGCGGCGCCGCGCTGGCCGCTGAGCTGGACGCGGCCGAGGCCCGCTGCTCGGCCGCCGAGCAGCGGCTGACGGCCCCGCGCCGCCGGGTGCTGGAGCTGCTGCTGCAGGCCGGCCAGCCGGTGAAGGCCTATGACCTGATCTCGACCTTTGGGGGCGAGGGCCCGCCGGCCAAGCCGCCGACCGTCTATCGCGCCCTCGATTTCCTGGAGAAGCAGGGCTTCGCCCACCGGATCGAGAGCCTCAACGCCTATGTCGCCTGCCGCAAGGAGGCCGACGGCCATGCCGCCGCCTTCCTGATCTGCGACTGCTGCGGCGCGACCCGCGAAATCGAGCCCCGGGCCAGCGCCGAGATCATCGCCGCCGGCGCCGCGGCCGGCTACGCCCTGACCGCCGTGACGATCGAGGCCCACGGCCTCTGCGCCGATTGCAGAGGCGGCTGAGCTAGCCAAGCTTCATAGAACGCCGTTAGACTCGAACGATCGTTCCACCTCGTTCGAGACGCCGCATGACCGCTGAGCCCCTCCCCGGCGTCGAGATCTGGCGCGGTGGCGTCAATACCTGGGACTGCGACGAGATGGGGCATATGAACGTGCGCCACTACGTCGTGCGGGCCATGGAAGGCCTGATCGGCATGGCCGCCGAACTGGGCCTGCCGCACGCCTTCTCGCCCCACGCCAACGCCACACTGCTGGTGAAAGAGCACCACATCCGCTTCCTGCGCGAGGCCCATGCCGGCGCGCCGCTGACCATGCTGGGCGGGGTGATCGAGATGGGCGAGACGGACGCCAGGATCCTGCAGTTGCTGATCCACCCCGCCTCTGGCGAACTGGCGGCGACCTTCCAGACCACCGTCGTCCACGCCACCCCGCGCGACGGACAGCCCTTCCCCTGGCCCAAGGTCGCCCGCGAGCGCGGCGAGGCGCTGAAGGTCGAGGTTCCCGAGAAGGCGCGCGCCCGCAGCATCGACCTCGGCGCCTTCGAACCCACCGCCAGCCTGGACCGCGCCGAGGCCCTGAACCTCGCCCGCATCGGCCTGGGCGGCCTGTTGCCATCCGATTGCGACGTGTACGGACGGATGCGCGCCGAGCAGTTCATCGGCCGGGTCTCGGACGGCATCGGCGCCTTCATCCATCCCTTCCGCGACGTCGTGGTCGAGCATGCCGAGCACAAGCCGGCCCGCATGGGCGGGGCGGTCCTGGAGTACCGCATCGCCTATCTGGCCTGGCCCCGCGCCGGCGACCGCGTCGACATCCGCTCGGGCCTGATGGGCACGGACGCCCGCACCATGCGTGTCGTCCACTGGATGCTGGACCCGGCCACCGGCCAGCCCTGGGGCGCGTCCGAGGCCGTGGCCATCACCTTCGATCTGGATGCGCGGAAGGTGGTGCCGGTCACCGACGCGGCGCGGACGGCGCTGGCCAGGCACGAGGTCAAGGGGCTGGCGCTCTAGGCGGTCACCTTCAAGGTAGGACGAGAGCTCTGAAGCATTCAAAACACCTCATCCTGAGCCTGTCGAAGGACGAGGTGTTCGGCACGGATTGCGTCAACTCAATCGATGAGCGCACCATCACGAGAACCGGAGCCTCGCGATGCACGATGTCCAGTCAGCCTGAGTCTACATCCTGCGCTGCACCGACGGCATGTACTACGGTGGCTCCCATCGAGGCCCCGATCCAGCCGTTCGAGTGGCAGCACACAACGCAGGCCTCGACCCGAAGGCCTTCACCTACAAGCGTCGGTCGGTCGAGCTGGTCTGGGCCGGCGAATTCCAGTTCATCACAGACGCCATAGCCTTCGAACGGCAGTTGAAGGGCTGGAGCCGCGCAAAGAAAGAAGCGGTTATCCGAGGGGAATGGGAGGCGCTTCCGAGGCTCGCGCAGTGCCGAACACCTCGTCCTTCGACAAGCTCAGGATGAGGTGTTGTGGAGTCAGGACGAGGTTTCGCCCCTTAGGCCGTCGCCATGTCGAACAGCACGTCCCGCACCACATCCGGCCGTTCCATCGGCAGGAAGTGGCTGGCGCCGTCGACCACCTCGATCGCCACGTCCCTGCCGCGCCGGGCGAAGCCGTCGCCGGCCCGGCAGGTGGAGTGCTTCTCGGCCTTCAGGATCCGCACCGGCGCCTTGACCTGGCGCACGGCGCGCCAGGGGTCGTGGGCCTGGGCGGCATAGTTGGAGGCTTCCCAGGCGGGCGCGCAGGCCAGCTCGACCTTGCCGTCGTCGCGCTCGTGGAAGCCGCCGGCGACATAGTCGGCCAGCATGGTCTCGGGCCAGGTCTTGAAGGCGCCGCGGCCCTTGTAGCCGGCGAACACCTGCTCGCGGGTGTCGAACACCGCCCGGCGGCGCAGAGCCGACTGGACCAGCGGCATGTGCTTCCATAGCCGGCCTGAGGTCCACGGCGCCCTGGCGTATAGGGTGGCCAGCCACGGCATGATCACCGGATCCAGCAGGACGAGGCCCTTCACGCGGTCGGGGCGCTCGGCGGCGGCCAGCAGGCTGACCGTTCCGCCCATCGAATGGCCGGCCAGCACCAGAGGCGGACAGTCCAGGGTGTCCAGCAGGCCGACGAGGTCGTCCCTCAGGTCGCGCCACGAGCGGCGGCCGTCGGGATTGGCCGGCAGGGTCGTCTCGCCGTGACCGCGCTGGTCGATGGCCAGAATCCGCAAGCCCGCCGCCAGGGGCGACAGCAGCACGCGGTAGGTCTGGGCGTTGAAGCCGTTGGCGTGGACGAAGACGACGTCGATCGGCCGGTCCTGCGGACCGAACTCCAGGGCCGCGATCTGACCGCCCGGAACGGCCACGGCGCGCTTGCGAGGTTCGCGAAAGACGGCCGCGTCCATCGGCGTGGCTCCCTTGGAGTTATCGGGCTTAAGGTAGGCTCCCCGGCGCTCGCCGTCCATGGAGCCTGAAATGAATAAGCTCGCCACCGTCGGCTATGAGACCGACACTCAAGGCGGCATGATCGCGCGGCTGAAGGCGGCCGACGTGGAACTGGTGGTCGACGTCCGCGCCGTGGCCAGCTCGCGCAAGGCCGGCTTCTCCAAGACGCTGCTGGGAAACAGCCTGAAAGACCAGGGCATCGACTACCTGCACCTCAAGCCCCTGGGCACGCCCAAGCCGGGCCGCGAGGCGGCGCGGGCCGGGCGGATCGACGAGATGCACGCGATCTTCAACGCCCACATGGAAGAGCCCGAGGCGGTGCTGGCCCTGGCCCAAGCCACCGAACTGGCGCAAACAAAAAGGGTCGCCCTCCTTTGCTACGAGGACGACCCCAATTGCTGTCACCGCAGGATCTTGGCGGACCGCATCCGCCAGACCCTGAAGTGCGAGGTGGTGGACCTCTAGGCCTTAGGCCTGGGTCACCTGCCACTCACCGCGATTGTCCTTGCAGGCGCTGTAGCGTTGGCTGGACGTGCTTTGGCCGCCGCCGGCGACCGAGGCGGTGATCACGCGGCAGCTGGCGACCATCTGGCCGGTCGGACGGACCAGCGACGAGGCGGCATAGCCGACGCCATAGCCGCTGCGGCCCACCAGCACCCACTTGCCCGTCGGGGCGACGCCCAGGACGTCGAAGGTCTCGCCCGCGGCGACCTTGCCGACCACCTTGGCGCTGGTCGACGGACCGGCGCGGAGGTTGGTGTTGGTGTTGGCGACATAGGCGCCGCCCGAGGCTTCATAGCTGGGCAGGCTCTGCACGCCTTGCGAATAGCGCAGGCTGCGGCCGTCGATCGGCGGGCCGTAGCTGGACGAGACCACGTCGATGCGGCCCGAATTGCCGGTGCGGCTGTTGGACCAGGTCTGGGCGACGCCGGTCTCCAGCGCCTTCTTGGTGGCCTGCTCGGCCATGTTGGCGTCGGTCGTCTGCATGCGGCAGCCGATATAGCCGCCCGCCGCCGCGCCGGCGGCCGCGCCGACCAGGGTGCCGAGGGTCTTGTTCTTGCCGCCCACCTTGTTGCCCAGCAGGGCGCCGGCGGCCGCGCCGATCAGGGCGCCGCCTTCCTGCTTGCCGCCCGAGCCTTCGCAGGCGAACAGGCCGCCCAGGCCACGGGATTGGGCCAGCGCCGGCGCGGGCGCGGCGGCCAGGCTGCCGACAGTGGCGACGAGGGCCAGAGCGGCCGAGATCTTGCGGGTGGTCATGGCGGAGTTCCTCTTCCGTCAGGTCAATGTTGTCGCCGCGCGCGGCCCGGCCGATAGTCCCTTATCAAAGATAAGGGAGCGCCAGGACATGAGCGGCCACGATCAAGCGGACTATAGCTGTTTCAAGGTCGAGATCGAAGCCGGTGTCGCGCACATCCAGTTGAAGCGGCCCGAAGCCATGAACACCATGACACGACCGTTCTGGAACGAGCTTCCCGCAATTGTAAAACATATTGACGACAACGCGCTGGCCCGCTGCATCGTGATCTCCTCGACCGGCAAGCACTTCAGCGCCGGCATGGATCTTTCGGTCTTCACCGACGACGAGGGCGTTACCGCTCACCGTGACGGCGACCGCCACGTGGCCGGCGAGAGCTTCCGCCGGTTCGTGCACGTGCTGCAGGACAGCTTCAGCTGCCTGGACAAGGCGCGCATGCCGGTGATCATCGCCATCCAGGGCGGCTGCATCGGCGGGGCCGTGGACTTCATCAGCGCCTGCGACATCCGCTACGCCAGCGCCGACGCCTTCTTCCAGATCCAGGAGATCAACATCGGCATGACCGCCGATGTCGGCACCTTCCCGCGGCTGTGCAAGCTGATCCCCGAGGGCTGGGTGCGGGAGCTGGCCTATACCGGCCGCCGCCTGCCCGCCCAGCGCGCCAAGGAGATCGGCCTCGTGAATGAGGTGTTCGACACCCACGAGGCCCTGGTCGACCACGCCCTGGCGACCGCCCGCGAGATCGCCGGGAAGTCGCCCCTGGCCGTGGCCGGCAGCAAGGTGATGATCAACTACGCCCGTGACCACACCATCGCAGACGCCCTGGACTACATCGCCACCTGGCAGACCGGCATGTTCTCGGGTCCGCACATGGCCGAGGCGTTCGCCGCCAAGGCCCAGAAGCGCGACGCGGTCTATCCGGACCTGCTGCCGCTCAAGAAGACGATGTGAGCGCTCAGGCGGTCTCGTAGCCCAGGCGGGCCGGCAGGGGCAGCGCGATCACCGGCGGATTCGACGAGGCCAGGCTGGCGACGGCGGCGGCCGAGCGCAGCTTCAGCGCCCGGTCCAGCAGGCGCGGCGGCCGGCGGGTCTCGGGCGTCTCCAGCAGGATCAGGTCGTCGGCGTCCTCGGCCGTCCAGGCCGACACCAGGAAGGCGAAGGTCAGGGCCAGGGCCGGGATCGCGATCCAGATGAAGGCGTCCGGCGCGAAGATCAGGCCGACCAGCACCAGGATCAGGCCGAACGCCGCCTCCTGCCGGTGGGCGCGGAAAGTGTCCGACAGGGTCACCCGGTCCATGTCTCGCCGCTGGGTGGCCCAGCCGCAGTCGCGGCCGGTCAGGATCTCGATCACCGAGCGGGTCTGGGCGAAGAGGACGATCGGCGCGATCATCGTCGAGACGGCGGTCTCGAAACAGACGCTGAAGAACGCCCGCGTCCCGCCGCCGAAACCCGACGCCTGGCCGGTGCGCAGCAAGAGCGCCCAGGCCATCAGCTTGGGGGCCAGCAGCAGGGCCAGGGACACGGTCAGCACCAGCCCCGTCGGCGTCCGCTCGAAGGCCGAGACGGCCGCCTCCTCCGCCCCCGCCAGCGACGGGAAGGCCGACAGCAAGAGGCCCACGGTCAGCAGGCCCAGCCACAGCGGCGCGGTCAGGTAGGTCGAGAAGCCCCGCAGCAGGTGGAAGCGGCTCAAGGGGTGCAGGCCGCGCGCGGCGATGACGGCGATGTGCTGCAGGTTGCCCTGGCACCAGCGGCGGTCGCGGACGATCTGGTCGATCAGGCTGGGCGGGCTCTCCTCGTAGCTGCCGCCCAGGCGCGAGGCCAGGCGCACTTCCCAGCCGGCGCGGCGCAGCAAGGCGGCCTCGACGAAGTCGTGGCTCATGATCGCGCCGCCGAACGGCTTGGGACCGCGCAGATGCGGCAGGCCGGCCTGCTCGGCGAAGGCCTTCACCCGGATGATGGCGTTGTGGCCCCAGTAACTGGACTCCGCCCCGCTCCACCATTCCAGGCCGCGCGCGAACATCGGACCGTACAGGCGGCTGGCGAACTGCTCCAGCCGCGCGAACAGGGTGCGGGCGTTGATGATCATCGGCACGGTCTGCAGCAGGCCCAGGTTCGGCTCGGCCTCCATCGCTCCGGCCAGGCGCACCAGGGTGTCGCCGGTCATCAGGCTGTCGGCGTCCAGCACCACCATGTGGTCATAGGCCCCGCCCCAGCGGCGGACCCACTCGGCGATATTGCCGGCCTTGCGGTCGGTGTTTTCGACGCGGCGGCGATAGTGGATGCGGGCCTGCCCCTCGAAGCGGGCGCAGAGCTGGTCATAGGCCTCGCGCTCCTCGACCGCGACCTCGTGCTGGCGCGTGTCGCTGAGCACGAAGACGTCGAAGTTTTCCAGCGCGCCGGCCGTACGCAGCGATTCCAAAATGGCGGCCAGGCGGGCGAAGACCGGCCCGGGGGCCTCGTTATAGACCGGCAGCAGCACCGCGTTGCGGCTGGCCAGCTTCGGCGCGGGGCCGTCGCGCACGGCGCCCTCTCGCCACATCGCCGCGAAGCCGGCGACCGCCGAGGCGCACGAGAAGGCGCTCCAGGCGAACAGGCTGCCAAACAGCGGCAGGGCCACCAGCTCCAGCAGCGTGAAGCGGTCGGCCGCGAAGGCCAGGGCCATGACCACGCTGGCGGCCAGGCTCAGCACGATGGTGAAGACCAGCAGCGCCGCCCGACGACGCCGCAGGTCCAGCGCCTGGATCGGACGCGGCTCGGGGGCCGCGCTCAGGCACTGGGTCGGCATGGCCAAGGGCGCTTCCGTCGGAACCGCGTCGGCCGGCCAAATTACGCTTCGCATCAACAGAAAGCCCGTTCACTCGTTGGCCCCCCGGCCCCCGGCTTCCCCGCAATCAACGCGGCGGAAGCGAGGCCGAAAGGTTTCAGGCGGCGTTTAGTTCCCGGCCGGAGCCGGAAAAACCAACGCCGTCCAGGTTTCGCTCAAGGCGCGACCATTCTGCCGCAGCACCACGCGGACATCGGCCGGTTCCGCGCCATCGGGCGCGACGTCGAACACGACCCGCCACAGGGCGTCGGTCTCGGCCTCGCGGCGGTCTGCCGGATAGTGCGACAACAGGCGGATCTGGCCGCCTCGGGCGGTGACATCGGCCTGGATGTCGATCGCCGCGCGCAGGGCCAAGAGGTTCTCGCCCCGGAACTCGACGGCGATCTTGCGGCCCTGGGCTTCCCCGTCCTTGCCCGGCTCGCCCGGCCGGCCCGTGCGGGTGGCGACGACGCGGGCCAGATCGGTCGGGGCGGGGACGTCGCCGGTCCAGTGCAGGCGGTAGGCCAGGTTGATCCGGCTCCTGGCCTTGACCGGCGTCTCGGGCGTCCAGAAGGCGACGATGTTGTCGTTGGTCTCGTTGTCGGTCGGGATCTCGACCAGGCGGACCGTACCGCGCCCCCACTTGCCGATCGGCTCGACCCAGGCGCTGGGCCGGCGCTCGGAGCGGGCCTGGTCGTCGTGATAGTGCTCGACGTCGCGGTCGCGCTGGATCAGGCCAAAGCCCTTGGGGTTCTCGTCGCTGAAGGTGCTGGTCACCACGCGTGTCGGATTGGACAGCGGCCGCCAGATCCGCTCGCCCGCGCCGGTCCAGATCGCCAGGCCGTCGCTGTCGTGGATCTCGGGCCGCCAGTCGGGGCCGCCACGATCCTCGCCGAACCAGAACATGCTGGTCAGCGGCGCCAGGCCCATCTGGTCGAAGGCGCGGCGGAAATGCAGGCTGGCCTCGACGGTCTGGGTCAGGGCCAGGCCGTTGCGCTCGTTGACGAAGCGATAGGCCCCGACGATGCCGAGGCTCTCCATCAGGGCGTGGATCACCAAGCGCCCCTGCGCATCCTTCTCCAGCCAGACCTCGCGCCAGTCGGGGAATTCCTCGGGTTTGACGGCATAGGTGTCGGCGGCGACGGCGCGGGCCGACAGGCCGTACTGACCGAACGGCGCCGGCGAGCGGAAATAGGACGCGCCGTGGAACACCAGCCACTCGCCCCGGTCGTCGCGGCTCATGGCCCGGAAGCCGGCGAAACCCGCATTGGCCGGCAGCTTGCGGAACGGACTGTCCTCGCGCGACGAGAACATGGCCGGGTCATAGGCCAGCGGCCGGGCGCGGCCGTTCTCGACCAGGTTAATGGCCACGGTCTTGGAGACGCCGCGGCTCAGGGGGAACAGCTCGATGCCCCAGTCGCCGCCCCACAGCGGGATCTTCTCGCGATAGAAGCCGACGCCTTGGGCGGCGTCATAGTCCATCGCCTGGACCTCGGGCGGCGGCGCCGGCGGCGCTGCGTACGGCTTGGCCGCCAGGGCGCGGGCGCGCGCCTTGACCTGGTCGAACGAGAAGGGCGCGGCGGCGGACGCCAGCCCCGGCGCCAGGGCGCCGCTGGCCAGCAACACCAGGGCGGCGCGGCGATCGAGCGTCGTCGTCAAGAAGTCCTCACAGCGGCGTCGGCGGAGCGCGGCGCTGCTAAAAGGGATTCAAGGCGAAAATGGTTCAGGTTTGTTGCTGGATGCCTACTCGTACGTAAAGGTCATCGGCGTATCGGCCGCTGGCAGGCAGCTGCGATCGACCGGCTTGGTCGGGTCCTGGAAGAAGTTGCGGATCGCCTGGCGGGCGCAGGGACTGTTGCGGGAAACGCCATGGGTGGCGTTGGTGACGATCACCACCTGCGAGCCCTGATAGCCCTTCGACGCGGCCTTGGTCAGCTCGGGCGGGCAGCCCGGATCGATCTCGGCGGCCAGGAACAGGGTCGGGATGGCGGTCTTCACCGGCTGCTGCTCGACCGGCGAGATGGCGCCGACATCGATGGCCTTGCAGACGTCGTGGATGCGCTGCATCGAGACCACCATCAGGCGGGCGACCGGATCGTTCTCCGTGCCCTTGGCGACGTCGGCCCGATTTTCGAACGGGATCTCTTCCTTGCACAGATGGGTCATGAACTGGCCCTCGCTGTAGTAGTCGCGGCTCTCGACGAAACCCTCGACCGGCGAGACGTCGCCCTGGATGATCTTCCAAAGGTCGCGCGGCAGCACGCCGGCGGTGAAGTAGCTGGCGTCCATCAGGTAGCCGCCCAGGTCGTCGGCCGTGTAGGTCTTGCCGCCAATGGTCTGAGGCCCCGCCAGCCAGCGCTCGGCGACCACGGCCAGCTTGGCCTTCAGGTCGGGATAGCGCTTGGCGCACTCGGCCACGACCGCGCACTTGGCCATAACGATGTCGATCGAGCTGGAGACCATGGCCGGACCGCCGACGGTCCAGTCGGCCTCGGGCGGCCAGGGCGAGTCCTGGACCACAGCCCGCACGCCCTGCGGCGCATGGGTCTGGATCGCCGCCTCAATGCGGGTGCCGTACGAGCCGCCATAGAGGTCGATCAGCGGCAGCTTCAGCACCTGGCGCAGGTCCTGGACGTCCTGGGCCACCTCGACGGCGTTGTAGCGCGACAGGTTCACGCCCTTGGCCTGGAAGGCCTTCAGGCAGGCGACGATGCCGCCGGCGTCCTTTTGCGAGGGCGGGCCGGCGTCGGTCAGGGTCGCGCCCGGGCAGTCCAGGTTCGGATCCGACAGGCCCCCGCCGCGCTGGTCGATGAAGATCCAGTCCTGGTCGGCCGCCACGAACTCGCGCGAGGTCTTGCTCTTGAGCAAACGCGGCAGGCCCTTCAGGGCCGAACCGCCGGGACCGCCGTGCAGATAGACCACCGGCGGCAGGCCGGCCTTGGGCTGGGCGGCGCGGACGATGGCCACGGCCACCTTGATGCGGCGGGTCTTGGGATCGCCGCGCGTCTCGTCGACGATCAGGGCGCCGCAGTCGACCTTGAGATCGACGTCCTTGTAGTCGCCGGCGCAGGCCGTCCTCTCGAAGCGCGGCGCGCCCGCCTGGGCGCACCCGGCCAAGGCGGTAAGGGCCAACGCGCCGGCGGCGGCGGTGATCCAGGACAGACGCGACATCGAACACTCCAGAAGCTCGCGTGCATCAACACCAAGGTTAATGTTCACCGCAAGGCTTCTCGCCCAAAGCCGTGTCAGAAGCGGTAGGTCACCGAGACGACAGCCGAGGTTTGCGCCCGATCCCTGACGATCGGACTATCCTCGACGTCGCCGACGATGTTGCCGAACGCGCCGGTCGCCATGAGGCTGATCCGCTCGTCCAGGCGATAGACGGCCGCCAGCGTCGCCGTAACGTCCTTGATCCCGCCGCCCGGATGGAAGACGGGCAGGCCCGAGGCGGCGGACTGAACCGCGGTCACGCCGAAATAACGATCGTTGTAGCTGCGGTCGGCCCAGGTCGCCGAAACGGCGGGCATCAGCATCAGGCGCTGGGAGAGCGGGATGGAGACCCCGACGCCGCCGTCGACCAGGACGCCGTCGACGCCGCCGGACAGGACCTTGGTCGCCCCCAGGGTCAGGCGGACGCCCTGTCGCTTGTAGTCGATCGCGGCCCGCGCGCCTACGCCGCTGGCCAGGCGTCCGATCCCTACCGGTGCGTCCGCCTGGCGATAGCCGCGAACATAGGTCGCCGCCGCCGACACCGTCAGCCCGTGGGCCTTGATCAGCTGATAGCCGATCCCCTTGCGCGGATTGGCGAAGAACCGGCCATAGCGCAGCTCGATCACCGGCACGGCGACCAGGCGATAGCGATTCGATCCCTGATAGCGGGGGACGCTGAGCACGGCGACGCCCAGCACCGTCCGGTCCTGCGTCATCGTCGGAGCGGTGAACGCCGGCGTCTCCAGCGCCCCGCCTGCCGCGAGCATAAGGACCATATCTTGCCTCCACGACCATTGACGCCGTGACGGTCGTCATCCCCCATCGGGCAGCGTGGCGACGTCAGTTGTCGGGAACATGTCACTCCGCACACGGCGGGATGACAGCAGGCTAGAGCATTTTCCGATCCGAACGGATCGGTGAAATGCTCCAGGTCTTTGATTTAGCGCCCTTTTTATCCGACTGATCGTTTCGATCAGATCGGAAAGGGCTCTAGGCGCCGCGCGCCGGCATCTCGGCGCCGGTCAGGTCGGCGCCGTCCAGCTTGGCGCTGGAGAGGTCAGCCTCGATGAAGCGGGCGCGCGGAGCGCTGGCGCCCCGCAGATTAGCGCCGCGCAGCACGGCGCGGGTCAGGTCGGTGCGGATCACCCGGTTCTCGGCGATCTTCAGCGGGCCCAGCTTGGCGTTGGTCAGGTCGGCGCGCGACATCTGCGCATCCATCAGGCGCGCGCCGCGCAGGTCCGCTCCCTTAAGCTTGGCCCCGCGCAGGTCGGCCCCGGCCAGGTTCGCGCCCTGCAACTGGACGCCTTCCAGGTCCATGCCGAAGAGCACCGCCTTGGGCGCGAACAGGCCCGACAGCTTGCGATCCTTCAGGCGCTTGAGCGGGCGGAAGTCGACGTCGGACAGCACCCCGACCTTGCCATCGCGGCCATCGGTCTCGCAGAATAGCTCATGGGCCTCCAGCACCTCGTGCAGGGGTTGGTCGTCGACATAGATGATCGGCGGCGGGGCGCGCAGCACCTCGGTCAGGTCGGCGTCGCGCAGATCCGCGCCGCTGACGTCGACGCCCACCATCACCGCGCGGCGCAGCGACACCTGGGACATCTCGGCATTGTGCAGGTTGGCTCCCGACAGGTTCGCTCCGTCCATGCAGGCCTTGGTCAGCTTGGCGCCTTGCAGCGTGACGTTGGAGAGATCAGCGTCGGTGAAATCGGCCTGGCGCGCGAACGCCCCCGACATCTGAGCGCCGTTCAGGTTGGCGCCTTGCAGCATGGCGTAGTCCAGCTCGCCCGGACGCTTGGAGTGTTGCAGGATCCGCAGGCCCTTCTCGTCGTCCTGCACGGCGGTGACGCCTTCACGCAGGTCGCAATTGGCCAGATTCGCCCCGCCCAGGTTCGCGCCGCGCAGGCAGGCGCCGCGCATGTCGCAGCGAGACAGGTCGGCGTCGCGAAGGTCGGAGTCACGAAGATCCGTGCCGTACAGCGTGGCCCGCGTCAGCTTGGTCCCGCGCAGCGAGGCCCCGCCCAGCAGGGCGCCGGTCAGGTCGGCCTCGGAAAGATCGGCGCCGTCCAGCTCGTAATTGTTGAGGTTCACATATTGCAGGACGGCCCGACGGCCCTTCGGCAAACCCTTGATATACCGCGCATGCGCGTCCAGCACCTCACGCACCACCGAAGCGTGGAGGTTGCGGATCAGGCTGGGGCGTGAAGACGCGGGCGGCATCGTGCGGTCTTGGGAACGCTCGGACAGGGTGGACGGGATACGCGGGAAACGTCGTCCACCGTGTCACATCGTCTTTAAGCAATGGTTCAGAGCACGGCGGAAAGTCGTGGAATCTGAAATCTCGATTTCTTAGAGCCACCCCTTGCGGCGGAACCACAGCAGCGGGGCCAAGGCGGCCAGGATCATGATGCCCAGCGCCATGGGATAGCCCTCCAGCCAGCGCAGCTCGGGCATATGGACGAAGTTCATCCCGTAGATCCCCGCGACCAGGGTCGGCGGCAGGAAGATCACCGAGAACACCGAGAACACCTTGAAGATCGAGTTCTGCTCGATGTTGATCAGCCCCAGGGCCGCGTCGAGCAGGAAGGTGATGTTACCCGCCAGGTAGCTGGAGTGGTCGGTGATCGACTGGACGTCGCGCTGCAGCGATTTCAGGTGATCGCGCAGGTCCTTGGAGCCGCCGAACTGCTCGGCCAGGGCCGCGAAGCTGAGCAGGCGGGCCAGGCTGACCAGGCTGTCGCGGGCCTTGGCGTTGATGTTCTGGGCCTTGCCCAGGCGGTTGAGGATCTGCTCGAAGGCCGCGCCGCGCGGGCGGCCGAAGATGGCGCGAGACTGCACCTCGACCTCGGCGGCAGTGCGCTCGAGGATGTCGGCGGTGCGGTCGACGATGGCGTCCAGCAAACCGAGGAAGGTCTGCAGGCCGTTGGGGCACAGGCTGGGCTGGCGCTCGGCCTGGGCGGCGAACACCGAGAAGGCGCGCGGCTCGACATAACGGATGGTGACCAGGCGCTGGCCGGCCAGGACGAAGGTCACGGGGGCGGCGGTCGGCAGGTCGCCGTCGGCATTGACCAGCACCGTGGCGGTCATGAACGTGCCGCCGTCCTCCTGGTACAGGCGCGAGGAAGCCTCGATCTCGGCCATCTCTTCGCGGGTGGGCAGCAGCAGGCCGATCGACTGCTCGACGGCGACTTCCTCGGCGCGGGTGGGGTCGACCAGCTCGATCCAGACCGCGTCGCCGGGCACGCGCCAGTCAGGCGACAAGCCGCCGGCTTCGAAGCCCGGCGCGCCGTGACGGAGAATTCTGAGCATGCTCGCGCCCTCGCTAGAGCCTGTCCTGAGACAGGCTCTTCCCCTAGAGGAGCGCGTCCAATCGGCGAAACCGCTTACACTTTCGCCTGACGCGCATGGCCGGGTGTGCCCCGGCCCGTGCTCAAGGTCAACGCGCTCGACTTAGCGAGGGGCGTTCTGCTTGTTGCTGCTGTCGCTCGACGACGAACCACCATTGGCGGCGGCGTCCAGCAGGGCGGCGATACGATCGGTCGAGTCGGCGGCCTGGCCGATGATGTCCAGCGGCGAGGAACGGACCGAGTTGGCGACCTGGTTGGCGGCCTGCTTGGCGGCCGAGACCACGGCGTTCTGGGCCATGGCGATCTTGCTGGTCGCGACGGCGATCTTGGTCGCCTGGGCGTCCTGGTAGATGAAGCCGTTGGTCGGATAGACGCTGGTGCCGAGGTCGCGGATCGGGTCGTACCAGACCTTGACCTGCGTCCAGTCGCCGTTGGGCGAGACGTCGACGACGGTGACGTCCTTTTCGATCTGGCCGCGATCGCCTTCGATGATCGACCAGTTGGCGTGGGTGACCTGGATGACCCGGTCGGTGAGCACCTGGCTGACGAAGGCCACGTGGCCGAGGTTCATGCGGGCGGTCGGCTTGAACGAGAGGACCGAGCCGATCTTGGGAACCGAGCCGGTATCGTACTTGCCCGCGGCCTGCGACCACCACGTGCGGGCGTCGCCGAAGATCTGGATGCCCGACATCAGACGCGCGAACGGCACGCACTGCCAATAGCCGTCAGCATTGGCCGTCACCGGCGCAAAGCTGATCATGGCGGCAGCGGCCAGGGAACCCAGAAGGGCCCTCGTCCGTTTCGTCATGCTGTGGGTACTCCCCCGCGTCACTGGGTTAAGGGATAACCCTGCCAGCGACTGGTGAAAAGAGTGTTTATGCCGCACCTGCGAGCGCCAAGCGGCGCCGTTTCCAGCCGGACGCCCAGGTCTTCATGCGTTCGCGGCACGGACTTTCAATGACATGATACGAGATCGCCGACAGCGGGACCAGCGCGGCGACAATAGCGACCCAGACCAGAAGCGGCAACTTGTCTCCGTCGATATTGAGCATCTTGATCGCGGCATTTATGGCCAAGATCTTCCACGGGATACAGATCATGTAGGTCGAGTAGCTGATCTCGCCGAGATAGACGAAGACTGACTGTCCAGCAAACTCGAAACCGCCCTTGGCGAGGCTCGCCAGGTTAAAAATCAGGCCTCCCAAAAGCATCACGATGACCAGATCGGGGGCGCCAAATTGCACGGCGCCAAGCGTGGCCATGCCCAATAGAGCGGCGCCGTAGCCGCTGAGTCGAGTAGGGAATCGGTCCGAACGCCACAGGGCGTGCAGGGCGCAGCCGAAGGCGAAGCACGGCACGATCCGCAGCGCGCCCCATTGGATGGTGGCGTCGGTCAGCGGGAAGCCGGCCAGCGCCTGGAAGGCCGGATAGAGCACGGCGATGAAGGCCAGGGCGCCCAGCACGGCGGCCACGGGACGCGCCCGCAGCTTCCAGGCGGCGAAGGCGAAGGCGGGGAAGGTCAGGTAGGCGAACCACTCGGCCGAGATCGACCATGAGGCGTGGTTCCAGCCCGCTACGGGCGCGAAGCCCCAGGCATGGACCAGCAGCAGATTGGCCGGCAGGGCCTTCCACGACAGGATGTTGGGATCGACGTTCAAACCCGCGATCGCGCCGGCGAACGCCATGGCCCCGACGCCGACCAGGGTGGCCAGGTGCAGCGGATAGACCCGCGCCAGCCGATTCCACAGGAAATCACCGTAGCGGAACCGACCCTCCCCGAAGCCGCTCAGATAGACGTGGCACAGGATGAAGCCCGACAGCACGAAGAAGGCCTCGACGCCCAGATAGCCCTTGGTGGCGATCGCCGGCGTGAAACCGACGTCCAGCTTGGGCCAATAGTGGAACAGCACCACCCAGAAGGCGGCGAAGAACCGGAGAGCGGTCAGGGGCTTGATATGCGCGCCGTCTTGCATTGACGTCGTTCCTTGAGGGTCCGTCCCTCCATCCCCACGGTGGAAAGATCAGCGTTACCCACCTATCTCGCTGTGTTACATGTACGCGTACGCGAAACGATGGCTTGTCTGACAACCATAGAGAGGACCGATGAACGAACTCCTTAGCCTGGCCGCGGACCCCGCCGCCTGGGCCGCCCTGGTGACCCTGGTGGTGATGGAAGTGGTCCTGGGGATCGACAACCTGGTCTTCATTTCGATCCTGTCGAACAAGCTGCCGGAAGAGCACCGGCAGAAGGTGCGTCGCATCGGCATCTCGCTGGCGCTGATCATGCGCCTTGTCTTGCTGTCGACCATCGCCTTCATCGTCGGCCTGACCGCGCCGGTCTTTGACCTCGGCGTCACCGGCCCCGTCGGTTCGTACGGCGAGCCGGGCTTCGAGACCGCCTTCTCGTGGCGCGACCTGATCCTGATCGCCGGCGGCGTCTTCCTGATCTGGAAGGCGACCAAGGAGATCCACCACACGGTCGACCCAGGCAAGAGCGACGACGTGCTGGAGAAGGACAAGGCCACGGTCGTGATCTCGAACGTCGGCTCGGCGATCTTCCAGATCATCCTGCTGGACCTGGTGTTCTCGATCGACTCGATCCTGACCGCCGTGGGCATGACCGAGCACCTGCCGATCATGGTGGCCGCCGTGATCATCGCCGTGACCGTGATGCTGCTGGCCGCCGACCCGCTGGCCAACTTCATCAACAACAACCCGACCGTGGTGATGCTGGCCCTGGGCTTCCTGCTGATGATCGGCACCGTGCTGATCGCCGAGGGCTTCGGCGCCCACGTGCCCAAGGGCTACATCTATACCGCCATGGCCTTCTCGGCCGGCGTCGAGGGCCTGAACATGATGGCCCGCAAGCGCGGGACGAAGAAAGACCACTGACCCCTACATCCCGTCTTGGGGGCGTGATAGGTCGGCGACCCCGGCTATCATGCTCCCAAGGCCCTGATGACCTCCCAGACCTCTATCCCCCAGGCATTCTCTGACGCCGAGCGCCGCCTGACCCTGGCCGCGCTGATGATCGTGTTCCTGCTCAGCGCGCTGGACCAGACCATCGTCTCGACGGCGATGCCGCGCATCATCTCCGAGCTGAACGGCCTTAATCTCTATTCGTGGGTGACCACGGCCTATCTGCTGACCTCGACGGTCATGGTGCCGATCTGGGGCAAGCTGGGCGACATCTTCGGGCGCAAGCCCGTGCTGATCACCGGCATCACCATCTTCCTGGCCGGCTCGTGGCTGTCGGGCCTGGCGGGCGAGTTCGGCACGGTGGTGGGCATGCCCGGCATGGTCCAGCTGATCGTGTTCCGCGCCCTGCAGGGCATCGGCGGCGGGGCCCTGTTCACCACCGCCTTCGCCATCATCGCCGACCTCTATCCGCCGCGCGAGCGGGGCAAGTTCGCCGGCGTCTTCGGCTCGGTGTTCGGCCTGGCCAGCGTGCTGGGCCCGATCATCGGCGGCTATTTCACCGACCACGGCACGGTGCAGATCGGAACCCACACGGTCGCCGGCTGGCGCTGGGTGTTCTACGTCAACCTGCCGCTCAGCCTGCTCTCGCTGTTCATGGTCATCGTAAAGATGCCGCCGCTGGAGCACCGCCGCTCGGGCAAGATCGACTTCCTGGGCGCGGCCCTCTTGATCGCCGCCTTCGTGCCGCTGCTGCTGGCGCTCAGCTTGGGCGGCCACAACTTCGCCTGGCGCTCGCCGCAGAGCCTGGGCCTGTTCGCCCTGGCCGCCGTGTCGCTGGCCGCCTTCGTCTATGTCGAGACCAAGGTGTCGAACCCAATCCTCCCCATGCACCTGTTCCAGAACAAGGTGTTCACCACCGCCAATACGGCGGGCTTCCTGATCTCGATGGCTTTCATGGGCGTGGTGATGTTCTTGCCGCTGTTCCTGCAGCTGGGCCGGGGCGTGCCGGCCACGATCAGCGGCATGACCATGCTGCCCCTGATGGCCGGCCTGATCATCTCCAGCACGATCGCCGGCCAGATGGTCAGCAAGACCGGGAAGTACAAGCCGTTCATGGTCGGCGGCGCGGTGATCCTGCTCGTCGCGGTGTTCCTGCTGCACGACCTGTCCAAGATCCAAAGCCTGCCCCTGCTGTGCGCCCTGTTGGCCTTTGTCGGCCTGGGCCTGGGCCCGGGCCAGAGCCTCTTCAACATCGCCACCCAGAACGCCGTCGATCCCCGCGACATCGGGGTGGCGACCAGCTCCAACCAGTTTTTCCGCCAGATCGGCTCGACCGTCGGCGCGGCCCTGGCCGGCGCCATGCTGACCGCCCGCCTGGCCAGCCTGCCGGGCGGCGGCCTGGATCTCGGCAAGCTGGAAGGCATGGCCGTCCAGGCCGCCGCGCAAGGCAAGGCCGCCCGGGCCGATCCGGTGCTGCAAGGCGCGCTGATCAACGCCGTCAGCGGCGTGATGGTCGCGGCCCTGTTCGTGATCGCCGCGGGCCTGGTGGCGATCCTGATGATTCCCGCCCTGCCCCTGCGCTCGCACCAGCCGGCGGCGGGCGCGCCGGTGCTGGACAAGGCCGAGCCGACGAACTGATCCCTACAGGAAGCTGTACGGATCCACGTCGATCACGACCCGAACCGAGTTGGGGACCTTGGCCCGCGCCCGCCAGGCGGCCATGAAGCCTTGCAGGTCGACCTTGCGCTCGGCCCGGACCAGGAATCGCTTGCGACGACGGCCGCGCACCAAAGCCAGCGGCGCGTCGGCGGGACCGAACACCTCGACTCCCTCGGCGTTGGGGATCACCGCGGCCAGGGCCTCGACATAGGCGTCCAAGGCCGCGCCGTCGGGACCGGAGGCGATCACCGCCGCCAGGCGGCCGAAAGGCGGCAGGCCCGCGTCCTGGCGCATGCCCATCTCGGCCTCGATGAAGGCGTCGCGGTCCTGCGCGGCCAGGGCCTGCATCACGGCGTGGTCGGGGGAATAGGTCTGCAGCAGCGCCCGGCCCGGCTTCTCGTGACGCCCCGCGCGGCCGGCGGCCTGGGCCAGCAGCTGGAAGGTCCGCTCGCCCGCTCGCAGGTCGCCGCCTCTTAGAGAGAGGTCCGCATCGACCACGCCCACCAGGGTCAGGTTCGGGAAGTTGTGGCCCTTGGCGGCGGCCTGGGTGGCCACGAGAATATCGATCTCACCCGCCGCCATGGTCGCCACCAGCGCCTTGGCGGCCTCGGCGTCCATCACCGTGTCGGACGAGAACACCGCCACCCGCGCGTCGGGGAAGATGTGCCGCGCCTCTTCTTCCACCCGCTCCACGCCCGGGCCGATCGACACCAGCGAGTCCTTGGCCCCGCAGTGCGGACAGGTATCCGGCTTCTTCATCGAGAAGCCCGTCAGGTGGCAGACCAGGCGGCCGGTATAGCGGTGCTCGACCAGCCAGCTGTCGGTGTCGGGCGACTTCATCTTCTCGCCGCAGGCCTTGCACAAGACCAGCGGCGCGTAGCCCCGGCGGTTCAGGAACAGCATGGCCTGCTCGCCGCGTTGCAGCGTCACGGCCATGGCCTTGATCAGCGGCGGCGACAGCCAGCGGCCCGGCTCCGGCGGCGTCTGGCGCATGTCGACCAGGCCGATGTCGGGCAGCTGCGCCGCCCCGTGGCGGGCCGACAGGCGCAGCCAGCGGTAGCGGCCGGTCTGGGCGTTGAACAGGCTCTCCAGCGACGGGGTGGCCGAGGCCAGCAGCACCGTCGCCCCCTCGATCTTGGCGCGGGCCACGGCCAGGTCGCGGGCCTGGTAGATGAAGCCCTCTTCCTGCTTGAACGAGCTGTCGTGCTCCTCGTCGACCACGATCAGCCGCAGCTTCCTGAACGGCAGGAACAGGGCCGAGCGGGCGCCGACCACGATGCGGGCATTGCCGCTGGCCACGGCCTCCCAGACTTGCCGGCGACGCGGCGGCGAGACGCCCGAGTGCCACTCGGCCGGCAGGGCGCCGAACCGCTGCTCGAAACGAGCCAATACGGCCTGGGTCAGGGCGATCTCGGGCAGCAGAATCAGGACCTGGGCCTCGGGATCCTTCAGCGCCGCCGCGACGCTCTCCAGATAGACCTCGGTCTTGCCCGAGCCGGTCACACCATCCAGCAGCGCCGCCTGGAAGCCGCCAGCGTCCAGCATCGCCGTCAGCACCTCGACGCAGGCGGCCTGGCCGGGATTCAGGGTGCGGGGCGGCAGAGAGAGATCCGGCTGCGGCAGACCACGATCGGGCTCCACGAAATCGGCGGCCAGCACGCCTTCGTCGACGAGACCCTTCACCACCCCCGCCGAGACGCCGGCGGCCGAGGCCAAGGCGGAACTGGAGAGTTTCTGTCCCTCGGCGGCGGCCAGCACCTTCAGGCGCGCGGGGGTCATGCGGGCAGGCTGGGCGCCGGTCAGGACCAGCACCTTGTCGGGCTTGGGCGGCGGATGGCGCAGGCCGCGCAAGGCCATGGCCAGCGGCCAGCCGGGCAGGTCGACCGAGTAGCGCGCCGCCCACTCGACGAAGTTCAGCACGCCCGGCGGCAGGGGCGGATCGTCCAGCTTGCCCTGCACGGCCTTCAGCGGCCGGTTGCCGCCGGTCCCGTCGCGCAGGCCGGTGACGACGCCGCGAATCACGCGCGGTCCCAGCGGCACGGCGACGTGATCGCCCAGATTGAGATCCAGGCCCTCCGGCTCGGCGTAATCGAAGGCCTCCGGCAACGGCATCGGCAGCAGGACGGAGGCGATACGAGGCATGGCGGGATGCTTTTGCCGCCAAACCGTCCCCAGGTCGAGAGGACCATCGCGATCATCATCAAGCGGACATTAACCGTCTTGCCCCCTTCATCGGCAGGTAGAGTCTTTTGCCGGGTGGGGATGACGATGAGCGACGCGACGAACGCGAACAGGAAATCCGTCGACGCCGAGAGCGTGCGCGACTTCCTGCGCGTCCAGCCCGAGTTCCTGCGCCAGGACGAGCACCTGCTGGGGGAGCTCGGCCTACGCGTCGATGCGGCCAATGTCGTCGACTTCGGCCCCCGGGCGCTCGCTCGCGCCGCCGCCGCCCACAAGCGCGAGGCCAGCGTCCGCCAGACGATCGAGGCCAACGCCCGCGCCAACTATTCGGCCCAGGCCCAGACCCACGCCGCGGTCATCGACCTGCTGGACGCCCGCAACCACTCCGATCTGGCCCGCCGCGTCGACGAGATGGCGCGCGGCCGCTTCGGCTTGGCCGCCGGCGTCGTGGCCCTGGAAGGCCCGACCCGCGTCCCGGCCGGCTGGTACATTCTCGCCGAGGGCCAGGTCGACATGATCCTGGGCGAGGCGCCGATCGCCCGCATGGGCTTCTTCGCCCCCGCCCTGCCGCTGTTCGGCGACCAGGCCGAGACCATCCGCAGCATGGCCCTGGTCCGCATGGCCCTCTGGGAGCCCCGCCGCGAGGCCCTGATCGCCTTCGGCTCGACGGACCCGGAAGGCTTCACCGCCGACATGGGCACCGAGCTGGTCAACTTCCTGGCCCGCGTCGTCGAGCGCACGGCCGAACGCTGGCCGGTGTTGTGACCCAAGGCGTTGGGAGCGCCCGCCAGGCCTATGCCGCCTGGCTGGACTACCTGACGCTGGAGCGCCGGGCCTCGCCGCGCACGGTGCGGGCCTATGGCGACAACGTCCTGGCCTATCTGAACTTCCTGGAACGTCACCGGGGCGAAGCCGTCAGCCTCTCGGCCATGGGCGAGGTCTCGGCCGCCGAACTGCGCGGTTACCTGGCCTTCCGCCGGCAGGGGGATAACGCCCTGTCCCCGCGTTCGATCAGCCAGGCGCTGTCGTCGATCCGCGCCTTCCACAAGTATCTGGACCAGCGCCATGGCGTGGCCAACGCCGCCGTCGAACTGGTGCGCGGCCCGCGCCTGAAGATCGGCCTGCCGCGCCCCGTCTCCGAGGACCAGGCCCGCGACCTGATCACCGAAGCCGCCGACGACACCGAGCGCGATCCCTGGGAGACCGCCCGCGACGAAGCCGTGCTGACCCTGCTGTGGGGCTGCGGCCTGCGAATCTCCGAAGCTTTGTCCCTGACCTGGTCGGACGCGCCGCTGGGCCAGTCGATGCGGATCACCGGCAAGGGCGGCAAGACCCGGATCGTGCCGGTGCTGGACGCCGTGCGCGACGCTGTCTCCGTCTATGTCGATGAACTGCCCTTCGCCCTCGGTCCCGACGAGCCGCTGTTCCGCGCCAAGCGCGGCGGGCCGCTGTCGCCGCGCCACGTCCAGGGCCTGGTGCAGCTGCTGCGCGGGCGGCTGGGGCTGTCGGACCGGGTGACGCCGCACGCCTTCCGCCATGCCTTCGCCACCCACCTGCTGGGGGCCGGCGCCGACCTGCGGGCCATCCAGGACCTCCTGGGCCACGCCTCGCTGTCCACGACCCAGCGCTACACCCAGGTGGACGCGGCTGGGCTTCTCGCCGCCTACCAGGCCGCCCATCCAAAGGCCTGAACCTCCGTTTCGAGTGCGTCAGACTGTCGCGATGCTTAACGCAAGCCTGAGCATTAACCGCGATTTCACCGCATGCGCGTCTACTAGCTCCGAAACGAGTGTTTTTGCCGGACGACCTCTCCCCTCGTCCGCGCCGCATGAGGCTCCGATGAAGTTCGACGACCTGAAGATTTCGACCAAGGTGATGATGCCGGCGATCGTGCTCGCCATCGTGGCCCTGGCCTGCGTTGGCGCGGGCGTCTGGCAAGTCAAGACGGTCGAGAAGGCCGCGCAGGTCCTGGTCGACCAGCGCGCGCCCACCGAACTGAACGCCGCCCGCTTCAACCGCCAGGTCGCCACCGTCGGCTACGCCGCCTATCGCACCGTGGCCAATGACGGCGCGTCGGAAGCCGCCAAGTCGGGCTCGGAAGATATCGAAAAGGCCTTCACGGCCGGCAACGCCTTCCTGGACAAGGCCGCCAAGGCCGACCCCGCCGCAGTCAAGGACATCGAGGCCTTCCGCAAGCGCTTCAAGGCCGTGCACGACAACGCCCGCGCCGGCGCCGACATGGGCCTGCAGAACCTGAACGAAGCCGCCGTCATGATGATGGGCGGCATCGATACCGACATCGCCAAGCTGACCAAGGACGTGGCGGCCTGGATCGACCACCACAGCGAAGAAACCCAAGGCATGGTCGCCACGGCCAAGAAGGACGCCGCCGCCGGCGCCGTCGTCCTGCTGCTGTTCGGCGCGCTGTCGGCCGGCGCGGCCATGCTCTATGCCATGTGGGTGGGCTCGTCGAAGATCGCCAAGCCGCTGATCAACCTGTCCAAGACCATGGAAGTCCTGGCTCAAGGCAGCGTCGACGTCGACGTCAAGGGCGCGGAACGCAAGGACGAGGTCGGCGCCATGGCCCGGTCGGTCCAGGTGTTCAAGGACAACGCCCTGGCCCTGCGCACCGCCGAGGCCGCCCAGCAGCGCGCCAGCGCCGAGACGGAAGCCGAGCGCCGCCGCAATCAGGAGCTGGCCGAAGCCGCGGCGAAGGAACAGGCCTTCGTCATGGAAGCCATCGCTACGGGCCTGACCCGCCTGTCGGACGGCGACCTGACCTATCGTCTCGATCAGCAGTTCCCGGCCGCCTACCAGCGCGTCCAGAACGACTTCAACGGCGCCATCGCCCAGTTGGAAGAGGCCATGGGCACGATCGTCCACGCCGCCAGCAGCATCGGCGCGGGCTCGGACGAGATCGCCTCGGCCGCCGACGACCTGTCGCGCCGCAGCGAGCAGCAGGCCGCCAGCCTGGAAGAAACCGCCGCCGCCCTGGACGAGATCACCGCCACGGTCCGTCGCTCGTCGTCGGGCGCCCAGGAAGCCTCGCGCGTGGTCGGCTCGACCCGTTCGGACGCCGAACGCTCCAGCATCGTGGTCCGCAACGCCGTCGACGCGATGAACCAGATCGAGAAGTCGTCGCAGTCGATCAGCCAGATCATCGGCGTCATCGACGAGATCGCCTTCCAGACCAACCTCCTGGCCCTGAACGCGGGCGTCGAGGCCGCGCGGGCGGGCGAAGCGGGCCGCGGCTTCGCCGTCGTCGCCCAGGAAGTTCGCGCTCTGGCTCAGCGCTCGGCCGACGCCGCCAAGGAGATCAAGACCCTGATCTCGACCTCGTCGCAGCAGGTCAACCAAGGCGTCAGCATGGTCGGCCAGACCGGCGACGCGCTGCAGGCCATCGTCGGCAAGGTCAGCGAGATCGACGCCCTGGTCTCGGAAATCGCCGCCTCGGGCCAGGAGCAGGCCACCGGCCTCAACCAGGTCAACGCCGCCGTCAACCAGATGGACCAGACCGTCCAGCAGAACGCCGCCATGGTCGAGCAGTCGACCGCCGCCTCGCACGCCCTGAAGGGCGAGGCCGGCAACCTGATGCAGATGATCTCGAAGTTCCGCGTCGGCGCCTCGAACGCTTCGGCCGGCGCCTCGCGCTCGACCCGCAGCTCGGCGCCGCGCCCAGCCGCTCCGACCCCGTCTCGTCCGGCTCCCGCGCCGGCAAAGGCCCCGTCTCTGGCCACTCAGGCTCATCGTCCGGGCGCCAATCCGGTCGCCGCCGCCCAGGCTAAGCTGGCCAAGGCCGTCGGCGCCAGCAGCGACGACTGGGAAGAATTCTAAGTTTTAGTGCGCGTACCGCCCCGCGTTTGGGGGCGTTTCTCCCCTCGAAAAGCGTCTGGCCCCGTCTCCTCTAAGGCGGGGCCTTTTTCGTGGGCGTTTAGTGCGCCGGACCGCTCCGGCGGACCTGGGTGCTGACGGGGCAGACGTCGACCATCCGGATGACCGTGTGGTGCAGCAGCGCGCCGGGCATGCGGTTCAGCGGCTCGCCACGCGCGATGGCGTCCTCGCGCGCCTTGATCGCCCGCTGTCGGCACTCTAGCGGCGAGCGGGCCGCGCGATTGAACGAAGGCTTGAGCGCGGCTGGCGGCGCCGTGGGCGCGGCCGGGGCCGGGGCCGCCTGAAGCGCGGCAGCCAAGGCGAGAGCAGACAGAAACATGGCGGGACTCCGTTTCCGAAACCCCGCCACTCTACGCCCGATTGCGCGGACGCCAACATTAACGATCGGACAGAAAACTGCCCGGCAGGCTTAAGCCTGCATCGTCCAGCCTTCGACGCCCATGGCCGCCTGGCGGATGGCTTCCGAACGGGTCGGGTGCGGGTGGCAGGTGCGGGCGACGTCTTCCGACGAACCGCCAAATTCCATGGCCACGCAGATCTCGGCGATCATGTCGCCGACGTTGGGACCCACGGCGTGAGCGCCCAGGATGCGGTCGGTCTTGGCGTCGGCCAGCACCTTCACGAAGCCGTCGGTCTCGTGGTTGATCTTGGCGCGGCTGTTGGCCAGGAACGGGAACTTGCCGACCTTGTAGGCGACGCCCGCGGCCTTCAGGTCCTCCTCGGTCTTGCCGACCGTGGCGACTTCCGGCTTGGTGTAGATGACGCCCGGAATGATGTCGTAGTTCATGTGGCCGGCCTTGCCCGCGATCAGCTCGATGCAGGCCACGGCCTCGTCCTCGGCCTTGTGGGCCAGCATCGGCCCCGAGGTCACGTCGCCGATCACCCAGACGCCGTCCACGCCGGTCTTGTAGTGGTCGTTGGCGATGACGCCGCGCTTGTCCGGCGTGATGCCGACCGTCTCGAGGCCCAGGCCTAGGGTGTACGGACGGCGGCCGATGGCGACCAGCACGTAATCGGCTTCGATCGTCACGGCGTCGCCGCCGGCGACCGGCTCGTGCGTCAGCTTCACGCCCTTGGCGCCGGCTTCCGCGCCGGTGACCTTGGCGCCCAGCGCGAACTTGAAGCCCTGCTTGGTCAGAATCTTCTGGAAGGCGGTGGCCACTTCGCCGTCGGTGCCCGGCAGGATGCGGTCCAGATATTCCACGACGGTCACTTCCGCGCCCAGGCGCTTCCACACCGAACCCAGCTCCAGGCCGATGACGCCGGCGCCGACGACGATCAGCGACTTCGGCACTTCCGGCAGCGACAGGGCGCCGGTCGAGTCGACGATGCGCTTGTTGTCGATCGTCACGCCCGGCAGCGGGGTCGGCTCCGAGCCGGTGGCGATGACGATGTTCTTGGTCTCGAGCACGGTTTCCGAACCGTCCTCGGCCTTGACCACGACCTTACCGACACCTTGAGAGAATGGGCCGTCGATGCGGCCCCAGCCCTTCACGTAGTCGACCTTGTTCTTCTTCATCAGGAACTCGACGCCCTTGGTCAGGGCGTCGACGCTCTCGGCCTTCTGGGCCATCATCTGGACGAGGTTCAGCTTGGGCTTCACTTCGATGCCCAGCTTGGCGAATTCGCCGCCGGCGGCCGCTTCGTAATATTCCGAGGCGTGCAGCAGGGCCTTCGAGGGCATGCAGCCGACGTTCAGGCAGGTGCCGCCCAGCTTGCCGCGGCCTTCGACGATCGCGGTCTTCAGACCCAGCTGACCGGCGCGGATCGCCGCGTTGTAGCCACCGGGACCACCACCGATGATGACGACGTCGTACTGAGCCATGGGTCTTTCGCCTTCAGGACGCGCCGGAAGCGGCGCCGGACAAATATGGGGCCTCGCCGGCCATATTGTCAGACCTCTGGAGGCCGGAGTTCCTTAGAGGCATGCGGCTCAAAACGGAACCCGCTTTCGACGTCTCCGGCCTTGAAAATCAAGGAGAATGGGCGGTTCGTTCAAACCAGCCGCGACGCCCTGCCGCAGGCGGCGCCACAAGCTTGACATCAGGCTGCCTGGAGAGCGTCACGCCTCGGTGGCGTCTTACCGGCATGACCCCGCGCGCTCGCCTCCTCGCCGCCTTCGCCGCCGCCTCGCTGGCCGTCGGTATTCCCATGGCCGCGTCCGCCGCCTCTGGTTCCATCGGCGACCAGATCCCGGTCGCCAGCAGCAAGGCCGGCGACACCCTGGCGGTGTTCTATTCCGGCGACGGCGGCTGGGCGGCCCTAGACCAGGGCGTGACCCGGTATCTGGCCGACAACGGCGTGCCGACCGTGGGCTTCAACTCGCTGACCTACTTCGGGACCAAGCGCTCGCCCGCCGGGGCGGCCGCCGACTTGGCCCAGGCCCTGCGCCAATACGAGCGCCTGTGGGGCCGCTCGAAGGTGACGCTGGTCGGCTATTCGTTCGGGGCCGACGCCTTGCCCGCCATCATCCCGCAGCTGCCCGCCGACCTGCGCGGCCAGATCGGCCATCTGGTGCTGATCGGGACCGGCGCGCACGGCGACCTGCAATTCCACCCGACCAGCTGGCTCAACATCACCACGCCGGACTCCTTCCCGGTCGCCCCGGCCATCGCGGCGCTGAACGGCCTGAAGATCACCTGCGTCTATGGCGACACCGAGAAGGCCGACATCTGCCCCTCCCTGCCCGACAGCAAGGTCGCCAAGGTCCGCCTGCCGGGCGATCACCACTTCAACCGCGACTACGTGGCCCTGGGCGCGGCGGTGCTGCGGGCCAGCCGCTAAGCGGACCAGTCTTCGAAGGTGAGACCGGGGACGCGGGAGAACTCCCGGACGTTCGAGGTCACCAGGGTCCATCCCCGCGTCAGGGCCTGTCCCGCTATGAAGGAGTCAGCCAGGCCGATGGTCTCTCCTTGTCGCTGAAGGGCCGCCCGCAGTTCGGCGGCGCCCGTGGCGTCATCGGGCGTCCAGTCCTCCAGTTGGAAAAGCGCCGTGAGCGCGAGCACCCTTTCGCGCTGGTGATCCGGTCGGGTGCTGACCTCCGCGCCGAGCATCAGTTCGTGGAACACGACCGCGCCCAGGTGAAGCGTCGCGCCACCGTCGACCAGACCCTGGATCCGCGCGCGGAATTCCGGCCTGCGATCCCTGAGGATATCGACCAGAATACAGGTGTCGAAAGCCAGGGCCATCAGTCGAGGTCGACGATATCGCGCTCAAACGGCGGCTCGGGTTGGCGCTCGGGGAATGGCTCATCGCAGGCGTTGTCGATAGCCGCCCAGAACGCCTGCCATTGCTCGGGCGTTTGAGGGCGCCTCGGGATCGGCTCCAGGATGACCTTGTCGCCCTCGCGCCGCACGATGACTTCAGATCCCTCCAGCCTGAACGCCTTGGGCAGACGGACAGCCTGGCTGCCGCCGTGCATGAAAAGCTTGGCGCGGGCTGGGACGATGTCGAGCTTTCCCATGGAGAGGCCTCCATATCTACAGCTCATAGATACAAGATTTCAGCGTCGACCTCAAACGCCGCGTTCAGAGCGGCGCGGGCAGTCCGTACCGCCCCGCCAGCCAGCGGGTGATCGGGCGGGCGTCGCTGAGGAAGCTCTGGCCGTTGGCGGACAGGATCTCGCCGTGCGGGCCGGCGTCGGGCGCGGGCTCGGCGAGGATCAGGGTCGGGGCGTTCTGGTGGTCTTCGCCCAGGCGCTCGACCAGCGCGGCGCGCGGGCGGGCGTAGTCGACGCGGACGATGTCGAGCACGTCGCGCAGCTGCGGGAAGGCGGCCAGGTAGCCCTCCATCATCGCGCAGTCGGGGCAGAAGCGCTGCTGGCCTTCTTTGTCGAAGCCCATCGGCAGCAGGTAGAGCGTGTCCTTGGCCATGGTGACCTTCCGTAAAAGCAAACGGCCCCGGCGATGAAGCCGGGGCCGCGAGAAGCTTGAGCCTCTGGCGCTCTTAGAGGTCCAGCAGCAGGCGCTGCGGGTCTTCCAGGGCTTCCTTGACCTTGACCAGGAAGGTCACGGCGCCGGCGCCGTCGACGACGCGGTGGTCGTAGGACAGAGCCAGGTACATCATCGGGCGGATCTCGATCTTGCCGTTGACCACCATCGGACGTTCCTTGATGGCGTGCATGCCCAGGATGCCCGACTGCGGCGCGTTCAGGATCGGGGTCGACATCAGCGAGCCGTAGATGCCGCCGTTGGTGATCGTGAAGGTGCCGCCCTGCATGTCCTCGATGGCCAGGCCGCCGGTGCGGGCCTTCTTGCCGAGGTCGCCGATGGTCTTTTCGATCTCGGCCAGGTTCAGCGCGTCGGCGTCACGGACGACCGGAACCACCAGACCCTTGTCGGTGCCGACGGCGACGCCGATGTCGTAGTGGTTCTTGTAGATGACGTCCGTGCCGTCGATCTCGGCGTTGACGTCCGGGATCGCCTTCAGCGCGGCCACGACGGCCTTGGTGAAGAACGACATGAAACCGAGTTTCACGCCGTGGCGCTTTTCGAACACGTCCTTGTACTGGGCGCGCAGGGCCATGACCGCCGTCATGTCGACCTCGTTGAAGGTCGTCAGCATGGCGGCCGTGTTCTGGGCTTCCTTCAGGCGACGGGCGATCGTCTGACGCAGGCGCGTCATCTTCACGCGCTCTTCGCGCTCGTGCAGGGCGCGCGGCGCCGAAGCCGTCGGGGCCGGGGTCGGAGCGGCGGCGCGGGCTTCCAGGGCGGCGAGAGCGTCGCCCTTGGTCACGCGACCGTCCTTGCCGGTGCCGGCGATCTTCGACAGGTCGAGATTGTTCTCGGCGGCGATGCGGGCCGGAGCCGGGCTGACCGGCGCGGCGGTCGGAGCGGCGGCGACCGGAGCGGGCGCGGGAGCCGGGGTCGGCGCGGGGGCCGGAGCCGGCGCGGCGGTCTTCGGGGCTTCAGCAGCCTTGGCGGCGGCCGGAGCGGCCGAAGCGGTCGCGCCTTCGGTCACCACGCCCAGGACCGTGCCCGGGACGACCGTCGCGCCTTCCTCGGCGCCGATGGCCGACAGCACGCCGTCGGCGGGCGAGGCCACTTCCAGCGAAACCTTGTCGGTTTCCAGCTCGATGAGGATCTCGTCCTTCTTCACCGCCTCGCCAACCTTCTTGGTCCAGCGGGCGACCGTCGCTTCCGTGACGGATTCGCCGAGGGCGGGGGTCATGATGTCGGCCATGGGGCTTTCCAGGTCTCTCTTGTTCGGTCCGGCGGGTTTAGTTTGGCAAGGCGACGCTTACGCGAACGCCTCGTTGAGGAAGGTTTCGAGCTCTTTCAGGTGGCGGCTCATCAGGCCCGCGGCGGTGGACGCCGAGGCCGGACGACCCACATAGCGGGCGCGCTTGGCCTTGATGTCCAGCTTGTCGAGCGTCAGCTCGAGCCACGGATCCACGAACGTCCAGCCGCCCATGTTCTTGGGCTCTTCCTGGCACCAGACCAGGTCGGCGTTCTTGAAGCGGCCCAGCACCTGCATCAGCGACTTCATCGGCCACGGATAGAACTGTTCCAGGCGCAGCAGGTAGACGTCGTCGCGGCCGGTCTTGGCGCGCTGGTCCACGAGGTCGAAATAGACCTTGCCCGAGCAGACGATGACGCGCTTGATCTGATCGTCGCTCTTCAACGTGATGCCGCCGACGTCGCAACCGGCCTCGGCGCCGTCCACCATCACGCGGTGGAAGGTCGAGCCTTCGGCGAAGTCGGCGATGTTCGAGACGGCGCGCTTGTGGCGCAGCAGGCTCTTGGGGGCCATCACGATCAGCGGCTTGCGGAACTCGCGGTTCATCTGGCGACGCAGGGCGTGGAAGTAGTTGGCCGGCGTCGTGCAGTTGACGACCTGCATGTTGTCTTCCGCGCACGACTGCAGGAATCGCTCCAGGCGGGCCGAGCTGTGCTCGGGGCCCTGGCCTTCGTAGCCGTGCGGCAGCAGCATCACGAGGCCGCTCATCCGCAGCCACTTGCGCTCGCCCGAGCTGATGAACTGGTCGATGACCACCTGGGCGCCGTTCACGAAGTCGCCGAACTGGCCTTCCCACAGGGTCAGGGTGTTCGGGTCGGCCAGCGAGAAGCCGTATTCGAAGCCCAGCACCGCTTCTTCCGACAGGGCCGAGTCGATGACCTCGTAGTTGGCCTGGCCGGCGCGGATGTTGTTCAGCGGCGTGTAGTGCTCTTCGGTCGTCTGGTCGATGACGTCCGAGTGGCGCTGGGTGAAGGTGCCGCGCACCGAGTCCTGGCCCGACAGGCGGACCGGGTAGCCCTCGTCGAGCAGGGTGGCGAAGGCCAGGTGTTCACCCAGGCCCCAGTCGATGCCCTCGCCCTTCTCGATCGCCTCGCGACGATTGTCGATGGCGCGCTTGACGGTCTTGTGGGCGTTGATGCGGTCCGGAACGGTGGTGATCTGACGGCCGATTTCCAGCAGGCGGGTCTTGGGGAAAGCGGTCTTGCCGCGACGCTCTTCGTCGCCCGGCAGGGCCAGGCCCTTCCACTTGCCGTCCAGCCAGTCGGCCTTGTTGGCCTTGTAGCTCTTGCCGGCGTCGAACTCGGCGTCGAGGAACTTCTCGAACTCGCCGACCCAGGCGTCGCCCTCGGCCTGGCTGATCACGCCTTCGCCGATCAGGCGGTTGGCGTAGATCTCGCGGGTCGGCGGGTGGCCCTTGATCTTGGCGTACATGATCGGCGACGTCATGGTCGGATCATCGCCTTCGTTGTGACCGAAGCGGCGATAGCAGACCATGTCGATGACCACGTCCTTGCCGAACTTCTGGCGGTACTCGGTCGCGACCTTGGCGGCGAAGACGACGGCTTCCGGGTCGTCGCCGTTCACGTGGAAGATCGGGGCCTCGACCATCAGCGCCATGTCGCTCGGGTACGGCGAGCTGCGCGAATAGCGCGGGCTGGTGGTGAAGCCGATCTGGTTGTTGACGATGAAGTGGATGGTGCCGCCCGTGCGGTAGCCCTTCAGGCCCGACAGGGTGAAGCACTCGGCCACCACGCCCTGGCCGGCGAAGGCCGCGTCGCCGTGCAGCAGCAGCGGCAGCACGTGGCCGCGGCCGGCGTCCGGCTGTTCGCGCAGGGTGAAGGCCTGCTTGGCGCGGGCCTTGCCAATCACCACCGGGTTGAC
The DNA here is from genome assembly GCA_903900155.1 of uncultured Caulobacterales bacterium. Taxonomy (GTDB): domain Bacteria; phylum Pseudomonadota; class Alphaproteobacteria; order Caulobacterales; family Caulobacteraceae; genus Caulobacter. Next base: position 31,221 of record CAIUMD010000098.1, on the reverse strand, counting down.
GATTTCCAGGTGCGACGGGTTGGCGGTCAGCGACAGGTGGACCTTGTTGTCGTCGAACTCACGGTCCGACGAGGCGCCCATGTGATACTTCACGTCGCCCGAGCCCTCGATGTCCGAGGGCACCGACGAGCCGCCTTGGAACTCGTGGAAGATGACGTGATAGGGCTTGCCCATGACGGCGGCCAGCACGTTCAGGCGACCGCGGTGCGGCATGCCCAGGACGATGTCCTTCACGCCCAGCGCGCCGCCGCGCTTGATGATCTGCTCCATGGCCGGGACCATGGATTCGCCGCCGTCCAAGCCGAAGCGCTTGGTGCCGGGGAAGCGCTTGTGCAGAAACTTCTCGAAGCCCTCGGTCTCGATCAGCTTCTTCAGGATGGCGACCTTGCCCTCCTTGGAGAACACGATCTCCTTGTCGCGGCCCTCGATGCGCTCCTGCAGCCAGGCCTTCTCGGTCGGATCCGAGATGTGCATGTACTGCACGCCGACATTGCCGCAGTAGGTGCGGCGCAGGATCTCGAGCATCTCGCGGATGGTCGAGGTCTCCATGCCCATGACGTAGTCGAGGAAGATCGGGCGGTCGTAGTCGGCCTCGGCGAAGCCGTAGGTCGCCGGGTCCAACTCGCTGGCGTCCTTCGGCGGATCCAGGCCCAGCGGGTCGAGATTGGCGGCGAGGTGACCGCGCATGCGGTACGCCCGGATCATCATGATGGCGCGCAGGCTGTCCAGCGTGGCGGCGCGGACGGCTTCGGCCGAAGCGCCGGGGGCCTTGCCCTCGACGGCCTTGGCGATCTTGGCTTCGACGGCGGGGGCGACGCTGGCCCACTGGCCGTCCAAGGCCGACAGCCAGTCGGGACGCGCGCCGGCGACCTTCTTGGGCGTCCAGGCCGGGTCCTGCGCGGCGCGCTTAACCTGGTCGGCCTGCTCCTGCAGGCTGGCGAAGAAGGCGTTCCACGAGGGCTCGACCGATCCGGGGTTCTCCGCCCACTGGGCGTAGAGGTCTTCCACGAACGCCGCGTTGGCGCCGTAGAGGAAGCTGGTCTCGGTCAAGACCTGGTTGATGATGCCTGCGTCGTCCGCCATCGTTTTCGCCTTAGATCCGCGCTGCTTCACGGGAGCGCTACCGCACAGCCCGTAAATATAGTCTCTCAATCACCCGAGCGCCCGTCGCGTTGGCGGGGCCCAGGTGATTTTTTCGGATCGTCGACTGGCGGTCGCAAAAAACCTGGGCCCCGCGCGAGGCGGGGTTTCGGTATCTTCTTTTAGCCCTTCAGGACTTCAAGCAGGGTTTCACCCAGCTTGGCGGGCGACGGCGAGACGCGGATGCCCGCCTCTTCCATCGCCGCGATCTTGTCCTCGGCGCCGCCCTTGCCGCCCGAAACAATGGCGCCGGCATGGCCCATGTGACGGCCGGGAGGCGCCGTGCGGCCGGCGATGAAGCCGACCATGGGCTTCTTGCGACCACGCTTGGCTTCGTCCTTCAGGAACTGAGCGGCTTCTTCTTCGGCCGAGCCGCCGATTTCACCGATCATGACGATCGACTTGGTGGCTTCGTCGGCCAGGAACAGTTCCAGGACGTCGATGAACTCGGTGCCCTTGACCGGGTCGCCGCCGATGCCGACGGCCGTCGTCTGGCCGAGGCCCGCGTTGGTGGTCTGGAACACGGCTTCGTACGTCAGGGTGCCCGAACGCGACACGACGCCGACCGAGCCTTCCGAGAAGATCGAGCCCGGCATGATGCCGATCTTGCACTGGTTGGGCGTCAGGACGCCCGGGCAGTTCGGGCCGATCAGGCGCGACTTGCTACCGGCCAGGGCCTTCTTGACCTTGACCATGTCCAGGACAGGGATGCCTTCGGTGATGCAGATGATCAGCGGGATCTCGGCTTCGATGGCTTCCAGGATCGAGTCGGCCGCGAAGGGCGGCGGGACGTAGATCACCGAGGCGTCGGCGCCGGTGCGGTCCTTGGCTTCGGCGACGGTGTCGAACACCGGCAGGCCGATGTGGGTCTGACCGCCCTTGCCCGGGGTGACGCCGCCGACCATCTGCGTGCCGTACGCGATGGCTTGCTCGGTGTGGAAGGTGCCTTGAGCGCCGGTGATGCCCTGGCAGATGACCTTGGTGTGCGAACCGATCAGAACCGACATTAACGGGCGCCCTTCACAGCGGCGACGATCTTCTCGGCGCCGTCAGACAGATCGTTGGCGGCGATGACGTTCAGGCCGCTTTCCGAGATGATTTTCTTGCCGAGTTCGACGTTGGTGCCTTCCAGACGGACGACCAGCGGAACCTGGAGACCGACTTCCTTCACGGCGGCGATGACGCCTTCCGCGATGATGTCGCAGCGCATGATGCCGCCGAAGATGTTGACCAGGATGCCCTTCACGGCCGGATCGGCGGTGATGATCTTGAAGGCCGCGGTGACCTTCTCCTTGCTGGCGCCGCCGCCGACATCCAGGAAGTTGGCCGGCTCGGCGCCGTACAGCTTGATGATGTCCATGGTGGCCATGGCCAGGCCCGCGCCGTTGACCATGCAGCCGATCTCGCCGTCCAGGGCGATATAGGCCAGGTCGTACTTCGAGGCTTCGATTTCCTTGGGGTCTTCTTCGCTCTCGTCGCGCAGCGCCTTGATGTCCGGGTGACGGAACAGGCTGTTGCCGTCGAACGACAGCTTGGCGTCGAGGACGCGCAGATGATCATCCGCCGTCACGATCAGCGGGTTGATCTCCAGCATGGCCATGTCCTTGGCCATGAACGCCGTATAGAGCTGGTTCAGCAGCGAGGCGGCTTCCTTGGCCAGACCGCCGGTCAGGCCCAGGGCCTTGGCCAGGGCGCGGGTGTGGGTCGGCCACACGCCGGTCGCCGGATCGATGGTGAAGGTGTGGATCTTTTCCGGGGTCGCATGGGCGACCTCTTCGATGTCCATGCCGCCTTCGGTCGAAGCGACCACCGAGACCTTGCTCGAGGCGCGGTCAACCAGCAGCGACAGGTAGAATTCCTTGGCGATCGCCGCGCCTTCTTCGATGTAGAGGCGGTTGACCTGCTTGCCCTTGGGGCCCGTCTGGTGGGTCACCAGCACGCGGCCGAGCATTTCCTCGGCGTTGGTGCGGACCTCTTCGACCGACTTGACGACGCGGACGCCGCCCTTGGCGTCGGGGCCCAGGCCCTCGAACTTGCCCTTGCCACGGCCACCGGCGTGGATCTGGCTCTTCACGACGAAGACCGGCGTGCCCAGCTTTTCAGCGGCGGCGGCGGCTTCGTCCGGCGTGAAGGCGGCAAAGCCGCGCGGCACGGGGGCACCGAACTCGGCGAGTACGGCTTTGGCTTGATGTTCGTGGATGTTCATGAGGGCCCGGTCTCGACGACGGCTTTCTGAAATGTGGCCGGGTTATAGGAGCGCTATTTCGCAGGCGCAACCGCGTGACGACGATAAGGTGAAGGCTTGCGTGCTTATCTTGTCGGTTCGGCGCTTCGGCGCGGGTTTTTGAAAGCTTGCTGTAAGGAAACCCTTGACCGCGCGCGACTGTTACCGGTCCCAAATTTCTCGGACATGTGTAGCTGTCCACCGGTGTCAAAAATCGGGACTGCCGTTGAGGTCCAGGTCAGCGCTGGCGGCCGGGGTCCTTGAAGACGATCAGGATCAGCGACAGCACCGCAGCGGCGTCCCGATCCTTGGCGCCCCCTGGGCGGTAGGCTGCATGACGGCGCCAGAGCGACAACGAGCGAAAGCGCGATGGCGACGGTCTTCGTGACAAGCTCCCCCGAGCGTCGGCCAGACGCCGCGCCGGAGCTTGACGCAGATCGGCGCTATTTCAACCTTTCGGAGAAACCGACGCCGTCGCCCGGCGCTCCAGCTTGCCCCACCCGACCCGGCCGCCACGGATGGCCATGACCACCGACTTGACCACGACATAGTACATCAGCTGTCGGTAGCCGAACCGCTGGACCGGCAGCAACGGCAGGTCGGCCCACGGCGCGCGCTTCTCCAAAACCATGCCCAGGGCGCCGGCCGACAGGTCGACGGCGATGAAGATCGCCCAATAGGCCAGGCCCAGCAGCATGTCGTCCGGACGCCACTCCACCGGGTGGGCGACGGCGGCGTAGAAGCCGCTGATCAGGCTCCAGACCACCGCCAGGTCGACCAGCGGCGCGGCCACGGCCAGGATGATCTGGAACAGCCAGATCTGCGGCAGGGCCACGAAGCCCAGCACCGGGGTCTTGGTATTGAACATCGCCTTGCGATGCTTCCAGACGCATTGCAGCGTGCCGAACGACCAGCGGAAGCGCTGCTTGAGCAGGCCGCCCACGGTGTCCGGAGCCTCGGTATAGGCGCGGGCCTCGGGGTCGAAGGCGACCTTCCAGCCGGCGCGCTGGCAGGCGATGGTCAGGTCCTGGTCCTCGGCCAGGGTGTCGGCCGGATAGCCGCCCAAGGCGTCCAGCACGCTCTTGCGCCACGCCCCCACGGCTCCCGGCACGACGGTCACCGCGCCCAGGGCCGAGAGCGCCCGGCGCTCCAGGTTCTGGGCGGTGACATATTCCAGCGCCTGCCAGCGCGTGACGATGTTCAGGCGGTTGCCGACGATGGCGTTGCCGGCCACGGCCCCGATGTCGGGATCCTGGAACCAGCGCGCCAGGCGGCCGATGGTCGAAGGCGGAAACAGGGTGTCGGCGTCCAGCGCGACCACGAACTCGCCCTTGGCCACGGCGAGGCCGCGGTTCACCGCCCGCGCCTTGCCGCCGTTCTCGAAGCTCAGCAGCGTCACGCGCGGGTCATCGGCGAAGTGGTCACGCACCTCCTGCGCCGTGCGGTCCTTGGAGCCGTCGTCCAGAACCAGGACCTCCAGGTTCTTCCAGTCGCTCTCCAAGATCCGCGCCACCGAGGCGGCGATCACCTTCTCCTCGTTGAAGCAGGGGATCAGCACCGAGACCAGCGGGCCGTTCTCGCTGTCCAGGTCGGCCGGCTCCTCGTGGGTCCAGAAGCGGTGGACCAGGGCCAGGCTGGCCAGGAACACCAGCCGCGCCACGCCGAGGAAGATCGCCGCCACGAACAGGAAGGTCATGACCGCCTGGGTCCAGCGGAAGAAGTCGAAGCCCAGCCGGTCGATGGCCAGGTCGACGGCGGTGCGCGAGGTCGGCGGCATCGCCTGCTGCGGGGTCATGCCGGCCAGTTCGCCGACCGTGACCAGGCGATAGCCGCGCGCCCGGATCTGGTCGACCAGCTCGGGCAGGGCCGCCACGGTGCGGCTGCGGTCGCCGCCGGCGTCGTGCAGCAGCACCACCTGGCCGGGGTTGTTCCCAGGGTTATCCAGGCGATCCAGGACGCGGTCGATGATCTGCTGCTTGGTCGGCTTCTGCCAGTCGTCGGGATCGATGCGCAGACCCACGGTCATGTAGCCCAGGGTCTGGGCGATCACCAGCGGCGCCACCTCGTGCGGGGTCGACGGCTCGGCGTCGCCGAAGAATGGCGGACGGAACAGGCGCATCGAGCGGCCGGTGATCACCTCGAACAGACGCTGGGTGGCGTTCAGTTCGACCTGCACCTGGGCCAGGGGCGTCTCGGCGATGTTGGGGTGGGTCCAGCTGTGGCCGCCCACGTCGTGGCCCTCGTCCACCTCGCGCTGCACCAGGTCGGGGCGGCGCTGCATGTTCTGGCCGATGGCGAAGAAGGTGGCCGGCGCATTCTTCTGCTTGAGGATGTCCAGGATCTTGGGCGTCCAACGGCCGTCGGGGCCGTCGTCGAAGGTCAGGGCCACCAGCCCCTTCTTCTGGCCATAGCGCTCGATGACGTAGCTGGACGGAATGACGTCGTAGGTCTGGCCCGAGACCAGGCCCGTGTCGGGATCGAACTCCAGTGAGCGCTTGCCGGGCGTGGGCAGGGCCGCGATGCGCAGCACCTCCCCGCCGCCGTCGAAGTCGACGCCCTGCCCGTTGGCCAGCGTGGTCAGCCCCGCCGCCGAGGCCTGGCCATAGGGCTTTCCCAGCACCGACCAGACGCCCGGGTCCTCCATGCCCATCCGCCACAGGCCATAGCCGCGCGGCTTCCAGGGGTCGGAGACCTTGACCTCGTTGAACAGGGTCACCGCGTCCATGAACCAGACGACGTGGTCATCGCCGTTGTCGTCGGCATAGGTGTAGGTCGGGTTCAGCGCGTCATCGTCCATGCGGATGGTCGCGCCGGAATCCTGGGCGTTGCGCATGGCCTCGTGGAAGGTGGCCGGAGCGCCCGAGGCGCGACTGCCGTCCTTGTTCAGCGTCCAGTCGTAGCCATAGGCGCCCAAGGCCAGCACCGTGCGGCCGGGATCCAGATGGGCGAAGCGCTTTTCCAGTTCGCTCTCGTACCAGTCCTGGCCGGCGTTGGGCCCCGGATCGCCCAGGGCGTAGTGCTGGTCGTAGGCCATCAGCAGCAGGGTGTCGGACGAGGCCTGCAGGCGCTTGAGCGGCCAGCCTTCCTCGTCGAACGGGGCGGTGACCCAGACCTCGCGACCGGCCTCCTTCAGGGCCGCGCGGGCTTCGTCCAGGAACTTGGGATAGGCGTTGAGGCCCTTGGCCGACAGGGCCTCGAAGTCGAAGACATAGCCGCCATAGCCGCGCTGGGCGGCCAGGGTGACGAGGTTGCTGATCAGTTTGGCGCGGGCCAGCGGATTGGCCAGCAGGGCGTCGGCCAGCGGCCCGTCGAAGGCGGCGTTGGCCGAGTTGTGGACCAGCGGCAGCACGGCCGGCTTGTTCGGGGCGGCGGCGATGCGGGCGCTGCCTTCCGGATCGTCGGTGACGTCGATGTCGCCCCGCGAACCGTTGATCGCCACCCACTGCGGCGAGACCACGTCCAGCTTGTCGATGTTGCGGCGCAGGGACTCGCGGCTGTCCTCGTCCCACGAGACGTAGAAGCCGACCGATAGCGGCCGGGCCGCGACGTCATTGGCCGCGCCAGCCTTGGGCCTGGGCACGCGGCGCCAGGTCTTGGCGGAGGGCTTGAGTTTGGGCGCCGCCTCCTGGTGCAGGGACGTCAGGATGTGTGGATCCTTCAGCGGCGCGTCGGGCAGGCGCGGCGCGAAGGCCAGGGTGGCGACGAAGCCGGCCACCACCGCCGCGATGGCCGAGGCGACGACGCCCAGGATCAGCTTGGCCCGCCGCTCACGTTTGCCCGTGGGATCGTGAAAGATATGGCGGTCGTCTGGAGTCATGTGTCGGCGCTCGCGTTCTGCGCGCCCTTTGATACCCGAAATTGACCGAACCGTGGCCGTTGAAACCCTGCGACCTTCCGTCGCCCGTCTTTCTAGTTGATCGCGTGGCGGGCGCCGAAACCGCTCACACTTTCGGCTGCCACGCTCAGTCGACCCAATCCCGGTTGAGACGGCGCGAAGCCAGGATCAGCAGCGCCGCCGCGCCGATGTAGAAGCACAGGCCCCAATAGATGGCGTAGCGCATCGACTCCGCGCCGTGGGTGGGCGCCAAGAGGTCGGAGACGAAGCCGAAGAACCAGTAGCCGACCGCGATGCCCAGCAGGTTGTTGATCAGCAGGAACAGGGCCGAGGTGGTGCTGCGCATGGCGGCCGGGGCCAGGTGCTGGACGGCGGTGACCACCGGGCCCAGCCAGGCCAGGTTCAGCCCCGTCGGGATCAGGAACAGCACGAAGGCCACCGGCAGGGCCTTGGCGTTCATGGCCGCGAAGAAGCACGGCAGGGCGATCAGGAAACAGATGGCCGGGGCCAGGGCGTAGGCGCCCTTCGACTTGCCGCCGAACCGGTCGCCCAGCCAGCCGCCCAGCCAGATGCCGGCCACCCCGCCGAAGAAGGCGATGGCGCTGTAGTAGATCGAGGTCTCGACCAGGGTCAGGTGCAGGCTGCGGATGAAGAACGACGGCAGCCAGAAGGCCACGCCATAGCCGCAGACCGATGAGCAGGCCGCGCCGAAGGCCAGCAGCCAGAACGACGGCTTGGGCAGCACGGTCTTCAGCACGGCGCCGAAAGCCGGCGGCTTTACAGCACCGGCGGCGACGCCGTCGAAAGCGCCGCGCGGCGGATCCTTCACGACCAGCTTGAACAGCGGCGCCAGCAGCACGCCGGCCGCGCCGACGGCGATGAAGGCCATGCGCCAGTCGATATAGGCCGCGATCAGACCGCCGAACAGCACGCCCAAGGCCGAGCCCAGGGGGATGCCGAACGAATAGGCCGCCAGGGCGCGGGCCCGGTGGCTCTTAGGGAAATAGTCCGAGATCAGTGAATAGGCGGGCGGCACGCCGCCGGCCTCGCCGACGCCCACGCCCATGCGGAACAGGAACAGCGACCAGAACCCGCCGGCGAAACCGCAGGCGACGGTGAAGCCGCTCCACACGGTCAGGGCGGCGGTCATGATCCAGGTGCGGCTGAAGCGGTCGGCCAGCCAGGCGATCGGCACGCCCAGGGTCGTGTACAGCGCCGCGAACGCCAGCCCGCCCATCAGGCCCAGCTGGGTGTCTGTCAGGCGCAGCTCGTTCTTGATCGGCTCCTTGAGGATGCCGAGGATCTGCCGGTCCAGGAAATTGAAGGTGTAGGCCAGGATCAGCATGGCCAGGACCACGTAGCGGTAGCCCGCCGCCTTCGGCGCTTCAGTCCGTTGTTCGCTCATGCCTGCCCCCGTTACGCGACTGCCTACATAAAGAAAGGGCGAGGCCTGTTGCAGCAAGCCCCGCCCTAGACGTTCGCCTAGATTATTTAGAACGCCACCTCGACACTGGCGGCCACGGTGCGCGGCGGGCCGTAGAAGCCGATCACCGAGTTGTTGTAGGTGGCCCCGGCGAAGTTGTAGCCGCCGGTGCGGTACTTCTCGTTCGTCAGGTTCTTGCCGGTGAGGGCCAGCTTGTACTGGCCGCCCGGGGCGGTCCAGATCGCCGTCATGTCAACCAGGGTGAAGGCCTTCTGGTCCAGGGCCGGCAGCGGCTGCTCGAACTGCTGGTAGGCGTCGCGATAGCTGACCATCGGGGTGATCGCCAGGTCACCGCCGGCCAGGTCGCCGCGCCAGGTCAGGCTGACATTGCCCGTCCATTCCGGCGTGTTCTGGAAGCCGTACAAGTCGGCGACGTTGATCACCTGGCCGGTGGCCAGGGTCGTCGACGGGTTCAGCGGGTTGGGCGCGCCGGCCGGCACGAAGCGGCTGAAGGTGTCGTACTTGGCGTGGATGTAGCCCAGGGCGACATTGGCCGACAGGCTTTGGCTCAAGCGCGCATTGGCCTCGAACTCCGCGCCGTACAGGGTCGAAGAGCCGGCGTTGTCGACCGAACTGGCGATGCCCGAGGGCACCACGACCTGGGTCGTGACCTGCTGGTCCGTATACTTCGACAGGAAGATCGCCGACGAGAACGAGACCTTGCGGTCAAGCGCGAAGCCCTTCAGGCCCGCCTCGAAGGTCTTCACGACTTCCGGCTTGTAGCCATTGACCGTCTGCGGGGTGATGAAGGCGTCGCCGCGCATATCCCAGCCGCCCGACTTGTAGCCCTTCGAGAACGAGGCGTAGGTCGTCAGATCGTCGGAGAGCTCGTACGAGGCCGAGATACGCGGGGTGAACTGCGAGAAGGTCTTCTCGGCGTTGTAGTTGGTGCGCACCTGCAGGATCGGACGGTTGGTCCCGCCCTGATACGGCGACGGCGTGGCGCCCAGATAAAAGAAGCGGAACACGTTGGCGCGCTTGGCGTCGCGCGTGGCGCGAGCGCCCAGTGAGACCTTGAAGCGGTCGGTCAGGTTGGCGCTGAAGTCGAAGAACGCCGCGAAGCTCTGGGTATTGACCTTGCCGCCGTCGGCGATCGAGACGCCGAGGTTGCCGGCGATGGTGTCGAACTCGCCCGAGGCCTGGCTGTTCATATAGTAAAGGCCAAAGACGCCCTGGACATTGTCGTCCGAATACACCGCCTGCAGTTCCTGCGAGAACGAGCTGTCGTCATAGGTGGCCGGCACGTCCAGCGTCGGCAGAGGCGTGCCGTCGAAGTCGATCAGGGTCTGAGTGTGACCCTTGCGGCTGGCGGTGATCGACTTCAGCGTCAGCGCGTCGGTGACGTTGTACTCGCCGGTCAGCGACACGCCCTTGGTCGTTACCCGGTTCTTGTCGCCCAAGCCGGCCTGGGTGTCGTAGATGCCGAGGATCGGATAGGTCCCGGCGGTCGGCAGGGTCTCCCGGTGGCCGTGACGCGGGTTCGAGGCGTCGGTGACGTGGTCATAGGCCAGGCGGAAGAACAGGTCCTGTGTCGGCTTCCACTCGGCGCTCAGGCGATAGGCCTGGACGTCCTTGTTGTAGTGCTCGGCGCCGGTGGTCAGGTTCTTGCCGTAGCCGCCACGCTTGTAGAGGGCGTACGAGCCGCCCACGGACAGGCCGCCGCCGATCGGCGTCTGGCCCGAGACCAAGAGGTCGGTCTGGTTGTAGCTGCCATAGGCGCCGCGGATCTTGGCGCCGGCCTCGTCGCCCAGCTTCTTGGTCACGTACTTGATGGCGCCGCCGATGGTGTTGCGGCCGTAGAGGGTGCCCTGCGGTCCGCGCAACACCTCGATGCGCTCGACGTCGAAAATGTCCAGCACAGCGCCTTGCGGGCGATAGATGTAGACGTCGTCGACATACAGGCCGACGCCGGGCTCGTAGCCCCACAGCGGATCCTGCTGGCCCACGCCGCGGATGTAGCTGATCAGGGTCGAGTTCGAACCGCGGGCCGTCTGCACCGTGATGTTCGGGGTGGTCTGGGACAGGACGGTGATGTCCGTGCCGCCCGTGCGCTCCAGCTTCTCGGCCGAGAAGGCCGAGACGGCCACCGGGACGTCCTTGAGGCTTTCCTCGCGACGACGGGCGGTGACGACCACCTCCTCGACCGAGGCCGAATTGTCGGCAACCGGAGCTTCCTGAGCCGCCGCGACGCCCGCGATCGTGCTCCATGCCGCGCCAGCCAGCAGCGCAGCCTTCCACATCGAAGTCATGGGTTTCCCCTCCCTTGCGTTCCGCCCTTCCCGAGCCGGATCCGTCTTGTGCGGAGGCGTGCGCGGGACCCTCGCCAATTCATCGAACAGCGAATTGCCAGCACCATCACCCGAACCGGCGATGAGCGCCAGCTATTTTTCATCAAGTGATGAAAATTGAACCGTAGACGGAATCTGCTCCCCTTCCGGGGGAGCTGTCGCGGAGCGACTGAGGGGGCGTCGCCGGCTTAGGCCGAGCTGCCCCCTCCGGCCCTCTGGGCCACCTCCCCCAACGGGGGAGGAGAGATCACTTCGCCTTGGCGATGACGGCTTCAAAGCCGGCTGCGCAGTACGAGAACAGGCGCTGGCGGACCGCTTCCAGGTCGCTGGAGTGGCACTCGCCCTCCGACAGGCTGTCGATCCGTCCGGTCTCGGACAAGGACAGCATCATCGATCCGGTCAGAAACTGATAGCACCAGTAGAGGTCGCGGTACTCGGCCTGGGGACGCAGCGTCTTCAGGGTCTCGACCAGCTGGTGGACCACGGGATCGAAGAACCGGGCCATGGTCTCGCCGCCCCAGGCCGGCGTGTTGTTCACCTGGGCGACCAGGGCGAAGTAGCTTTTCCAGCCCGCGCCGCCGTCCTGACTGATGCGCAGCAAGGGCTCGATGAAGGCCTCGATCACGCCTTCGACGGTCATGGTGGCCGGATCATGCGCCGCGACATAGGCGTTCATCGACGCCTCGCGGGCCTGGTTCAGGATCTCGGCGCGGCGCAGGAACACCGCGTCGAACAGCTCGCGCTTGGCTCCGAAATAGTAGTGGATCAGCGCCGTATCGACACCGGCCTCGGCCGCCACCTGGCGGGTGGTCACGCCATGGAAGCCATGCCGCGCGAACAGGCCCTCGGCCGCGTCGAGGATGGTCTCCTTCAGGTCCAGGCCCTTGGCCTTGGACGGTCGGCCCCGCCCGCCGGCGCGGGCGACCGACTTGGCCTGAGGCTTGGGTGCGGGCTTGGCTGCGGTCATGGAAGCAAGGTCCGCCGTGATTGCGCTCCGTCCTCGGATAGGCGCAACCTGGCGTGGCTGGCAAGACCGGCGTTTTCCCAACCCCAGAAGTCAGCCCAGAAACACCGACCACATCAGGCGGCCCGGGATGAAGGTGAACAGGCCCGCCAGCAGCAGTCCGCCGACGAACATGCCCGTCATGGCGCGGCGATGGGCGGCGACCTTGCCGCGCCGGATGGCGTAGACCGCGCCGGGCAGGGCCACGATCGTCCAGCCCGACAGCAGATGAATGAAGCTGAAGTGGCCGGGGTTCATGCCGCGGATGAACAGCGAGCTGACGGCCGTGGTCCCCATGGCGATCACCCAGGTCCAGCCCAGCGCCCTGTGCAGGTTCGTGCCCTTGACCCGCATCATCAGCACGATGCCGATGACGAGCGCCGTGAGGGCAGCGGCCAGATGCACCTGGATAACGGTCGGGGCTGCGGCGATGAGGGCAATGTTCGGCGCGTGCGGCTTCAGCGAGACTACGGCGGCGATGGCGATAGCGGCCCCCGCGCCCAGCGCTGCTTGCGAAATTGACTTGCCGTACGCCGCCATCTGCCTTCACTCCCGTTCGTGGCGGGCCGGAAGCGCCTCGCCGTCGAAAACCTGAGTGGAGTGGGCGGGCCTGTGCCTCAATCGACGTTGCGCCAGTCGCCGGCCTCGTTTCGTCAATGGCTGGCCGGCGCCGTTCACGCTTCGCGAACGGCGGTGACCGCCAGGGAGAGCCTGCGAGGCTTTGCGGTGTCGGCGGCGGCCGGCGTGTTCCTGGCGCTGCTGGGTGCGTTCGGCACCGACGCCGCGCCGTTCGGGATCCGGGCCGCCTACTGGGCGGGCCTATGCTTTTCCGGCGCGATCGTCGGCACCACGGTCAGCCATCTGATCGGCGGCGACGGCCGGGCGGACGAGAAGCCCTGGCTCTATGCCACGCTCACCATCATCGGCGTCACCCTGCCCTTCACCCTGGTCGTCTGGGTGGTCAGCGACCTGACCTTCCATGGTCAGCTGAAGACGGGCGGGTTCCTGGGCTACCTGCCGCCCGTCTTCATCGTCACGGTGGCGATGACGGGCCTGAACTTCCTGGTCCAGCGCACCCCGCCGGAGAGCCACGCCGCGCCCGCCGGCGCGCCGCCGGCCCGGTTCCTGGACCGCCTGCCGCTCAAGCTGCGCGGCGGCGAGCTGTGGGCGGTCGAGGCGCAGGACCATTATCTGCGCCTGCACACCTCGCGCGGCCAGGACCTCATCCTGATGCGCTTGTCCGACGCCGTGACCGAGCTGGAAGGCATCGAAGGCGCCCAGACCCACCGCTCGTGGTGGGTGGCCAAGGCGGCCGTCGACGGCGCCAAGCGCGGCGACGGCCGGGCGACCCTGCAGCTGAAGGGCGGCGTCGAAGCGCCCGTCAGCCGCGCCTATTCGAAAGCCCTGCGGGAAGCCGGCTGGTACTAGGCGGCTCGCGCGTCCGGCGGCGAAAAACAAAACCCGGCCGCGAGAACGGCCGGGTTTCATCAACGCCTGAAAGAGGGCCTAGGCTTTCCAGCCGCCGCCCAAGGCCTTGTAGATGGCCACCACGTCGGTGTTGACGCCGGTCTCGGCGACCGTGAGGGCGTCCTCGGCCGCCAGCAGGGTGCGCTCGGCGTCGAGCAGGACCAGGAAGTCGATGCCGCCTTCCTTGTACTGCACGCGGGCCAGCTCGGCCGCGCGGCGCGAGGCCGCCGCCTGGTCGGTCAGGCTCTTCAGCTGGGCCTGCTGCTGGCTGTAGGAGACCAGGGCGTTCTCCAGGTCCTCCAGCGCCCGCAGCACCGTCTGGTCGTAGTTGGCCAGGGCCGCCTCGTCGCGCGCCTTGGCCGCCCGCAGGCGAGCATGGGCGCTGCCCAGGTCCAGGGCCGGCCAGCTGACGCTGGGGGCCACCGACCAGGCCTGGCTGGCGCTGTTGCCAAAGCCCGCCGAGGTCCCCGACAGGAAACCGACGAAGCCGGTCACCGACACGCGCGGGAAGAGGTCGGCCGTGGCCACCCCCACCCGAGCCGTCGAGGCCGCCAGGCGACGTTCCGCCGCCTGCACGTCCGGACGGCGGCGCAGCAGGTCGCCGGCCTGGCCGATCGGCAGGGCCGCGACCAGCGGTCGGACGTCCTCATCACGCGAAACAAGAAGCGCGTCCAGCGCGCCGGGGCGCTGGCCGGTCAGCACCGCCAGGCGATGGTTGGCGCGCTTCTCGGCCGTGATCAGGCCCGGGATCGCCGCCTCGGTGGCGTTGAGGCGCGCCTGGGCCGAGGCCACGTCGATCGGGCTGCCCGCCCCGGCGTCGAACCGCACCTTGGTCAGGCGCACGGTCTCGCGCTGGGTCTCGAGGTTGCGGTTGGCGACCTTCAGGCGGGCCTGGGCGCCGCGCAGCTCGAGGTAGTTCCGAGCAACTTCCGCCGCGACCGTGACCTGGGCGTCGCGCAGCTGCGCCTGGGCCGCGCCGGCTTCCGCCCCCGCCGCCTCGACGCCGCGACGGACGCGGCCGAACAGGTCGATCTCCCAGCCGGCGTCGAAGCCGGCCCGGTAGCTCTGGTTCTCGACCCGGCCGGTCGTGAAACCAGGCTGCTGCTGGTCGCTCTTGGTATAGGTTCCGTTGGCCGTGACGTGCGGCAAGAGGTCCAGCTTCTGTTCGGTGAACAGGGCGCGGGCCTCGCCGACGCGGGCGACGGCGATCTTCAGGTCGAGATTGCCGCCCAGGGCCTGGCCGACCAGTTGGTCCAGCACCGGGTCGCCGAAGGCCTTCCACCAGTCGGCTTCCGGGGTGGCGGCGGTGAACACGGCCGGGTCGGCGTTCTGGAAGGCCGCCGGCGGGGTCGCCGGCGCCTTGTAGTTCGGGCCCACCGCGCAGGCGGTCGCCGTCAGGGAGACGCCGGCGATCAAGAGACCACGGAGCGCCTTACCCCAATTGTCATCCCGGCCGGAGCGAAGCGTAGAGCCGGGACCGCCGAAGACGTCGGCGCTTGCGGGGGTCCCGGCTCGGCGCGCTGACGCGCTTGGCCGGGATGACAGGTTTTTACGGAACATCAGTGCGCCTCCACGGGCGAGGTCAGCGCCGCCGTCTTCGCAGCCTTGCGGGCCGTGTTGCGGCGGATGACGTAGTAGAAGACAGGCGTCAGGATCAGGCCGAACAGGGTCACGCCCAGCATCCCCGAGAACACCGCAACGCCCATGGCCTTGCGCATCTCGGCCCCGGCCCCCTGCGACACCACCAGGGGATAGACCCCCATGATGAAGGCGATCGAGGTCATCAGGATCGGACGCAGGCGCAGGCGGCAGGCTTCGAGAACCGCCTGGAGCGCGCTGTCGCCGTGCTCCTCGCGTTCCTTGGCGAACTCCACGATCAGGATGGCGTTCTTACACGCCAGCCCCACCAGCACGATCAGGCCGATCTGGGTGAAGATGTTGTTGTCGCCCTTGCTGATCCACACGCCGGCCAGGGCCGACAACAGGGTCATCGGAACGATCAGGATCACCACCAGCGGCAAGCTCCAGCTTTCGTACTGGGCGACCAGCACCAGGAAGGCCAGCAGCACGCACAGCGGGAAGATGAAGATCGCCGTGTTGCCCGCCAGGATCTGCTGGTAGGTCAGCTCGGTCCACTCCGAGCCCATGCCATTGGGCAGCTCGGACTTGATGATGTCCTCAAGCGCCTTCTGGGCCTGGCCGGTGGAGTAGCCCGGCGCCGGGCCGCCGTTGATCTCGGCGGTCAGGTAGCCGTTGTAGTGGCTCTCGCGGTCGGGGCCGGTCGCTTCCTTGAAGGAGACGAAGGCGCCCAGCGGGATCATCTGGCCCTGGCCGTTGCGGGTCTGCAGGCGCAGCATCTGCTCGGGTTGCAGGCGGAAGTTCTGATCGGCCTGGACGTTGACCTGGTAGGTGTGGCCGAAGCGGTTGAAGTCGTTGACGTACAGCGAGCCCAGATAGACCTGCATCGTCTCGAACAGGTCGGTCAGGGACACGCCCTGGGCCCGGGCCTTTTCGCGGTCGATGTCGGCCTGGATCTTCGGCACGCTCACTTGGTAGCTGGAGAACACCCCCGCCAGCGCCGGGTCCTTCTGGGCCTTGGCGATGATGTTCTGGGTGGCGTTGTACAGCTCCTGCGAACCCATGCCCGCCTTGTCGACGATCTGCATCCGGAAGCCGCCGATGGTGCCCAGACCCTGCACGGACGGCGGCGGGAAGACCGCGATCTGGGCGTCGGGAATGGCGGCGAACTTCTGGTTCAGCTCACCCACGATGGCGGGCGCCGACAGCGCGTGGCCCTTGCGGTTCTTGAAGTCGTCCAGCGGGAAGAACACCGCGCCGGAGTTGGGGCTGTTGATGAAGCCGTTGGCCGACAGGCCGGGGAAGGCCACCGAGTGCTTGATGCCCGGCGTCTTCATGGCGATGTCGCCCATCTGGCGGATGACCGCCTCGGTGCGATCCAGCGAGGCCGCGTCGGGCAGCTGGACCACGGCCACGACATAGGCCTTGTCCTGCTGGGGCACGAAGCCGCCTGGCGTGCGCGAGAAGGCGAACACCGTCAGGATCAAGAGACCGCCGTACAGGGCCAGGGCGGCCGAGGAGCGGCCCAGGGTCTTGGCGACGCCGACGACATAGCCGTTCGAGGCCTTGGCGAAGAAGCGGTTGAACGGGTTGAACAGCCAGCTCAGCGAGGCGTCGATCAGCTTCTGGAAGCGGTCCTTGGGCGCGTCATGCGACTTCAGGAGCACCGCGGCCAGGGCCGGCGACAGGGTCAGAGAGTTGATGGCCGAGATCACCGTCGAGATGGCGATGGTCAGGGCGAACTGACGGTAGAACTGGCCCGACAGGCCGCTGATGAAGGCGGTGGGGATGAACACCGCGCACAGCACCAGGGCCGTGGAGATGATCGGTCCGGTCACCTCGGTCATGGCCTTGCGCGTCGCCGCGGCGGGCTCGAGGCCATCGGTGATGTTGCGCTCGACGTTCTCGACCACGACGATGGCGTCGTCGACGACGATGCCGATGGCCAGCACCAGGCCAAACAGCGTCAGGGCGTTGAGGCCAAAGCCCAGCATCAGCAGCAGCGCGAACGTGCCCACCAGCGAGACGGGCACGGCGATCAGCGGAATGATCGAGGCGCGCCAGCCCTGCAGGAACAGCACCACCACCAGCACGACCAGGATGATGGCTTCGATCAGGGTGTGGACCACCGAGTCGATGCTTTCCTGCACGAAGGCCGTGGTGTCGTAGATGATCTCGTAGTCGACGCCCTCGGGGAACTCCTTCTTGAGTTCCTTCATGGTCTTCTTGACCTCGGCGGCCATCTCCAGGGCGTTGGAGCCCGGGCGCTGGAACACCGGCATGGCGACGGCGGACTTGTTATCCAGGAGCGAGCGCAGGGCGTAGTTGTCGGCGCCCAGCTCCACGCGGGCCACGTCGCCCAGGCGGGTGATCTGGCCGTCCTCGCCCGAGCGGACGATGACCTGGCGGAACTGCTCTTCGTCCGTCAGTCGCCCGGGGGCGTTGACCGACAGCTGGAATTCGGCGCCCGAACCGGCGTTGGGTGGCGCGCCCAGCTGGCCGGCGGCGACCTGGACGTTCTGCTCGCGCAGGGCCCGCACGACATCGCCGGCGGTCATCTGCAGGGCGGCCAGCTTTTCGGGATCCAGCCACACGCGCATCGAATAGGCGCCCGCGCCGAAGATCTGCACGTCGCCCACGCCGTCGATCCGCTTGAGGCGGTCGCGAACGTTCAGCTGCGCGTAGTTGCTGAGATACAGCATGTCGTAGCGGTTGTTCGGCGAGATCATGTGCACGACCAAGGTCAGGTCGGGCGAGGCCTTGTTGGTCGTCACGCCGATGCGCTGGACCTCCTGCGGCAACTTGGGCAGGGCCTGGGCCACCCGGTTCTGCACCTGCACCTGGGCCTTATCCAGGTCGGTGCCGAGCGCGAAGGTGACGGTCAGGATCATCGCCCCGTCGGAGGCCGACTGGGACGACTGGTAGATCATCCCCTCGACGCCGTTGATGGCCTGTTCCAGGGGGGCGGCCACCGTCTCGCCGATGACGTTCGGGTTGGCGCCGGGATAGGCCGCGCGCACCACCACGGTGGGCGGCACGACCTCGGGATATTCGCTGATCGGCAGGTTCGGCAACGAGACCAGGCCGGCGATGAAGATGATGATGGAGAGCACGGCCGCAAAGCGCGGTCGGTTCACGAAGAACTTCGAGAAATTCATGGCGGAGCGCCTTCAGCGGGCGAACTTGGGGAGGAGCGGATACGCGTACGCTTCGGGTGCAAGCGGCCCCTCCCCCGCCAAACGGCGGGCGACAGAGACCCTCTCGAAACCCGAAAAAGACGCCCGGCTCAGACACGCGAGCCGGGCGCACGCTTCAGTTAGTTCTGGCCCGAAGACCGGACCGGCTGGACGACCGGGCGACCGCCGACCTCCAGCTGCGACAGGTCGGCCAGGTCGGTCTTGACCTTGACCGGCGCGACGGTGTCGCCCGGCTTGACCTTCTGCAGGCCGCCGACGACCACCCGGTCGCCCGGCTTCAGGCCGGCGCGGATGATGCGCAGGTTGCCGGCCAGCGGACCGGTCTCGACCGGGCGATACTCGGCCTTGTTGGCGCTGTTGATGACCACGACGTAGCGCTTGCCGAGGTCCGTCGCGATGGCGCGGTCCGGGGCCAGGGCCACCTCTTGCGTCTCGGCGCTGACCAGGCGGATGCGGGCGAACAGGCCCGGCGTGAAACGACCGTCGGCATTGGCGAAGATCGCCCGGCCGTTGATCGTGCCGCTCTTGGCGTCCAGAGCGTTGTCGATGAAGGACAGCTTGCCGACGTGCGGATAACCGTCCTCGGTCATCAGGCCCATGTACACGGGACCGTTCTTGCCGCGCTCGGCGGCGGCGTACTTCAGGAAGGTCTGCTCGTCGGCATTGAACTCGGCATAGATCGGGGTGTCCGAGACGACGGTGGTGAGCAGGGACGCCTGGGTGACCAGGTTGCCGCGCGTGATGATGGTCTTGGAGACCCGGCCGTCGATCGGCGAGGTCACGCGGGTCCATTCCAGGTTCAGGCGGGCGGTCTGGTAGGCGGCTTGCGCGGCCGACAGATTGGCTTGCGCCGCCTTTTCCTCGGCCGAGAGACGGTCGAATTCGCTCTGGGCCAGGGCGTTCTGCTCGATCAGGCGACGGCCGCGCTCGCGGTTGACGACGGCGAGATCCAGCTGGGCCTTGGCGCGGGCCACCTCGGCCTGGGCGCGGTTGGCTTCGGCCTGGTACGGGCGCGGGTCGATCTGGAAGAGCACCTGGCCCTTGCTGACGCGCGCGCCCTCGGCGAACTGGGCGCCGTCGATATAGCCCGAGACGCGCGGACGGATCTCGACGGTGTCGACCGGCTGGAGGCGGCCGGTGAAGTCGTCCCATTGGCGCAGGGACTTGAAGGCGACGTCGGCGACGGTGACCTGCACCGGCGGCGGGGCGGCGGCCTCCTGCTTGGCCTGGGCCGAGCAAGCGGCCAGCACGGCCACGGCGGCCAGGCCGGCGAAGGACGTGATGACGGGTTGAATACGCATGGGGAAAAGCCCTGTCGGACGGTGAAGCGGGGAGGTTGGGACGGTGTTTTCTGTCATTCCCAGACGGGCCGCCGGGCGGCGCGCCGGGTGCTGTGGCCCAGGGTCCGGACAGTGGACCAGCCCTTGGCGGGCTCGACCTGGGATCTGAAAAAACTCAGCAAACCCTTGGCCTGCTTGGCCTGAGGAGCGTCGCCGTAAACGTTTGTTTGCGGTGGCATTGGCGCGCGCTCCTTTTTTGGGGTTTAAAGGGTGAAATGTCGCAGCGGCTGTTACTTGACCCGGGCGACTGGAAGGACGATTTAGGATGCGACGAGACCGTTCGGTATCATCGCCACGGCGGAGAGATACTGACCGGTAACTCCCACGTCAAGGAGAGCACTGCCAAAATGGCGACGAGAAATTCTGGGGACGTTGTCGGGGGCGACACGGAAACGACTGCTGGGACCAGTCCCGGCGGGGCCGTGTCCAAGCGACCTGCGCGCGACCGGATCTTCGAAACCGCCCGCGAACTGTTCTATCAGCACGGCATCCGCGCCGTCGGCGTCGAGACCATCGCGTCCGAGGCCGAAGCCACAAAGATGACGCTGTATCGGAACTTCCCGTCCAAGGACGAACTGGTCGCCGAGGTCCTGCGCGAGCAGGAGCGCGAGTATTGGGCCTGGTGGGAAGAGGTGACGGCCTGCTGCTGCACCGATCCGCGCGCCCAGCTGGAAGCGATCTTCGACGCCTTCGAGACCAAGGCCTGCGACGCCGACATCCACGGCTGCCCGCTGTCGAACGCCGCCATCGAGCTGCACGAGGAGAACCACCCCGCCCAGGTGGTCTCGGTCAACTACAAGAAAGAGCTGCACCGCCGCCTGGTCGAACTGGCCCGCGGCGCCGGTGCGACCGACGACGACCTGGCCGACGCGCTGATGCTGCTGATGGAGGGCGCCTATATCTCGCGCGTCACCCTGGGCAAGGGCGGTCCGGTGCGAGCGGTGTCACGCTCGGCCCGGGCGCTGATCAGGATGCATCTGGACGGGTGCTGAGCGAAAACCTCGTCCTTCGACAAGCTCAGGATGAGGTTTCTACTAGTCCGCATCAGTAGTCCTCACCCTGAGCCTGTCGAAGGGCGAGGACGGCCCCCTATCATTTTCGATAGCTTGTTACGCGAGTGATCGACCCGCACGCTCCCCGATAGAGCCAAGCCCAATGCAGGCATGGCCAGGGAGGTAAGACGGATGCCAGGAGCCACGCGCCTGACCATGAGCGTGTCGGCGCTCGCCCTAGGACAAACACATGGGGCGCAAACCGCGGCACCCAAGCCGGAAGAGAGCCTGACGATCGACACCCTGGTCGTCACCGCCCAGCGCCGCGAGGAGACCGCCAACAGCGTCGGCATGCCGATCCAGGCGTTCAGCGGCGAGGCCCTGCAGCAGCTCCGGGTCACCGACCCCAAGGACCTCTCGACCGTCGGCGCCTACTGGGACGAGGTCGCCTACGCCTATCCGTTCATGAACACCGGCCCGATCTTCGACCTGGAGCGGGTCGAGGTCCGCAGGGCACGCTCTACGGCCGCAACACCACCGCCGGCCTGATCGACTTCGTGACCGCCAAGCCGACGGAACAGTTCGAAGGTTCGCTGACCGCCGAGGCCGGCAACTACAAGACCTACAACCTCGAGGGCTATGTCAGCGGCGGCCTGGGCGACCGCGTCCAGGGCCGGGCGGCGTTCCGCAGCGAGACCAGCGACAAGGGCTGGCAGGTCAGCAACAGCCGCGGCGAGCGTCTGGGCAAGGTGCGCCGCGACGGCTGGCGCCTGTCCCTGGCCATGCAGCCCACCGACACCGTCGAGGTCGAGGCCAGCTATTCCGGCTGGCTGAACAAGTCCGACACGGTGGCGGCCCAGGGCATCGGCTTCACGCCGGCCACCGCCGCCAGCCCGTTCAACGCGCCGGGCATCGTCAGCTACATCGCCGCCAACAAGCCGACCAAGGCCGGCCAGGCCGACTGGGCGCCACTCAGCACGCGCGGCGCCGACATCGGAGTCGGCCTGGGCATCAAGGACCCGCTGCGCGAGGACGACCAGTTCCACGCCGGCAAGCTGAAGATCTCTTGGGACGTCGCCGACAAGGTGCGCCTGGTGTCGCTGACCAGCTTCAACCGCTTGGAGCGCAAGGCCGTCTTCGACTGGAGCGGCGCGCCCTACGAGGTGCTGATCCAGAAGGCCCACGGCGACATCAAGTCGTTCGCCGAGGAGTTGCACCTGGAGGGCGTCACCGACAAGGGCTCGTGGCTGGTCGGCGGCTACATCGCCCGCGACAAGATCTATGACAGCAACCGCACCCTGCTGGGCCAGAACGCCAATGTCGGCACGATCCGCTATGTCGGCTCGACCCTCTTGGCCACGCCGTTCAACAGCTTCGGCTACACCGCCCTGCAGATGAGCCAGGCGTTCCGCACCTATGAGGACGTCGGCAATATCGAGACCAAGACCTGGAGCCTGGCGCGCCAGCCGGGCCCTGACCTTCATCGCCTCGGCCACCCTGCTGCATACGGAAGTGAAGGGCTACACCGCATCAACGCCGCCGGGCAGAGCCAAAGCTTCGACGGCCGGCCGTTCCTCTACAGCCCCAAGTTCCAGGGCGGCCTGACGGCCCTGTTCAAGCAGCCGGTCGGCGACGGCCTGGAGCTGAACGCGGCCCTGAACGGCCGCTGGCAGGACAAGTCCTATGCCGATCTGGAAGGCAATCCGCTGTTCGTCATCGACGGCTACGGCATGCTGAACGCCAGCGTCGGCATCGGCGCGCCGGACAAGGGTTGGGACCTGTCCATCTGGGGCCGCAACATCACCAACGCATATTATTGGAGCGCCGTCAGCAGCAACGCCAACGTGGTGGTCCGCTTCCCGGGCAAGCCCACGACCTATGGCGCGTCGCTCACCTGGAAGTTCTGAGCACCTTCCCGATCTCGGTCACTGGAGCGCGGCGTTCCCCACGTCGCGCTCTTTCTTTTACGTCCGGGTGCGCAGCAGGATCTTGGAGCGGGCCTCCAGCGCCAGCAGGGTGAACAGCACCACGAAGGCGAAGGCCAGCAGGATCAGCGACAGGCGATGGGCGTCGCCCCACTCCAGGGCCTCGACCAGGCGATAGATCTCGGTCGACAGCACGGTGGTCTCGCCGGGGATATTGCCGCCCAGCATCATCACCACCCCGAACTCACCCACCGTGTGGGCGAAGACCAGGATGGCGGCGGCGACATAGCCCGGGATCGACAGCGGCAGGGCCACCCGCCAGAAACGCTGCCATGGCGAGGCGCCCAGGCAGGCGGCGGCCTCCAGCGGCTCGTCGCCGATGGCGATGAACGCATTCCGCAGCGGCTGCACCGCGAACGGCAGCGAATAGATCAGCGAGCCGATCACCAGCCCCTCGAAGGTGAAGGCCAGGGTCCGCACGCCGAACGGCTGCAGCAGCACCATCAGCGGGCTCTTTGGCCCCAGGGCGATCAACAGGTAGAAGCCCAGCACCGTCGGCGGCAGCACGATCGGCAGGGCGACCAGGGCCGTCACTGGCGTGCGCAGGCTTGAGCGCCCCCGCGCCAGCCACCAGGACAGCGGCGTGGCCGCGAGCAGCAGCAGGATGGTGGTGATCCCCGCCAGCTTGCCCGTCAGCCACAAAACCTCAGTCACGATTAGCGGACCTCGTAGCCGTAGCGCTTGATGATCGCCTTGGCCTCGCCGCTCTTCAGGAACGCCACGAAGGCCTTGGCGGCCTCGCTGTTGGCGCCGGTCTTCAGCAGCACGGCCTGCTGCTCGATCGGGGTGTGGTTGGAGGCCGGCACGACCCAGCGCGAGCCGCCTTGCTCGGTGATCACCTGCGACAGGGCCACGAAGCCCAGCTCGGCCGCGCCGGTCTGGACGTACTGGAAGGCCTGGGTGATCGAGGTCCCCTGGACGATCTTCGGCTTGAGCGCGTCGTACAGCTTCAGCTTGGTCAGGGTCTCGACAGCGGCCTGGCCGTAAGGCGCGGCCTTGGGGTCGGCGATCGACAGCTTCTCGAACTTGCCGATCGTGAGCACCTTGCCCTTGCCGTCCACCAGGCCGGGGGTCTTGCTGTAGAGCACCAGGCGACCCGTCGCGTAGGTGAAGCGCGAGCCGGGGACCGACAGGCCCTCCTGCTCGGCCTTCTGCGGCCGCTCGACATCGGCCGACAGGAAGACCTCGAACGGCGCGCCGTTGGCGATCTGGGTATAGAACTGGCCTGAAGAACCGAAGCTTAAGCTCGCGTCATGGCCGGTCTTGGCCTTGAATCTGGCGGCGATCTCCTTGGCGGCCTCGGTGAAGTTGGCGGCCACGGCCACCTTGGTCTCGCCCGCGAAGGCGGTTCCGCCGAGCGTCAGGGACAGAAGCGCGGCGATCAGCATCGGACGGCGGGCGATCATCTGGTAATCCTGAGTCTGGCTAAGGTATTGGGGGCGCTGCGGTTATGTAGCTCCCATGCATAACGGTGAAACAGTGGCTCGCGAAGACGATTTCAGCGCCTCCCTGATCCTCAAGCGCGGCGGCCTCGCCCGCGTGGGCCTGGAGCGCATCGCCCTGCTGGAAGCCGTCGCCCGCCTGGGCTCGATCAGCGCCGCCGCCAAGGCGGCTGGTCTCTCGTACAAGGGCGCCTGGGACGGGGTGCAGGCGCTGAACAACCTGTTCGACACGCCCCTGGTCAGCGCCGCGCCGGGCGGCAAGAGCGGCGGCATGGCCGAGGTCACGCCGCGTGGCCAGGCGGTGATCCGCGCCTTCCGCGCCGCCGAGCGCGAGGTCGGGGCGGTGTTCGCCAGGCTCGAAGGCGATGGCGAGATGCTCTGGAGCCTGGGCTTGCGCACCAGCGCCCGCAACGCCCTGCGCGGCGTGGTCACCGGCGTCGAGGGCGACGGCGTCACCGCGACCGTGACCCTGTCGCCGGGCGAGGGCCTGTCGATCCGCTCGTCCATCACCCGCCGCAGCGTCGAGGACCTGGACCTCGCGCCTGGCCGCGCGGCTATCGCCCTCATCAAGTCCAGCTTCGTGCGGATCGACGAAAGCGAAGGCGAAAACCGCCTGGCCGGTGAGATCATCGATCGCGAGGCTGGCGAGACCTCCGCCGAAGTCACCATCGCCCTGTCGGCCGGCAAGACCTTGACGGCGACCTTGAAGCCGGACGAGGCGGCTTGGACGCTTCAGGTCGGGGCGAAGGTCGAGGCCCGAATCGCCGCCGCCGACATCATCCTGGCGGTCGACTAGGTGTTCGGTCCGGGTCGGCGAAGGTGCAGTTGCGGTCGGTGTATTCGTCTCGGCTCGCACACGACGCCCAGGGCAGTCAGCCGCGCGCCTTCCGCGTCCAGATCCGGCGTGGCGAAAGCCAGGTGGCGCAGGCCGCGCGCCTCAGGTAGCTGGACCGGGGTGGCGGCGACGTGGTGAATGCGGGGCATGGGAACGGTCTTCAGATCAGCCGCTCGGCCGCCGTCGCCGCCTTCAGGAACACGCTGGGCAAGGCGCCGAGACCTTCGCGGGTAGTCCAGACAAAATCGCCGTCGTTCACGCCGTCGGCCGCGAACACCCGCAAGGTCAGGGCGAAGTGGGTGAAGACGTGCTCCACCGCGCCCAGGTCGCGCCAATCCGCTGCCTCCGGCGCGGCGGCAAGCGCCTCGGCGTCGGTGTAGGGCGCGGCCCGCCAGTCACTGGTGGGCAGGCCCAGCATGCCGCCCAGCAGGCCTTTCGGCGGGCGGCGGACCAGGGCCATCCGGTCGCCCCGCGTCAGGACATAGGCGACGCCGTGGCGGCGGGGGCGGTCGGCCTTCTTGGTCTTGCGCGGATAGGTCTGGGGCGCGCCGGCCGCATAGGCCGCGCACCAGGCCGAGATCGGGCAGCGGTCGCACAGCGGAGCCTTGGGCTTGCAGACCGTCGCGCCCAGGTCCATCAGCGCCTGGGCCCAGTCGCCCGGGCGGTCGTCGGTGACCAGCGCCCCGGCCAGGTCCTTCAACTCCGGCTTGGCGTCCGGCAGCGGCGTCTCGACCGCGAACAGGCGCGACATCACCCGCTCGACATTGCCGTCGACGACATTGGCGGCGCGGTCGAAGGCGATCGCGGCCACGGCGGCGGCGGTGTAGGCGCCCACGCCGGGCAGGGCGCGCAGGCCCTCCTCGGTATCCGGAAAGACCCCGCCGCGCCGGCCGGCCACCGCGCGGGCGCAGGCCAGAAGGTTACGGGCGCGGGCGTAGTAGCCCAGCCCCGCCCAGGCGGCCATCAGGTCGCCATCTTCCACAGCGGCCAGGTCCGAGACCGTCGGCCAGCGCCGGGTGAAGCTCAGGAAATACGGCGTGGCGTGCGGCACGGTGGTCTGCTGCAGCATCACCTCCGACAGCCAGACACGATAAGGATCGCTGCGCACGCCCGCGCGGCGAGCGCCGGGCGAGGTTCGCCAGGCCAGGTCGCGGGCCTGGGCGTCGTACCAGGCCAACAGGGCCGAACGGATGCCATCACGGTCTTTCATGCCCCTCGCCTACCGCGAAGGCCGCCCCCCGTGCTAGCCTTCCCGCATGCGCCGCCCCCTGCCCTCGCCGGAAGAAGCCCTCGCGATCCTGCGCGCCAAGCGCACCAGGCCGCAGTTCCGCACCCCGCCGCCGGCCGGCAAGAACCTGGCGCCGCTGCTGAAGGAACTCGAGGCCCGTTTCGGCCAGGGCCCGGCCGTGCTGCAGGCCCGCTGGCGCGAGATCGTCGGCGACACCCTGGCCCGGCGCACGGAGCCTGTCCGCATCATCAAGGGCCGCAACGGCGACGGCGGCGCGCTGGAACTGCGGGTCGACGGCCCCGTGGCCTCGCTGATCCAGCACCAGGCCCCGCAGATCACCGCCCGGCTGGACATGCTGCTGGGCAAAGGCGTGGTCACCCGCCTGCGCATCGTCCAGGGCCCGGTCAAGGCGCAAGCCGCGCCGTCCTCCCAGGTCCGCCGCCGCAAGCCGCCCCTGGACGCGGCCCAGGAAAAGCAGCTGAACGACAGCCTGGCCGACCAGCCGGACGGAGAGCTGAAACAGGCCCTGCTGAAGCTGGGTCGCGGGGTCCTGCAATCACAGCGCTGAGCCGGTTGACAAGCGCCGCGCGCTCAAGCTCTTGAGCCAGTCACGGTTGCGCCTTTTTCGCTCGCTAGCGAGAATCGCGTTTAACTTCCCAATCGACCGCCGAAGGGCCTTTTCATGCGTTCGCTGATCACCCGCGTCACCCTCGTCGCCGCTCTCGCGGCCAGCCTCGCCGCCTGCGGCCCCAAGGGCGCCCAGGTCACCGCAGACGACATGACCCTGGGTAATCCGAACGCCAAGGTCACGGTCGTCGAGTACGCCTCGGTGGCCTGCCCGCACTGCGCCAAGTGGAACGAGGAGGTCTTCCCGGCCTTCAAGGCCAAGTACATCGACACCGGCAAGGTCAACTATGTGGCCCGCGAAGCCCTGACCGGCGAGCCGACCCTGGCCAACGCCGGCGCCATGCTGGCCCGCTGCGCCGGCAAGGACAAATACTTCCAGGTCACCGACGCCCTGTACCAGGCCCAGGCCAGCATCTTCCAAACCGGCGACATCCGCGGCGAGTTGCTGACCATCGCCCGCGCCGCCGGCATGAGCGAAGACCAGTTCAACAGCTGCCTCAGCGACGAGAACGCCGCCAAGTCGGCCCAGCGCCTCGAAAAGCTGATGAAGGACAACAAGATCCAAGGCACCCCGACCTTCGTCGTCAACGGCAAGAAGATCGGCGGCGAAGAGGGTGGCGAAGCCACCCTGGCCCAGCTGGACGCCGCCATCGCGGAAGCTTCGAAATAATGGCTCTGGACCGGCGCGCCCTGCTCGTTTCTGGCCTGGCCGTGACGGTCAGCGCCTCGGCCGCGCGCGCCGCGCCGCTGCCGCCCGCGCCCGGCGACATGGTGCTGGGCTCGGCCAAGGCGCCGGTGCAACTGGTGGTCTACGCCTCGGCCAGCTGCCCGCACTGCGCCAACTGGTGGACGACGGTCCAGCCGCAAGTGCGCAAGAGCTTCATCGACACCGGCAAGGTGCGCCTGGTGTTCCGCGAGTTCCTGACCCCGCCGGTCGAATTCGCGGCGGCGGGCTTCATCCTGGCCAGGCGGATTCCCGGCAAGTACTTCGAGGTCCTGACCACCATCTTCCAGAAGCAGGAAGAGATCTATCGCAGCGACAAGCTGTTCGAGGGCCTGCAGGCGATCGGCAAGCAGTACGGCCTGACCGAAGAGCAGTTCAAGGCGGCCCTGAACGACGAGGCGGCGCTGAAGGCGGTCAACGCCCGCATGGCCAAGGGCGTCGACGACGGCATCGAGGGCACGCCGACCTTCTTCGTCAACGGCGCGCCCTACGACCACAGCGCCGACTTCGGCGTGCTCTCCAAGGCCTTCGCCTCGGCGGCGAAGGGCTGAGCCAACAGGGACCGCCTCCGTGCAGTTCCAGCGCCTCCGCCTCTCGGGCTTCAAGTCCTTCGTCGAGCCCACCGAGTTCCGGATCGAGCCGGGGCTGACGGGCGTCGTCGGCCCGAACGGCTGCGGCAAGTCCAACCTCCTGGAAGCCCTGCGCTGGGTGATGGGCGCCAACTCGGCCAAGGCCATGCGGGCCGGCGGCATGGACGACGTGATCTTCGCCGGCAGCGGCGCGCGCCCGCCGCGCAACCACGCCGACGTGGCCCTGACCATCGACAATGCCGACCGCACCGCGCCCGCCCAGTTCAACGACGACCCGGTGCTGGAGGTCGTGCGCCGCATCGATCGCGGGGCCGGCTCGACCTACAAGATCAATGGCCGCGAGGTGCGGGCCCGCGACGTCCAGCTGTTGTTCGCCGACGCCTCGACAGGCGCCAACTCGCCGGCGCTGGTGCGCCAGGGCCAGATCAGCGAGCTGATCGGCGCCAAGCCCCAGAACCGCCGCCGCATCCTGGAAGAGGCCGCCGGGGTCTCAGGACTCCATACCCGCCGCCACGAGGCCGAGCTGCGCCTGCGGGCCGCCGAGAGCAACCTCTCGCGCCTGGAGGACGTGGCCCGCGAGCTGGAGACGGCGCTGAACCGCCTCAAGCGCGAGGCCCGCCAGGCCGAGAAGTACAAGCGCCTGTCGTCCGAGATTCGCGCCGTGCAGGGCGCGGTGCTCTATGCCCGCTGGACCGAGGCTCGCGACACCCTGGAGCGTACCCAGCGCGAGGCCACCGAGGCCGCGCGCACTGTCGAGGAGACCGCCCGCGCCAGCGCCGCCGCCCAGGTGGCCATCACCGAGGCCGAGGCCGCCATGCCGCCGCTGCGGGAAGAGGCGACCATCGCCCAGGCGATCCTGGGCCAGCTGGCCATCCAGAAGGACCGCGCCGAACGCGAGGCCGAGGCCGCCGCCGCCGAGTTCGAGCGCCTGAAGACCGACCTGGCCCGCATCGACGACGACCGCGCCCGCGAGAGCCAGGCCAAGGACGACGCCGCCGCCGCCCTGGCCCGCATCGACGCCGAGCTGGCCGAGGTCCGCGCCCTGGTCGCCGCCGCGCCGGAACGGGGTCCCGAGCTGGAAGCCGCCGCCAAGGCCGCCGAGGCCGTCCGCGCCGCCGCCGAAATGGAGGTCGAGCAGTTGGCCGCCCGCGTCGCCGCCGAGGAGGCGCAAGGCCGCGCCGCCGCGACGCGCCTGGCCGAAGCCGACGCCCGCGCCAACCGCACCAACCGCGCCCTCGACCAGGCCAAGGCCGAGCGGGCCGCCGTCGGCCCCGAGATCGACCCGGCCGCCGCCGACGCCCGCCAGCGTTTCGCCAATGCCGAAGCGGCTCTTGCGGCGGCGCGCGCGGCGCTGGAAGAGGCCGAAAACGAGCGCGTGAAGGCCGCCGAGCAGGAGGCCCAGGCCCGCCAGCTGGCCCGCAATGTCGAGGACCAGCTGGGCCGCCTGCGCACCGAGGCCCGGGGCCTGGCTCAGCTCACGGCTCCGCGAAGCAAGAGCGGCCACGCCCCGGCCCTGGACAGCGTCTCGCCCGACAAGGGTTATGGCGCGGCCCTGGCGGCGGCGCTGGGCGACGACCTGGACGCGGCGCTGGACGCCAAGGCCCCCTCGTACTGGGGCGGCGCCGAGGCCCCCGCGCCTATTTGGCCTGAGGGAGTCGAGCCGCTGGCTCGGCTGGTCAAGGCCCCGCCCGCCCTGGCCGCCCGCCTCTCGCACGTGGCCGTCGTAGCCCGCGCCGACGGGGATCGTCTCCAGAGGGACTTGAGGCCCGGCGCGCGCCTGGTGTCCAAGGAAGGCGACCTGTGGCGCTGGGACGGCTTCGTGGCCCGCGCCGATGCGCCCAAGCCCGCCGCCGTGCGCCTGGAGCAGCGCACCCGCCTGGCCGAGGTCGAGACCGAGATCGACATCCTGACCCCGCGCGCCGAGGCCACCGCCGCCGCCCTGAAGACCGCCGCCGACCGCATGCGCGCCGTCGAGGACAGCTTGCGCGACAAGCGCCGGGGCCCGCCCGACGCCGAACGCCTGCTAAGCAGCGCCCGCGAACAGGTCGCCAAGTTCGAGCGCGAGCAGGCGCTGAGGGCTGCGCGAGCGCAATCGCTGGACGACACCATCGCCCGCTTCGAGGCCGAGAAGGTCGAGTCCGACGCCGCCCTGACCGCCGCGCGCGAGGCCCATGCCGCCGCCCAAACCTCGGGCGATCTGCAACCGCAGCTGGCCGCCGCCCGACAGGCCTCGGCCCAGGCCCGCGAGGCCGCCAGCGCCGCGCGCACGGCCCTTGACGTCGAGACCCGCGAACGCGCCGGCCGCCAGCGCCGCCTGGAGAGCCTCGAGCGCGACCGCAACGACTGGGGCAAGCGCGCCGACACCGCCGGCAAGCGCACCGAGTCGCTGGAGGCCGACCGCGTGAAGGCCGCCGCCGCCCTGGAAGGCGCGCGCGAAGCCCCGGCGGCCTTGCAGGAGAAGCTGGTCGCCCTGCTGGACGAGTTCGGCGCCGCCGAGGCTCGCCGCGCCAAGGCCAGCGACGCTCTGGAGGCCGCCGAGACTACGAGGCTCAACAACGACCGCGCCGCCCGCGCCGCCGAGCAGGCCGCCGGTGAGGCGCGCGAGAAACGCGCTTCGCTGGTCGCCCACCTGGACGGCGCCCGCCAGCGCTTCGCCGAGGTCGCCTCGGCCATCCGCGAGCAGGCCCGCATGGAGCCCGAGGAGCTGGGCCGCCACGTCGCCGGCGAGGCCGTGGCCGTGCCCAAGGACGCCGCCGGCGTCGAGGCCCACCTGTTCGCCCTGGAACGCGAACGCGACGCCATCGGCCCGGTGAACCTGCGCGCCGAGGAAGAGGCCCAGGAATATGCCGGCCGTCTGGAGATCATGCGGGTCGAGCGGGCCGACCTGTCGGGCGCGGTGACCAAGCTGCGGGCCGGCATCGAGGAGCTGAACGCCGAGGGGCGTGAACGGCTCTTGGCCGCCTTCGACGTGATCAACGCCAATTTCCAGACCCTCTTCCAGGCCCTGTTCGGCGGCGGTCAGGCCGAGCTGAAGCTGATCGAGAGCGACGACCCGCTGGAAGCTGGTCTCGAGATCTTCGCCTGCCCGCCCGGCAAGCGCATGGCCAGCATGAGCCTGATGAGCGGCGGCGAGCAGGCCCTGACGGCCAGCGCCCTGATCTTCGGCGTGTTCCTGGCCAATCCGGCCCCGATCTGCGTGC
The DNA here is from genome assembly GCA_903900155.1 of uncultured Caulobacterales bacterium. Classification (GTDB taxonomy): domain Bacteria; phylum Pseudomonadota; class Alphaproteobacteria; order Caulobacterales; family Caulobacteraceae; genus Caulobacter. The sequence goes on along the minus strand of CAIUMD010000098.1, from coordinate 43 downwards.
TGGACGAAGTCGACGCGCCGCTCGATGACGCCAATGTCGACCG
>CAIUMD010000097.1 GCA_903900155.1 uncultured Caulobacterales bacterium | reverse complement strand
GCGCGTGGGCGTGCCAACCGCGATGAACACCGCGTCGGCCTCCTTGATGGCTTTCGCGCCTTCCAGCGTGAAGAACAGCCGGCCTTCGCGCACGTTGCGCGCCACCAGATCGTCCAGGCCCGGCTCGAAGATCGGGATCTCGCCGCGCTCCAGGCGCTCGATCTTGCTGGGATCCTTGTCGATGCACGTCACCACATGACCGAAGTCGGCGAAGCACGCCCCCGACACCAGGCCCACATATCCCGTGCCAATCATCGCTACGCGCATCGATTTACCCCGACCTTCATCTGCACGGCGGCTAAGCCGCAAACGTGACAATTTGATTGTTTTAGCTTCCCAAGCTGCCGGCTCATCCACGACCTCGCTCTGCTTGGGCCCGGTGCCAGCGCCAAGCGCTGGAGAGGATCGCATCCAGGTCGCGCGACGGGTTCCAGCTCAGCTGTTCACGAGCCTTGGCGTTGTCGCCGACAAGAATCGGTGCATCGCCGACACGGCGCGCGGCCATTTGCACCGGCAGAGGTTCCCCCGCCGCTCGCCCAACGCCATCGACCAATTCGCGCACGGTCGTCCCCGTGCCAGTTCCGAGATTGTAGGATTCCGACGAGCCCCCCGCGAGCAGGCGGCGCAGGGCCGCAACATGGGCGTCGGCGAGATCGAGGACGTGGACGTAGTCGCGCACGGCCGTCCCGTCCCGTGTGTCGTAGTCGTCGCCGAAGATCGTGAAGTGCGAGCGCTGTCCCATCGCCACCTGGATTGCCAGCGGGATCGCGTGGGTCTCGGGCTCGTGCCATTCGCCGATGCGGCCTTCCGGATCGGCGCCGGCGGCGTTGAAGTAGCGCATCACGGCGCTTTTGAACCCGACATAGCGGCCGTAGTCGGCCAGGGCCTGCTCGACCATCAGCTTGCTGCGGCCATAGGGATTGAGCGGCGCTTGCGGATGAGTTTCCGCCATCGGCAAGCTGACGGGATCTCCAAACGTCGCGCAGGTAGACGAGAACACCATGGCGTTCACATTGGCCCGGCGTGCCGCCTCGATCAGCGTGATCGCTCCGCCAACGTTGTTGTCGAAGAAAGCGCCAGGGTTTTTGACGGACTCTCCGACCTCGATCCGAGCGGCGAAATGCAACACCGCCACCGGATTATGCGCCGAGAACACCGCGTCGAGCCGTGAAGCGTCGCGGATATCGCCCTCTTCGAGAGGGCCCCACTGGACATGCTCGCGATGGCCATTCGAGAGATCGTCAAACACCACCGGCCGAAACCCAGCTTCAGCCAAGGCCAAGCAGGCGTGCGAACCGACATAGCCGGCGCCGCCTGTGACAAGAACGGTCTGCATTTAAATCCCCCGACAGCGGTGGAAGACGCCCACCGCCGCCTCAACAGCTAGTAGGCGTTCTCTGCCATCAGCAGGTGCGGCACGGTCAGCAGCAGGATCTTGACGTCGCCGCCCAGGGTCCAACGCTCGATGTACTCGTTGTCCGCGTCGATGCGGGCGGCCATCGCTTCAACCGCGGTAGTGCCGCCGCGCAGGCCCTTGATCTGGGCTAGGCCCGTCAGACCGGGGCGGGCGCGGAAGCGCAGGTGGTAGTTGGCGATCGCTGCGCCATACTGCTCGTCGTGCGCCAGGGCGTGCGGACGGGGGCCGACGATCGACATGTCGCCCTTCAGCACGTTGAGGAGCTGGGGGAGCTCGTCGATGCTGGTCTTGCGGATGATCTTGCCCAGCGTCGTGATCCGGTCGTCGTCGCGCTTGGCCTGGACGACCTTGGCGCCGTTCTCCTGGCACCGCATCGAGCGGAACTTGAAGATCGTGAAGGCTTGGCCGTTCAGCCCGCCGCGGGACTGCCGGAACATCACCGGACCCGGCGATTCCAGTTTGATCAGGATGGCGACGAGAACGAGAAGCGGCGCGAAGAACAGCAGCGCGCCGCCCGCCACCAGAATATCCATCGCTCGCTTGAGCGGATCTTTAGCGACCGGCGACGATTTCACGACGCAGCTTCGCTGTTCCGCTGACGGATTAGATACGATCAGCACGTGGTCCCCACCAGTGTATGTGTCCGGGTCTTTGCCCGATGATTTAGGATGCCTTTACTAAATCAGCGTTCCGCAAACAACCGCTCGCCGCTGTTGTTAACCAACCTTTTTTCGCAACACGACGATTCCTGCGCGTTCAAGGCGCACTGAGCGCCCTATTGAGGGGCACCCATCTGGACCGCAAAAGTGACTTTCATACTAGTTCCGCGATCTTGACCGTTCGGACTGTAATTAAATGCACGCTGATGCCCCCAGCTTGCACGCCCGGCCCTCTCGGGCGTCGCGAGAAATAGCGACAACTCTTTAGACCCAGCGCTCCAAATACTTCGGCGAGCGTTCTGACCCGCTACCCGCGTGATGTCATTGCCCCTGGTCCACCTTTCCTTGCCTCGGGGTCCAAGTGGCCACGAACCGCCAAAAGCGCCTCAGCTAGCGACGCACAGACAGTGAGCTGCCGCATCGCCAATCGCTCTGCCGTTCGCCGCGCGATTACCTTCCGATCGGCATAAACGTCGAGCGAGGAGATCTCACAGGGTGTGCCCCGTGCACATGGCTACCTCGGTCGGCGACCAGCCGGCTGCCCGGCTTGGCGCCCGTTTCGACGATCGAGCCAATACGGATGTCGGCGGCGGTATCGCCGTCGACCTCGATGTGACGAACCCGCCCATCGACGCCATCGACCACAAGGGCGATACGGTCGCTCAGCTCGTCGCCGAGACGCTTGTCGATGACCCGACCAACCTTTGGCGCCGAGCCCTCCCCAGCTGGATCGATGACGAAGGTCTCGGGGGCGGCTTCACGGCCCTGGCGGCTCACCGCTCGGCTCATGGCGCGGATGATGTCGCTCCGCTCGCCCATGCCTCGCAGGGTCGACTCCAAATCTTCCGAAAGCCGCCAGACACCCTGCGAGACCTGCTCGGCTAGCGCCATGCCCTCCAGGGCCCTCAGACGCCCTTGACGCAAGGTGTCGTCAATGTCGGCGCGGAGCTGGCCGGGCGCTGGCCGAACATCCACAGTCCGCTCCGCGGTCATGCAGGCGACCAGACTGCGATCTATGTCAGTGTAACGCTCGGCGGTGATCTCGGCCTGGCGCTTGCGGGCGATCTCCTGCTCGGTCTGCGGCCCCAGTTCCAGTGTCGCCAGATCCTGGGCGCGATACCTGAGACCTTTGGTCAGGTAGTCCTGGGCGATCACCAGATCCTTGCCGAACTCGTCCTTGCCCCGAACGACGATGTGGCTGTGCGGGTGGCCGGTGTTGAAGTGGTCTACGGCCACCCAGTCGAGGCGCGTTCCAAGATCGCGCTCCATCTGCCCCATCAGGTCACGGGTATAAGCCCGCATGTCAGCAAGGTCGGCTGCGTCCTCCGGCGAGACAATGAACCTGAATTGGTGGCGATCACCGGCGCCCCCCCCCCGGAGTGAAGGCCGCGCCGTCGACGCCCTCGCCTTCCAGGTCGTAGAGCTTGGCGGGCTCACCATCCTTCTTGACGCCCTCGCGGACGAGGTAGCGCAGATGCGCCCCGGCCGCCTTGCTGCCGACCTTCAGGCTGGCAATGCGCGTCTTAACGACCACCCGCCGAGACCCGGCCTGCCCGCCTCGAAACTTCATGGTGTTGGCCGCATCTTGACCTCGGCCGATCCGGGAGCAGCGCCCCGGTGAATCCGGGCGCCGCGCCACACCCTGACCACCCGATCGCGAACGGGCTCGGACCGGCTTTGCGACCACACGCGACAACCTCTGGCTCCGCCCCACGAGCCGGCTGCCATCGCTGCCGATGCGCCCCGGTCGGATCTCGAAATCGAGCAAGTGGTCGTCCATGACCCGAGCTTGCGCCCATGGCCGCGAGCCGCAAGCGTGGCCAGCGCTGGGGAGAGCTACGGGATAGAAAAAGAAAGACTTTCCGCCTTCGACCGGCTGGCGCGCCCAGCTTAGGGCCGGGAAAATCCAGTGTGCAGACAAGCGCGTAAGGCCCTCACGGGCCGGTCGCTTCAATCTTGCCGTCGCTCAAGAGGTCGAGAACATCCCAACCAATCCAGTCAAATGAGTTTGTCGAAAATGACACCCCAACTCACAACGCTCGACGGACGTCGTCAGAGATGACATGATGGAAAGAAAATAAACCCTGGCGAAAAATTGGGTTATTTTCGGATAAGTCTCCGCCATTGGATTTCAATTCGCCTTTTTTCACCCCATATATAACTATAGATTTCAACTATTTACCTTAGATCGCGACTGCAAATTCTCTGCGTCAGTTCCGCGCTGACGGTAGGCATGCTTCAGCCCAACGCTCCATCAAGCCTCTACGCTTTTCGAAAAGATCCCCCCGACGATAGGCAGCCTCGACCTTGTTGCCGATGGTATGGGCCAGCGCCATTTCCACCACCTCGCCCTGAAACTCTGTCTCCTCGGCAGCCCAATCTCGGAACGAGCTGCGAAAGCCGTGGCTGGTGAGATCGTCATGGCCCATGCGGCGCAGGACCGCGAGCAACGCCATGTTGCTAAGGCCCTTGCCCGCAAGCTGCCCCCAGAGCACCGGCCCGACGGGGCCAGTCTCAGCATCCTTCAGCAACTTGCGGTGACGCCGCGCCTCGATCTCAAACCAAGCGCGGCGCTGGTGCTCCAGGATTTCCAGCGCAGGCGCGCTGAGCGGCACGCGGTGCTCACGCCCGGCTTTCATGCGCGAGGCCGGCACGGTCCAGACCTTGTTGTCGAAATCGATCTCGCTCCAGTCGGCGCCGATCACTTCGCCCGTGCGCGCAGCCGTCAAGATGACGAAGCGCAGAGCCAACAACCCTACCCCGCCCTGCGAGCGCATGGTCGCCATGAACTGCGGCATCTCCCGATAGTCGAGCGCCGCGTGATGCTTGACCTTTGCCACCTTTGACTTGGCCGGCAGGATCATCTCGAGGTGACCCTTCCAGCGCGCGGGGTTCTCGCCTTGACGATGCCCCTGCACCGCGCCCCAGCTGAGCACCGCCTCGATACGCCCTCTCAACCGGCTGGCCGTCTCGGATTTCGTCAGTCAGATCGGCTCGAGCGCTTTGAGAACATCGGCAGTCTCGATCTTGGCCAGGGCCTTGGATCCGAAATGCGGGACGGCGTAGGTATTGAGCGTACTTGACCACTGCTGGATGTGTTTCTCGTTTCGCCAGGCGGCCTTGTTGCCTGCGATGTAGGCGACCATCGCCTCAGCGAAGGTGACGCCTTTGCGCTCTAGCTTAGTGGTGATGACTCTGGCGTGAGCCCGCGCACCGAGCAGATCTTCACCGTTGTAGCGCTGCAGGCGCGCCGCCCGCGCCTTTTCGCGAGCCTCGGCCAAGGACACGAACTCCAGAGGGCCAAGGCCCATCTGACGTTCTCGACCAGAGACGCGGTAGCGGAAAATCCATGACCTAGCCCCGCTTGACGTGACTTGCAGATAGAGACCGCCGCCATCGGGATATCGCTCAGCGCCGCGGAGCCGGCGGACCGTCAGGGCCGTGAGTCGCTCGTAGACGCGCGCATCGCAAACCCACACTTTCACCCACGCGGGGCTGACCCCTACTCGCCCCCCCCCGCACTTGTTCATCATCGCGGACGCGCCTAGACACAGAACCTTGAGTTTTCCGTGATAAATCAACGGATTTCGGACGTTTGCGGACGCCGATGGATTGTGCTGGAAAGTGAGAATGGCGGAGACGGAGGGATTCGAACCCTCGATACCCTTTTGAGGTATGCCGCTTTAGCAAAGCGGTGCCTTCAGCCTCTCGGCCACGTCTCCTCCTGAGAGGGAGCGGTTCGATAGCCTGTTCGCTTCGGGATGACAACGGCCGATATCGGAAAATTCCGATGTTAACGTGACGCTCAGACGGCGACGCTAGGTTGAACGTGGTTTTCTCAATGAAGAGCGCCATGCGTCCTGCCTCTCCAACCACCGCCCACGCCGAAAACGTCTCGGCCTTCGTCGCTGCGACGGAGGGTCCTGCGCGCGCTGGTGGCAGTGGGGGCGGAAGCGGCGGCGGTGACCCGGGACGGGCGCGGCGCGGACCGTTCCGGCCTGGCCAGCTGATCCCGACGCGGGCCCGGCTGGAAGCCCGTATGCTGGTGCGTATCTTCCGCATCGCCGACATCCTGGCGATCGCCGCCTTCGCCGCGACGGTCACGGTCGAGGGCCATCCGGTCGCCGCCAGCCTTTGGGCCATCACGACGTTCATCTGCCTGCGCGCGCTCGGTGGTTACGCCTTCCCGCGAAAGCAGACTCTGGCCCGCCATCTGGGTGAAGTCGGCCTGGCGCTGGGTGCGGGCCTGCTGGCCGCCGCCGTGGCGTTGCTGCCGCCTGGCAATGCCGATCTCGCCACCGCCTGGACCCTGCTGGTCGCCGTCGGCGCGCTGGCCGCCCTGCATGGCGTCTGGTGGCGCGTCATCGCCCGCGGCCGCAGCCAGGGCCGCCTGACCCCCAACATCGTCGTGGTCGGCGCCACGCCTAATGCCGAGCGCCTGATCGATGCAGCCATGCGCACGGGCGAGGTCAATGTGCTGGGCGTGTTCGACGACCGCCTGGACCGCGCGCCCGAGAACATCATGGGCGTGCCGGTGCTGGGCGACACGACCGCTCTGCTCGACCACCGCATCATGCCCTATGTCGACCGCGTGGTGATCGCCGTGCAGTCGACGGCCCAGAGCCGCGTGCGGCAGCTGGTCGACAAGCTGGGCGTCCTGCCTAACCCGTTGAACCTCTTCATCGACGTGGGCGGCCTCGCCGACGACGACGCGGCCGTAGCTCGCATCGCGGCCGGCGGCGAGAACGAGCTTTCAGGAACCTCGGCCAGCGCGCGCCACGCCTGGCTCAAGCGCGCCCAGGACCTGGTCGTCACCCTGGCGGGCCTGCTGGTCGCCGGTCCGGTCATGTTGATCGTCGCCGTGGCCGTGAAGCTGGACAGCCCCGGCCCGATCTTCTTCCGCCAGCGCCGCCACGGCTTCAACAACGAAGAGATCCTCGTCTGGAAGTTCCGGTCGATGCGCCACGAAGCCGCAGACGCCACCGCCGCGCGCCAGATCAGCGCCAATGACGACCGCGTCACCAAGGTCGGCAAGTTCATTCGCAAGACCAGCCTCGACGAGCTGCCGCAGCTGTTCAACGTGCTGCGCGGCGAGATGTCGATCGTCGGTCCCCGCCCCCACGCCATCGGCATGAAGACCGGCGGCGTGGAGTCGGCCAAGCTGGTCGCCGAATACGCCCACCGCCACCGCATGAAGCCGGGCCTGACCGGCTGGGCCGCGATCAAGGGCTCGCGCGGTCCGGTCGACACGCCCGAGAGCGTCCGCCTGCGTGTCGCCCTGGACGTCGAATATATCGAGCGCCAGTCGTTCTGGCTGGACCTGTACGTCATCGTCATGACCATCCCCTGCCTGCTGGGGGACCGGTCGGCGGTGCGCTAGGCGGCGGCGATGTTCTGGCGCGGCGTTCTCGGCTACCTGCCGGTCAACGTGGTGCAGGGCGTGGTGGGCCTGCTCACCATCGTCCTGTTCACGCGCGTGCTGGATCCCGCCCAGTACGGCGTCTACGCCCTGGCCTTCTCGATCGGCAGCCTGACCCAGACGATCCTGCTGACCTGGACCGAGGCCGCCATGGCCCGGTTCCTGGCGACTCGCAGCGAGGACGGCCGCCTCTCCGACCACTTCGCGACCCTGTTCCGCCTCTGGATCGGCGCGGCGATCGTCGTGCCCCTGGCCTGCGCCGTCGTGGCCGTGCTGCCGCTGAACGCGCCGCTGAAGGTCGCCGTGGTCGCGGCCCTGGCCTCGACCCTGGTCAACAGCCTGATGAAGCTGGCCCTGGAGCGCCGTCGCGCGGCCGGCGAGGTGTCGGGCGCGGCCATGCTGACCATGGCCCAGAACCTGGGCGGCTTTCTCGTTGGCCTGGCCCTGGCCTTCACCGGCCTGGGCGGCGCGGCGCCGATCCTGGGCGTCGGGGTGATCTCGGCGCTGCTGGTCATGCTGGTGCTGCCGGGCGAACTGAAGCGGATGGCCGGCGGCAAGTTCGACAAGGGTCTGGCCCGCGCCTACGCCGCCTATGGTCTGCCGGTGTCGCTGTCACTGATCCTGGCCCTGGTGCTGGCCAGCACCGACCGCCTACTGCTGGGCGCGTTCCTGGATGAGGCCACGGTCGGCGTCTATCACGCCGGATACTCGCTGGGCAGCCGCACGCTGGACGTCGTCTTCATCTGGCTGGGCATGGCCGGCGGACCCGCCCTGATCTCGGCGCTGGAGCGCGGCGGCCAGCCGGCCCTGACGCAGGCCGCGCGCGAGCAGGCCGGCTTCATGACGTTGCTGACCCTGCCCGCCGCCGTGGGCCTGGCCCTGGTCGCCCGTCCCCTGGCCGAGCTGATGGTCGGCGAGGACCTGCGGGTCGGCGCCAGCCACGTGACGCCGTGGATCGCCGCCAGCGGCTGGCTGTCGGGCGTGACCACCTACTATCTGCTGCAGGCCTTCACCTTGGCCCGGCGCACGCCGCTGCTGATCGTCAGCATGAGCGCGCCGGCTTTGGCGAATGTCGTCCTCAATCTGGTCCTGATCCCGCGCATGGGACTGGACGGCGCGCTGTGGGCCACAACGATCAGCTACGGCGTCGGGGCCGTCGCGGCCTGGGCCCTGAGCCGCCGCGCCTGTCCGCTGCCGATCCCGTGGGACGTGTTGGCCAAGGCCGGCGCGGCCTGCGTCGCCATGGCCCTGGTCGTGCGGATCCTGCCCTCGCCGGGCGGCGTTCTGGAGCTGGCCCTGAAGGCCGGCGTCGGCGCAGCCGTCTATGGTGCGATCGTGCTGGGCCTCGATGTCGGCGGCCTGCGCGCCAAGCTTTCCAGTCTCCTTCGTCGGAGGGCCCCTGCCCTATGACCGCGCCCATCACCGAAATCCGCATCGAGAACGCCGCCTGGGCCAGCGCCCAGCCGCGGCTGTCGGTCCTGATCCCCACCTTCCGCGATGACCCCGTCGCCCTGCTCAAGGCCCTGGACGATCCCAGCGCCGGGGCCGAGATCGTGGTGCTGGACGATGGCGGCGGCGACGACCAACTGGCCGAACGCATCGCCCGCCGGGTCGAGAAGCTGCGCGTTCCCGTCCGCTTCGTGCGCCTGTCCAGCAACGAGGGTCGCGCCAAGGGCCGTAACCGGCTGGCCAGCCACGCGCGCGGCGGCCACTTCCTGTTCCTGGACAGCGACATGCTGCCCGACACGCCGGATTTCCTCAGCCGCTGGGCCGCCGTGGCCGAGAGCGGCGCGCCCGTCGCGTTCGGCGGCTTCACCCTGGACCAGACGCCCCAGCGCCCCGAGCACGCCTTGCACCGGGCCATGGCGCTGAAGAGCGACTGCACAGCGGCCCCAGAGCGCGCCAAGGAACCCGAGAAGCACGTCTTCACCTCCAACCTCCTGGTCCGCCGCGATGTCTTCGAGACCATCGGCTTCGACGAGGGCTTCTCCGGCTGGGGCTGGGAGGATGTCGAGTGGGCGATGCGGGTCGTGCGCCAGCATCCGATCCTGCACATCGACAACACCGCCACCCACCTGGGTCTCGACACCGCGCCGACCATGGCCGCCAAGTACGAGCAGTCGGCGGACAACTTCGCCCGCGTGGTGGCCGGCCACCGCGACATCGTCAGCGCCTATCCCAGCTACAAGGTCGCCAAGGCCCTGAAGCCCGTCCCGCTGCGCGGCGTGTGGCGGCCGATGCTGAAGTCGATCGCCCTGGCCGAGGCCGCTCCCATTTCCCTGCGCGCGTTCGCCATGCGGCTGTACCGTGCGTCTCTTTATATCGAGGCCGTCTGATGCAGATCGAATTCGAGAAGGTCGACGCCTACGAGCCCGACCGCAGCCTGAAGGGCAAGCTGCGCCGCCGGCTGATCCGCCTGGCGCATCGCCGCCCGGCCAAGGTGGCGCTGGAGCGGCCGATGGTATCGTTCAGCTTCGACGACGCCCCCGCCACGGCCTGCGAGGCCGGGGCTCAGGCGCTGGAGAAACGGGGCCTGCTGGGCACCTACTACTTCGCCGCCGGCCTGGCCGGGCGAGATGGCCCCATGGGCCGGTTCGCCACCGGCGCGGACGCCCGCCGCCTGCACGAGGCCGGGCACGAGATCGCCTGCCACACCTTCTCGCACCTGGACTGCGGCCAGTCATCCAAGGCCGTGACCCTGGCCGATGTCGACCAGAACGCCGAGAGCCTGGCGCAATGGGGCACGCCCGATCCGGTAAGCTTCGCCTATCCGTACGGCGACGTCGGCGCGCCGGCCAAGACCGCCCTGGCCGGCCGCTTCAAGACCCTGCGCGCCCTGCACCACGGCCTGATCGCCGACGGCGCCGACCTCAACCAGGCCCCGGCCGTCGGCATCGAGGGCGAAGACGGCGAGAGCGTCGCCAATGTCTGGCTGGACAAGGCCAAGGCCCGCAAGGCCTGGTTGATCCTCTACACCCACGACGTCGCCGAGGAGCCCTCGCAATGGGGCTGCACGACCAGCGCCCTGGAGCGGCTGATCGACCGCGCGGTGGCGGAGGGCTTTGATGTCGTGACGGTGGCCGAGGGCGCTAAACGGATCGGACTCTAGGTTGCGTCCTGAGCGCGATCGGAGAACGCGAGCTTTGCCGCCAAGGCGACAAACACCGCCCAGCGGAAGTCGTTGTACACGACCGCGATGCTCTCGGTCAGGCTGACCAAGGTGAAGACGATCAGGAACGGGAAGGCCAGCATGGCGCCCCGGTTGTGAAACACCGCGATCAGGGCGGTCGCCAGCGTCTGCAGATAGAAGAAACCCCAGGCCGTCAGGCCGACCACGCCCATGCCGACCAACTGCTCGATCCACGAATTGTGGGCGTGCTGCGGTGTGAACTTGGCGTCGTGGACGATCCAGGCCAGCGGCCCCCAGCCGGACTTGTCGCTCCATACGGCGGCGTAGCCATAGCCTAGCCAGGGGCGCAGCTCGATCTGGCGAAAGGCGGCCTCCCAGATCTGGGTCCGACCGGTCAGGGTGGCGTCCTTGCCCAGGATGCCGAAAAAGACGTCCGAGGCGAACACGATGAAGGCGGCCAGCAGCAAGAAGCCCGTCACGCCGGTCCAGGTGGCGGCGGCGGCGAAGGCCGGGCCGCGCTGACAGATCCAGACAAAGCCTAGCGCCATCAAGCCCAGCATCAGCGAGGCCAGCGAGGTCTTGGACTGCGACATGATCACCAAGCCTATGGCCAGGGCCGCGAAGCCCAGCCAGAGGCGGGTTCGCGACGTGTCCAGCAAGGCCGTGGCGCACAGCAGGCAGCAGCCCAGGGCCATCAAGCCGCCCAGCGAATTCTTCTCCAGCCACAGGCCGCGCCAGGCGCCGGGGAACAGTTCGGTCATGATCCCGACCGAGGGAAAGGCGATGCAGGCGATGTAGCAGGCCACGATCAGCACGCTGAAGGTGATCGAGAACACCCGCGCCAGCTCGACCCAGCGGAACCGAGCGGCCAAAGCCAGGCCCGACAGCGTGGTGCAGCCGACCGCGAAGCCCCGGCGGATCGAGACGTCGGGCTGGATCGACCACGTGATCGAGGCGGCGACCACGCCCATCAGGATGATCAGGAAGGGCTGACGGACCGCGACCCTGATCATGTTCCAGGGCCGCCCCAACATCAGCAGGAAGGCCAGCGCGTAGGCTGGCAAATACGCGACGCGCAGCAGGCCCGAGGCCGACTCGTCGGCTTTCTCGCCAAACAGGGGCAATGCCCAGCCGCCGCTGTAGACCAGCAGCATGACCACCGCGAGGCCGATGACGGGCGGCGAAACCCCGAGCGGACGGGCCTCTTGGCGCTCCCAAGCCGCGCCCGAGGCGACGCTGGTCACGGCAGGATCGCCTTCAGGAAGCCGGGCGTCTGGACCGAGACCTTGTTGAAGAACATGCCTGCACAGCGGCCGCCGGCGGCGGTGATGGCGTCGCGCAGCATGGCCGGCTGGCGCACGTCCGGCTGGTCGGCCGAAACCACCAGCACCGTCTGGTCCATATGGGCGGCCACGGTGGGCCCGGCCTGCGAGCGCTCGATGGCCGGGCTGTCTACGACGATGACCTCGGCGTGCTTGCGCAGCGCCCGCCAATAATCCGCTGACGGAATGATATGCGCCTGCTGGCGGCCGCGCAGGGCCTCGCGGTTGAAGCGGGCGACCCACAGGCGCGGGCCGCCGACGCTGTGGCCGGTCAGGAACTTGGCGTCGGGCCACACCCCGCCCTCGGCGCGAGGCGCGGGCGGCTGGACGGTGAAGAAGACCGATCCGTCGGGCGAGCCGGCGACCGGCGGTCCCATGGGACCGTAGCGGCTGGGCTCGGACGCCAGTTCGCGGAACTGGCTGGGGCTGTTCAGGTCCAGGTCGATCAGCCAGGTCTTGCGACCAGCGCGGCGCGAGGCGAAGCGCGCGAATTCGCGGGCGACCGTCGAGGTCCCCTCGCCCTTTCGGGCCGACACGAATTGGATGACGTGCGGCCGGCCGGCCGGTGGCGCGCCCAGCGCCCCCCAAAGCTCGGTCATCTCGACGTTCAAATCGACCATCTAACGAATCGCCGCGTACTCAGAAGCCCGCAACTTGCGACATTAACCCTGCCGGCGGAAGGCGACGAAACGGCTCACCGCTTGATCCCGGCCGTGGCCAGGACCGGCATGCCCAAGGTGCGCGAGGCCGATTCCGGCGTCTGCAGGCCCGGACGCAGGAACATGCGGACTAGGCCGATGCACAGGGCGCTGAACGCGCCGAACAGGATGGCCAGGATCAGCACCGGCTTCTTCAAGCTCTTGCCCGTGGTCGGGGCGACGGCGCGCTGCACGATGCGGATGTTGTCGCTGCTCTCGGCCGACATCTGCCGCTGGGCCTCGTCCTGCTGTTCCTTGACCGTGAAGTCGCGGACGTTCGACGACAGGACATCGCGGTCGCGCGACAACTCGTTGAATTCCGGCTCCAGGCCCGCCAAGCGCAGCAGGCGGGTGTTCACGTCCGTGACCTGCTGGGCGTAGGCCCCCTGCGACTGCTGCAGGGCCGCGACTTCCGCGCGCAGGTCGTTGCGGGTGGTGGTCAGGGTCTGCCAGATCGGGTTCGGACCGCTGCGGCGCGCGCCCTCCCCGTTCGTGCGGCCGGCGGCGAGGCCGGCTTCCAGCTGAGCGATCTGGACGTTGATGTCCTGCACGGGCTGAGCGCCGGCGGTGTAGCGGGCCAGCAGGCCTTCGCGATCCAGCTTCAACTGGGCCAGCTTGGTCGAGGCCGACATGTCGACGTCGCGATAGAGGATCGCCTCGGGCGGCGTGCGCGACAGCTCGGACTCCACCGAGGCCAGGCGGCCCACGCGGTCCTGCAGCTGGGCGTCGATCGAATACTTCTGCTGCTCGACCTGGGCCTGCAGCTGGGTCAGGGCCGTCTTCTGGGCCGTGAAGTCGCCGATGTCGTTCGTGGTCAGGAAAGATTGGTAAGCCGTGTCGGCCTCGGCCAGCTTCTGCGAAAAGATGTCGCGCTGGCGCTGGAGGATGTTGCTGTCGCCGCCGATCAGCAGGCTGCGGCGGTAGACCAGATATTCCTCGAGCAGGGTGTTGAGCACCTTCTCGGCCATTTCGGGATCGTCGTTCTGGTAGCCCAGGCGGATGATCGAATTGTCCGGCGCGGTCTGGATCTTCAGGCTTTTGCCGATGGCGTCGCGGCCTTCCATCATCAGCTTGCGCTTACCTTCGGGCGTCGCGCCGGCGTACTTGGCGGCGTGCTTGGGGAAGATCTTGGCGAAGCCGATCTTGCGGATCACCCGCTCGCGCAGCTCGCCGCTGCCCAGGATTTCGGCTTCCGACTGGATGACTTCGTCGATGTTGGGCACCGCGCCGCGGCCGGCGTCGCCGGCGCGGGGTTCATAAACATATTCCTGGCCCAGGCGGACGAAGAGGCTGCTCTCGGCCGTGTAGCTCTTCTTCAAGGTGGTGGCGAAGGCGACGCCCGCGATCACGATGACCAGGAAGACGACCAGCATCAGGAATCGCTCGCGCCACAGCAGGGTGACGAAGTCTGTCGGGGCGTATTTCGGACGCGCGCCGCCGAGCCCCGCGGCCATTCTAGGCGGCGGGTCGTGAGGCACGCTGGTCCAGGCGCTCGTCGACATACGAATCCAAGCGGTTCAATCTGCCTCATACCCTGGAGGGAGCGGCCTTAAGGGTTCGTTACCCATTCCTGTTAAGACTTGTCGCATGCAACGTCGCACGCCTCTCATGATGACCCATCTCAAGTTAGCAGCGGCCGTGGTCCTGCTGGCCGGCGGAGTCTCCGCCTGCGGCCACATCGACGCTGAGCCGATCACGCCAGGTCCCAGACCTAGCGCGAACTTCTCTAATATCGGTTACGCCGATTGGAGCGAGGAAGAGCCGTCCTACCGGTTCTATCCGGGCGACGAGGTCGAGGTGACAGTGCCTTCGGCCCCGGAACTAAGCAAGACGACGGTCGTGCAGCCGGACGGGCGGATCAGCCTGCCCCTGACCCAGCCTGTCATGGCGGCGGATCGCACGATCGAGGAGTTGCAAGGCTCTATCGGCCAAGCCTATGCCGGCACGCTGCTGCGGCCGCAGGTTCAGGTGTCGGTCAAATCGACGCAGCCGCTCAAGGTGTTTGTCGGCGGCGAGGTCAAGAATCCCGGCGTGTTGGACATGGCGGGCGACAGCGACGCCCTACGCGCGATCATCCAGGCCGGCGGCTTCACCAATGGCGCCAAGCGCAATCAGGTTGTGATCATTCGCCGCGGCACGGACGGACGGGCGATGATGCGGACGGCCAACCTTCTGGCGGGGATCACGCATCCGGGCGGAACGGATTTGGTGCCTCTGCGTCGGTTCGACGTGGTCTATGTCCCACGCAGCGGCATAGCCGAGACGGGCCTCTTCATGCAGCAATACTTCCGGGACCTGCTGCCGATCAACTTCAGCTACGCGGTCAACGGAAGAATCCGTTAACGAGTTTTGCAGTTGACCAAAGCAGCCTGAACCCGGCGAACCGGGCTCAGCCGTGGGCGAGCCATTCGCGGGCCTGACGCTGGGCCTCGGCGACATCTTCGCTGGCCATCTCCTGCGACAGTTCCTTGCGGTACAGCTTGGCCTCGATCGAACCGCGCATGGCGGCCAGATTGAACAGCATGTGGGCCGAAACGTAGTCCAGCGGGGCGCCGCCCTGGCCGGTCGAATACAGCAGGCCCATGCGGAACAGCTCGTCACCCGTCGACGTCGCGGTCGGCAGCGGCAGGGTGGCGACGATGGCCGGCGGAACTTCATTCATCATCATCATGGCTCATCTCCTCTCTCAAGCTCGCCCCTGCGTTTTGCCGGTTCTGAGCTTGATCGAAGGAAAGTCCCGCGCGGCTGAACATATAGTTAAGCGCGCGGAGAGCGTAAATGCCGCACCTCGTTACTGTTTATTGACCCTGATTACTGGCTGTAAATCACAGTATATAGCCCCTTAACGCCCCCGCTGCCCGAACAGGACTCTACGGGCGTCTTCAGCCGCTTTTCCCGAGGATTGCAGGCCTGTGGCGCGTAACTCGGCTCCGAGCTTAAAGCCTTTTTGCACGTTTTCCCGCGCCCCGACCCGCTCGAACCATGTCCTCAAATTGGGGAACTCATCCAGAATAATGCCCTGGTTCTTCCAGGGAACGATCCAGGGCCAGATCATGAAGTCGGCGATGGACAATTGGCCGCAGACGAAATCGCGGCCTTCCAGCTGCTTGTTCAGCACGCCGTACAGGCGGTGGGTCTCATTGGTGTAGCGGATGGCGCCGTAGGCGATCTGGCGCTGGTCGGCGATGATTGCCGGGGCGTACTGGCGGAAGTGGTGCGTCTGGCCGGCCATGGGCCCCAGGCCGCCCATCTGCCACATGACCCACTGGTCGATCTGGACGCGGTCGCGCTCGGTCTCGCCGTAGAATTGGCCGCTCTTGCGGGCCAGGTACTGCAGGATGGCGCCGGACTCGAAGATCGAGATCGGCTGGCCGTCCGGCCCGTCCGGATCGACGATGGCCGGCATGCGGTTGTTGGGGCTGATGGCCAGGAACTGCGGCTTGAACTGCTCGCCGGTCCCGATGTTCACCGGGATCATCTCGTAAGGCAGGCCCATTTCCTCCAGGGCGATGGAGACCTTCCAGCCATTGGGCGTGGGCCAGTAGTGCAGTTCGATCGGACGGCTCATCGGCCTTCACTCCCCTTTTGTCATTGCTGCCTGCGAACATGGTCGCGACCGTTCGCTGCGCCAAGGGTGACCCAAGGAAAGTCTGAAGCGGAAAAGCCTGACGGCGCCGTTCAGCCTGGGTTCAGCCGGAAGCGGACATTCTGCGTTCAAGGTCGAGGGAAGTTTCTAGGCGAGGCCTCGGCAAGGCGCCGCCCGACCACTGGAGAAGACGAGATGAAACGTCTGCTGCTCACTATCGCCGCCGTGGCTTCGGTGGCCGGGCCGATGGCCCTGACGGCGACCGACGCCTCCGCCCAGGACCGCGGTCGCTGGGATCGTCAGGACCGCGGTGATCGCGGTCGTGATTGGGATCGCGGCGATCGCGGTCGTGGCGATTGGGATCGCGGCCGTGACTACGACCGCGGCCGCAACTACGATCGTGGTCGCGGCGGCTGGGACGGCGGTGATCGTTGGGATGGCGGCCGCCACAACGGCTACTATTACAACAATCGTTGGTCCTACGGCCCGCCGCCGTCCTCGTACTATGGCCGCCCGGGCTTCCGTCCGGGTTATACGGCCTGGCAGCGCGGCGCTTATCTGCCCAGCTACTATCGTGGCGGCGGCTATGTCGTGAACGATTACTACCGTTATCGCCTGCGCCCGCCACCCCGTGGCTACTATTGGTACCGCACCGGCAATGACTACGTGCTGGCCGCCATCGCGACCGGTCTGATTTTCGACGTCATCGCCAACTATTAGACCTGACTGCTCTAAGACGGTTCGAGACGGCGTCCTGGGCTATGCCTCGGGGCGCCGTTTTGCGGCCACAGGCGCCTCAACCTCGCCGCGACTGCGGCCCAAGCGCCCGATTGCGAAGTCATTTCGACCGCATTGCCGAGCCAGCGTTGGCCTCGCGTCACACTTCGACGCTGCAGCAATACGGTCCCAAGCCCATGAAGACCCTGCGCATCACGACCGCCGCGCTCACTCTGGCTGCCGCCGCCTATTCCGGCTCGGCCCTGGCCCAGACGACGGCCCCGCAGACCACGCCGGCCGATCCGCAACCCAGCATGACCAGCCCGGCTCCGGCCGCCATGACCCCGCCGGCCAGCGACCCTTCCACGTCGGCCGCGCCGCCCGCCACCGAGGCCCCGGCTTCCGCCGACAGCGCTACCAGCGCCGGCGCTCCGACCTCGGCCACCGCCCCGGCGACCCAGGAACCGACGGCTCCCGCCGCCGACGAGAAGGCCGCCAAGAAGAGCAAGAAGCACAAGAAGCCGGCCGAAGAGCCGACCGCGCCCCAATAACAAAAGTTCGCATCAACGAAGAAGGGCCCGCGGTTTGCGCCGCGGGCCCTCGTCGTATCTAGCCTTCGACGCCCAGCTTCTTGCGGAGAAGCGCGTTGACCGTGCCAGGGTTGGCCTTGCCGCCCGTGGCCTTCATCACCTGGCCGACGAACCAGCCCAGGGCCTGGGGCTTGTCCTTCACGGCTTCGGCCTTGTCGGGATTGCCGGCGATCAGGTCGTCGATGGCCTTCTCGATGGCGCCGGTGTCGTTGATCTGCACCAGACCGCGCTTCTCGACGATCTCGCTGGGACGACCTTCGCCGGCCCACATGTGCTCGAAGACCTCCTTGGCGATCTTCGACGAGATGGTGCCGTTCTCGATCAGTTCGACCAGCTGGGCGATGTCCGACGACGGCAGCGGCGAGTTGGCGATCTCGTGGCCGCCCGACGACAGCTTGGACAGCAGCTCGTTGGTCACCCAGTTGGAGACCAGCTTGGCGTCGCGCCCCCCTGTTTTCTCAAAAAGAATTTGGGCGGCCGCCTCGAAGTAGTCGGCGCGGTCGCTCTCGATGATCAGCACGCCGGCGTCATAGGCCGACAGGCCGTACTGGCTCTGCAGGCGCGCCTTCTTGGCGTCCGGCAGTTCCGGCAGGGTGGTCTCGAGCTCCTTCACCCAGGCCGGATCCAGGACCAGCGGCAGCAGGTCGGGATCGGGGAAGTAGCGGTAGTCGTGCGCCTCTTCCTTGCTCCGCATCGAGCGGGTCTCGAGCTTGGTCGGGTCGAACAGGCGCGTCTCCTGGTCGATCTTGCCGCCGTCTTCCAGGATCTCGATCTGGCGACGGGCCTCGTACTCGATGGCCTGCTGGATGTAGCGGTACGAGTTGACGTTCTTGATTTCGCAGCGCGTGCCCAGGTGCTTGAAGTCGCCCGTCTCGCGGAACTTCTCGTAGGCGCCGGGACGGCAGACCGAGACGTTGACGTCGGCGCGCAGGTTGCCCTTCTCCATGTCACCGTCGCAGGTGCCCAGGTAGACGAGGATCGTGCGCAGCTTCTTCACATAGGCCGCGGCCTCTTCCGAGGTACGCATGTCCGGCTTGGAGACGATCTCCATCAGCGCCGTGCCCGCGCGGTTCAGGTCGACATAGGTCGCGTTCGGATCCTGGTCGTGCAGCGACTTGCCCGCATCCTGTTCCAGGTGCAGGCGCTCGATGCGCACGTCGAAGGTCGTGCCGTCGTCGCGCTCGACGGTGACGACGCCCTCGCCGACGATCGGCTGGTCGAACTGGCTGATCTGATAGCCCTGCGGCAGATCCGGATAGAAGTAGTTCTTGCGGTCGAAGCGGCTCTTCAGATTGATCTGCGCCTTCAGGCCCAAGCCCGTCTTCACCGCCTGCTCGACGCAGAACTTGTTCAGAACCGGCAGCATGCCCGGCATGGCCGCGTCCACGAGGCTGACCTGCTCGTTCGGACCCGCGCCGAAACCGACCGCGGCGCCCGAGAAGAGCTTGGACTTGCTGGCGACCTGGGCGTGCACCTCGAGACCGAGGACCATTTCCCAGGGGCCGGTGCGACCTTGGATCTGTATGGACGAAGCTGCTTCAGTCATCTCTTACACTTCCTCCCTCCCCCTTGTGGGGAGGGTGGCCGCGGAGCGGCCGGGTGGGGCTCGCGGCGTTCAGGGCGCGGCAAATCGCATCCATCACGGCGTCGATCTCCTCATGCACCGCCCGCCCCGGGAAACGCAAGGTTTGGAAGCCTTCGCGGCGCAGAACAGAGTCACGAATGGCATCGCGCTCCCGCTGCTCCGGTTCGTCGTGGTGCGGTCCGTCGATCTCGAATGCCAGCCTTCGGTCGAAGCAGACAAAATCGAGGATGTAGCCTCGAAATGGGGCCTGCCGACGAATGTGGAACCCCTCGGCCCGCAACTTTCGAAGGCGCGACCAAAGCCGAACCTCGGCTTGGCTCATGACCTTCCGCAAGGCTCTTGCGCGAACCACGCTCATGGTGAAGCCCCACCCGACCGCTTCGCGGCCACCCTCCCCATAGAGGGGAGGGAAAGTATTCAGTAGAGCTTCGCGCAAGGCAAAATGAAAAATGGCCTTTTCTCGTCATGATTGGCGCCATTTCGTGGACTCGGAACCCGCTAGTCAAAGCTCCGTTCTCTACTCCGAACAGCTCACTTACGGAGGTAGAAATGCCCACCGCCCGCACCAGTCGCCCGACTCTCAATTTCGACGCTCCGGAACCGGTCGTTGCGGCCGATCCGAATGCTTCGGCTCTGTTTCCTACCCAGCCCATCTATGCTCGCACGCCCAAGAAGAAGGCCAGCGGCAACATGGCGCTTCTGGTCGGCGCGCCGATCGTCGCCGTCGTCGCCGGCGGCATGATCTGGGCCATGACGGCCAATCGCGCCGAAGCTCCGACCGATCCGGCCTCGCTGAAGACCGCCGCCGCCGAAAGCCCGCCGCCGGCCCAGGCGACGCCGATCCCCTCGAACGTCGCCGCCACGCCGGCGCCGATCCCGCAGCCGACCGAACTGGCCGCCGCCGAGACGGCGCCGGTCGCCCGCTCGACCCCGGCGCGCTCGTCGGCCTCGGCCCGTCCGGCCGCTCGCCGCGCCGCCCCGGTCCAGGAGAGCGCCCCGGCCGCCGAAAGCGCCTCGGCCAATGTCAGCGCCACCGTCCCGGCCGCCCCGCCGGCCGTCAGCGCCCCGATCGCCGAGCCGGCCCCGCTGGTCATCCCGGCCCCGGCCGCTCCGGCTCCGGCGACCTCGGCTGAACCTATCGCGCCGATGTAATCCCCAGGGTCCCATACCCCCGGAACGAAGAAGGGCGGCTCCGCGAGGAGCCGCCCTTTTAAATTCACCACCACATCTCGGCCTTGGCCGTGAAGCCCGCGGCCTTCTCGACCGCCCCGGCGACCGAGAACACCGTGGCCTCGTCCAGAGGCTTGCCGATGATCTGCAGACCCAGCGGCAGGCCGTTGGCGTCGAGGCCGGCCGGCAGCGACAGGCCCGGCAGACCCGCCAGGTTCGTCGTCACCGTGAAGACGTCGTTCAGGTACATGGCGATCGGGTCATTGCTGTTCTCGCCCAGGCCGAACGCCGCCGAGGGCGCGGTCGGGGTGAGAATCGCGTCGCACTGCGCCCAGGCGTTGTCGAAGTCCTCGGCGATACGGCGACGCACCTTCAGGGCCTTCAGGTAGTAGGCGTCGTAATAGCCCGCCGACAGCACATAGGTGCCGATCAGGATGCGGCGCTTGACCTCGTCGCCGAAGCCCGCGGCGCGGGTGTGCTCGTAGATCTCGGTCAGGTTGGCGCCGTCCTCGCGCAGGCCGTAGCGCATGCCGTCATAACGGGCCAGGTTCGAGGACGCCTCGGCCGGGGCCACGATGTAGTAGGCCGGCAGGGCGTACTTGGTGTGCGGCAGGCTGATGTCGACGATCTCGCAGCCGGCGTCCTTCAGCCAGGCGATGCCGTCCTGCCAGAGCTTCTCGATCTCGGCCGGCATGTTGTCGACGCGGTATTCCTTGGGAATGCCGATTTTCAGGCCCTTCACCGACTTGCCCACGAACTGGGTGAAGTCCGGCACGGGGATGTCCAGGCTGGTCGAGTCCTTGGGGTCATGGCCCGACATCGAGGTCAGCAGCAGGGCCGCGTCCTCGACGGTCTTGGCGATCGGCCCGGCCTGGTCCAGCGAGCTGGCGAAGGCCACGACGCCCCAGCGCGAGCAGCGGCCGTAGGTCGGCTTGATGCCGACGGTGCCGGTGAAGGCGGCCGGCTGGCGGATCGAGCCGCCGGTGTCGGTGGCCGTGGCGCCCAGGCACAGGTCGGCGGCGACGGCGGCGGCGCTGCCGCCCGACGAACCGCCCGGGGTCAGGGCCTTGTTGGAGCCTGCCGAACGCCAGGGGTTGGTGACCGGACCGAAATAGCTGGTCTCGTTCGACGAGCCCATGGCGAACTGGTCCAGGTTCAGCTTGCCCAGCATCACCGCGCCGTCGCGCCACAGCTGGCTGGTCACGGTCGACTCATAGGTCGGCACGAAGGTCTCGAGGATCTTCGAGCAGGCCGTGGTCCGCACGCCCTCGGTGCAGAACAGGTCCTTCACGCCCAGCGGCGCGCCTTCCAGCGGGCCGGCTTCGCCCAGCGCGCGGCGGGCGTCGGACTTGGCGGCCATGTCCAGCGCCTTGTCCGGGGTCTCCAGGATGTAGGCGTTCAGGCCGCGGGCGGCCTCGACGGCCTCGATGTGGGCTTGCGTCAGTTCGACCGAGGTGAACTCGCGCTTGGCCAGGCCGTCCAGGGCGCTGGCCAGGGTCAGCTTCGTCAGGCTCATTATTCGACCACCTTCGGCACGACGAAGAAGTTGTTCACGGACTTGGGCGCGTTGCTGGTCACGCGGGCCGGATCGCCGCCCATGGTGACGACGTCGTCGCGCAGCGGCAGGCCGGCGGCCACGACGCTGGTCAGCGGTTCGCAGCCGTCGGTGTCGACCTCGGCCAGCTGTTCGATCCAGGTCATGATGCCATTGAGCTCCTGGGCCAGGGCCTCGATGCGCTCTTCGGGTTCGGCGATGCGGGCGAGCCGGGCGACCTTCCGCACCGTGGCGGCGTCAATGGCCATGGGGATCTCCTAGAATTCGAACGCGTGGGTTAGCGGGCTGGAGACGAGGTTTCAAGCCGCGCGGGTCCTGATAAAGAGAGCCATGCCCGTTCTCGACATCGAAGACTTCGCCGCCGCCCTGCCCCAGTCCGCCCCGATCGTGGGCCTGGACCCGGGCGAGAAGACCATCGGGGTGGCCGTCTCGGACGTCACCCGCACCGTCGCCAGCCCCCTGGCCCTGATCGAAAAGACCAAGTTCACCCAGGACGCCGAGGCGTTGTTCAAGCTGATGGACAGCCGGGGCGCCGTCGGCATCGTGGTCGGCTTGCCGATGAACATGGACGGGACGGAAGGCGTGCGCTGCCAGAGCAACCGGGCCCTGGCGAGGAACCTGCTGCGCATCAAACCCGACCTCCCCATCACCTTCTGGGACGAGCGCCTGTCGACGGCGGCGGTGACGCGGGTGCTGATCGACGAGCATGACATTTCGCGCAAGCGCCGGGACGAGGTCGTGGACAAGATGGCGGCGGGGTGGATCCTGCAGGGGGCGTTGGAGCGGTTGCGGGGACTATAGATGCTCCCCCGCGATACGGGGGAGCATCTATAGGCTCACGGCTCCGCCCCCTCACGCGGCCAGCCGCTGAAGTCATGGAAAGGGACGCGGAGCGCCGGGCCACGCCCGGAAGCAAAAGGAAATAACCGTTTCGACGAAGCCAGACGCTCCGCGCGATCGTTATCCGGAAGCGTGACGGTCCGACGCTGTTCGCGCCTCACCGCCCTTGAAGCCTCCGACGGGCGGGCCGGATCGCGTTATCCGGTCCCGGTTGCGGCTGTTTCCAGTC
>CAIUMD010000096.1 GCA_903900155.1 uncultured Caulobacterales bacterium | reverse complement strand
GCGGGGGAGGTGGCGCGGCGCCGATAGGCGACGTGACGGAGGGGGCGCTTCTACGTCGCGTCGTGGAAGATCACGCCCAGCGTCCGTCTCCGCCCCGACCGCACCTCACTCACCCCATGCCGCAGCACCCGCCGATGCACGCCTCGCACCCCTTCCGCCGGCCGCTCCCTCACCGCCAAGATCACGCCTTCGCCCTGTCGCAACGGCACGACCTGCGGCGCCGACTGCTGCCGGGGGCGCTGCTCGACGATCACGAACTCGCCGCCGTCGAAGTCGCGCCCCGGCTCGTCCAGCAGGAACGCCGCCTGCAGCGGGAAGACGTGCTCGCCATAGAGATCCTGGTGCAGGCAGTTGTAGTCGCCGGGTCCATAGGTCAGCAGCAGCGGCGTCGGCCGCGCCTGGCCCGCCTGCCGGCACTGTTCCAGCATGTCGTCCAGCGTCTCGGGAAACCGCCGCTCTTCGCCGAGCCGCTCGGCCCAGCGGTTGGCGATCGTCGACAGCGGGCCGTACAGCCCCTGCCGGAGCCGTTGCACGACGTCCGGCAGGGGATAGCTGAAATACTTGTACTCGCCGCGCCCGAAGCCGTGGCGGGCCATGACCACCCGGCTGCGGAAGCCCGCGTCCTGCGGATAGAGATCGGCGATCCCGGCGCAGGTCTCGGGCTTCAGCATCGGGCCGGTCAGGGCCCAGCCTCGGGCGTCCAGCTCGGCGCTGATCCGGCTCCAGTCCAGAGTCACGCGGCCTCCCGCGCCAAGAGCGCCCGCTTGCGCTCGACGCCCCAGCGGTAGCCGGACAGGCCGCCGTCGGCGCGGACCACGCGGTGGCAGGGCGTGATCACCGCCAGCGGGTTGGCCCCGCAGGCCTGGGCCACGGCGCGGAAGGCGCTGGGCCGGCCGACGGCCTTGGCGATGTCGGCATAGGAGGCCGTCTGGCCGGCCGGGATCTGGCGCAGGGCGGCCCAGACGGCCTTCTGTAGCTCTGTGCCCTGGTCGTCGATCGGCAGGGTCAGCGTGTGGTCGGGATGGTCGACCAGGTCCGCCACCGCCTTCAGGTCGGCGGAGAGGCCGTCCGCGTCCGGCACGATGCGGGCGTGCTTGAAGCGCTTCTCCAGGTCCGCCTTCAGCACCTCGGCGTCGTCGCCCAGCGTGACCAGCCGCAGGCCGGCGTCGGAGCGGGCGACCAGCGCCAGGCCCAGGCTGGTGTCGCCGACCACCCAGCGCAGGGTCTCGCGGTTCAGGTCGGGCTTGCAGCGCAGGCAGGCGCGCAGGCCGGCGGCGCGGGCGTCCTCGCGGGTGGGATAGAAGCTGACGTTCTTGCGCAGCGGACGGCCGCCGCAGCTGGCGACGCAATAGACGCCGGTGGTGTGCACGCCGATATAGAACGCGCCTTCCGCCGCGCGGTCCTTGGCGCGCATGGCGTCCCAGCGGGCGTCGTCGTTTGGATAGGTCGTCATGGGTTGGTCTCCTTTCGTAGGGAGACCATGCGCCAGCCCGCGCGCCGGATCATTCCGATGCTTGCGGCCGCATACCCAAACCTGTCAGCAGCCAATAGGCGGCGTAGAGAGCTACCAGCCCACGGCGCGGCGGCGCAGGGCCCCGCGCATGAAGTCCTGCGGCGGCTCGGCCTCGGCCAGGACGGCGTCACGGATGGCGCGCGGCTCGCCGAACAGGTGGCCTTGGCCGTAGCCGATATCCAGGTCGAGAATATCGACGATCTGCTTCTCGGCCTCGACCTTCTCGACGATGACCTCGATGCCGTAGCGGCGGGTCAGGGCGGCGAAGTCGCTGGCGTTCAGGTCGGGCAGCGAGGCGATGACCAGCTTGCCGTCCTGCTCTTCCAGCTGGTCCAGCATCATCTGGGCGCCGACCTTGATGTAGCGCACGTCGGCGCGGGCCAGGTCCTGGAAGTCCAGGTCCAGGTCGGCGACCTTGTCCAGGCTGAAGCTGAAACCCAGGCTGGCCAGGCGGGCCATGTGGCGGGCCTCGACCGGACCGCGGCGCTCGAACGCTGCCTGGCCCAGCTCGAAGATCACCGCGCCGGCCAGGTCCTTGTTGCCCTGCATGAACTCCAGGAACTGCGGGAAGAAGCTCTCGTCGCCCAGGCTGGCCAGCGAGATGTTGCAGAAGATGCCGATTTTGCGGTCCTGCTTGGCCAGGCGGCGGACGATCTGCACGCAGCGGAACAGCAGCAGGTTGTCGATGGCCGTCATCAGGCCTTCGGGCTCGGCCACGGCCAGATATTCGGCCGGCATCATCACGCGGCCGGTCTCGTCGCGCAGGCGCGAGAAGCTTTCGTAGAAGACGGTCCGGCGCTGGGGCAGGCTGACGATCGGCTGCAGGTAGAGGTCGACGCGGTTCTCGGCCAGGGCGTCCTGCACCACTTCCAGCATGTGGCTGGCCTGCGGCGCGCGGACACTGCCCAGGCTGCCTTGGCTGCGCGCCGAGGCGGCGGCGACCTGGTGGCTGAGCTGCTGCTCCATGCGCTCGCTCATCCGCGAGATCAGGTCTTCCAGCTGGTGGACCTCGGTCGACAGCTCCTCGGTGCGGCGCTGGGCGTCGGCGGCGACGGTCTCGACCAGGTCCGAGACGCGGGCGTCGACCTTCTCGATCTGGTCCAGCAGGATGGCGTGGGCTTCGCGCACGGTGTCGATGTCGCCGCGCAGGGCGGCGGCCAGGAAGGTCTGGCCCAAGAGGCCGTGGAAGGCGAAGCACAGGCCCAGCATGCCGATGAAGGCCGAGACGCCGACAGCCGGGGTCGCGCCCATCCTCCAGAGGAAGAGGGAGACGATCAGAGCCAGACAAAGATAGGCCCCCGTCAGGAGCCCAAGCATCAGCCTACGCATGAATTCGCCCACACGAATCGTTACACGCAATCAGACCGAGCGGCGATCGAAGAGTCGAATCTATTAACGACCCTGCGCCATTCGGTCCCAACAGCACCCGCTAGCCTGCCCGGATCGGATGTTCCATCCGAGCCGGAGAAGCAGGCTAGCTCCTTTTTGTTTTAAGGGCCTTCCGACCGCCGAACCGCAAACACTTCGGCGGAAGGCCCTTAAGCGCTCAGCATAACCCAAACTGCGCGGATCGCTGAATCGACATTGGCCTGCTCGGCTGATAATCGTTCGCAATCTAGTCGGAGTCATTATGTCCGAAGCGTACGCGTTGTCCTCAGAATTCAACCCGGCCGAGAGCGATCCCGGCGGTCTGCGCCCCCTGGCCTCGGCCCGGCGCGGCGACCGCGGCGTGATCGCGCGCGTGACCGGCGTCTCGGGCGCGGCGGAAGCCATCGCCGCCGAGGAGCTGGAGCGCCGCCTGCTGGAGATGGGCTTCGTGGAAGGCGCGACGATCGAGGTGCTGCATGAGGGCCTGTTCGGGCGCGACCCGATCGCCGTGCGCGTGGACGACACCCGCGTGGCCCTGCGCCGGCGTGAAGCCGGCGCAGTTTCTGTAAAGTTTGAAGAGGGCCGGCGTGAAGCCGGCGCAGTTTCTGTAAAGTTCGAAGGCCGTCGCCGGGAGGCCGGCGCCGTCTCCGTGAAATTCGAGGGACGTTAAGACCTTGGCACTCGATACCGCCACTGTCGCTTCCGACGCTTCCGTCCAAGCCTCCACCCGCATCGCCCTGGTCGGCAATCCCAACTCCGGCAAGACCGCGCTGTTCAACGCCCTGACCGGCAGCCGCCAGAAGGTGGCCAACTATGCCGGCGTCACGGTCGAGCGGAAGGAAGGTTCGCTGACCACGCCGTCGGGCCGCGCGATGCGCGTGCTGGACCTGCCCGGCACCTATTCCTTACGCGCCCGCAGTCCCGACGAGGTCGTCACCCGCGACGCCGTGCTGGGCAAGCTGGAAGGCGAGGCCGCGCCCGCCTGCCTGGTCTGCGTGGCCGACGCCACCAACCTGCGCATGGTGCTGCGCCTTGTTTTGGAACTGAAGCAGGTGGGGCGCCCGTTCGTGCTGGCCCTCAACATGTTCGACATCGCCCAGCGCCAGGGCCTGCGCATCGATCTGGAGCGCCTGTCCCAGGAGATCGGCGCGCCGATCGTCACCACGGTGGCGACCCGCAAGCGCGGCCTGCCCGAGCTGCTGGAAAAGGTCGAGGCCATCATCGACGCGCGGGATGTGGAGGCCGAGAACGTCTGGCACGAGCCGACCGCCGGCGAGATCCGCTCGGCCCACGCCGAGGCCCAGCGCATCTTCAAGGCCTGCGTGAAGCCGCCCGAGCACCCGGACACCGTCACCGGCAAGATCGACAGCGTGCTGCTGCACCCGGTCGCCGGCCTGGCCATCCTGTTTGCTTTGCTGTTCGTGATGTTCCAGGCGGTTTTCACCTGGGCCACGGTCCCGGCCGACGCCATCGACGGCGCCTTCGCCAGCCTGGCCGGCTGGATCGGCGAGACCTTGCCGCACGGCCTGCTGGCCAGCTTCATCGGCGATGGCCTGATCGCCGGGGTCGGCAGCGTGCTGGTGTTCCTGCCGCAGATCCTGATCCTGTTCTCCTTCATCCTGCTCTTGGAGGACAGCGGCTACATGGCCCGCGCGGCCTTCCTGATGGACAAGATCATGGGCGGCGCCGGCCTGCACGGGCGGGCCTTCATCCCGCTGCTCTCGAGCTTCGCCTGCGCCATCCCCGGGATCATGGCGACGCGGGTGATCGACAACAAGCACGACCGCTTGACCACCATCCTGGTCGCCCCGCTGATGACCTGCTCGGCGCGGATCCCGGTCTATACCCTGATCATCAGCGCCTTCGTCCCCAACCACACCGTCTGGGGCTTCCTGTCGCTGCAAGGCCTGGTGATGTTCGGCCTTTATGCCGGCGGCATCGTCAGCGCGCTGGTGGTGTCGTTCGTGATCCGCGGCGTCTTCTGGCGCGGCGCGGTCGAGCCCTTCATGATGGAGCTGCCGACCTATCGCTGGCCCGAGCCGCGCAATGTCCTCTTGAATCTGTGGACCCGCGCCAAGATCTTCCTCAACCGCGCGGGCCGGATCATCCTGCCGCTGATGGTGCTGGTCTGGGTGCTGTCGACCTTCCCCTATCCGCCGGAGGGCGCGACGGGCCCAGCCATCGACTACAGCTTCGCCGGCCGGATCGGCCATCTGATCGCGCCCCTCATGCAGCCCATTGGTTTCAATTGGCAAATGACCATCGCCCTGATCCCGGGCTTCGCGGCCCGCGAGGTCGCGGTGGCGGCGCTGGGCACGGTCTATGCGGTCGGCGGCGACGACGACGCCGGGACCAAGCTGGGCGTCCTGCTGGCGGGCAAGTGGTCGCTGGCCACGGCCCTGTCGTTCCTGTCCTGGTACGTCTTCGCGCCCCAGTGCGCGGCGACCCTGGGCGTGGTCAAGCGCGAGACCAACGGCTGGCTGTGGCCGACGGTGATGTTCCTGTACATGACCTCGCTGGCCTATATCGCCTCGTTCGTGACCTACCACGTGGCCGTGGCGATGGGCGCGGGTTGAGGCGCTAGCGTCAGAGTTGTTCTTGTTGTGTTCCGTGCTATGGTGCGGGCATGACGATCCGGTTCGACATCAAGGATCAGGCCGAGTTGGCCGAACTTGTCGCCCGCATGGAAGCAGGCGAAGAGGTCTTGCTGACGCGCGATGGTAAGACTGTCGCGGCCATCAGCGCCGCTAAGTCGGATGAGCCTCCACGCGGGCGACGCATACCGGGCCGGTGGGCTAAGTACGGGCCGTTGGAAGATCCGGATCTGTTTCTGCGACCAGATCCGGAGTTGGAAGAGGCGGCTGACGGGCCGATCTTCCCTGTCGGCGAGTGAAGCTGCTTCTCGACACCCACGTTATAATCTGGTGGCTGGCCCGCCCGGAAGCGCTGTCACAGAGCGCGATGGCGGCGACCAACGATCGCTCGAACACGATCTTGGTCAGCGCCGCCAGCGCCTATGAAATCGAGATCAAGCGCCCAAGAGATGCGACGCTGGCGCGCATTCCCGAAACGCTTCACGAAGCCGTGCTCGATGCGGGCTTCACTTGGCTTGCAATAGAAGCGGGGCATGGCGTGGCGGCGGCAAAACTGCCTTTGCACCATCGCGATCCTTGGGATCGTATCCTCGTTGCGCAGGCGGCTGCCGAGCAGGCGCGCCTGGTCACCTGTGATCGACAACTGACAGCATACCAGGTGACAACGCTGTGGTAACGCCAGGGTCGCGGTAGAGCGCTTGGCCGTCTCGTCCCACCAGCCCCGCAGTCCGCGTGGCGCATAAAGGCTAAGCTACCGATCGCCCTTTGGCGACTGGCGGCAAAAGTGCGTCATCGGCGTCCCCACACGAAGACGCCGATAGCGCCTACCGCGTCGGAACCGGAACCTCGCCGCGGTAGTCGTAGAAGCCGCGGCCGGTCTTCTTGCCCAGCCAGCCAGCCTCGACGTACTTCACCAGCAGCGGGCAGGGGCGGTACTTGCTGTCGGCCAGGCCTTCGTAGAGCACGTTCATGATGCTCAGCACGGTGTCCAGGCCGATGAAGTCGCCCAGCTCCAGCGGGCCCATCGGGTGGTTGGCGCCCAGCTTCATGGCGGTGTCGATGGCGTCGACCGTGCCGACGCCTTCGTACAGCGTGTAGATCGCCTCGTTGATCATCGGCACCAGCACGCGGTTGACGATGAAGGCGGGAAAGTCTTCGGCGTTGGACGTGATCTTGCCCAGCGACTGGGCGAAGGCGACGGCGCGTTCATAGGTCGGGACGTCCGTGGCGATGCCGCGGATGATCTCCACCAGCTTCATCAGCGGCACGGGGTTCATGAAGTGCAGGCCGATGAAGCGCTCGGGGCGGTCCGTGGCCGAGGCCAGGCGCGTGATCGAGATCGACGAGGTGTTCGAGGCCAGGATCGTGGTCGGCGTCAGGTGCGGCTGCAGGCTGAGGAAGATCGACTTCTTGATCTCCTCGTTCTCGGTCGCCGCCTCGATGGCCAGGTCCGTGGCGCCGATGGCCTCCAGGCCCTCGGCCGGCTGGATGCGGGCCAGGGCCGCCTTCATGGCGGCGTCGTCGATGATGCCGCGACCAACCTGGCGGGCCAGGTTCTTCTCGATCAAAGCCAGGCCGGCGTCGATCCGCTCACGCGAAACGTCATGAAGCCACACGTCGTAGCCGCCCAGGGCGACGACATGCGCGATGCCCGACCCCATCTGGCCGGCGCCGATAATGCCGACCGATTTGATTTCACTCATAAAAGCCAAGCCTTCGCTTGAATTCGCGCCGGCTGGCGCGATCGGACCCTCGGATATGCCGACTTTTCTAGCACGAGAAACACTGCTCTCGTCCAGAATTTGCTGCGATGCAGCGTGAGCGCGGCCGCAAAGCCTTGCCGGGCTTAAGGTTCAGCAGTGGGCGGATAGGGGTGAGCGGTCCCATTCGGATCCTCGACCGATCCGCCGTCTACATAGGCCGGACCGACCGGGACCTTGCCGTGGCCGCCGGGAATATCCAGCACGTAGGTCGGCTGGGCCAGGCCCGAGACCGTCCCGCGCAGGGCCTTCATGATCGTCTGGCCCTCGGCGATTGTCGTGCGCAGGTGGGCGGTGCCGGGCGCATAGTCGTGGTGGTGCAGGTAGTAGGGCCGGATCCGGGTCTCGACGAAGGCCCGCATCAGCTCGCCCAGCACCGCCGGGTCGTCGTTGACGCCCTTCAGCAGCACGGTCTGGGACAGCATCGGGACGCCGGCGTCGATGATCCTGGCGCAGGCGGCGCGGGCGGCCGGGGTCAGTTCGCGGACGTGGTTGGCGTGCAGGGCGACATAGACGGTCTTGGTCGTGCGCTTGAGCGCCGCGACCAGCGCGTCGGTCACGGCCTGGGGATCCACCGCCGGCACACGGGTGTGGAAGCGGACGATCTTCACATGCGGGATCGCCTCCAGCCGGTCCATCAGGTCTTCGAGCCGCCGGGGCGACAGCACGAACGGGTCGCCGCCGGTGACGATGACCTCCCAGATCTGCGGCCGGCCGGCGATATAGGCGAAGGCGGCGTCCAGCTGGGCGGGGGTCAGGTTCGAAAGGCCCTCGGGCCCGACCATCTCGCGGCGGAAGCAGAACCGGCAATAGACCGCGCAGGTGTGGGTGGGCTTCAGCAGCACCCGGTCGGGATAGCGGTGCACGATTCCATCCACAGGGCTGTGGATATCGTCGCCGATCGGATCGCCGTCCTCGCCGGGGCTGGCGACCAGTTCCTCGGACGAAGGGATGAACTGCCGGGCGATGGGGTCGTTGGCGTTCGCCGGATCGATCAGCTGGGCCATGGCCGGGGTGATGGCCACCGCATAACGGGCCGCCACCGCCTCCAGCGCCGGCAGGCGCTCGGGCGGGACCAGTCCGGCCTCGGTCAGGGACCGGACGTCGCGGAGGGTCTTCGGGGCGGACATGAGGGGCGGGGATATGCGGGATTTCCGCCCCGGAGGCAAATCAGGGAATCAAATCACCCCGCGTCGCGGGCCAACGGAATGATCACCGTGAAGGTGCTGCCCTTGTTCAGCCCGGCGCTGGCGACGTCGATCGTGCCGCCATGCAGGGCGACCAGCTGCTTGCACAAGGCCAGGCCGATGCCGAGGCCCCCTTGCGACTTCGACAGGTGGTCCTCGACCTGGGCGAAGATCTCGAAGATGCCCGCCTGCATCTCGGCCGGGATGCCGACGCCGGTGTCGGACACCCGGATCTCGGCCACGCCGTCGCGGCGGTGGGCCGACAGGGTCACCGTGCCGCCGGGCGGCGTGTACTTGGCGGCGTTGTTGAGCAGGTTGCCGATCACCTGGGCCAGGCGGGTGTGGTCGGCGTCCAGCCAGATCGGGCCGGTCTCGAGGTCGGTGACCAGCTTGTGGCCGGCCTGGTCCATGTGGTGCTGGCTGGACTCGATGGCCGAGGTCAGGATCTCGCTGAGCTCGATCCGCGCCTTCTTCAGGGTGATCTTGCCTTCGTTGACCCGCGAGACGTCCAGCAGATCGTCGACCAGGTGCGAGAGGTGCGACAGCATCCGGTCCATGCGGGCGCGGATGTCGGTCGAGCGCTCGACCGGGATGTCCTTGCCCAGCAGGTGCAGGCCGCCGGCCAGGGCGGCGATCGGGTTGCGCAGCTCGTGGGCCAGCACGGCCAGGAAGCTGTCCTTGTGGCGGTCGGCCCGGCGCAGGGCCTGGGCGGCGGCCTCCAGCTCGTCGCGCTGGCGCTCCAGCTGCTGGCGCTGGCGATAGAGGTCGAAGAAGACGTTGGCCTTGCTGCGCAGGACGTCCGGCTCGATCGGCTTGTTGATGAAGTCGACGGCCCCGGCCTCGTAGCCGCGAAAGCGCCGCTGGGCGTCGGCGGCGGTGCCGGCGGTCAGGAAGATGATCGGCACGTGGCGGGTGCGCATCGCCCCGCGCATGAACTCGGCCAGCTCGAAGCCGTCCATGCCGGGCATCTGCACGTCCAGCAGGGCCAGGGCGACGTCGTGGCGCAGCAAGAGCTCCAGCGCCTCCTCGCCCGAGCGGGCCTTCAGCAGGACCAGGTCCTCGCGGCGCAGCAGCGCCTCCAGCGAGACCAGGTTCTCGGCCAGGTCGTCGACCAGCAGGAAATGGACAGGCCGCAAAGCGCTCATCGCTTGTTCCCCAGATTCCGCAGATACGCGCCGATCTCTTCCAGCGTCATCACCCGCGCCTCAGGCCAGGCGGCCAGGGCCGCCTCCGGCATGGCCGAGGCGGCGGCCCCGACCGGATTTTCAACAACGGCCAGACCACCGGCCTCACCGACCGCCCGCAGGCCCTCGGCCCCGTCCTGGTTGGCGCCCGTCAGGATGACCCCGACCAAAGCCTCGCCGAACGCGTCGGCGGCGCTCTCGAACAGCACGTCGATCGACGGCCGCGAGTGCAGCACCGGTTCGTCGGTCGACAGCGACAGGAACGCCGGGCTCTCGACCAGCAGGTGATAGTCCGGCGGCGCGAAATAGATGACGCCCGGCGCGATCGGCTCCTTGTCCTCGGCCTCGCGCACGGCCATGGCGCAGCGGGTCTGGAAGAGCTCGGTCAGGGCGTTGCGGCGGTCGGGCGGCACGTGGACGACGATCATCACCGGCAGCGGATAGTCGGCCGGCAGCGGCGGCAGGATCGCCGACAGCGCCTGCACCGCGCCGGCCGAGGTCCCGATCACGACGGCCCGTATATCTTCCCTTATGGCGATGGGGTTCCCGGTCATGGCTCGCGCTTCTGGTAGATCTTCTCGTCGCGCTCGAACTCCGCGAAGGCCGTGGCATGGGCCGAGAAGCGCAGGCTCTCCTTGGCCCCCAACCCTAAGAACCCCTTGCGGGCCAGGCTGTCGCGGAACAGGCCGATGGCCCGGTCCTGCAGGTCGCGGTCGAAATAGATCAGCACATTGCGGCACGAGATCAGGTGCATCTCGCCGAACACCGCGTCGGTGACCAGGCTGTGGTCGGAGAACACCACCCGCTCGCGCAGGCTCTTGTCGAACACCGCCCCGCCATAGCCGGTGGTGTAGTAGTTCGACAGCGACGACCTGCCGCCCGAGCGGCGATGGTTCTCGGTGAACAGCTTGACCCGGTCGATCGGATAGATGCCGCGCGCGGCCGCCTGCAGGGCGTCGGGATTGATGTCGGTGGCGTAGAAGATCGTCCGGTCCTCAAGGCCCTCCTCGCGGAACAGGATGGCCAGGGAGTACAGCTCCTCGCCCTCGCTGCAGCCGGCCACCCAGACCTTCAGCGACGGATAGGTCTTCAGGTGCGGCAGCACCGTCTCGCGCAGGGCCTTGAAATAGCTGGGGTCGCGGAACATCTCGCTGACCTGCACGGTCAGATAGCCCAAGAGCCGCTCCAGCATGTCCGGATCGTGCAGCAGGGCGTCCTGCATGGCCGAGTAGCTGGCATAGCCCAGCTGCTCGCGGGCCTGCTTCAGGCGGCGCTTGACCGACGCCTTGGCGTAGCGCCGGAAGTCGTAGTGGTAGCGCTGGTACAGCGCCTCCAGCAGCAGCCTGATCTCGATGTCCTCGACGTCGTCACGCATGGGATCAGCGGGGCATCCACACGCGCACGAGCGACAGCAGCTGATCCACGTCCAGCGGCTTGGCCATGTAGTCGTTGGCCCCGGCCTCGATGCAGCGGGCCTGGTCGTCGGGCATGGCCTTGGCGGTCAGGGCGATGATCGGCAGCTTCTTGAAGCGGCTGTCCTTGCGGATCTGCGCGGTGGCGGTCAGGCCGTCCATGACCGGCATCATCACGTCCATCAGCACCAGGTCGATGGATCCGCCCTCGGCCTTGGCGGACTTTTCGAGTGCCTCGATGGCCTCCTGGCCGTTGCGGGCGATCTCGATGATCGCGCCCCGCGGCTCCAGGATGTTGGTGATGGAGTAGACGTTGCGGACGTCGTCCTCGACCACCAGGATCCGGCGGCCTTCCAGGGCGGCGTCGCGGTTGTGGGCCTTCTTGATCATCGACTGCTGCTCGGGCGGCAGGTCGGTGACCACCTGGTGCAGGAACAGCGACACCTCGTCCAGAAGGCGTTCGGGCGAGCGGGCGCCCTTGACGATGATCGAGTCCGAATAACGACGCAGGCGCTGCTCGTCGGCCTGGCTGAGGTCGTGGCCCGTATAGACGATGACCGGCGGGAAGGCGTAGGCGCCTTCCTGGGCCAGGGTCTCCAGCAGGGTGAAGCCGGAAGCGTCGGGCAGGTTCAGATCCAGGACCATGCAGTCGAAGGTCTCGGTCTTCAGGCGCTCCAGGCATTCGGCGGCGGTGGCCACGCCGACGGTCTCGACATCGCCCGAGGACAAGAGCTTGCCGACCGCCTCGCGCTGGACCTTGTCGTCCTCGACGATCAACACGCGGCGCGACGAGGCGGTCAGCTTGGAGGTGATGGCGTCCAGGGCGCCGGCCAGGTCCTCGCGCTTGACCGGTTTCACCAGATAGCCGATGGCGCCCAGCGACAGGGCCGTCTGGGTGTGGTCGGCGGCCGAGACGACATGGACCGGGATGTGGCGGGTGTCGACGTCGCGCTTCAAGCGCTCCAGCACGGCCAGGCCCGACTGGTCGGGCAGGCCGACGTCCAGCACGATGGCGCTGGGGCGGTGCTTGCGGGCCAGGATCAGGGCCTCCTCGGCCGAGGCCGCGACCAGGCATTGGAAACCCGCCTCGCGGGCGATGTCGCGCAGGATGCCGGCGAAGCTGGAGTCATCCTCGACCACCAGCAGGATGCGCTGGCCGCCGCCCAGGACGTCGCGGTCGTCCTCGACGCGCGGGCCGGACGGGACGTAGCGACGCTCCTCGGTCGGTTTGGCTGGAGCCGCGGGCAAGGGGATCGGTTCGGCGCGCTGCGCCACCTGGGCCGGGTCGTAGTCCAGCGGCATCGACAGGGTGAAGCGGCTGCCCTTGCCGTGCACGCTGGCCAGGCTGATGGTCGCGCCCAGCAGGCGGGCCAGCTCGCGGCTGATCGATAGCCCCAGGCCCGTGCCGCCGTACTTGCGGCTGATCGTGCCGTCGGCCTGGCGGAAGGCCTCGAAGATGCTCTGCTGCTGCTCCTCGGCGATGCCGATGCCGGTGTCGGTCACCGAAAGGGCCAGGCGGTCGTCGCCCTCGCGGACGATCTCCAGGGTCACGCCGCCCTTCTCGGTGAACTTGAAGGCGTTCGACAGCAGGTTCTTCAGCACCTGCTCCAGGCGCAGGCGGTCGCTGACCATCGAGGCCGGGACGTCGTCGGCCACCGTGATCGCGAAGTCCAGCTTGCGCTCGGCCGCGAGGGGGGCGAACAGCTGGCGCAGGTCGGTGGCCAGGCGCGGCAGCGACATGGTCTCGGGCCGGATTTCCAGGTGGCCGGCCTCGATCTTGGACAGGTCGAGAATGTCGTTGATCAGGGTCAGCAGGTCGTTGCCCGACGACTGGATCGTGCGGGCGTGCTGCACCTGCTCCTCGGACAGGTTGCCGGCCGGATTGTCGCCCAGCAGCTTGGACAGGATCAGCAAGCTGTTCAGCGGCGTGCGCAGCTCGTGGCTCATATTGGCCAGGAAGTCGGACTTGTAGCGGCTGGCCTGTTCCAGTTCGCGGGCCTTCAGCTCGACGGCGGCGCCCGAGCGCTCCAGGTCGTCGCGCTGGCTTTCCAGCAACTGGGCCTGTTCTTCCAGCTGGCTGTTGGTCTGTTCCAGCTCGGCCTGCTGCTGCTCCAGGCGCACCTGGGATTCCTTCAGGGCGCGGCCCTGCTCCTCCAGCTCCTCGTTGGAGACGCGCAGCTCCTCGCTCTGGACCTGCAACTCCTCGGCCTGGGACTGGGTCTTTTCCAAGAGTTCGCGCAGTTCGGCGCGGTAGCGGGCCGAACGCAGGGCGATGCCGACGGCCTCGGAGGCCTCGGTCAGGAACTCGCGGACGCGGTCGTCGACGGCGTTGAGGAAGCCCAGCTCCACGACCCCATGGACGCCGTCCTCGGCGACGGCGGGGAACAGGATCAGGTGGCGCGGCTTGTCGCGGCCCAGGGCCGAGCCGATGGTCAGGTAGCCCTCGGGCACGTCGGCCAGAACCGTGGTCTGGCGGTCGGCGGCGACCTGGCCCAGCAGGCCCTCGCGCAGGCCGAAGCGCTCGACGATCTGGGCGTCGGCCGGCACGCCATAGCTGGCGACGCGGCGGTACTGCTCGCCCTCGCTGGCGAACACCGCCCCGGCCTGGGCGCCGGCGAAGCGGGCCAGGAAGGTCAGGATGTTGTCGCCCAGCTCCGCGCTCTCCTGGTCGCCCAGCATCGCCGAGGCCAGGCCCACCTGGCCCGAGGCCAGCCACTGGCGGCGCTCGTTGGCGACGGCGGCGCGGCGGATCAGGACGCCGACCACCAGGGTCAGGGCGATGCCCAGCACGCCCGACATCAGGCCGCTGACCAGGGCTGACTGGTAGGCCGCGTCCATCTCGACCAGGCGTTCCCGGCGCAGGCGGGCTTCTTCCTGCTGCATCACTGTCAGGGCGTTGCGGATGGCGTCCATCTCGGCCTTGCCGCGATCGGAATTGACAATGGCCAGGGCGGCCGCCGGTCCTTGGGCGCGGCGCACGTCGATGGTGCTCTTCAGCTCGGCCAGCTTGGCGGTCACGCGGCGTTGCAGGCCGGTGATGCGGTCCTGCTGGCTGGCGTTGTCGCTGGTCAGGGTCGCCAGCTTGTCGATCTGGCGTTCGACATTGGCCACGGCCGTCTCGTAGGGCTCGAGATAGCGGTCGTTGCCCGTCAGCAGGTAGCCGCGCTGGCCGGTCTCGGCGTCCTGGACGCTGGAACGCAGCTCGCCGATCGCGACGATGACCTCGTGCGAGTGGAAGATCTGCCGGGCGTCGTCGCGCAGGATGTTGGTGTTGCGGTGGGCCACCAGGCCGCTGCCGACGAAGAAGCCGATGGCCAGGGCCAGGCCCAGGAAGGTCTTCGGGTCCAGGAACGACGATTTTTTCGTCGAGGCCGCGATGGCCGCGTTCATCCGGTTAGGCATGGGCGTGTCCTCGGCGGCGGGTCCGCGCGACGGCATAGGGGCCAGGATTCGGGGAAACCGACGGTCGGACAGCCGACGTTGTCGGCGCGATCGCGCTACACGCCAGTGACATGAGAAGAACGCCCTACTCTGGCGCTTCCCACTGATGCGCCGCCCCAGGGGGCGTAAACGCCGCCATAAGCGATCCGTTCCCTGTTAAAATGGCCCTGTTAAGTTCCTAGCCCGCGACGGGCGTCCAGACAACGTCCTCGATCCGTCGCGCGCCGGCAGCCAGCAGCACCAGCCGGTCGAAGCCCAGGGCCGAGCCGGAGGCCTGCGGCATCTGCTCCAGCGCGGCCAGGAAATCCTCATCGATCGGATAGCGTTCGCCGTAGATGCGGGCCTTCTCGTCCATCTCGATCATGAACCGGCGGCGCTGCTCGACCGGGTCGGTGAGTTCGCCGAAGGCGTTGGCCAGCTCGACCCCGCAGGCATAGAGCTCGAAGCGCTCGGCCACGCGCGGGTCGGCGTCCTTGGGGCGGGCCAGGGCCGCCTCGCTGATCGGATATTCGCACAGCACCGTGGCGCGGCCTTCGCCCAGGCGGGGTTCGACCTTCTCGACGATGATGCGGCTGAAGACGTCGGCCCAGCCATCGTCCTGGGCGACGCGGATGCCGGCCTCACGCGCGGCCGCCACCAGGGCGTCGCGGTCGGTCGAGCCGTCGGCGGCGACGCTGGCCAGGAGGTCGACGCCGGCGTGGCGCTGAAACGCCTCGGCCACCGACAGCCGCTCGGGCGGGGCGAACGGATCGCAGGTCATTCCCCGGAAGTCGAAGCTTTTGGTCCCGGCGGTTTCGGCGGCCAGGGCCAGCAAGGTGGCGCAGTCGTCCATCAGGGTCTGGTAGGGCCGCCCGGCCCGGTACCACTCCAGCATCGTGAATTCGGGATGGTGCAGCGGCCCCCGCTCGCGATTGCGCCACACCTTGGAAAGGCTGAAGATCTTCTCCTCGCCGGCCGCCAAGAGCTTCTTGCAGGCGAACTCCGGCGAGGTGTGGAGGTAAAGCGGGCTCGCCTCGCCCGAGATGGTCAGGGCCTGGGTGGCGAAGGCGTGCAGGTGCGCCTCGGCGCCCGGCGAGATTTGCAAAGCAGCGGTCTCGACCTCCTCGAAGCCCTCGCCCTCGAACCAGGCGCGGAAGGCCTTGGTGATGCGGTTGCGGGCCAGCAGGAACGGCCGGCGGTCGGCGTGGACGTCGCTGCGCCACCAGGTGGAGGAGTTCGAGGACAAGGCTAACAACCGAAGAGACTGGAGATTTCGGCCCTTTCGCTATACGAGGGCGCTCACGGATCAATAGCACGATCGCGCCCGCGGCCTCGCGCGCGCTTTCATCCAAGGAACGTAACTACGTGAAGGTCGCAGCCAGCTCGCTCCGCAAAGGCGCCGTCGTCGACATGGAGGGCAAGCTCTATGTCGTCCTGACGGTCGACAACATCCACCCCGGCAAGGGCACGCCGGTGACCCAGCTGAACATGCGCCGCATCTCGGACGGCGTGAAGGTTTCGGAGCGTTACCGCACCACCGAACAGGTCGAGCGCGCCTTCGTCGATCAGCGCAACCACACCTTCCTGTACCAGGACGCCGAAGGCTTCCACTTCATGAACCCGGAAAGCTACGACCAGCTCGTGGCCACCGAGGAAGTGATCGGCGACGCCGCTCCGTACCTGCAAGAGAACATGACGGTGCAGCTGTCGACGCACAACGACGTGCCGATCGCCATCGAACTGCCGCGCACCGTGATCCTCGAGATCGTCGACACCGAACCGTCGGTGAAGGGTCAGACCGCCTCGTCGTCGTACAAGCCGGCCGTGCTCAGCAACGGCGTCAAGACCACCGTTCCGCCGTACATCACCGTCGGCACCAAGGTGATCATCCTGACGGAAGACAACAGCTACCAGGAACGCGCCAAGGACTAAGGTCCGAAGTGTTCTGAAAGACGAAGGCCCGGTGGAGCGATCCACCGGGCCTTTTTCTTGGTCCGTCCTCGTCCTTCGACAGGCTCAGGATGAGGACTACTGCGATGGCGGTTCAGTAGGAAACCTCACCCTGAGCTTGTCGAAGGGCGAGGTTTCCGGTCCCTCTGCCCTAGAAGTCCGCCGACACCGTCACGAAGCCCATGCGCGGGGCCTGCGGGAAGGCCGTGTAGCCGCCCGAGTTGCTGGTCACGCCGGCCGTCGAGACGCCCTTCTTGTCGAAGAGGTTGGTGACGTTGGCGCTGAGGCGCAGGCCCTTCACGAATCCGGTGCTCCCCATGTCGAACGTGTAGCCGGCCTGCAGGTCGACCAGCATCATCGACTTGACCGACAGGTCGTTCAGGTAGGTCACGAAGCGCTTGCCGACATAGTCGCCGCTGATCTGGGCGTCGAAGGCGCCGAAGTTCACGCGGGCGATGGTCTTGTTCATCCATTTGGGCATCAGCGGCACGAACTTGCCGCCGGTGGCCACGGTGACCGGGGTCGAGACGCCGCCCACGAGGGTGGTGCCCGACTGGTAGTCCTGGTCGTACTTGGACTCGTTGTACGACAGCGCGTTGTAGAGCTGGAAGTGCGCGCCGAACTTCAGGGTGCCGGCGATGTCGACGCCCTTGGTGGTCACGTCGCCGACATTGGCCAGGATGGCCGGCGCCGGGTTGATGAAGTTGTAGGGCGCGATGTTCAGCAGGCGGTTGCTGAACTTCACATTGTAGGCGTTGATCTGGCCGTCGACGCCGGTGATCGGGCCCCAGGCCACGTCGTGACGCGTGCGCAGGCCGATTTCATAGGTCCACGAGGTTTCCGGCTTCACCGTCGTCTTGAACAGCTCGAACGCCGCCTGGGTGCCCAGGCTCCAGGCCGAGAAGCCGTAGAAGCCGCTGCCCGCGCCGTACGGGATGAACTGGCGCATGTTCTGCTGGACGTTGACGAACACCTGCTCGTTCTCGGTGGCGTCCCACAGCAGGCCGGCCTGCGGCAGGAACCAGCGGTTCGAGGTGATCGAGCCGGTCGGATACTGGATCGGCACGGCCACGGTCGGCAGGTTGACCTGGTTGATCGGGAACTTGCCGGTGGCGTCCTGCAGGCTGGACTTGAAGCCGATCTGCACCAGCAGCGGCGGGATGATCCGCCACTGGTCCTGGAAGTGCAGCTGGACGTCGTTGGTGAAGAACTCGGCCGCGTACTGGGTCAGGGCCTTCTTGCCGCGCGGCACGTCGTACGGCGACAGGTCG
Organism: uncultured Caulobacterales bacterium; assembly: GCA_903900155.1. Classification (GTDB taxonomy): domain Bacteria; phylum Pseudomonadota; class Alphaproteobacteria; order Caulobacterales; family Caulobacteraceae; genus Caulobacter. The sequence continues at coordinate 20,970 of CAIUMD010000096.1, read as the reverse complement.
TTGTTCTCCTTGGTCATCGGATACCAGGCGCGCTGCTGGGCCGGCTCGTTGTGCTCGAACCAGATGCCGCTCTTGATCTGGTGATCGCCCAGGGTCCACTCGACCGTCGACATCACGCCGCCGCGGTTGATGCGGTACTCGGTGGTGCGCACGGCGTTGCCGCTGCCGCCCATCAGGTTGACGATGTTCTGCAGCGTGCCCGGGCTGGTGGCGCTGCCGCCGACGACCAGCTGCGGATAGTAGGTGGCGAACAGCGCCGGCAGGCCGGCGGTGTTGACCGGGCCGGCGACGATGCCGCGGCCGAAATTGTAGTGATAATAGGCCTGGTTGGTCCAGGTCAGGCCCTCGACCGGAGTCCAGGCGTACTTCACGTAGGACAGGATGTCCTCGCGCTGGGCGGCGCTGAAGCAGTTCGAGAAGTTGTTGCCCTGGGCCGGGTTCGGGGTGCCCGGACCGCCGGTCAGCGTGCTCGTGCAGGCCGCTAGGTTCGGATACAGGAACGGACGGCTGTAGGGCGTGAAGCCGGCCGCGGCGGCGGTCTGCTGGTTGCCCATGGCGGTGGCGTCTTCGTTCGGCTCCACCTTCATCTGCCAGTCGGCGTAGAAGGTCAGGACGCCCTTGTCGCCTTCCTTGACCAGCTTCAGGTTCACCTGGTGGCCGCGCTGGCGGCCGTCGAAGTCCCAGGCCTTGGCGTCCTGGCGCAGGTACGAGATGTAGCCCTTGAAGCCGCCGACGCTCTCGCCGGTGTCGAGGCGCACGAAGGTGCGGCTGGTCTCGTTGCTGCCGACGGTCTGGCGGATGTTCAGGCCGCGCTTGGCCGACGGGTCACGGCTGAAGGTTTCGATGGCGCCGCCCAGGTTGCTGGTCGAGGCCACGCCCAGCGAGCCGGCGCCCGACGACAGGGTCACGCGGCTGACGTTTTCCGAGGTGACGGCGCGCGACACCGACAGGCCGTTGTAGTTGCCGTACTGCTGGTCGCCCAGCGGCACGCCGTCCATGGTGAAGCCCAGCTGCTGGGTCGAGAAGCCATGCACGAACAGCGACAGGTTCTGCTCGTTGTTGCCCCACGGATCGGCGGTGCGATAGACGACGCCCGGCAGGAACTGGATGGCCTTCAGCGGGCTGGCGCCCGGCAGGACCGACTGGATCTGCTGGGTCTGCATGGTCACCGCCGAGCGCGTCTCGCGCTGGCTGGTGATGATGACCTGCTCGACATTGGTCGATTCGGTCTCGGCGGCGGCCGGCGTCGCGGCGGCGGTCTCGGCGGCTTGAGCCCCTGCGCCCATCAGCGCCAGCAGAGCGGCGCTGCACCACAGCGCGGCTTGCCGGCTGGTCTTCTTGTCGAATTGCATCTTGTGCCCATCCCTTTTCGCAAATGCGAATTCCCGAAGGCGGGGATAGGTTGAGCCCAAGACGGAGCCACGACAGAAAAACGACGCTCACGTTACGGTGGCGCCGAAGCCACACTCACGGCGGCGTGCTAGAGCCCGATGGCCTCCAGTTGCGCCCTCGACATGGCGTCCAGCTGCGACGAGGTCAGCTTGTTGACCTGGGCGCGCGACAGGCCGCTGAGCTGGCCCGGGCTGAAGGCGGCGATCTGCTGGCTGGTGAAGCCCGGGATCTGGCTGGGCATCAGCTGGCCGATCTGGGTGGCGTTCAGGGTCTGGACCGCCACGTTGGGGATCTGGCCGATCTGGGTGGTGGTCAGGGCCCCCAGCTGGGCGCCCGACAGTCGCGCCAGGCCGTCGGCCCCGAAGGCCGTCAGCTGCTCGCCCGAGAAACCCCGCACCTGGGTCGCCGACAGGCTGCCGAAATAGTCCGCGCTCATGCCGTTCAGCGCCGTCATCGACAGGGCGCTGATCTGGCCGGCGCTGATGGCGCCCAATTGGGTCTTGTTGAACTCGCCCATGTCGCCGGCGGTCAGGCCGCGCAGCTGGATCGGGGTCAGGGCCTGGATCTGGGCGGCCGACAGGGCGGCGACCTGGGTCACGTTGAAGGCCGAGATGTCGGCGGCCGAAAAGCCTTCCAGCTGGGCCGCGCCCAGGGCGCCGACCTGGCTGACGGTGAAGTCGCCGATGTCCTCGACGTTGAAGCCCTCGATCTGGGTCGCCGTCAGGCCTCGGATCTGGCTGGTGGTCAGGCGCGCGAACTGGGTCGCGTTCAGGGCCGAGAGGATCTCGCCGCGCACCGCGCCGATCTGGGCCGAGGACAGCACCGCCACCTGGCTGGACGAGAGCAGGCCGAAGCTGGAAGCGTCCAGCCCGGCCACCTGGGTGGTCGACAGGCCGCCGACCTGGGTGGTGGTCATGCTGGACAGGCGGGAGGTCCCCAGGGCTGCGAAGGCCGAGGACGACAAGGCGCCGATCTGGCTGGCGGTCAGGGACGCGAACTCGGTGGTGTTCAGGCTGCCGATCAGGGTGGTCGACAGGCCCGCCATCTGGGTGGCGCTGAGCTGGGATAGGCGGCCTCGGATCAGGCTGTCGGACAGGCCAGCCAGCTGGGTCGGCGACAGGCCCGCGAACTGGGTCGCCGACAGGCTGGAGATGGCGGTGGTCGACAGGCTGCCCAGGTTCGTTCCCGACAGCGCGCCCAGCTGCGAGGCGGTCAGGTAGCCGACCTGGGTCGCCGACAGTTCGCCGAAGTCGGCGCCAGACAGGCCGCCAATTTGAGTCGTGCTCAGGCTCTGGACCTGGGTGGCCGACAGGCGCGCGACCTGGGTCGTGGTCAGGGCCGACAGGGCGGTGGCCGACAGCGACGACAGGAAGGTGGCGTTCAGACCGCCGACCTGGGTCTCGGCCAGGACCATCAGCTGGGTGGAGGTCAGGCTTTCGGCCTGCGTCGACGACAGGCCGGCCAGCTGGCCCGAGGTCAAACCGGCCACCTGGGTGGCGCTCATCGCGGGCAGGACGTCCGTGGCCAGGGCGCCCAGCTGGGCCGAGCTCAGCGCCGCCAGTTGGACCGCCGACAGGCCTTCCACCTGCGTGGGGCGCAGGGCGGTGATCTGGGCGGCGACCAGGGCCTTGACCTGGGTGGTGCTCAGCGCGCCCAGCTGGGTGGTGCTGAGCGCCGCGACGTCCGTGGCGGGCAGGGCGGCCAGCTGCGTCGTCCCGATCGCGCCGATCTGGGTGGCCGAGAATTCGGCCATGTCCTCGGGCTTCAGCCCCGCCAGCTGGCTGGAGGTCAGGCCCCGAATCTGCTGGGGGCTCAGCGCGCCGATGTGGTCGGCGTCCAGGGCCTGGAAGGTGGTGGGCGACAGGCCCGACAGCTGGGTGGACGACAGCAGGGCCAGGCGCTCGGGCTCCAGCCCGGTCACGGCGGTGATCGACAGGCCGGCGATCTGGGTCGAGCGCAGGGCCTGCCACTGCGCGGTGCTCAGGTGGTCCAGGTCGTCGCCGTCCAGGCCGGCGATCTGGCTGGTCGACAGGCCCTGGACCTGGCTGGGGGCCAGGCTGGCCCACTGGGTGGCGTCCAGATCGGCGATCAGGGTCGACGACAGCGCGCCCACCTGGGTGGTGGTCAGCGACCCGACCTGGGTGGTCGAGAGCAGGCCGAAGGTGGTGGTCGACAGGCCCTTGATCTGGGTCGCCGTCAGGGCGCGGAGCTGGGCGATGCTCAGCTGTTCCAGGCTCTCGTCGGCCAGCTGGTTCAGGGTGGTGACCGACAGGGCGGCGATCTGGCTGGGGTACAGCGAGCCGATCTGGGTGGCGCTCAGCGCCTGGACCATGGTCGAGGGCAGGTTGGCCAGGTGCTCGTTCGTCAGGCTGCGGACCTGGACCGGCGCCAGGACGGCGATCTGGGTCTCGGACAGCGAGGACAGGGCGCCCACCGGCAGGCGGGCGACCTGCGTCCCGCTCAGCCTGCCGACCGCGGTGGTCGACAGGTGCGGGATCATCACCCCGATCTGCGTGCCGTCCAGGGCGCCCAGCTGGCCGACCGCCAACTGGGCGACGTCGGTGTCCGACAGGCCCTTCAGCTGGGTCGTCGTCAGGGCCTTGATCTGCTGGGTCGTCAGCTTGAGCGACTGAGTCTCGCTCAAGGCCGACAGCGCCTCGGGCGTCAAGCCGTTGATCTGGGCTGGGGCGATGCCGCTGAGTTCGGTGACGCTGAGACGCGCCACGTCGGTCGCCGAGAGCGTCTTCAGCTGGGCGGCCGTCACGCCCGTCCACTGGGTGCGGGTCAGTTCGGCCACCCCGCGCAGCGCCGCCAGCTGCGCGCCCGTCAGGGCGCCGATCTGGGCGGCGTTGAAGGCGGTGGTCTGCTCGGGCGTCATGGCCGCGATGTCGGTGGTCGACAGCGCCTTCAGCTGCAGCGCCGTCAGGCTCTTGAGCTGGGTGGGGCTGAAGCTGGCGAACTGCTCGTCCGACAGGGCCGCCAGCCGCTCGGGCGCGAGGGTGGCCAGCTGGGCGGCGGTGAAGGCCTTCAGCTGGGCGCGGGTGAATTCGTTGAGGTCGTCGCCGTCCAGCATCTTCAGCTGCTCGGGGCGCAGGCTGGCGATCTGGGCGGCGCTGAGCGCGCCGACCTGGTTGGCGTCGAGCGCCGCGAAACCGGTGGGGGACAGGCCGCCGATCGCGCCAGGGGTCAGGGCGGCGAGCTGTTCGGGGCTGAGGTCGGCGATCGCGGTGATCGACAGGGCGGTGGTCTGGTTGTTGGCCAGGCCCGACAGCTGGGTCGGCGTCAGCGCGTCCAGGAAGGCCGAGCCGGCCTTGCCGAGCTCGGTGGGCGAGAGGGCGCGGATCTGGGTCGGCTGCAGGTTGGCCGAGCGGCTGCCGGCCAGGGCCTTCAACTGGTCGCCGTTCAGCGCCGACAGCTGCAGGTTGGTGACCTTCGACCACTGCTCCGGCGTGGTCAGGGCGATGTCCTCGGCCGTCAGGGTGCGCAGGATCGGGACGCTCAGGCTGGCGAACTGGGTCGCGGTCAGCGCGCGAAGCTGGTCGGGCGACAGGGTCTGGACCTGGGTCTGGCTCAAGGCCGCGACCTGGGCGGGCGTCAGGCCGCTGATCTGTTCGGACGTGAACTCGGCCAGGTCGCTGAGCGGCAGGGCGCGCAGCTGCGACGTCGACAGGGCGCGGATCTGGGCCAGGCTCAGGCTCTGCACCTGCGTCTGGTTCAGGGCCGAGAAGTTGGTCGCGGTCAGCACCGCCATCTGGGTCGTGGCCATGGCGTCCAGCGTCTCGGTGCTGAGGGCCGCCATCTGGGTGGCCGACAGCGCCTGCACCTGGGCCTGGTTCATCAGCGCCATCTGGGTGAAGCTGAAGCTGACCGCATTCGACAGGCGCGGCAGCTGGGCGGTGCTGAGGCCCGGCAGCTGGTTCTTGTCGAACCTGGCGAACTGCTCGGCGGTCAGGCCGCCGATGGCCGTGACCGAGATGGCCGCCACCTGGGCGCGGGTCAGCTTGGCGAATTCCGAGGGCGGGGCGTCAGCCAGTTCGGCTGCGCTCAGGGTCGCGATCTTGCTGGCCGAAAGCGTGGAAAGGGCCGGCGTATCGGAATTGATGGCCACCATGCGCGCACCGAACTCGAAAGCCGCCGCGCGATCCCCTTCGAGGGCGCATGGCGAATGAGCCGCCAACTTCCGGGCGGCGATTCTGCAGTCTCCACTCTAGGTGGAAAGGTGTTTAGTTCAAACTGTATTTCCTATCTTGGCATAGCTCGTCAATCCTAAGACAAGGGCGTCGAACACCAGGCGCACGCGCCGGACGTCCTTCAGGTCCTCGTGGGTGACGACGAAGGTCTCCAGGTCGAAGCTGAACACCTCGGGCAGGACGCGCTCCAGCATGGGGTCGCGGGCGGCCAGGCCGACCTGGCAGATTCCCAGCCCCAGGCCGGCGCGGATCGCCGCCAGCTGGGCCACGTCGTTGTCGGTGCGGAAGGCGAACTCGTCGAGGCGCAGGTCCAGGCCCAGGGCCTTCACCGCCCGCACGCCGATGGTCTCGCTCTCGTAGCCGATCAGCGGCAGCCGGCGGGCTTCCTCCAGATTGGCCGGCCGGCCCCAGGCGTCCAGCATCCGCTTGTGGCCGTGCATGCCCAGCGAGATGTTGCCGATCCGCTTGGCGACCAGCGCCTCCTGGGTGGGGCGGACCATGCGCACGGCGATGTCGGCCTCGCGGCGCAGCAGGTCCTCGCTGCGGTTGGTCAGGGCCAGCTCCAGGACGATGCCCGGATGGGCCTCGCGCAGCCCCGCCAGGATCGGCGGCAGCACCTCCATGCCGACCACCTCGCTGGCGGTGATCCGCACGACGCCCGACGCCGCCCCCGCCTCGGCCGAGGCGGCGCGGGCCAGGGACGCGGCGGCGATGGCCATGGCCCGGGCGTGCTGGGCCAGCTCGCGCCCCAGGGGCGTCGGCGTCAGGCCCGAGGGCGAGCGCGTGAACAAGGCCACGCCCAGCTGGGCCTCCAGGTCCTCGATCCGCCGGCGCACGGTGGGCTGGGCCGCGCCCAGCTCGCGGGCGGCCGCCGACAGGCTGCCGGTGTCGATCACGGCCAGGAAGGCGCGCTGGCGCTCCCAGTCCACGGTGCTCGGGATGCTCATACATTTTTGATAAGCCGATAGAGCGTTCTCGGCAATTTCTATCGAAGCGGCCGCACGACATCTTCGGGTCATCGAACACGAGGAGCCCGCCATGACCTTCCCGCAACCCCGCATCGCTCTCGTCCTCGGCGCCCATGGCGGCGTGGGCGGCGAGACCGCCGCCGCCCTGGTCCGCCACGGCTGGACCGTCCGCGCCCTGGTGCGCGACACGAGCAAGGCCCGCCTGCCGGGGATCACCTACCTGCAAGGCGACGTGATGGACCGCGCCGCCGTGGTCGCCGCCGCGCAAGGCGCGTCGATCATCGTCCACGCGGTCAACCCGCCCGGCTACCAGGGCTGGAAGAAGCGCGTGCTGCCGATGCTGGAGAGCAGCATCGCCGCCGCCCGCGCCAGCGGCGCGCGGATCCTGCTGCCCGGCACGATCTACAACTACGACCCCGCCGCCCACGCCGTGATCGACGAGGCCACGCCCCAGCGCGCCTTCACCCGCAAGGGCAAGATCCGCATCGAGATGGAGGCGCGACTGGAAGCGGCTTCCGCCCCCCAAGAAAAGAATGGCGGCGTGCGCTCGCTGATCCTGCGCGCCGGCGACTATTTCGGCCCGCGTTCGACGGGCAACAGCTGGTTCGCCTCGGGCCTGGTCAAGCCGGGCCAGCCGGTGAAGACCATCCTCTATCCGGGCGACAAGGGCGTCGGCCACGCCTGGGCCTACCTGCCCGACGTCGGCGAGACCTTCGCCAGGCTGGCTGACCGGGAAGATGAGCTGCCGGCCTTCGCGAGGTTCCACTTCGCGGGCTGCTGGGACGCCGACGGAACCGCCATGATCCGCGCCGTCGCCCGCGCGGCTGGCCTGAAGCGCCCCAACGCCCGCCGCCTGCCCTGGGGCCTGCTGCCGATCGCCGGCCTGTTCAGCGAGACGATGCGCGAACTGGCTGAGATGCAGCCCTTCTGGCGCCATCCGGTCCGCCTGGAGAACCGCAAGCTGGAAGCCTTTCTGGGCGAGGAGCTCAGGACGCCGCTGGACGTGGCGGTGACGACGACGATGCGCGGGCTGGACGTGCCGGTGGCGGAGGCGGCGCCGGCGCTGCGGCTGGCGCGGGCGGCCTAGACGTCTAGTCGCTCTCTTCCACGGCCTTCACGTCGTAGCGCAGCGTGACGTAGAGCGTGGCCGGCGCGCTCCATTTGCCATTTTCGATGATCGCCGAGTCCGTATGGACTGCGATGCCTTCCATGGTGGCGTGTTCCGACGTTTAAAGGCCCGGAGTCTCCTCCGGGCCTTTCCGTTTATCCAACCGGCGTAGCGAGGCTTACTTGCCCGCCGCCATCAGGGCGTCCATCAGTTCCGGCACGGCCGTCTTGTAGTCGGCGACCAGGCCGAAGTCGGCCACCTGGAAGATCGGGGCGTCGGCGTCCTTGTTGATCGCGACGATCACCTTGCTGTCCTTCATGCCGGCCAGGTGCTGGATGGCGCCCGAGATGCCGATGGCGACGTACAGCGACGGCGCCACGACCTTGCCGGTCTGGCCGACCTGGTAGTCGTTCGGAGCGTAGCCGGCGTCGACGGCCGCGCGCGAGGCGCCGACGGCGGCGCCCAGCTTGTCGGCCAGCGGCTCGATCACGCGCTGGAATTCCTCGGCCGAACCCATGGCGCGACCGCCCGAGACGACGATCTTGGCCGCGGCCAGTTCCGGACGGTCCGACTTGACCATCTCTTCGCTGACGAAGCGGGTCTTGGCCGCGTCGGCGCCCGCGACGCTCTCGACCGAGGCCGAGCCGCCTTCAGCCGCCGCCGTAAAAGCGGTCGGACGAACGGTGATCACCTTCTTGGCGTCCGACGACTGGATGGTCTCCAGCGCGTTGCCGGCATAGATGGGACGCGTGAAGGTGTCGGCCGAGACGACCTCGACGATGTCGCTGATCGGAGCCACGTCCAGCTTGGCGGCGACGCGCGGGGCGAAGTTCTTGCCGCCGGCGGTGGCCGGAACCAGGATCGCGTCGTAATTGCCCGCCAGGGCCAGCACCGCGTCGGCTTGCGCTTCGGCGACGCCATGACCCAGCGAGTCGCTTTCGGCCAGCAGCACCTTGCGGACGCCGGCGATCTTGGCGGCGGCGTCGGCCACGGCCTTGGCGCCTTGGCCCAGGACCAGCACGTCCACGTCGCCCGAGATCTTCAGGGCGGCGGTGACGGTCTTGTGGGTGCCGTCCCGCAGGTGGGCGTTGTCGTTATCGGCGACGACGAGAACAGCCATTACAGCACCCCCGCGGTGTTGAGCTTCGACACGAGGTCGGCAGCGGTTTCGACCTTGATCCCGGCCGAGCGCTTGGCGGGCTCGGTGACCTTGAGGACCTTGAGGCGCGGCGAGACGTCGACGCCGTAGTCGGCGACGGTCTTGCTCGCGATTTCCTTCTTCTTGGCCTTCATGATGTTGGGCAGAGACGCGTAGCGCGGCTCGTTCAGGCGCAGGTCGGCCGTGACGATGGCCGGCAGGTCGACGTCCAGGGTCTGGAGGCCGCCGTCCACTTCGCGGGTGACCTTGGCGGCCGAGCCCGAAACCTCAAGGGCCGAGGCGTAGGTGGCCTGCGGCCAGCCCAGCAGGGCCGACAGCATCTGGCCCACGGCGTTGTTGTCGCCGTCGATGGCCTGCTTGCCCATCACCACCAGGTTGGGATTCTCCTCGGCGACCACGGCGGCCAGCAGCTTGGCCACGGCCAGCGGCTCGACGTCGGAGTCCGAGGTGATCAGGATGCCGCGATCGCCGCCCATCGCGAGGGCGGTGCGGATGGTTTCCTGGGCTTGCGCCGGGCCGATGCTGACGATGACGACCTCGGTCGCGACGCCCTTTTCCTTGAGACGCACGGCTTCTTCGACCGCGATCTCACAGAAGGGGTTCATCGACATCTTGACGTTCGCCAGGTCGACGCCGCTCTGGTCCGCCTTCACGCGGGCCTTCACGTTGTAATCGATAACCCGTTTGACCGGGACTAGGACCTTCATCGGTTTCCACCGCCTCCAGGCTTGTGTTGTCTCCTGCTTGGCCACCGACTTACCCCTTCGGCGCCGCAATGCAAGTTTCCCTTTGCGTAAGCGTAATGCGTAAAGCGGCTTCTGGTTCAAACGGTTGTACGATTTCTTGTGTCTCGCCGTCGGGTGACGTCGGCGCGCGACAATTCCCTTAAGGGCGGAAAGACGCTAAGGGGCGCCCATGAACAAGACCATCAACCGCCTGAAGTACATCTTCCTGGGCCTGTTCCTGCTCGGCAGCGCGGGTGTCCTGGCCTACCACGCCATGTGGGTGTGGCCGAAGGAGAAGTGCGAAGCGCGCGGCGGCGCCTGGGCGGGCAAGTGGCTGAAGTGCGCGACGGTGTATCCGATCGAGACCATGACGCGGCGGCCGACGGGGACCCCGCCGATCAATGGGGAGAAGGTCGAGGCTCCGGCTGCTAAGGCTGCGCCGGCGGCTGCGGCTTCGGAGAAGAAGTAGCTACAGCACTGCGTGATCCTCGCCCTTCGACAGGCTCAGGGTGAGGATCAATGATGAGGCCGCAGGAGAAATCCTCATCCTGAGCTTGTCGAAGGACGAGGGTTTCTCCCCTACCGCGTCGCCCCAGGCTTCCAGAGCACGTCGGCCTTACCCTTGTCGTTGCTCCAGCGCGCGGCGACGAACAGCAGGTCCGACAGCCGGTTCAGGTACTTGATCGCCGGCGCCCCGACGATCTCCCCCTCCAGGCCCGCCAGCGCCACGCAGGTCCGTTCGGCCCGGCGGCAGACGGTGCGCGCCACGTGCAGGGCGGCCGCGGCGGGCGACCCAGCGGGGAGCACGAAAGACGTCAAAGCCTCCAGCTCGCCGTTCAGCAGGTCGATCTCCTGTTCCAGGCGCTCGACCTGGCTGTCGAGGATGCGCAGCGGCTCCCACTCGGGCTTGCCGTGCTGCTCGGGCGTGGCGAGATCCGCGCCCAGGTCGAAAAGGTCGTTCTGGATCCGCTCCAGGATGGCGTCGAGCGTCGGATCGGCGTCCGTGTGCTGCCGGGCCACGCCGACGGCGGCGTTGGTCTCGTCGACCCCGCCATAGGCTTCGACCCGCAGCGAGGCCTTGCTGACCGGCGCGCCGGTGGCCAGGCGGGTCGAGCCGCCGTCGCCGGTGCGGGTGTAGATGCGGTTCAGCGTGACCATGCCTGCCTCTTAAATTCTCGCCTCTTAAGCGCCGCCCTTGCGCCACCAGAAGGCCGCGGCGACCAGCACGATGATGGCGATGAACTGCAGCAGCACGCGCAGCCGCATCATCTTGTTGGAATAGGAGCGCCCGAAGTCGCCGCCGCGGAACAGGGCGTACAGCCCCACGCCCAGGGCGATCAGGACCGCCAGCAGAGCGGCGGGAACGAGGAAGTCGAACAGGTGGTTCATGGGCGCGGAGGATAGGCCGCGCCGCACCGCTTAGCCATAGAGCCCGAAGCCGTAAGGACGGCGCCCCGATTCAACGCTTGTGCGCGTGCGATTCAGTTCGGTGACCACCGTCCGTTGAGTCAATTCGGCGAACCTGTTCGGTGAGCCCATTTGTCGCAGTGACGCTTTGAGAGCGCTCCCATATCTAGGCCGTACGCCAAAGTTCGGCGATTTGAGTTCGTTTTCGCGGTTGCAATGCGCTTCCCCTGGCGCTATTGCGCCGCCTTCCTATTTTCTAGTGCGCGTTCGTTGAACATGATCAACCTCCCCCCACCGCGGATCGGTTCAACGCTTTTTCACTCACCCCAGCGGGGGTAGGAGCTAACCGCAATGGCCCAGAGCGCCGCGCTCTCGACCAAAGCCGGTCTTTCCGCGAACGATCGCGAAGAGGCCATGGCCGAAGTCCGCCAACTGATCACCGACCTGCGGGACGCCGCGCAGGATGGCCGTCAGCTGGCCCGCCGTTACGCCGACGTCCTGCAAAACGTCGTCGATGAGTACTGCATTGAATTCGAGAAGCGCGCTGAAGCGGCTCTCGCCCGTCTGGAGGCCGCCGCATGAGCTTTGTGTCCGTCAATATCGAGCCGGCCACCGACTCGCCCGTGAAGCTGACCCGCCGGGCTCTCGCCAAGCAGCGCACCCGTGAGCGCGTCCTGGCCGCCGCCCGCCGCCTGTTCAGCGAGCGCGGCTACGAAGGCGCCACCATCCGTGACATCGCCCAGGCCGCCGGCATGTCGACCGGCGCCGTGTTCGCCAGCTTCGCCGACAAGTCGGAGCTGTTCGAAGAGATCCTGACCGCCGACTACGAAGTCATCTACGCCCAGATGACCCAGGCCTCGCGCACCGCCAAGACGATCGACGAAGCCCTGCTGGGCCTGTTCGGCATCGCCTACGGCTTCCACGTCGAGCAACTGCCGCTGCTGCGCGCCAGCATCGCCGTGTCGTGGACCCGTTCGGAAGCCGCCGAGCGCCGCGCCCGCACGGACCTGAAGCACATCTTCCGCCTGATCGCCGACGCCCTGCAACGCGGCGTCGAAGAAGGCCAGTTGACGAAAGATATCGACGCCAAGCTCTTGGCTGAGATCACCTGGGACGTGTATGTCGCCAACTACCGCCGCGCCGTCTACGACGGCTGGTCGGTTGAGGCTCTGCTGGCGCGGCTTTCGGAACAACTGAAGGTCATCTTCGCGGGCGCTCGCGCTTAACCAAGTCCGGAGGTCGCTCCGTTCGGGGGAACGGAGCGACCTTCGATTAACAATGACGCTGGCGTGTTCGAGGGGGACGTGCGTGGGCGTAAGAGACGACCAAAAGGCCGCGACGCGAGAGAGGGTTCTCGAGGCGGCGCGGGACCTCTTCAACGAGGTCGGCTACGAGGAGACCACCATCCGCGCCATCGCGGAGCGGGCCGGAGTCTCGGTGGGTAGCGTGTTCACCACCTTCGCCTCCAAGGCCGAGGTGCTGAGCCATGTCATGACCCATCGCCTGAGCGCGCTCTATGCCGAGTTCGACCGGGTGGTGCCGTATCTGCGGGGCAGCACGGCCGATCGCCTGTGCTCGATCTTCGCCATCCACTACGAGTTCGAGACCCGGCGGTCCAAGCTGTTCCTGGCCCACATCGCCGCCTCGTATAATCCCAACAACGACCCGGGCGTCACGCCCTACGGCCGCAATCCGCGCCTGACCCAGATGCTGCTCGACGTTCTGGAGGACGGCGTGCGCAAGGGCGAGGTGCGGGGCGACATGGACCTGCGGCTGATCGTCGACACGCTGAAGGCCGCCTATGCCTGGAACTACCGCATGGCGGCGGCCGCCGGCGGGAACCTGCCGGCGGCGCAGATGTCGGCGGTGATGGACAAGCAGATCGGCGTGATCGCCGAGGGATGGAAGCCGCGGTAATCCTGCGCTTCTAGAACCTTCAAAAGCTCGTCATCCCGGCTCTTCGCTTTGCTAAGGCCGGGATGACGGTTTTTACGGCCTTACAGGGTCGCCATGTCGATCACGAAGCGGTAGCGCACGTCGCTCTTGGCCATGCGCTTGTAGGCCTCGTTGATCTGGTCGATCGCGATGACCTCGATGTCGGCGACGATGTTCTTCTCGCCGCAGAAGTCGAGCATCTCCTGGGTTTCCTTGATCGAGCCGATCATCGAGCCGGCCAGGGTGCGGCGGCCGGGGATCAGGGCGAAGGCGTTCAGCGGCACGGGCTCTTCCGGCGCGCCGACGACGACCATGGTCCCGTCGATCTTCAACAGGTTCAGGTACGCGCCCCAGTCGATGCCGGCCGAGACGGTGCAGATCAGCAGGTCGAACTCGCTGGCCAGGGTCTCGAAGGTCTTGGGATCATTGGTCGCGTAGTAGTGGTCGGCGCCCATCTTCAGGCCGTCGGCCTGCTTGGACAGGGTCTGGCTCAGCACGGTGACCTCGGCGCCCATGGCGTGGGCCAGCTTGACGCCCATGTGGCCCAGGCCCCCCATGCCCAGGATCGCGACCTTCTTGCCGGGGCCGGCATTCCAGTGGCGCAGCGGCGAGTACAGGGTGATGCCGGCGCACAGCAGCGGCGCGGCGGCGTCCAGCGGCAGGTTCTCGGGGATCGCCAGGACGTAGTCTTCCTTGACCACCATGTGGTCGGAATAGCCGCCATAGGTGGGCGTGTCCGAACCCGGCTCGAAGGCGCTGTAGGTCAAAACGAGGCCCGGCTGGTACTGCTCGCGGTCCAGGTCGCGAGCTTCCTTGCAGGTGACGCAGCTGTCGACGAAGCAGCCGACGCCCACGTGGTCGCCTTCCTTGAACCGGGTGACGTTCGAACCGACGGCGGTGACGACGCCCGCGACCTCGTGGCCGGGGACGATCGGATAGACGCTCTGGCCCCAGCCGTTGTCGACCATGTGGATGTCGGAGTGGCAGACGCCGCAGTACTTGATCGAGATGACGACGTCGTCGGGATTGGGCTCGCGGCGTTCGAAGCTGAACGGCGCCAGGGGCGCGCCGGCGGCGGGGGCCGCATAGCCTTTAGCGGTGGCCATTCGGGATGTTCCTTGGAAAGCGTGAGAGGCTCGACCGGGGAGGATCGAGCGACCGGAGATGTGCCACGCGCTGGGGCGCGGCCGTTATGCCGATCCTGCAAAGCTCATGCACGATCCTGCAAAAGGCCGTAAGGACGGTTTGCGCGTCCCGCGTGGAGGCGTAGAGGTCTGGTGGTCCGAAAGCCTTGGAAACCAAGCCCTTGAGCGCTCCCGCCCTCGCAGACATCTATGCCGAGATCGCCCAGATCGTCGCCCGTTACGCCAAAGAGGACGCGATCGAGTCGCCGATCGAGGGCCTGTTCATCGTCAAGCGCAGCTCGCCCACCCAGCCCCTGCACGCCCATCAGCGGCCGTCCTTCTGGCTGGTGGCCCAGGGCCGCAAGTGCGTGAAGCTGGGCGACGACGAGTTGCACTACGGCGTCGGCGACTGCCTGCTGGTGGCGCTGGACATGCCGATGACCTCGCGCATCACCCACGCCACCGAGGAAGAGCCGCACCTGTGCGTCGGGGTCGAGATCAATCCGGCCCGGCTGGCCGAACTGATGGGGCGCCTGCCGCCCGAGGCCGCCGCCCCGATCGAGGGGATCCACGGCGTGGCGGTCACCAAGGCCGCGCCGGCCCTGCTGGACGCCACGCTGCGGCTGCTGCGCCTGCTGGACCGCCCGCGGGACGTCGCGGCCCTGGCCCCGCTGATCGAACAGGAGATCCTGTATCATCTGCTGAGCGGCCCCTGCGGCGCGCGCCTGCTGCACATCACCCTGGCCGAGGGGCAGGGCCACCGCGTCACCCGCGCGGTGGCCTGGCTGCGCGACCACTTCGCCGCCACCCTGCGCATCGAGGTCCTGGCTGAGCATGTAGGGATGAGCGAAAGCTCGCTCCACCACCACTTCAAGGCCGTCACCGGCATGACGCCGATGCAGTACCAGAAGCAGCTGCGGCTCTACGAGGCCCGCCGGCTGATGCTGGTCGACGGCCTGGATGTCGGGGCGGCGGGCTTCAATGTCGGCTACCAGAGTCCCTCGCAGTTCAGTCGCGAGTATCGGCGGCTGTACGGCCTGCCGCCAGCGCGGGACATCGAGGTGCTGCGGACGCCTGTGGCGGCGGAGTAGGGGGCGGTAGGGGGCAAGCTTCCTCTACGCCCGTCATCCCGCGCTTTATGCGCGGGACCCATGGTCCAGCTTCCACGGGAGAGCGTGAGCCCGCACTTCACCTGCGGCGGACAAATGGGTCCCGCGAACACGTCGCGGGATGACGGTTGAAGGGTTGGAGAACAAGAATCTCTAAGCGTCCAGCACCGACCGCACCTTGGCGGCCAGCGACGGCGAGTCATACGGCTTGTCCAGCATCGGATATTCGTCCGCCCAGTCAATGGCCTCCTCGCCGATGAAGCCCGAGGTCAGCAGCACCTTCAGGCCCGGATTGCCCACGCGCGCCTTGCGGGCCAGGTCCAGGCCGCTGACGCCGCCGGGCATGACCACGTCCGAGAACAGCATCTCGAAGGCCGCGCCGCCCTTCAGCCGGCGCAGGGCGCTGGCGGCGTTGTTGGCGGTGGTGACGCGGTAGCCGAGGGATTCCAGCGTATCGACGGCCAGCGCCAGCAGGGCCGGGTCGTCCTCGACCACCAGGATATGTTCCGAACCCGTCGCTTCTTCCGAGGGCGTGGGAGCGACCGTCTCGACCGGGGCCGGCGGCGCGATGGCGGGCAGGGTGATCTGGAAGGCCGCGCCTTCGCCCAGGGCGGTGACCACGGTGACCTCGCCGCCCGACTGCTGGACGAAGCCGTAGACCTGCGACAGGCCCAGGCCCGACCCCTTGCCGACGTCCTTGGTGGTGAAGAACGGCTCAAAGATCCGCGAGGCCACGTCGTGGGGCATGCCGGGGCCGGTGTCGCGCACGATCAGGCGGTGATGGCCGGCCGGATCGGCCTGGATGCTGATGGTGATGCCGCCGGCCCCGTCCATGGCGTCGCGGGCGTTGACGGCCAGGTTCAGCAGCGCGCTTTCCATCTGGGCCGGATCGATATGGACGAAGGCCGGGGCGTCGCCTGGGTCCCACTGCACCGACACCGCCTCGCCGACCGCCTGCTTGATCAGGGGCGAGAAGTCGCGGACCAGGTCGTTCAGGTCGACGGCGGCCGGGTCCAGGCGCTGGCGACGCGAGAAGGCCAGCAGCTGCCGGGTCAGGGCCGCGCCGCGCTCGGTGGCCTGGCGCACCGCCCGCACCTGGCGGTCGAAGGCGAAGCCCTCGCCGCAGCGCCGCTGGATCAGGTCGACATTGCCCAGGATCACGGTCAGCAGGTTGTTGAAGTCGTGGGCGACGCCGCCGGTCAGCTGGCCGACGGTCTCCATCTTGCGGGCGTGGCCCAGGGCTTCTTCCAGCGCGCGGCGCTCGGTGTTGTCCAGCAGGGTTCCGAACACGACGGCCTCGCCGGTCTCGGGGTCCTCGCTGAGAATGCCCTGGTCGATCACCGACTTGTAGGTTCCGTCCGCGCACAGCAGGCGATACTCGCAGGTATAGGCGCCGGCGTGGCGAGCCTCGTCCTGGGCGCGCGTGACGATGACCAGGTCGTCGGGATGGACCCGACCGTAGCCGAACTCGGGATTGTTGATGAAGTCCTCGGCGTCGAAGCCGGTCAGGCCTTTCATGCTGTCGCTGACCGAAAGCGCCGCATACGGAGGATCGGCCATCCGCGAATAGAACACGATCGGCAGGGCGCGCTGGATGGCCTGCTGGCGACGCAGGGAGGCTTGCAGCGAGCGCTCGGCCTCCAGCTTCTCGGCCTGGACGCGGGCGTTCTCTTCCAGCAGGCGCTGGCGCATCTCCAGCTCGTTGGCCAGCTCGACGCGTTTGAGGTGCAGGTCGACCAGCACCTGCACCTTGGAGCGCAGGATGAACGGGTCCACCGGCTTGAACACCACGTCGACGGCGCCGGCGGAGTAGGCCTTGAAGATGTGGCCTTCGTCGCGGAACACCGCCGTCAGGAACACGATCGGCACGTCGCGGGTCCGGCGTCGCTCGCGGATCAGGGCGGCGGTCTCGTAGCCGTCCATGCCGGGCATGTGCAGGTCCAAGAGGATCACCGCGAAGTCGTCGTGCAGCAGCTTGCGCAGCGCCTCGGGCCCCGAGCGGGCGACGACCAGCTCCTGGCCCAGCTCCTCCAGCGCCTGGGTGGCGGCGAAGGCGTTGCGCTCGTCGTCGTCGACGATCAGCACCTTGGCCCGCGGTCGGTCGACCGGGACAGGCTCTGGCGGGAACTGGACCGCGGGGGTGGAGGTCATCATGTTCACTGGGCGAGGCTAGCCAGGCTGACGCCAGAAAGTGACACGATGTTGTCGCCGGCCAGCTTGCGGGCGTCGGCGCGCTGCACCGAGACCCGCAGGACCGAGATCAGCTGGTCCAGGTCGACGGGCTTGGAGACATAGTCCGAGGCCCCGGCCTGGATGCACTTCTGGCGGTCGCCCTTCATGGCCTTGGCGGTGACGGCCACCACCGGCAGGTCGAAGAACCGCGAGCGCGAGCGGATCTCGCGCATGGTCTCGTAACCGTCCATGTCGGGCATCATGATGTCGACCAGGACCATGTCGACCGACGGCAGGCTGTCCAAGAGCTCCAGCCCCGCCCGGCCGCTTTCGGCGTAGCGCAGCTCGATCCCGTACTCCTCCAGGGCGCTGGCCAGGGAGAAGATGTTGCGGATGTCGTCGTCGATGACCACGGCGGTGCGGCCGGTCAGGACGGCGTCCGCGTGCTTGGTCTTGGTCAGCATGGCGCGGGCCGTGTCGGGCAGGCGTTCGACCGGGGCGTGCTGGATCAGGGCCACGTGGTCGATCAGCTGCTCGGCGGTGCGGGCCAGGCGCGCCGCGCCGGTGAAGACGGCCAGGCGCAGGCGGCGCTCGTCCTCGGCGTCCAGCTCGCCGGCGGCGTAGAGCACGGTCGAGCCCGAGACCGCGCCGCGTTGCTTCAGCACGTCCAGGGTCGCGCCGACGGAGCCGCCGGCGACGGCGACGACCAGGCAGCCCTGCTCGCCGGTGAAGGTCTCGACCGCCAGGGCGTCCAGACCGGTCTCGGCGCGGACCGTACCGAACACGGTCTTCAAGAGCTCGGCCGTGGTCTTGTCGCCGCCGACCAGGATCGGGGTGCGTTCGGGCTGGTCGGCCAGGCGGCGGACGCGGTCCAGGGTGGAGACCACCGCCTCCTGCTCGACCGGCTTGCTGGTGAAGCCCAGCGCGCCCATCGACAGCGACAGGCCGCCCCGATCGTCGGCCGAGATCACCTGCACCGGGATGTGCCGGGTCTCGGGGGTGCGTTTCAGCAGGTCCAGCAGGGCCAGGCCGTCCATGTCGGGCAGGCCGACGTCCAGCAGGATGGCTTCCGGCGCGAAGCGGCGGGCCAGGGACGGCACCGAGGAGCCCTCGCTGGTCACCACGCCCTTGAAGCCGTTGTCGCGGGCCAGGGCCAGCAGGATCGAGGCGAAGCGCGGGTCGTCCTCGACGATGAGCACGGTCGGGTCCTCGGGACTGACGGTGTCGCGGTCGTCGACCACGCTCTCGACCGGCTCGTACGACGGGGCGTCGGCGGTCGAGAAGGTGAAGGTCGAGGACGGGGCGACCGGCGCGCGCGGCGAGGGCATCGGCGCGGGTTGGGCCGTCGGGCTGAAGTTCAGCGGCAGGTACAGGGTGAAGGTCGAGCCCTCGCCCGGGGTCGAGACGACCTTCAGCTCGCCGCCCAAGAGGCGGGTGATCTCGCGGCTGATGGACAGGCCCAGGCCCGTGCCGCCGTACTTGCGGCTGGTGGTGCCGTCGGCCTGCTGGAAGGCCTCGAAGATGATCCGCTGCTTGTCCTCGGGGATGCCGATGCCGGTGTCGGCGACCTCGAAGGCCAGCACCTGGCCGGCCTTGTTCAGGTGGTCGTTGCCGGCCGCCCAGCCGGACTCGGCCCGGCGCACGGCCAGCTTCACCGAACCGGCCTGGGTGAACTTGAAGGCGTTGCTCAGCAGGTTCTTGATCACCTGCTGCAGGCGCTTGTCGTCGGTGTACATGGCCGGCGGCAGGGCCGGGTCGATGTCGATGCCGAAGTCCAGCTTCTTGTCCTGCGCCAGCTGGGCGAAGGTGCGGCGGGTCTGGTCGGCCAGGGAGGCGAACGGCATCTGGCCGATGTCCAGGGTGACGGTGCCGCTTTCGATCTTGGACAGATCGAGAATGTCGTTGATCAGGCCCAAAAGGTCGGCGCCGGCCGAGTGGATGTTCTTGGAGAACTCCACCTGCTTGTCGCTCAGGTTGCCCTGCGCGTTCTCGCTGAGCATCTTGGACAGGATCAGCAAGCTGTTCAGCGGCGTGCGCAGCTCGTGAGACATGTTGGCCAGGAATTCGGACTTGTACTTGGAGGTCAGGGCCAGCTGCTCGGCCTTTTCCTCCAGCGCCGCCTTGGCCTGTTCGACCTCGGTGTTCTTGGCTTCCACCTGCTTGTTCTGGGCCGAGAGGAGGACGGCCTTGTCCTCCAGCTCGGCGTTGGTGGTCTGCAGTTCTTCCTGCTCGGAGCGCAGCAGTTCTTCCGACTGGCGGAGGCTGGCGGCCTGCAGTTCCAGGCGGTCGTTGGTCTTCTTCAGCTCTTCCTGCTGGGCCTGCAGTTCCGAGGTCAGCAGCTGGGACTGTTCCAGCAGGCCTTCGGTCCGCATGTTGGCGGCGATGGTCGACAGCACGATGCCGATGGATTCCATCAGCTGGTCCAGGAACGCCTGCTGGGTCTCGTTGAACTCGCCGAAGCTGGCCAGTTCGATCACCGCCTTCAGCTCGCCTTCGAACAGGGCCGGCAGGACGATGATGCTGCGCGGGGCGCTTTCGCCGAGCCCTGAGCTGACCTTGACGTAGTCCTTGGGGACGTTGGTCAGCAGGATGCGTTCCTTCTCGGCCGCGCACTGGCCGATCAGGCCTTCGCGCAGATAGAGCTGGGCCGACGGCGGCTTCCTGCGATTGCCGGCATAGCTGGCGGCCAGGTTCAGGATGGTGTCGCCGGCCTCGTTGGTGTCGGAGACGTAGAACACCCCGTGCTGGGCGTTGATCAGCGGGGCCAACTCCGACAGCACCAGGTTCGACACGGTCGACAGGTCGCGCTCGCCCTGCAGCATGCGGCTGAATCGGGCCAGGTTGGTCTTCAGCCAGTCCTGCTCGGTGTTCTTCAGAGTTTGATCCTTCAGATTGCGGATCATCTCGTTGATGTTGTCCTTGAGCGCGGCGACTTCGCCCGAGGCTTCCACGGTGATCGACCGCGTCAGGTCGCCCTTGGTCACGGCGGTGGACACCTCGGCGATGGCGCGGACCTGGGTGGTCAGGTTGGCGGCCAGCTCGTTGACGTTGTCGGTCAGGTCGCGCCACAGGCCGGCGGCCCCGGGCACCCGGGCCTGGCCGCCCAGCTTGCCTTCCGAACCCACTTCGCGGGCGACGTTGGTCACCTGGTCGGCGAAGGTGGCCAGGGTCTCGATCATGCCGTTGATGGTGTCGGCCAGCGAGGCGATCTCGCCCTTGGCGTCCAGGGTCAGCTTGCGCTTGAGGTTGCCTTGCGCGACCGAGGTCACGACGTCGGCGATGTTGCGCACCTGGCCGGTCAGGTTGGCGGCCATCATGTTGACGTTGTCGGTCAGGTCCTTCCAGGTGCCGGCCACGCCGGGCACCTGCGCCTGGCCGCCCAGCTTGCCTTCCGTACCCACTTCGCGGGCCAGACGGGTCACTTCCGAGGCGAAGCCGTTCAGCTGATCGACCATGACGTTGATGGTCGACTTCAGCTCCAGGATCTCGCCCTTCACGTCGACGGTGATCTTCTTGCTGAGGTCGCCCTTGGCGACGGCGGTGGTGACGTCGGCGATGTTGCGGACCTGGCCGGTCAGGTTGGCGGCCATATCCCACCACAAGTACAAATGCAATTAGCGCAATCACAACAAACTATTCAACAGTTACAACAACAGATTCAACAAATGACTATGGATATTC
>CAIUMD010000095.1 GCA_903900155.1 uncultured Caulobacterales bacterium | reverse complement strand
GGCGCGCGCCCGCCGCGCATTGCTCTGTTCTCGGGAAACTACAACTATACCCTCGACGGCGCCAACAAGTCGCTGAACCGGCTGGTCCGCCACCTGGAGAGCACGGTCGGCGCGCAGGTGCGGGTCTATTCTCCCACCGGGCCGAACCCGGCCTTCGAGCCGGCCGGCGAGCTCGTCTCGGCGCCGTCGGTGAAGATCCCCTTCCGGGGCGACTACCGCCTGGCCCTGGGCCTTCCCAGCTTCCTGCGACGCGACATCCAGGCCTTCAAGCCCGACCTCATCCACCTGTCGGCCCCCGACCTGCTGGGCTCGGCGGCGCTAAGGCTGGGCCGCAGCCTGAACGTTCCGGTGGTCGCCAGCCTGCACACCCTGTTCGACACCTATCTCGACTATTACGGCCTTGGCCGCCTGCGGCCGCTGGTGCGCCGCCAGCTCTGGAAATTCTACGGCGCCTGCGACTACGTCCTGGCCCCGACCGAGGCGATCGGCGACGAGCTCAAGGCCCAGAACCTCTCCACCCGCGTGCGCACGTGGGCGCGGGGCGTCGATCCGGAGCTCTTCAATCCCGCCCGCCGCAGCCAGGCCTGGCGGATCCGCCACGGCTTCGACCCGAAGCGTCCCGTGATCGTGTTCCTGGGCCGGATCGTCATGGAAAAGGGCCTGGCCGCCTTCGCCGACTCCATCCGCCAGCTCGAAACGGCCGGCCACGCGCCGCAGGTGCTGGTCATCGGCGACGGTCCCGCCCGCGCCTGGTTCGAAGAGCGGCTGCCCGGCGCGGTGTTCACCGGCTTCCTGTCGGGCGAGGCGCTGGCCACGGCCCTGGCCAGCGGCGACATCTTCCTCAATCCCAGCACCACCGAGACCTTCGGCAACGTCAATCTCGAGGCCATGGCCTGTGGCCTGGCCATGGTCTGCGCCGACGCGCCCAACACCCGCGCCCTGCTGCGGCACGGCCACAACGCCCGGCTCTGCGTCGACCAGCCGGCCGCCTATGCCGAAGCCCTCGGCGAGCTGATCCTCGCCCCGGACACCCGCCTGAGCCTGGGCGCCGAGGCCCTGGAACGCAGCGCCGCCTATCGCTGGACCGAGATCCTCAACCAGGTCGTCGAGGTCTATGCCGAGGCCCTGAGCGCCCGCCCGGTCGCGGCGGCGCCCCGGATCGCGGCCCGCCGGCACGAAGCGATGGCCGATCCCCAGGCCGCCAGCCTGCCGGCGCTCTGAAAACCCATACGCCCCGCCATGATCCCGAAGACCCTCGACCGCTATCTGCTGAAGCGGACCCTGACGCCGATGAGCGCCGTGCTGATCAGCACGATGGTGGCGTTCCTGATGGAGCGCCTCATGCGCTCCTTCCAACTGCTCTCGCAGACGACCGACGGCTTCAGGTACCTGACCGAACTGCTGGTCAACCTGGTGCCGCACTATGTGGGCCTGACCCTGCCCGGCGGCTTCTTCATCGGCCTGTTCGTCGTCGTCAACGCCCTGAACAAGAGCTCAGAGATCGACGCGATCCTGGCCGCCGGCATCTCGCTGGGTCGCTTCGCCGCGCCCTTCGTGGGCCTGGGCGTCGTGCTGATGGCCTTCAGCGTTCTGTTGTTCGGCTTCATCCAGCCCTACAGCCGCTATGCCTATCACGGCGTCCTGTACGCGGCCGAGAAGGCCGGCTGGAACGGCGACGTGCGGCCCAAGGCCCTGCTCTCCACCGGCGCGCTGTTCCTGACCGCCGACCGCGCCGACGCCAACGGGCGCAACCTGGAGCGCGTCTTCATCCGCAGGATCGAACCCGACGGGCGCGAGGACGTCCTGACGGCGGTCTCGGCGGTCGTGCGCAAGGACCCCCGCGACCAAAGCGTCACGCTGGACCTTCACGACGGCCGGCAGGTCAGCACCACCGCCGACGCCCAGGTCTATGTCGCCAACTTCACGCGCTTTTCCTTCGACGTGCCGCTGTCGCTGTCGGGCAAGCTGTTCCGGGTCCGGGGCGAGGACGTCAGCGAACTGACCCTCGTCGAACTGGCCCAGCAGGGCTTTGGCAAGGCCGCTCCCGCCCTGCCCCGCCAGACCCTGCTGGCCGAGTTCTACGCCCGCACCTCGCGGGCGCTGATCCTGCCCCTGCTGCCGCTGCTGGCCGTTCCCTTCGGCCTCAGCGCCAAGCGCGCGGGATCCGGCTCGGCCATGGCGACCGGCGGCGTCCTGCTCTTCCTGTTCGAGACCTCGATGATCCTGGGACAGGCCATGACCTCGGGCGCGGGACTTCCAGCGGCCTTCACCGTCGGCCTGCCGGCCGCTCTCTTCACCGCCGTCTGCCTCGCCACCTGGATCACCAGCCGCCGCCGCCCCGGCGAGAACCCCGTCAGCTGGGTGACCCAACGCATCGCCGCCCTCTTCACCGCCATCGCCCGCGCCCTCGGCGCACGCCGCACCGCCGGCT
>CAIUMD010000094.1 GCA_903900155.1 uncultured Caulobacterales bacterium | reverse complement strand
TCTCCCGCAAGGGGAGAGGGTGGATTTCTTACAGCCCGCTGATCTCCGCCGCCACCTTCAGCGCCGCTTCCCTCGGATCATTCGCCGCCGTGATCGGGCGGCCGCAGACCAGGTGGCTGGCGCCGGCGCGGATGGCGTCGGCGGGCGCAGCGGCGCGGGCCTGGTCGTTCTTGGCCGACCAGTCGGGGCGCACGCCGGGGGTGACGATCAGGAAGTCGGGCTTGCCGGCGTCCTTGGCGATCTCACGGGCCATCGCCGCTTCGTGGGGCGAGGAGACAATCCCGTCGACGCCGCATTCGAGGGCCTGGCGCACGCGGCGCTCGACCAGGTCGCGGGCGTTGAAGCTGTAGCCCATCTCGACCAGGTCGGCGTCGGTCAGGCTGGTCAGCACGGTCACCGCCAGGATCTTCAAGCTCGAGTCGCCTCGGGCCCTCACCGCCGCCTTCATCACCTGCGGCTCGGCGTGGACGGTCAGCAGGTCGCAACCGCTCTGGGCCAGCACCCGCGCCGAGCGCTCCACGGTCGCGCCGATGTCGTGCAGTTTCCAGTCGAGGAAGATCGACTTGCCGCTGGCCTTCAGCTCGTGGGCCAGGGCCATGCCGTCGCTGGCCAGCAGCTCCAGGCCGATCTTGTAGAAGCTGACCGCGTCGCCCAGCTGCTCGACCATGCGGCGCGCATCGTCGGTGGTCGGCAGGTCCAGCGGCACGATCAGGCGGGCGTCGGCGGTCATCTTTTGTCCCCTGGGGTTGGCGCGCGACATCGTCCGCTCTAGGACAGAGCCGAGCTTGGGCGCGATTTGAAAGGCGAGGACGTCGAATGACCGAGGCGAAGCTGGCCGTCAACTTCTTCGTCGCGCTGTTCGCCCTGATCGACCCGATCGGCAACGTGCCGCTGTTCGCCGCCGCCACCCTGGGCGCGGCCGCGGCGGGGCGGCGGATGGTGGCCGTCTATATCGGCCTGTTCGTCGCGGCGTTCCTGATCTTCTTCTTCTTCACGGGCGTGGGCTTGCTGGCCTTCTTCGGCATCTCGATGCCGGCCTTCCGCATCGCCGGCGGCGTCATCCTGTTCATTCTCGGCCTGGACATGCTGCGCGACGACTTCACCACCATGTTCGCCGACGCGGCCGAGGGCATCGAGGGGCAGTCGGCGCGGGTCTACGCCCAGAAGCGCTTCGAGCGCCTGATCGTGCCGTTCGCCATGCCGCTGCTGATTGGGCCGGGCGCGATCTCGACGGTGATCATCTACGCCGCCGAGGCCAAGCCGTTCGGCTGGGCGGGCGTCGGTCTGGGCGTGGCGGTGATCTCGGTGGTGTCGCTGGTGATGGTGGCGGTGTTCTGGGCCGCGCCGCTGATCAGCAAGGTTCTGGGCCGGATCGGCATGAGCATCGTGGTCCGGGTCCTGGGCTTGATCCTGTGCGCCCTGGCGGTGCAGTTCGTGCTGATCGGCGTGGGCGACGCCACGCGCGGCCTGGTCCGCCAGGACGCCAAGGCGCCCTATGCGGAGACGAAATAGCTATGCCCTCTCCTGCTCACGACGCGGATGTCATCATCGCCGGCGCCGGCATGGCCGGCTCGACCCTGGCTCTTGCCTTGGCGTCGGGCGGCCTCCGGCCACTCTTGGTCGATCCCCAGCCGTTCGAGTCCCAGCTGGCCCCGACCTTCGACGGCCGCAGCTCGGCGATCGCCTATTCCAGCTTCCGCCAATGGCGCACGATCGGGGCGGGCGAGGCGCTCGCCCCCCACGCCCAGCGCATCGAACAGATCCTGGTCACCGACGGCCGCACGCCCGGCGCCGCGGCTCGCAAGCCGCTGCCGGCCTTTCTGCGATTCGACTCCAGCGAGATCTCGGGCCGCATCGAGGGCGAGCCGCTGGGCTACCTGGTCGAGAACCGCCGCATCCGCCAGGCCCTGGCCCAGGCGGTCACCGAGAAAGAGATCCCCGTCATCGCCCCGATGGCCGCCAAGGCCCTGGCGGTCGACGCGGCCGGCGCCAGGCTGACCTTGGCCGACGGCCGCGTGCTGTCGGCTCCCCTCGCCGTGAGCGCCGAGGGGCGGGGCTCGGTCCTGCGCAAGGCCGCCGGCATCGGCGAGATCGGCTGGAGCTATGGCCAGTCGGGCGTGGTGGCGACGGTGCGCATGCAGCGCCCGCACGCGGGCGTGGCCCACGAATATTTCCTGCCCAGCGGCCCGTTCGCCATCCTGCCGCTGACCGACAACCGCGCCAGCCTGGTCTGGACCGAGAGCACCGCGCGCGGCGAAGCCCTGCGCAACGCGGCGCCCGAGGCCTTCCACGCCCACCTGATGCGCCGGTTCGGCGACTTCCTGGGCGAGGTCTCGATCGAAGGCCCGACCTTCGTCTATCCGCTGTCGCTGTCGCTGGCCGAGCGCATGGTCGCCCCGCGTCTGGCCCTGATCGGCGACGCCGCCCACGGGGTGCACCCGATCGCCGGGCAGGGCCTGAACCTGGGCCTCAAGGACGCCGCCGCCCTGGCCGAGGTGCTGGTCGAGGCCCTCCGCAACGGCGAGGACATCGGCGCCGAGGCGGTGCTGGAGCGCTACGCCCGCTGGCGGCGGTTCGACACGGTCAGCAACGCGGTGGCCTTCGACGCCTTCGTGCGGATCTTCTCGAACGACAACCCGCTGATGCGCCTGGCGCGCGGGGCGGGCCTGGCGGTGGTCAACCAGATCGCTCCGGCCCGCCGCTTCTTCATGCACGAGGCCGGCGGCGGGGTGGGCGACCTGCCCAAGCTGCTGCGGGGCGTGGCGCTTTAGTTGACGCGCACCCGGGCGGGTTAACCGCACACACTTAACCCTGGTGCGCTCTAGCTAGGCGTCCAGCTCGCGGGCTTCTTCCGGCAGCATGATCGGCACGCCGTCGCGGATCGGATAGGCCAGCTTGGCCGAGCGGCTGATCAGCTCGCCCTTGGCGCGGTCATAGTCCAGCGGACCCCGGGTCACGGGGCACACCAGCACTTCCAGCAGGCGCGGATCGACGTCGACGGGAGGGGGAGCAGCTTGCGTCATGGGTACCTCTTGGGCGCCCTCTCTACTGGATGGAATGCGGTTCGTCATCGTCCCCGGCGGCGGCGTCGATTTCCAACAGGGCCGTCAGGGTCGCCTTGCGTTCGAAGATGGTCTCGGCCTCGAGCAGGGCCTGCTTTTCCAGCGGGTCGAACGGCAGGGCCATGGCCAGGCTGTTGATCAGGGCGTCCGAGGGCGCGCTCTCGGCGTCGCCCCAGTCGATGGCCAGGCCCCGGTGGTCGAGATAACGACGCAGGGCGACCAGCAGGCGGTCGATGTCGGCCGCCGTGCGGGCGCCGCCGGCGTCCTCGCGCAGGTCGGGCTCGAACGGGGCGAAGTCGGCGCGGACCTGGCGGTAGGGCGTGCGCACCGGCAGCTCGTCGCCGGCCCGGAAACGGCAGACGCCCGTCAGGGTGATCAGGTACCGGCCGTCGCTGGTCTCGGCGAAGCTGGTCACCCGGCCCGCGCACCCCACCGGGGCCAGGGCCGGGCGCTGGTTATCGGCGGCTTGATGCGGCTTGGTCTGGATCATGCCGATGATCCGCTCGCCCGACATCGCGTCGTCCAGCATGTTGAGGTAGCGCGGCTCGAAGATGTTCAGCGGCAGCTGGCCGCCGGGCAGCAGCAACACCCCGTCCAGCGGGAACACCGGGATCACCAGCGGCAAGTCGGCGAGCTTGCGATAGTTCCCCTGCATGGACGCTCCTAGCTGAAGAGAATGGCCGACAGCTTGCGTCGACCTTGCTTGGCCACTTCGGACGTCGGTCCCGCGGCCTCGAACACCGTCAGCAGCTGCTTGCGCGCCGCGTCGTCGTTCCACGTACGGTCGCGGGCGATGATGGTCAGAAGATGGTCGGCGGCCTCGTCCAGGCGTCCGACGCCGGCCAGGGCCTTGGCCAGTTCGAAGCGGGCCTCGTGGTCGTCGGCGTTAGCGGCCAGGCGCTGTTCGAAGGCGGCGGTCTCGGACGGGGCGCTTTCCGCCAGGGCCAGGGCGGCGCGGGCGGCGTCGAGATCCGGGTCCTTGGCGTCGGCCGGCGCCATGGCGACCACCTCGGCCGCGCCCTCCAGGTCGCCGCCCAGCACATAGGCGCGGGCCATGCCGCCCAGGGCCTTGATATTGGTCGGGTCGGTGTTCAGGGCCTGGGCGAAAGCCTGGGCCGCGCCGCCGATGTCGCCGATCTCCAGCGATTCCTTGCCCAGGGCGATCAGGTCGTCGATGGCGCTGGGACCGGCGGGACCCGTCAGCTTCTCGACGAAGGCCTTGACCTGGCTCTCGGGCAGGGCGCCCTGGAACGCATCGACGGGGCGGCCGTCGACGAAGGCGTAGACGGTCGGAATCGACTGCACGCGCAACTGGCCGGCGAAGCCCGGATTGG
This sequence comes from uncultured Caulobacterales bacterium, assembly GCA_903900155.1. GTDB lineage: Bacteria > Pseudomonadota > Alphaproteobacteria > Caulobacterales > Caulobacteraceae > Caulobacter. The sequence continues at coordinate 65,947 of CAIUMD010000094.1, read as the reverse complement.
CGTCGACATCGATCTTCACCAGTTTCACCGCGCCCTTGGCGGCGTTGACGACCTTCTCGATCGTCGGGGTCAGCGTGCGGCACGGACCACACCAGGTCGCCCAGAAGTCGACGATGACGGGCTGGGTCTTCGAGGCCTCAATGACGTCGGCCATGAAGCTGGCGTCCGTGCCGTCCTTGATGTGCTCGCTTTTCGCCGGTGCGGCAGGCTTTTCGCCGATCAGGGACATCGGGTTTCTCGTGTACTCAAGGTAGGGGAACGCTCGAAGGCGCAAGATGGTCCTTCGAGCGTCGACGCGCAATGTCCCGTTCGCGTGGGAGGCGAGGGATCGTGCAGCTCTCAGCCAAACCAAACCCCGTCTTCCTAGGCCTTGTGCCTAGGACCCATCGTTCCGGAGCTGTTGCGTGGGCCGGGTGGGCGCCCACACTGGCGGCTTCCAACTGAAGATGCCGGGTCAAGCCGCGTTATGGGTCCTAGGCGCAAGGCCTAGGAAAGCGAGTTTTTGGAATGGATGGGGTTCAGCCCACCACTTCCATCGCCGCGAAGTCGACGATCATCGGCTCCACGCCCAGCGCTGTCAGGAACTTGCGGAAGTTCGCCTGCGAAACCGCCGTGGTGGCGTCGTTGCTTAAGGGGTGGAAGTTGACCGGATCGCTGTCGGCCAGAGCCTTGTCGAGCACGAAGCGCACCTGCCGATCGGCATCATTGATCAGCCCGAACGCCGTCACCGAGCCCGGCGTCACGCCCAGGGTCTGGACCATCATCTCCTGCGGCCCGAACGACAGCCGGCCCGAGCCGATGACGTGGTGCAGCTTCTTGAGGTCGATCATCGTCTCGCCCAGGGCCGAGATCAGCCACAGCTGGCCCTTGGCGTCCTTGAGGAACAGGTTCTTGGTGTGGCCGCCGGGCAGGGCCTTCTTGATCTCCAGCCCCTCCTCGACGCGGAACACCGGCGGGTGGTCCAGGGTGCTGTGCGAGATTCCGTGGGCCTCGAAAAAGGCGAACAGGTCGGTTCTGGTCTTCATGAGGTCTCTCTAGAGCGCGGCAGCCGAAAGTGTGAGCGGTTTCGGCGCCCGCCACGCTCTAAGTATAAGAAATAGAGCCTGTTTATCCGCTTCTGATGGTTTCCATCAGAAGCGGACAGGCTCTAGACGGCCCAATACCCGCAGGGCTAGACCTGAGAGCACATAGGGCAGGAACACCTGAGCAAAGGACCGGCATGGAACTGGAGTGCTATCCCACCGAGAACCGTCCGCCGGAAATCGTGCCCGGCCGGCCGCAGCGCGCCTGGATGGATCGGTTCGCCGAGCGTCATCCTTATCGCTGCCTGCCGCTGACCATGGCCAACACCACCGGCTGGGACATCATCTGCCCGGTGGGCTTCTCGATGACCTGGGACGGCGGGGCGCACCAGGAGTGCATCAAGTTCCAGCCCGACCACCCGTATCCGGGCTTCACCGACTTCGTGAAGTCGCACTTCACCCGCGGCGTGGTGACGTTCCATACCGGCTATCTCTTCCGCACGCCGCCGGGCTGGTCGCTGATGGCCATGGGCCCGCCCAATCATGTCAAAGATGGCATCCAGCCGCTGGCTGGCGTGATCGAGACCGACTGGCTGCCGTTCCCCTTCACGATGAACTGGATCTTCACCCGCCCCGGCACGGTGCGGTTCGAGAAGGGCGAGACCTTCTGCTTCATCATGCCGATCCAGGATAAGCCGATGGAGGCCTTCCAGCCGGTGATCCGCTCGATGAACTCCAACCCGGACCTGCGCCGCCAGTACGACGTCTGGGCCGAGAAGCGCAGCGAGTTCAACGCGCTGATCTTCAAGCGCGACCCCGAAGCGACCAAGGAGGCCTGGCAGCGGTTCTACTTCAAGGGCGAATACCCCGAGGAGATCCAGGCCGAGGCGCCCAGCCACCACGTGAACAAGCGGCGGATGAAGTCGCCGAAGGTGGGGGTGTAGGGGCTCAGCGGGGCCGTCCTCGCCCTTCGACAGGCTCAGGGTGAGGACTACTTTTGAAGCCGTGCAGTCGAAAACCTCATCCTGAGCTTGTCGAATTTTCGGTTCGCGCCCTCAGCCCCCGATCATGTTCCCGTAGCCGATGACGATGGTCGCGCCGACCAGCAGGGCCACGCCGGCCCAGACCATGTTGCGCACGGCGGGGCGGGCGTCCTTCCATTCCTTGAAGGCAAAGCCCCACAGGGCGCCGAAGATGATGATGCTGGCCATGTGCAGGGTCCAGCTGGAGAAGCCGAACTTGCCCATCTGGCTCTCGCCCATCGTGTAGAAGAAGAACTGGAAGTACCAGGCCGTGCCGGCCAGGGCGCACAGCAGGTAGTTGGTCAGCAGCGGGGCTTTGGACTCGCCCGCGTCGGCTTCAACCGTCTTGTCCAGCCCCCCTTTGCCGAGCCATTGGCCGGCAGACTTGTTGCGGATGATCAGGCCGGCGCACCAGACGCCGTTGGTGATCAGGCCGCCGAACATCACCAGGCACAGGGTCGGCAGGCCGGTCCAAAGCGGACCCGCGCCCGCCGCGGCGGCCAGGGCCTTGACCGGCTCACCGGCGGCCAGGCCGAAGGCGAAGCAGGCCGACATGATGCCGGAGAAGATCGCGACCGTGACGCCCTTCTTGAAGTCGAACTCGGCGACGGCGGCGGCCTTCTGGTCGGGCGACAGGTCGGCGTCCTTCTTGGCGCCGGCCATGGCCACCACGATGATGCCGGCCAGGGTCATCAAGAGGCCCAGCAGGATGATCTTGCCCGAGGTCGAGCCCAGCAGGGTGGCGGCGAAGGTCCCGCGCACCAGCGGCGGGATCAGGGTGCCGAACACGGTGCACAGGCCCAGCACCACGGCCATGCCCAGCGACAGGCCCAGATACCGCATGGTCAGGCCGTAGGTCAGGCCGCCAAAGCCCCATAGCACGCCAAACAGCACGCACAGGCCCACGACGTCGCGGGGCGCCTGGCTCATCACGCCCATCAGGTTGGGGGTCTGCAGCGAGGCGAACAGCCACGGGGCCAGCAGCCAGGAGAAGATCCCCCCGGTCAGCCAGTAGATTTCCCACGACCAGCGCTTCACGCCGCGATAGGGAACATAGAAGCTGGCCGAGGCCAGACCGCCCAGCCAGTGGAAGACGACGCCAAGCAGCGGGTTCATGCGCGCGCCTCTTGGTGCGCCAGGTGGCGGCGCGGTTCGATACGCTGCATGTCTTCCTCCATCATATGAATCCCGAAATATGGGATGCTTTTCTACATGATGGAGGTTTTTGCGGGGAGCGGCTAGTCCATATTCCCTCTCCCCTTGCGGGAGAGGGTGGCCCGCGCAGCGGGTCGGGTGAGGGGTTGCGCGGCGGATCGGACTATCGACCCCTCATCCGTCGGCTTCGCCGCCACCTTCTCCCGCAAGGGGAGAAGGAAACCTAAACCGCCTTCACCGCCGAGACGATCGACTTCACCACTTTGGTCACCAGGGCCGGATCATCCCCCTCGGCCATGATGCGGATCAGGGGCTCGGTGCCCGAGGCGCGCACGACGATGCGGCCCGAGCCGTTCAGCTGGCTCTCGCCGTCGGCGATGGCGTCCTTGACGGCCTTGGCCTCCAGCGGCTTGCCGCCGGCGAAGCGGACGTTTTCCAAGAGCTGCGGCACCGGCTCGAACTGGCGGCCCAGCGCGCTCATCGGCAGCTGCGTTTCGATCATCACCGCCAGCACCTGCAGCGCGGCGATCAAACCATCGCCGGTGGTCGAGAAGTCCGACAGGATCAGGTGGCCGGACTGCTCGCCGCCGACATTGAAGCCGCCTTCGCGCATGCGCTGCATGACGTAGCGGTCGCCGACGGCGGTGCGCTCGAGCTTGAGGCCCAGGCCGTTCAGATAGCGCTCGAGGCCCAGGTTCGACATCACCGTGGCCACGACGCCGCCGCCCTTCAGCGCGCCGGCCGCGTGGAAGGAGGCCGCGATGATGGCCATGATCTGGTCGCCGTCGACCACCAGGCCCTTCTCGTCGCAGATCACCAGGCGGTCGGCGTCGCCATCCAGGGCGATGCCGATGTCGGCGCGGTACTCGCGGACCATCTTGGCCATGGCCTCGGGATGGGTCGAGCCGCACTCCTCGTTGATGTTGGTGCCGTCCGGGGTGACGCCCAGGGCGATGACCTCGGCCCCCAGCTCGTAGAGGGCCGTCGGAGCGACCTTGTAGGCCGCGCCGTGGGCGCAATCGAGCACGATGCGCTTGCCGGCCAGGGACAGGTGGCGCGGGAAGGTCGCCTTGACGATCTCGACATAACGGGCCTGGGCGTCGTCGATGCGCTTGACGCGGCCCAGGTCGCGGGGGGCGGCCAGGCCTTCCTGCAGGCCCTCGTCCATCAGGGCCTCGATCTTCAGCTCCTGCTCGTCCGACAGCTTGTAGCCGTCGGGGCCGAACAGCTTGATGCCGTTGTCGGCGAAATTGTTGTGCGAGGCCGAGATCATGATGCCGAGATCGGCGCGCATCGAGCGGGTCATCATGGCCACGGCCGGGGTCGGCAGGGGGCCGAACAGCCGCACGTCCATGCCGACGCTGGTCAGGCCGGCGACGAGGGCGGGCTCGATCATGTAGCCCGACAGGCGGGTGTCCTTGCCGATCACCACCAGGTGGCGGCGCTCGTCCTGCGAGCGGAACAGCTTGCCGGCGGCCAGGCCGACGCGCAGGGCGACCTCGGCCGTCATCGGATGCTTGTTGGCCTGGCCCCGGATGCCGTCGGTGCCGAAATAGGCGCGCTTGCTCATGTCTTCGTCTGGTCTCTTTAGGGCCGCGAAACGAACCGAAATGCAGATTTACGGGAAGCCGTCTTGAGCGAGTGCTAAAGGCCGGCTTCGAAATCCTCGTGCGGCTAGGGATAATCCTGCCGGCGCGTTCTACAAGGGATCATGGCCCATGTGCGGCATTATCGGCATCGTCGGAAACAAGCCCGTCGCCGAGCGTCTGATCGAGAGCCTCAAGCGGCTGGAGTATCGGGGCTATGACTCGGCCGGCATCGCGGGCGTGGTCGGAAGCAAGGTCGAGCGCCGCCGGGCCAAGGGCAAGATCAAGGCGTTGGAAGCCGTGGTCGCCGAGGAGCCGCTGGTCGCCACGACCGGCATCGGCCACACCCGCTGGGCCACCCACGGCGCGCCCAACGTCCAGAACGCCCACCCGCACACCGCCGGCCGCGTCACCCTGGTCCATAACGGCATCATCGAGAACTTCGCCGAGCTGAAGGCCGAGCTGGCCGCCGCGGGGCGCACGTTCAGCAGTGACACCGACACCGAGGTGATCGCCCACCTGATCGACGCCGAGCTGGCCACGGGCCTGGCCCCGCTGGACGCCTTCAAGACCACCCTGGACCGCCTGACCGGCGCCTATGCGCTGGCGGTGCTGATCGAGGGCGAGGCCAACCTCGTGCTCGGCGCCCGTCGCGGCAGCCCGCTGGTGGTGGGCGAGGGCCAGGGCGAGATGTTCCTGGGCTCGGACGCCCTGGCCGTCGGCCCCTTCACCAACCGCGTCGTCTATCTGGACGAGGGCGACTACGTGGCCCTGGACCACCACAGTTACCGCATCTTCGACGCCAACGGCGCGGCCGTGACCCGTCCGGTGCGGGTGGTGCCGACCTCGGCGGTGATGCTGGAGAAGGGCAACTACCGCCACTTCATGGAGAAGGAGATCCATGATCAGCCGGAAGGCTGCCAGCGCACGATCTCGGCCTATGTCGACACCCTGACCTCGAAGGCTTCGGTGCCGGGCGACATCGATTTTTCCAAGCTGGACCGGATCCAGATCGTCGCCTGCGGCACCTCGTTCATCGCCGGCATGGTCGGCAAATACCTGATCGAGCAGCTGGCCGACCTGCCGGTCGATGTCGAGATCGCCTCGGAGTTCCGCTACCGCCAGCCGGCCCTGCGGCCGGGCTCGCTGGTCGTGGCCATGTCGCAGTCGGGCGAGACCGCCGACACCCTGGCGGCCCTGCGCTACTGCAAGGCCAAGGGCATGAAGAGCGCGGTGGTGGTCAACGCCCAGGAATCCACGATGGCCCGCGAGGTCGACGTGGTCTGGCCGATCCACTGCGGTCCCGAGATCGGCGTGGCCTCGACCAAGGCCTTCACCGCCCAGGTCAGCGTGATGATCGCCCTGGCCATCGCCGCCGCCAAGGCGCGCGGGACGATCGACGCCGCCGAGGAGCAGCGCCTGGTCAAGGTGCTGCTGGAAGCCCCGCGCCTGATCGCCGAGGCCATCGGCCTGGAAGACGCCATCAAGGAGATCGCCGCCGACGTGGCCAAGGCGCGGGACGTGCTCTATCTGGGCCGCGGCCCGATGTCGGCCCTGGCCCTGGAAGGCGCGCTGAAGCTGAAGGAGATCAGCTACATCCACGCCGAGGGCTATGCCGCCGGCGAGCTGAAGCATGGCCCGATCGCCTTGGTCGACGACCAGACCCCGATCGTCATCCTGGCCCCGCACGACAGCTATTTCGAGAAGTCGGCCTCGAACATGAGCGAGGTCATGGCCCGTGGCGGCCAGGTGATCTTCATCACCGACACCGAAGGCGTGAAGCACGCGCCGGCGGGGGCCAAGGTGGTGGTCACGGCCCCGGCCTCGGATCCGCTGGTCTCGACCTTGGTGATGTCGGCCCCGATCCAGCTGCTGGCCTACCACGTGGCGGTGGTGAAGGGCGCGGACGTCGACCAGCCCCGCAACCTGGCCAAGTCGGTGACGGTGGAATAGCGCCTAGGCGTTCAGGGCCGAGTGCCTGCGCGAATACCCGAAATAGATCGCGCAGGCGCCGGCGACCCACACCGCAAACAGCAGCCACGTATCCAGCGGCAGGCCGATGATCAGGTAGCCGCAGAAGGCCACGCTGAGCGCCGGCAGCACGGGGTACAGCGGGACCTTGTAGCCCCTCGGCAGGTCCGGTTGCGTGCGGCGCAGGATGATCACCCCCAGCGAGACGATGGCGAAGGCGATCAGGGTGCCCATGCTGGTCAGGTTGACCAGCACGTCCAGCGGCACGAAGGCGGCGAGGACCGCGATGAAGGCCGCGACGATATAGGTGTTGAGGTCCGGGCTGCGGGTCTTGGGGTGCAGCCGCTGGAACACCTTGGGCAGAAGCCCGTCGCGGCTCATGGCGTAGAGAATCCGTGTCTGGCCGTACATGACCACCAGGGTGATCGAGAAGATCGACACGATCGCCCCGACGCACAGCACCAGCGAGGTCCAGGCCTGGCCCGTCAGGTTGCGCAGGATCACCGCCAGCCCCGCCTCCTGGCCCTTGAAGGCGGTCCAGGGCTGGGCCCCGACCGCGGCCAGGGCGACCAGGATGTAGATGGCCGTGACGATCAGCAGGGAGAGCACGATGCCCAGCGGCAGGGTGCGGCGCGGGTCCTTGACCTCCTCGCCGGCCGTCGAGACCGCGTCGATGCCGATATACGAGAAGAAGATCGACGAGGCCGCCGCGCCCACGCCCGCCACGCCCATCGGCATGAACGGCGTCAGGTTGCCGGCGTGAAAGCCGCTGAAGGCCACCACGGCGAAGAACAGCAGCACCAGCAGTTTCAGCACCACCAGGATGGCGTTGATCGCCGCCGACTCCTTCACGCCCCGGAGCAGCAGGATCATGCAGGCGCCGACCAGCACCACGGCCGGCACGTTGACGATCCCGCCGGCGCCGGGGGCTTTCGCGATGGCGTCGGGCATCTTCCAGCCGACCAGGTCGACCAGCATTTCGTTCAGATACTGCCCCCAGCCCACGGCGATGGCGCTGGCCGAGACCGCGTATTCCAGCAGGAGACACGCCCCGACCAGGAAGGCGACGAACTCGCCCAGGGTGGCGTAGGCGTAGGAGTACGACGAGCCCGACACCGGGATGGTCGAGGCCAGTTCGGCATAGCACAGCGCCGTCAGGGCGGCCGTGATCCCGGCCAGCACGAACGAGACGATCACCGCCGGCCCCGCCGCCGGCACGGCCGTGGTCAGGGCCACGAAGATGCCGGTGCCGATCGTCGCGCCCACGCCCAGCATGGTCAGCTGGAACAGGCCGATCGAGCGGTGCAGGGTCTCGGGAGGATGCTCGCCCTCGACTTGAGCGACGGGCTTGCGGCGCAGGAGGTCGGCCAGCATGGCGCTTCCTTCAGAAGATCAGGCGGCGCCTATGGACGCCGCCGCCGTCTCCGTCAATCGCGCAGGAGGTAATCCCGCGTCAGCGGAACCGCGTCCCGCTTCTTGGCCAGCTGGATCTGGAAGACCATGTGGCCGCCGTGCCGGAAGCCCAGTTCGGCCCCGGCCAGATAGAACTCCCACATCCGCCGGAAGCGGGCGTCGAACATCGTCGGGATGTCCGGATCGGCCATGAACCGCTCGCGCCAGATGCGGCAGGTCTCGGCATAGTGCAGGCGCAGGATCTCGATGTCGGTGATCCACAGGTCCGCCTGCTCGATGGCCGTGACGATCTCCGATAGGCCGGGAATATAGCCGCCGGGGAAGATGTACTTCTGGGTGAAGGCGTTGGTCGCGCCCGGCCCGTGCATCTTGCCGATCGAGTGGACCAAAGCCACGCCGTTCTCGTCCAGCAGCTTGGCGATGGTCTCGAAATAGGTCCGGAAGTTGGGCGCGCCGACATGTTCCAGCATGCCGACCGAGACAATGCGGTCGAATTTCTCATTCAGGTCGCGATAGTCGGTCAGGCGGAAGTCGGTCCTGTCGGCCAGGCCCGCCTTGGCCGCGCGTTCCTTGGCCAGGGCCAACTGCTCGGTCGACAGCGTGACCCCCGTCATCTGGGCCCCGAAGTCCTTGGCCAGGGTCATGGACAGCCCGCCCCAGCCCGAGCCGATGTCCAGGGTCTTCATGCCCGGCTCAATGAGCAGCTTGCGGCCGATCAGGGCCTTCTTGGCGGCCTGGGCCTCCTCCAGCGTCATGTCCGGACGCTCGAAATAGGCGCAGGAATACTGCATGTCGGTGTCGAGGAACCGGCGATAGAGGTCGTTGGACAGGTCGTAGTGATGCGAGACGTTGCGGCGCGAGGCGACGCGGTCGTTGACCTGCTGGATCCGCCGCTTCAGCGCCTTGCGGAACCGGGTGAAGGCCGAGCCGCGCTTGGGTTTGCGCCCGCCGCTCTCGCCGACGATGGTCAGCAGCTGGTCGATCGTTCCCTGCTCGAAGACGATGTCGCCTTCCATATAGCCTTCGCCGAGGCCCAGGCTGGGATTGGCCAGACGGCGCAGGCCCCGGCTGTTGATCCGGATGGCGACGGGCGGGCCCGCGCCGTCCCCCGCCTTGATGACCCGGCCTCCCGGCAGATGCGCCGTGAAGTCGCCGGTCTTGATCATTTTGCTGAGCAGGGCTTCGATCATCCGACCAACTTAAGCACTGGTTCGTCCGCGACAACCTGTCGCCTACGGAGGAAATCGATGTCGATGGCGAGTCTGACCGTCGAACGCGCCGCCGCCGACGAGGCGCACGTCATCGCCAACCTGATGCAGCTCTACATCCACGATTTCTCGGCGCTGTGGTTCGACCGCGAGGCCGAGGGCGAGCTGGGTCCGGACGGGCGCTATTGCGACTATCCGGGCCTGGAGAGCTACTGGAGCGATCCGGCGCGCGGGGCCTGGCTGTTCCGGATCAAGGGCCTGCCGGTCGGCTTCGCCCTGGTCAACGACGTCGCCCATTCCCCCAGCCCCATCGACCGGGCGGTGGCCGAGTTCTTCGTCGTCCGCAAGCACCGCCGCCGCGGGGTGGGCGTCGCCGCCGCCCACGCCCTGTTCGGCACGGCCTGGGGCGTCTGGGAGGCGGCGGTGGTCCGCCGCAACGCCGGGGCCCTGGCCTTCTGGCGCCAGGCGGCGGCTAGCTATCCGGGCGTGCGCGACATCGTCGAGGAGGACCACGACGACGCGATGTGGAACGGCGCGGTGCTGCGGTTTCGGGTGGGCTAGAGCTTCCTCAGCTCCGGGCAGGCGTCGGGTTCGGCCGTCCAGCTGATGCTGGCGATCTTCCAGGCGCCGTCCTGTTTCGCCAGTGTGAAGACGTCGATGCCGCAGTGCAGGGTCTTGCCGTCGCGCGAGACCTCGTAGGGAGCCGTCAAGGTGGCCAGGCCGCCGCGGCGGATGATCACCGGCGACCACATCCATTCCTTGACGCCCGGATCGGCGCGCTTGCCGAAGCTGTCCTCGAAGGCGACGCGGCCGATCTTGTAGGTCCCGTCGGGTTGCTTGCGCACACCCATGAACTGGGCGTTGGGAAGGACCGTGGCCCGCATGGCCTGCGTGCTGCCGGCTTCCATGCCGTCGAAGAAGGCCTGGGCGACGGCCAGCACGGCCTTGTCCTCGGGGTCGGCTTGCGGCGGAGCGGCGGATTGGACGAGCGCGGCGATCACGAGGGCGAGCATGGCGGTCTCCGAAAAGGTCTAGCTGAGCATGCCCCAGCAGATGGCCGCCTGTCCGCCCCAATAGAGGAACCAGACGGCCCAGGCGGTCAGGCGCGAGGAATTGAGCAGCTTGGCGCCCTTGACGAGGTCGAAGGACAGGATGGCGTCCGAGGCCGTGAAGGCGCTGATCGTGGTCGCCATCGCGCGTTCCGGCGGCAGCAGTCTGGAGACCTCCATGCCGACGACGGCCAGCACAAGGCCAGGGCGCCGCCGGCGGCGATCGCCCGCGGCAGGGCTTCAGGCGTCATGGGACAGTTTCTGCAGGAAGGCCTGGGCGGCTTCCTTGTGGCGCGGCTTCACCGTCTTGCCCAGGATCGCCACCAGCGCCGCGAACACCGCCGCGTCGTCGGTGAAGCCGATGGCCGGCAGGATGTCGGGAATGGCGTCGGTCGGCAGCACGAAATAGGCCAGGGCCGCGAAGATCATGCCCTTGGCCGCCGTCGGGGTCTCGGGATCGCGCGCGGCCCACCAGACCGACAGGGCGTCGGCGGCGAACGGGACCTTGGCGGCGACCTTGCGGATCTTGGGCAGGAAGCCCTCGCGCACCTTCTCTTCGTTGACCCGTACGGTCACGGGCGAGAGCGCCTTCTTGGGGTCCAGCACCTCGTTGACGTTTACGTCGGGGGACGGTTTGGCGTCGCGGCTCATCGGGATAAACACCTCTTCAACTCGATCCTAAACGCGAACGCTCCAAACGCGAAGAAGAGGGAAACGTCCATGAAACTCGACAACACCGTCGCCGCCGTCGTCACCGGGGGCGCTTCGGGCCTCGGCGAGGCCACCGCCCGCGCCCTGGCCGCCCAGGGCGTCAAGGTCGCCATCTTCGACTTCAACGAGGAAAAGGGCGAAGCGGTCGCCAAGGCGATCGGCGGCGTGTTCTGCAAGGTCAACGTGACCAGCGACGCCGATGTCGACGCCGGCTTCGAGAAGGCCCGCGCCGCACACGGCCAGGAGCGGATCCTGGTCAACTGCGCCGGCACCGGCAACGCCGCCAAGACCGCCAGCCGCGACAAGGCCACGGGCGAGACCAAGCACTTCCCGCTCGACGCCTTTGACCGCATCATCCAGATCAACCTGGTCGGCACGTTCCGCTGCATCGCCAAGTCGGCCAAGGGCATGCTGGACCTGGAGCCTCTGGAAGACGGCGAACGCGGCGCGATCGTCAACACCGCTTCGGTCGCCGCCGAGGACGGCCAGATGGGCCAGGCGGCCTATTCGGCCAGCAAGGGCGGCGTCGTCGGCATGACCCTGCCGATCGCCCGCGACCTGATGAGCGAGGGCATCCGCGTCAACACCATCCTGCCGGGCATCTTCAACACCCCGCTGATGAACAATGCGCCCGAAGCGGTGAAGGCGGGCCTGGCGGCTTCGGTGCCGTTCCCCAAGCGCCTGGGCAATCCGGAAGAATACGCCCAGCTGGCGATCACCATGATCACCTGCGGCTACTTCAACGGCGAGGACGTACGCCTGGACGGCGGCATCCGCATGGCGCCGCGGTAGGCGTTTGGTGGATATTCCTCCCCCGCCTGGGGGAGGTGTCGGCGAAAGCCGACGGAGGGGGCGCGGTGCACGGACTAATTGCCGGCTGAGCCCCCTCCACCGCCATTCGGCGGTCCCCCTCCCCCATAAAGGGGGAGGAAGATTCATGTCGTTACTTCGGAACCGGCCGCTGAATCGAACTGGCCAGGTTGCTCATGATCTCGCGGGCGTCGTAGGCGCGCGGGTCGCCTTCCGGCTTCTTGCCTTTGTGCAGCACGATCTCGGCGCCGGCCTCGAAACGCTCCACGGTGCGAATCTGGGCGCGGTCGGCGAAGAAGGGGTCACCCCAGAACGGGTCCCAGGTGCGCCAGCCATAGCCGCCGCCGAAATAGCGCCAGGACGGGCGCCAGTAGCCGTACGGACCCCAGCCGAAGCCCGGACGCGCGAACGGATCAGGCTCGATGTACGAGCGGGCGGTGCGGTCGGTGCGGTGGTCGGCGGTCTCGAACCAGTCGTAGCCCTGCTGCACCGTCAGTTCGGCCGACCGATAGAGCAGATAGCGCTCGACCGTCTCGCGCGAGGTCAGGCTGTTGCCGGCGAAGCTGATCCGATAGCGGTCGCTTTCCAGCCGCTGCTCGGAGAATCCGCCGGTGGTCGAGCCGGACGTGACACGCGGCTGGTAGGGCGTGGGCGTCGCGCAGGCCGATAAGGTCGCCGCGAGGGCCAACGACGCGGCGATGGCGACCTTCTTCATGGACATGACTTGCTCCTTCAAGCGGAGTCCTGGGTGTTTAGACAACTCTGGCCGGGCTTTGTGGTTTCGCCAAGGCGCAGTTTGATGCGGGACTGAAATTTCTTTCTTTGCTCCGACGCGTGGCGGACGCCGAAACCGGGTTCCACTTTCGGCTGCCATGCTAGAGCATTTTCCGATCCGAACGGATCGGTGAAATGCTCCAGGTCTTTCATTTAGAGCCCTTTTTATCCGACTGATCATTTCGATCAGATCGGAAAGGGCTCTAGCCCCTCGATACGATCAATACGGCGGCCGTGATCAGAAGGACGCCTACCAGAATCGAAAAAATTCGCCGGAAGCCCGGTTCGTTCATCCGGGGCGACAGCGCCGCTCCGCCCAGGCCGTAGGAGGACATGCTGATCAGGTCCATGCCGATGGTGGCGCAGGCGAACATGATCAGCTGCGGGACCAGGGGCCGCTTGACGTCCAGGAACGGCGGCAGCACGGCCGAGAAGAACAGCAGGATCTTGGGATTGGCGATCTGGACCATGAAGCCGTCGAAGAAGGCCGAGCGGCCCGCGCGCACCGTGGCCGAAGCATGGCTCTCGATGTTCCTGATCCCCGCCCACAGCGACTTCAGGCCCGGCCAGACCAGGTAGGCCGCGCCGGCCAGGGCCAGGACGTGGAAGGCCTTGGGGAAGGCCAGGATCAGCGCGCCCAGGCCGAGCGCCGAGCAGCCGAACCACACCAGGGTGGCCGTGTTCATGCCGACCACGCTGACCAGCGCCGCGCCCTTGCCGCGTTCCATGCCGGTGGCGATGGCGAACAGGTTGGCCGGACCCGGGGTGATGGCCATGACGAACATGGCGACCAGGAAGGCGCCATAGCGGGCGGGATCGACGGGCAGGTGGTCCATGGCGCGGATATAGGCCTCCACGCCCGTGTCAGCAAAGCTTTGTCCGGCAAAGCTTTACCTAGTTGCCGATGACCATCAGGATCCAGATCGCCCGCCCCAGGGCGCCGAAGAACAGCACCGCGGCGGCCAGGGCCTGGATGATGAAGCCGACCTCGCGCTTCTTCGGGTCGGCGGCATAGCCCAGGGCGTAGATGATCCGGCCCAGCATCCACACCACGCCCAGGGCGGCGGCGACCAGGTCGTTCCAGTAGATGGCGAACAGCCACAGCGCGGGCAGGTAGATGACCAGCCACTCGACGGTGTTGGCCTGGACCCGCAGATGCCGCTCCAGCTCGGGATGGCCGGTCATGGCCGGGGCGTCGATGCCCGACCGCCGGCGCGCGCCGGGAATGCGCAGGATCATCCAGAGATAAACCAGCAGCGACAGCAGGGTGACGATCGCCACGAGCGCGTGGGATTGATGCATTTCGATGTTCCTCCCGGCGGCTCCGAAGGCCGTCCCCGAAGCGGAGCCTAGCGGGCTGGCGCGGCGGCGCAACCTGCGTTCCGGGAACCGTCGCGTCGCTGAATCGCTCCCATCTCGGAACGATCCCCCGCGCGAAAGGCTCATGGCCATGCATGTGGAATCCACGGCGATCCGAGAGATCGACTACGCTCCCGAACACGGCAAGCTGTTCGTCACCTTCCAGGACGGCGACGAGTACGTCTATGTCGGCGTCCCCGAACGCGTCAGCAAGGCGTTCTTCCGCGCCCGGTCCAAGGGTCGGTTCTTTCAGCGGATGATCCGCGATCGATACCCCTACAACCGGGTGTAGCGTATTGCTTCCAAGGGTTGCGGTGAGCTAGCGTCTTCTCACAAGGGAGACGCCAATGCGTATTTCGACTTCCGTTCTTCTGGCCGGCAGCGCGATCGTCGCGATCGCGGGCGCGACCTTCGTGTTCCAGGCCACGGCCATGGGCGTGGACCGCGCGCCGCCGCCCAAGACCTTCACGCAATATGGTCAGACCTACCAATGGGGTGTGGCGCACGGCGTGACCGGCGGCTTGATCATGAGCGGTCCTCCGCGCGCCGATGGCTCGAACGTGGGCCTGGTGCTGAGCTGCTCGGGGCTGAGGTCGGGCGGCGTCGTGGCCCATCTCTATGAGCCGCAGGTCGACGCCGCACAGCTGCGCGTGCGCACGCAGGGCGCGGTGTTCCGCGTGCAGCGGGGCATCGAAACCTTCAAGGGCCGCAGCTATGTGGATGGGCAGGGCGACATGCCGGACGGTTATCTGCGCTCGCTGGCCAGCACCGGGACCGTCTCGATCGAGTACGGCGACCGCGTGACGACCTTCCCCGGACCGGGAAAGGCCTTGGCCGAGCACTTCGGCCGCTATTGCGCCCAGCTGGCTCAGCGGGCGTTGCACGACGAATAACGAAAAACGCCCCGACCGTCGGCCGGGGCGTTCTCGTATTCCGGAAGGCGGTGAGCCCTAGCCGCGCTTGTCGCGCTTGGCCAGGACGCGCAGGCGCAGGGCGTTCAGCTTGATGAAGCCGCCGGCGTCGCGGTGGTCGTAGGCCACCTTGCCTTCTTCGAAGGTCACCAGGTCCTGGTCGTACAGGCTGTAGGGGCTCTCGCGGCCGATGACCGTGACATTGCCCTTGTACAGCTTCACGCGAACGCGGCCGCTGACCTTCTGCTGGCTGTAGTCGATGGCCGCCTGCAGCATCTCGCGCTCGGGCGTGAACCAGAAGCCGTTGTACACCAGCGTGGCGTACTTCGGCATCAGCTCATCCTTCAGGTGCATCGCGCCGCGGTCGAGGGTGATGCTCTCGATGCCGCGGTGGGCGGCCAGCAGGATGGTGCCGCCGGGGGTCTCGTAGACGCCGCGCGACTTCATGCCGACGAAGCGGTTCTCGACCAGGTCCAGGCGGCCAATGCCGTTGTCGCGGCCCAGTTCGTTCAGCTTGGTCAGCAGGGTGGCGGGCGACATGGCCACGCCGTCGATGGCGACCGGGTCGCCCTTTTCGAAGTCGATGGTGATGATGGTGGCCTGATCGGGCGCGTCTTCCGGCGCGATCGTGCGCATGTGGACGAACTCGGGAGCCTCGACCGCCGGGTCCTCCAGGACCTTACCTTCCGACGACGAGTGCAGCAGGTTGGCGTCGACGCTGAACGGAGCCTCGCCGCGCTTGTCCTTGGTGATCTGGATCTGGTGCTTCTCGGCGAAGTCCAGCAGGGCCTCGCGGGACTTGAAGTCCCACTCGCGCCACGGGGCGATCACGGTGATGTCGGGCTCCAGGCCATAGTAGCCGAGCTCGAAGCGGACCTGGTCGTTGCCCTTGCCGGTCGCGCCGTGGCTGACGGCGTCGGCGCCCATCTGGCGGGCGATCTCGATCTGCTTCTTGGCGATCAGCGGACGCGCGATCGAGGTGCCCAGCAGGTACTGGCCTTCGTACACGGTGTTGGCGCGGAACATCGGGAACACGAAGTCGCGGACGAACTCCTCGCGGACGTCCTCGATGAAGATGTTCTCGGGCTTGACGCCGGCGGCCAGCGCCTTGGCGCGCGCCGGTTCGATCTCTTCGCCTTGGCCCAGGTCGGCCGTGAAGGTGATGACCTCAGCGCCGTATTCGGTCTGCAGCCACTTCAGGATGATCGAGGTGTCGAGGCCGCCCGAATAGGCGAGCACGACCTTCTTCACGGACTTGTCGGCCATGAGGGGTCCTTCCGGAGAGAAACACAAAGTCGCGCGCCTTCAACGGGATCAGGGCGCGCGGGTCAAGAAGTTTAAAGCTGACCTTCGTCCTGCAACGTCTTGATGACGAAGCGGAGGTGGAAAAGCTGGCTCAGCGCCAGGCTGGCGGCGAGGGTGGCGCGGACCAGGAAGATGATGATCGCGCGCATCGGATCGTCGGTGAAGGTCGCCTGGGTGGCGGTGAAGGCCAGCAGCACCAGGATCGAGGCGATCGGGATGGTCAGCAGGGCCAGCGGCTTGGGCGCGCGCCAGGTCGGCTTGCCGGCAAAATCCCACTGCATGGGCACGGGCACGCCCTTGGGGATGCGCTTCCACGCGCCCTGGGCCGTGGCGGCGATGATGGCCAGGGCGGCGATCGACAGACCGTCGCCCAGTACGCGCAGCGTGGTTTCCATAAGCCGGGACTGTACTCGCTAAACCGTGACTTGGGCGCCCAGCTCGACCACACGGCCGGGTGGAATCTTGAAGAAGTCCGTCGGATTGGCCGCGTTCTTCATCAGGTAGATGAAAAGACGGTCCTGCCACAGCGGCATGCCGCTATTGGCCGACGGCACGATCGAGCGCCTTCCCAGGAAGAAGCTGGTGGCCATGATGTCGAACTTCAGCCCCTGCTTGCGGCAGACCGCCAGCGCCTTGGGGATGTTGGGGCTTTCCATGAAGCCGTAGTTGACGATGACCTTCTTGAAGTCGTCGTTGACCTTCTCGATCGTCACCCGGTCCTCTTCGCGGACGCGCGGCGTCTCGGTGGTGCGGACCGTCAGGATGACGTTGCGCTCGTGCAGCACCTTGTTGTGCTTGAGATTGTGCATCAGCGCGACCGGGGTCATCTCGGGATCCGAGGTCAGGAAGATCGCCGTGCCGGGCGCGCGGTGCGGGGCGCGGGCGCGCAGGATTTCCATCAGGTCGACCAGGGGCACGCTGTCGCGGCGGGTCTTGGCGGTCAGGATGTTGGCGCCGCGGGTCCAGGTCCACATGATCAGCACCAGCACCGCGCCGAACACCAGCGGCAGCCAGGCGCCGTCCGGGATCTTCAGCATGTTCGAGGCGATGAAGACCAGATCCAGGGCGACCAGCGGGATCAGCAAGAGGCCCGTCTGGCCCAGGTTCCACTTCCACACGCGGCGGATGACGACATAGGCCAGCAGGGTGTCGACGAACATCGCGCCGGTCACCGCGATGCCGTAGGCCGAAGCCAGCCTGTGCGAGCTCTGGAACATGAACAGCAGCACCAGCACGCCGATCAGCAGGAACTGATTGACGGCCGGCACGAAGATCTGGCCGGCCTGGGTCTCGGACGTGCGCTTGATCTCGATGCGCGGCAGGAGGCCCAACTGCACGGCCTGCTGGGTCATCGAGAAGGCGCCGGTGATCACCGCCTGGCTGGCGATGACGGTGGCGACGGTGGCCATCAGCAGCACGGGCCAGTAGGCGAAGCCGGGCACCATCTCCCAGAACGGATTGCGGCCGGCGGCGGGGTTGTCCAGCACCATGGCGCCCTGGCCCAGATAGTTCAGGGCCAGGCAGGGGAAAACCAGGCACAGCCACGAGGCCTGGATCGGGCGCTTCCCGAAGTGGCCCATGTCGGCGTACAGCGCCTCGGCCCCGGTCACGACCAGGAACACGCTGCCCAGGATGACGAAGCCGATGAAGCCGTTCTCGAACAGGAAGCGTACGCCGTACCAGGGGTTGAAGGCGCGGAAGATCGACGGATCGTCGGCCAGGTGGAACGCGCCCAGGGCGCCCAGAATCAGGAACCACACCGCCGTGAACGGCCCGAACAGCGCCGCCATCTTGTGGGTGCCGCGCGACTGGACGGCGAAGAGGGCGATCAGGATCCCGGCCGAGATCGGCACGATATAGGGCGTCAGGCTGCGGCCGACGCCGGGGGCGTCCTTCAGGCCCTCGACCGCCGACAGCACCGAGATGGCCGGGGTGATGATGCCGTCGCCATAGAACAGCGCCGCGCCGACCACGCCGAGGAAGAAGATCGCCATCGAGCGCTTGCGGCCGGTCTTGCCCAGCGCCTTCTGGGCCAGGGCCATCAGGGCCAGGGTGCCGCCCTCGCCCTTGTTGTCGGCGCGCATGAAGAAGATGACGTACTTGATCGTCACGAACAGGGTCATGGTCCACAGGACCAGCGACACCACGCCCAGCACCGCGTGCTCGGCCGAGGCCGACGAACGGGCGTGGCTCAGGGCCTCGCGCAGGGCGTACAGCGGACTGGTGCCGATATCGCCGAACACGACGCCGATCGAGCCCAGGGCCAGGGCGAAAAAGCCATGGCCCTTCGCGTCGCCATGGCCCTGGCCATTGCCGTTGGAAGGGGCGCCTTCCTGTTGCGGAATGTCGGTAGACGTGGGCGCGCAGTCAGGGCCGGCGGCGCTAGAGGCTTCGGAAGCCATTCAATCCCTCCGGGCCGCCCTCGCAAAATGCGGTCGGCCGACCCATATCGATCAGCGCGGCGCGATACACCCAATCGGCGACGGGTTCAATCATCACGCAGCGTCGCTTCGTCTCATCGTTGCGAGGATGAAACAGTTTTCAGTTGAACGCGCGAGCGACAACCTTACGTTCCCGGTTGAGATGTCTGACAGTCAGAAATTCCCTGTCGCGGCCCATGCCCTGGCCTATCTGGCGCACAAGGAGGCGTTTTCCGCCGACCGCGCCGTGGCCAGCGCCGAGCTCGCCGCCTCGGTCCCGACCAATCCGGTCGTGGTCCGCCGCGTCACCGCCATGCTGGGCAAGGCGGGGCTGATCGGCGCGCGCGCCGGCGCCAACGGCGGGGCCTGGCTCTTGAAGCCCGCCGAGACCATCACGCTGGACATCGTGCTCAAGGCCGTGAACGGCTGCGCGCATCTGGGCGTCGCGCCCAAGGGCGTGAAGGGCTGTCCGGTGGGTGAGAAGATCCCCGACGCCGTCCGCTCCGCGATCCAGGCCGCCGACCGCGCCGCGCACGAGCGGCTGGGGCAGATCACCGTAGCCGACCTGCTGAACGGCGCCCATGAGGCCGTCGAGGGCTGCTGAGCTACGAAAACCTCGTCCTTCGACAAGCTCAGGATGAGGTTTTCGACTGAACGGCCCTAACAGCAGTCCTCATCCTGAGCTTGTCGAAGGACGAGGGCGGACCCTACTCCGCCGCCGCTAGCGCCAATCGCTGCTGCTGGCGGGCGTCGATCGCCGCGACCACCCAGATGACGAAGCCGCCCAGGGCCAGGGCGACGCCGACCCAGCCGGTCGACGCCCAGCCATGACCGGCGGCGATGGCCAGGCCGCCCAGCCAGGGGCCTAGGGCGTTGGCGAAGTTGAAGGCCGAGTGGTTCAGGGCCGCGGCCAGGGTCTGGGCCTCGCCGGCCACGTCCATCAGCCGGGTCTGCAGCACCGCGCCCAGGCCGCCGCCGCACCCGATCAGGAAGACGACCGGAATCAGGCTCCACAGGTTGCCGACGGCCAGCGGATACAGCGCCAAGGCGCCGGCGCTCCAGAGCAGCACCGCGCCGATCGCCGGGATCAGGGCGCGGTCAGCCGCCCAGGCGCAGACCAGGGTCCCGACGGTCATGCCGGCCCCGAACACCATCAGCACCACCGGCAGGGCGGCGGGCGAGGCGTGGGTCACGGCCAGCATGGTGTCGGCCAGGTAGGTGTAGACGCAGAACATGCCGCCAAAGCCGATCGCGCCGATCGCCAGGGTCAGCCAGACCCGGCCCTTGGCCAGGGCGCCCAACTCGCGCAACGGACTGGCGTCCGCGTCGGCCGGTACGCGCGGGGCGTAAAGCCAGACCGACAGGGCGGTCAGGGCGGCCAGGCCGGACACGATCACGAAGCCCCAGCGCCAACCGATCCATTGGCCCACGACATTGGCCAGCGGCACGCCGACGATGGTGGCGATGGTCAGGCCGATCATCACCATGGCCACGGACTGGGCGCGCTTCTCCGGCGGGGCGACGCTGGCGGCGACCAGGGCCGCGACGCCGAAATAGGCCCCGTGCGGCAGGCCGCAGAAGAACCGGAAGGCGATCAGCCAGTTGAAAGAGGGCGCCATGGCGCTCAGCAGGTGGCCGACCGCGAACACCGCCATCAGCACCGTCAGGATCACCCGGCGCGGCAACCGCGCGGCCGCCACGGCGATCACCGGCGCGCCGACCACCACGCCCAGGGCGTAGGCGCTGATCGCATGGCCGGCCGTCGGGGCGTCGACCCCCAGGTCCTTGGCGAAATAGGGCAAGAGGCTCATCGACGCGAACTCGGTCGTGCCGATCGAGAAGCCTCCCAGCGCCAGGGCGGCCAGGACGAGGCCCGGATGTACAGGATTGGGATGGACGGTCTTGGTGGTCATGCGGACGCCTCACAAACACAAGGGCGGCGCAGCACGAACGCGACCCGCCGGGGAAGCGGCGAGGCTGATGCATCATACTGCTTTGCAGAATTCCCTTATTCATAAGGAATTGACAACGTTGTCGCAAGTTGAGTCGGCATTTCGTCGTTCGGTGAGAATCGACCCCTCAGCGCCGATGATTCCGAACTCCTGGAAAATTGCATCCGATCCTTCACTGGGGCCTGGAAGGCCAAGCTGGCCGCCGGCTTCACCAACTCGCACAGCTTCGCCGGCGACAAGGGTCATGCCCTCGAAAGCCTGACGATCCTGGCCGCCCAGCACGGCATGAACGGGGTGACCTTGGGTCTGAACAGGTTTTGGGAGGGCTTCTTGTACCGAAGCGCGGACCGTGCTCGTCTCCGGCGAAGTTTTCATCGGATCACCTACGACATGGCCCGCCGCCTCGCCCTGATCACCGGCGCCTCCGCCGGCATCGGGGCCGCCTCCGCCCGCATCTACGCCAGCCACGGCTATGACGTGGCCCTGACCGCGCGCCGGGTCGACCGCCTTGAAGGCCTGGCCGCCGAGATCAAGCTGCGCTCGGGCGTCGAGGCCTACGCCATCCCCGCCGACCTGGCCGACCCGACCGGCGTCGACACCGTGCTGGCCGCCCTCGCCGAGCAGGGCCGCGTCGTCGACGCCTTGGTCAACAACGCCGGCTACGGCCTGCCAGGGACGTACGAGTCCACCGCCTGGGCCGACCAGGCCAAGTTCCTGCAGCTGCTGCTGACCAGCGTCTGCGAGATGACCCACAAGGTCCTGCCGGGCATGGTCGAGCGCAGGTTCGGCCGTATCGTCAACGTCTCGTCCCTGGCGGGTCTGGTCCCCGGCGCGGCCGGCCACACCCTGTACGCGGCGACCAAGGGTTTCCTGGTCAAGTTCTCCCAGAGCCTGCACCTGGAGAACCTCCAGACCGGCGTCCATGTCAGCGCGCTGTGCCCCGGCTTCACCTATTCGGAATTCCACGACGTCAACGGCACCCGCGCCCAGGTCAGCCAGGGCGTGCCCGAGTGGCTGTGGCTGGGCGCCGACGAGGTCGCCGCCGCCGGCTATGAGGCCGCCGAGGCCAACCGCTCGATCTGCGTCCCCGGCGCGCCCAACAAGACCATCGCCGCCATCGCCAAGATCGTCCCCGACGACTGGGCCCTGGCCCTGATCGCCAACCAGGGAAGCAAGTTCCGCAAGGTTTAGGGGGCGCAAAAACCTCGTCCTTGGACAAGCTCAGGATGAGGTTTCCGGTTGAGGCCGGGCGTTTCAGCAGGCCTCATCCTGAGCTTGTCCAAGGACGAGGCCGCTTGTCGCAGGCCGTCCTTTTGGAAAACCGGCCCGGACCTGCTATATGTCCGCCTCGACCCCGAAGAGCCGGACACCCCCTTGAGCGCCACCCTCGACCTGTCGCGCGTCTCCACCGAGACGACGCCCGCCGCCCCCGTCGCCAAACCCCTGGTCAACCTCTCGGGCCTCACGCGCCCGCAACTGGTCGCGGCGCTGGTCGAGAGCGGCGTCGTCGAGCACGGCAAGGCCAAGATGCGCGCCACCCAGATCTTCCGCTGGATGCACCATCGCGGCGTCACCGACTTCGCGCAGATGAGCGACGTCGCCAAGGAGACCCGCGCCCGCCTGGCCGAAACCTTCACCATCGCCCGCCCCGAGATCGTCGAGCGCCAGGTGTCCAAGGACGGCACCCGCAAGTGGCTGATCCGCATGGCGCCTGGAATCGAGGTCGAGAGCGTCTACATCCCCGGCGTCGGCCGCGCCGGCGCCCTGTGCGTCTCCAGCCAAGTCGGCTGCACGCTGAACTGCAGCTTCTGCCACACCGGCACCCAGCCGCTGGTCCGCAACCTGACCACGGCCGAGATCGTCGCCCAGGTGCAGGTGGCCAAGGACGACCTGGCCGAATGGCCGTCGGACAAGGAAGACCGCGTGCTCTCGAACATCGTGTTCATGGGCATGGGCGAGCCGCTGTACAATCTGGGCCAGGTCGCCGACGCCATCGAGATCATCAGCGACAACGAGGGCGTCGGCATCTCGCGTCGCCGCATCACCGTCTCGACCTCGGGCGTCGTGCCGATGCTGGAGAAGCTGGGCGATACGACCCAGGCCATGCTGGCGATCAGCCTGCACGCCACCAACGACGCCCTGCGCGACGTGCTGGTGCCGCTGAACAAGAAGTACCCCCTTGATACGCTGATGGCGGGCGTCCGCGCCTATCCGGGCCTCAGCAACGCCCGTCGCGTGACCTTCGAATATGTGATGCTCAAGGGCGTCAACGACAGTCCCGAGGAAGCTCGCGCCCTGGTCAAGCTGATCAAGGGCATCCCGGCCAAGATCAACCTGATCCCGTTCAATCCGTGGCCGGGCAGCGATTATCAGTGCTCGGACTGGTCGACGATCGAGGCCTTCGCCGCGATCCTCAACAAGGCCGGCTATTCCTCGCCGATCCGCACCCCGCGCGGGCGGGATATCCTGGCCGCCTGCGGCCAGCTGAAGAGCGAGAGCGAGAAGGTGCGGGCCTCGGCCTTGCGCAAGCTGTCGCTGGCGGCGATGGCGGGGGTGCTGAGCGATGATGATGAGGACGAAGCGGCTTAGGCCTGCGGGTCCGTCCTCGTCCTTCGACAAGCTCAGGATGAGGACTACTTTCGAGGCCGTTCAGTAGAAAACCTCACCCTGAGCCTGTCGAAGGGCGAGGTTTTCGCTAGGCGTCCTCGCTTTCCACCACCGTCTTCAGCCGGCTGAGCATCGCCGCCGCATAGGCGGCGTACGGGCCGATCCAGCGTTCGCGGATAGCGTGCACCGGCAACGCGTCCAGGTGGTTCCAGCGCCGGCCTGAATCTGCGCGAAGGCTTCTACAAGTAAGCTGCAATTCTCCGGATGCGGGCGCCCCCTACGCAAATCTCGCTGACCCGTGTTAGTCAGGTCGCCGAACAATTCCCAGGGTAGTCCGCGTCCATGCCGTCCCAGCTTCAGTCGCCCGAGGTCCAGGCCTTCGCCACCGGCTTCCCGGTCACCCTGCTGCACGCCAGCGTGACCCTGGTCATGCTGATCCTGGGCACGACGCTGTACGCCCTGCTGACCCCGCACAAGGAAATCGCCCTGATCCGCGAGGGCAACTCGGCCGCCGCCCTGTCGCTGGGCGGGGTGATGGTCGGCCTGTCGATCCCGCTGGCCATCTCGCTGACCGCCTCGACCTCGGTGATCGAGATCGGCATCTGGGGCGCGGCGACCATCGCCGTCCAGCTTCTGGTGTTCCGGGTCACCGACATGGTGCTTAAAGGTCTGCCCGAGCGCATCCAGGACGGCGAGATCTCGGCCGCGGTCCTGCTGGTCGGCGCCAAGCTGGCCACCGCCCTGATCCTCGCCGCCGCCGTGGCCGGCTGATCGCGCAGGGTCCGGGGGCGGTACAGTGCATTTCCCCAAGCTTCCCGACTGGCTGGTCTACGCCGCGGCGGTCAGCGCCCTGGTGATCGTCGCCGTCGGCCGCCAGGAGCGCTCCGACGCCCCGCCGCCGCCGCCGCCGGTGCCGGGCGAGGAAGGTTTGCCTTTAGGTCCGTCCTCGCCGTTCGACCCGTCGATCGTGGTCCAGGTGCCGGATCGTCCCGAGCCGGGCTCGGGCACGGCCTTTTCGGTCGGCGACGACGGGACCTGGCTCACTGCTCGCCACGTGGTCGATGGCTGCAAGTCGGCCGCGATCGTCGTCGCGGACGGGCGCGGCGTGGCGGCCAAGGTGCATGTCGATCCCAAGGCCGACGCGGCCATCCTGACCACGGAGGGTGGCGCGCCGTCGGTGCCGCTGGGCCTGGACCAGCCGCTGCGCCGGGGCGCGCGGGCCTATCATCCGGGCTTCCCGCAGGGCCATCCGGGCGAGGCCGCCTCGCGCCTGCTGGGTCGCGAGAACCTGGTGGTCCACGGTCGCGGCGCGCGCACCGAGCCGGTGCTGGTCTGGGCCGAGGTCGGCCGCACCGACACCCTGAAGGGCACGCTGTCGGGCCTGTCGGGCGCGCCGGCCCTGGACGCCGCCGGCCGGGTGATCGGGGTCACGGTCGCCGAGGCTCCGCGCCGGGGCCGCATCTACACGACCGCGCCGGAGACCCTGAAGACCCTGCTGGGCCCGCACCGCCGGCCTTCGCCCTCGGAGTTCGCCCCTAGCGAGCCGATCACGACGGAGAACTACGGCCGCGTGGCCGACGGGCTGCGGCGGGACCTGCGGGTGGCGCAGGTGGTTTGCTTGGCGGTGTAGGGCGGAGCCGAAACCTCGTCCTTCGACAGGCTCAGGATGAGGTTTCTACTGAGATGTCCTTGATCCTCATCCTGAGCTTGTCGAAGGACGAGGATCACGCACTGGAGCTAAGCCGCCGCCGCCGCCTCGACCTTCCCCTGCCGCGCCGCCACCGCGAACGACAGCATGATCGCCACCACGCCGATCAGGGCCGTGTAGATGAAGAAGGCCGTGTAGCCCGCCGCCATGGCCTGGGCGCTGACGCCCAGCTTGGCGCCGGCGGCGGTGAAGCTCTCGGGCGGCAGGCGGGTGAAGAGGGCCTTCAGGGGGGCGGTGACGCCGCCGTGCTCGGCGGCTTGAGCCGAGGCCTCGACGACGCGGCCCGACTGTGACGCGATCAGCTTGCCGGGCAGCGAATAGAGCGAAGCGAAGAGGGCGTACTGGGTGGCCGTGAAGCCCGCCGTGGTCAGGCTGGACATGTAGGTGATCAGCGCCGTGCCGGCGATGCCGCCCGCCAGGTTGTCGATGCAGATCGAGGCGAACAGCATGCCGGTGTTGTGACCGCTCATGGCCAGCAGGGCGAACATCAGGTTGCTGAGCGGCTGGGCGAAGGCGCCGATGATCAGGGCCTTCATCAGGCCAAAGCGCGCGACGATCACCCCCCCTAAGAACACCCCGGCCATCGAGGCGATGATGCCGAACACCTTCCGGATCTCGGCGATTTCGGTCAGGGTGAAGCCCATGTCGCGGTAGAACGGGTTCATGATGTTGAGCACGAAGTCCGAGACCCGGTAGACGCAGATGGTCGCCAGGATCAGGCCGGCCACGCCCGCGAAGCGGGTCAGGAACTCCTGCAGCGGCGCGCCCAGGGCGGTCGACAGGTAAACGCCGGGCTTGGTCGGCAGCTTGGGGATCGGCCAGGCGGCGATGACCACCACGACCAGGCCCGCCAGGACGCCGACCAGCTGCAGCCAGACGCCGTTGGGCTTGGCCTTCCAGGCCTCTTCCAGCGCGGGGCCGCCGACGACCTTGCTGAGCAGGCCCGCATCGCCCGACAGGCCCGAACCGACCAGCAGGGCGCCGACCATCAGGATGGCCAGACGCACCAGCCACTCTCCGATCTCCAGGGCTTTGGGCTGGTTGACGCCGTCGGTGTGGATCGGGCGGATGGCGTGGGCGGCTTCGCGCGGCGCGGCGAAGGTGGCGGCGACGCCGATCAGCATGGCCACGGCCATGAAGAGATACGAGATGTTCCAGCCGAAGCGCTCGGCCAGCAGCAGCGGCGCGGCGCCGGCCATGATCATCGCCCCGCGATAGCCCCACTGCACGGCCACCGCCATCTGACCCTGGCGCTCGGTGTCGACCACCTCGATCCGCCAGGCGTCGATGACGATGTCCTGGGTGGCGGTGGTGAAGCCGACGATCACCGCCACCAGCGCCATCAGCGGCAGGCTTCGTCCTGGATCGATGCCGGAGATGGCCAGCAGGCCCAGGATGATCACGGCCTGGCAGGCCAGCATCCAGGCGCGGCGATGACCCAGGAAGCCGTGCAGCACCGGGATTCGGGTGCGGTCGATCAGCGGGGCCCACAGGAACTTGAACGAGAACGACAAGGTGGCCAGGCTGAAGAAGCCGATCACCGCCAGCGACAGGCCCGCATCGCGCAGCCACAGCGACAGGGTGTCGAAGATCAGCATGTAGGGCAGGCCCGACGCGAAGCCCAGGCCCAGCATGACCAGGCTGCGCCGCTCGCCGAAGAAGGCGAGGGTCTGGAGAAGGGTCTTCTTCTCCTGCGGCTTGGCGTCGGTCGTCATGGCGATCCCCCTGGCGGAGGGACCGCCCTCCGTCTAGCCGGCGACCTTGGCTCGCGTCGCGGTTTTCGTCCAGCCGGTCGAGGCGCCGCCCGTGGTCCAGCGCTGGAGGGCGTCGCGCAGGGCCTCTTGCGTCAGGGGCTTCACCAGGAAGTCGTCCATGCCGGCGGCCAGGCAGGCGCGCTTGTCTTCGTCGAAGGCGTCGGCGGTCAGGGCCGCGATCGGGGCGGCGACGCCCTTGGCCCGCAGCGCCTTGGCGGCCTGCACGCCGGACAGGCCGGGCATGCGCAGGTCCATCAGGATCAGGTCGTAGGCCCCGGCCACGGCGGCGGCCACGGCCTGTTCGCCGTCGGCGACACGGTCGACCTTGCAGCCCTCGCGCTCCAGCAGGGTGCGGGCCAGCAGGGCGTTGATCGGATTGTCCTCGGCCAGCAGCACGCGCACGCCCTGGGCCACGGCCCCGGCGATGCGGTCGTCGTGGATCGGGGCCTCGACCTCGGCGGTTTCGGCAGCCCCGGCCCGCAGCACCTGCTCGGCCAGCGAGGCGGCGCGCAACGGCTTGATCAGATAGCCCGAGAAGCCGGCGTCCTTCAGGCGGTCGATGCGGTCGCGCTGCTCGGGCGTCAGCAGCACCACGGCCTTGCGGCCCGCCGGGGGCTTGAACGCCCCGCGCGGCGCGGCCAGGGCGGCGTCGATCAGCAGCACGGCGTCGGCCGGCGCGCCCGACAGGGCCGAGGCGATGTCGACGGCGGCGAAGGCGCGGCCGCCGGCGGCCTCGATCTGGCGCACGGTGGCGGCGCGGACGATGGCGTTGGGCGAGGCGATGGCGACGCTCTTGCCGTCCAGCGGAGCCGCGCGAACAGCGGGCGCGGCAATGTCAAAAGGCGCCTCGAACCAGAACTCGGCGCCTTGGCCCAGCTCGCCGCCGACCCCGACCTCGCCATTCATGGCGCCGGCCAGGCGCGCGACGATGGCCAACCCTAAGCCCGCCCCGCCCAGCTGGGTGTTGTGGGTGATGTCGGTCTGGACGAAGGCCTCGAAGATCCGCCGGCGGGCCTCGGGCGCGACGCCCGGCCCGGTGTCGGCGACCGAGAAGCGGATGCGGCCTTCCGCCGTGGCCGTGGCGGTCAGCAGCACGCCGCCGGCCTCAGTGAACTTCACGGCGTTGCCGGCGAAGTTCAGCAGGATCTGGCGCAGGCGGCCCTCGTCGGCGAGGAGCGTCGGCAGGGTCGCGGGCGCGGCCCAGGCGATCTCGACGCCCTTTTCGTGGGCGCGGGGGCTCATCAGTTCGGCCACCTGGCGCAGCAGGCCCTCGACATCGACCGGGGCCAGGCTGAGCTCGATCGAGGCCGCGCCCAGGCGGGCGAAGTGCAGCACGTCATTGACCAGCGACAGCAGGTGGTCGCCGCTCTCGCGCAGGGCGGTGACATACGACCGCTGCTCGGCCGTCAGCTTGGTGTTTTCCAACAGGCGCGCCATGCCCAGCACGCCGTTCAGCGGGGTGCGGAACTCGTGGCTCAGGGTGGCCAGCTGCTCGGGGGTGACGCCGGGTTTCTTGTCGGGTCTTGGGTCGCTCATGGAGACCAAGGTTACCCGGCACGGCTTAACGGGCGGTCAAATCTGGAACCGGGGGCGACGTAGTCTCGTTCTGCGAGAAACAAGCTCAGACGGGACGCTCACCCCATGCGATCGATCCTCCTGGCGCTCCTGGGAGTGCCACTGCCCATCATCCTGCTGCTCGCCTTCTGCACGCGCCAATTCTGAGGAAAGGGACGTCGTCATGGCTCTTTCTCCTGATCTGGTCGCCGTCGATATCGGCGAAGAAAACCAGTCTGCCGTCAGTTGGGACGCGGTTCTGGCCGGAGCCGTCGCCACGATCGCCATGCTGTTCGTGCTGCTGTCGCTGGGCGCGGGCTTTGGCCTGAAGATGTCGCCGCGCTGGCCGGCGGGCCTGACGGCCAGCGACTTCACCCCGATGCTGGGTGCGGCCTTTGTCGCCTGCCAGATCGTCGCCAGCATGCTGGGCGGCTATGTCGCCGGACGGCTGCGCACCAAGTGGCTGAACGTGCATGACCACGAGGTCCACTTCCGCGACACGGCGCACGGCCTCCTGGCCTGGGCCGCCAGTGTGGTGGGGCTGCTGGCGCTGGGCGCGCTGGCCGCGCCGGCCGCAACGTCGCCGGCCGGCGAGCTTTCGCCCGCCGAAGTCGTCCGGGCCGCCCAGATCGGCGCCCAGCTGTCGCTTTTCCTGGGCGTCGGCGCCCTGACCAGCGCCTTCGCCGCCAGCGTCGCCGCCGCGATCGGCGGTTTGCGCCGCGACGACATGCACAGGCTGCACCGGACAAAGGCCTAGGCTGACACGCCCTCTTCACCCGGCGCGTTGGCGCGACGATAGGCCAGGGCCTCGGCGACGTGGACGCGCTGGACGGCGCCTGAGCCCTCCAGATCGGCGATGGTGCGGGCCAGGCGCAGGCTGCGGGTCCAGCCGCGGGCGCTGATCCGGCGCGCCTCGGCCGCCTGGGCCAGCAGGGCGCGGCCGCGATCGTCCAGGGCGGTGATCTTCTCCAGGAAGGATCCTTCCGCGCGCCCGTTCAGGCCGTCTCCGACGCCAAGCTCTTCGGCCCGCGCCTGCTGCAGCATCCGCGCCCGGGCCACCCTTGCGGCGACCTCGGCCGAGCCCTCGACGGGCGGCGGCAGCGAGAGGTCGGCGGCGGTGACGGCGGGCATGTCGACGGCCAGGTCGATGCGGTCCAGCATCGGGCCCGACACCCGGCCCTGATAGTCCAACTGGCACCGAGGGGCCTTGCCACACGCCCCGCGGCCGGCGCCGCCGTGACCGCAGCGACAGGGATTCATGGCCGCGACCAGCTGCACGCGGGCCGGATAGCGGATGTGGAAATTGGCCCGCGCCACCATCACCTCGCCGGTCTCCAGCGGCGCGCGCAGGCTGTCGAGGGCCTGGCGGCTGAACTCGGGCAGTTCATCGAGAAACAGCACGCCGTTGTGAGCCAAGGACACCTCCCCCGGCTTGGCCTTCAGCCCGCCGCCGGTGAGGGCGGCCATCGAGGCGCTATGGTGTGGGGCTCTATACGGTCGCGCGCGAGTCAAAGCGCCCCGGGCAATGAGCCCCGCCACCGAATGGACCATTGAGGTCTCCAGCAGCTCCGACGAGTTCAGCGGCGGCAGGAGGCCCGGCAGCCGCTGGGCCAGCATCGACTTGCCCGAGCCCGGCGGGCCGACGAACAGCAGGTTGTGGCCGCCGGCCGCGGCGATCTCGAGCGCGCGCTTGGCGTGCTCCTGGCCCTTGACGTCGCGCAGGTCCTTGGCCGCCTCGCCCTCGACGATCGGGCCGGGCGCGGGCGCCGACAAGATCTGGGCGCCTCGGAAGTGGTTGATCAGCGAGACCAGCGAGCGCGGGGCCAGGATCCGCGTATCGCCGGCCCAGGCCGCTTCGGAGCCGGAAGCCTCCGGGCAGATCAAACCAAGGCCCATGGCTCCGGCCGCCATCGCCGCGGGCAGGGCTCCAGCGGCCGGCATGATGCGGCCGTCCAATGACAGTTCGCCCATGGCCGCCCAGCCATCCAGAGCATCGAGCGGGATGACCCCCAGCGCCGCCATCACCGCCAGAGCGATCGGCAGATCGAAGTGGGCGCCTTCCTTGGGCATGTCGGCGGGCGCCAGGTTGGCGACGATGCGCTTGCCCGGCAGCGAGAGGCCGAGGCCCGCGAAGGCCCCGCGCACCCGTTCACGACTTTCGGCCACCGCCTTGTCGGCGAGGCCGACGATGACGAAGGCGCCCTGTCCGGTGGTCAGCTGAACCTCGACGTCGACGCGCCGGGCCTCGGCGCCCTCGAACGCGACGGTGACCACGCTGGCGGCCATCGCAAACCCTCATGGACAATGAACTTTATCCACAAGTCACAGCATAGCTTGCGAAATGGAGCAAGAACGAAAAACGAACGTTTCGCGAAACGCCCGACCTTACGCAGAGTTACCCACCGTTCCGGCGAATGTCCTCGATACGATCGAACAGTACGGCCGCGGCGTTGATACCGGTAAAGCGCTTCAGCTGTTGTGCGCCGGTGGGCGACGTAACGTTGATCTCGGTCAAGTACTCGCCAATGACGTCGATGCCGACAAAGATCAGTCCACGGCGCTTGAGCTCGGGGCCGATGATCTTGCACAGCTCCATGTCGCGGGCGGTCAGGGACACGGCCTCGGCGCGGCCGCCGACGCGAAGATTGGAACGAACCTGGCCGGCGGCCGGCACACGATTGATCGCGCCCACCGGCTCGCCGTCGACCAGCAGGACGCGCTTGTCGCCCTTGCTGACGGCCGGCACGAACTTCTGGG
Organism: uncultured Caulobacterales bacterium; assembly: GCA_903900155.1. Taxonomy (GTDB): domain Bacteria; phylum Pseudomonadota; class Alphaproteobacteria; order Caulobacterales; family Caulobacteraceae; genus Caulobacter. The sequence continues at coordinate 34,899 of CAIUMD010000094.1, read as the reverse complement.
CGATGACCTGTTCGCGGCCGATCATGGCGTGCAGTTCCAACAGGGCGTCGAGATTGGGATCGTCCGCCAGCAGACGGGCCACGCCCGAGCCGCCGCCGCCGTAGAGGGGCTTGAGGACAATGTCGCCGTGACGGGCGCGGAAGTCGTAGATCGCCTCGTGATCCGACGTGATCAGGGTCGGCGGCTGCACGCCGGGGAAGTCGGTGACGAACAGCTTCTCGGGCGCGTTGCGCACCTCGGTCGGGTTGTTCACCACCAGGGTGTGGGGGTGGATCTTGTCCAGGAAGTGGGTGGCCGTGATGTAGGCCATGTCGAACGGCGGATCCTGGCGCATCAGGACGACGTCGATGTCGTCCTTCATGTCCAGCACCACGGTCTCGCCCAGCTTGGCGTGCGCGCCCTTCTCGGCGAACACCTCCAGCGGTTGGGCGCGGGCGAACACCCGGCCGTCTTCCTGGGACAGCTTGTCGGGCGTGTAGAACCACAGCTTGTGCCCGCGTTCCTGCGCTTCGAGCATCATCAGGAAGGTCGTGTCGGTGTCGATGTTGATCCCCAGCACGGGGTCCATCTGGACGGCGACTCTCAGCGACATGGGGGCTCCTGGGCAATGGGTGCGCGCCAGACCTAGAGGGCGGCGACCGTCTAGTTAAGTGCGAATAGCGGGATTGCGAGCACTCCGGCTCCTCGTTGCTGCAACCAGCGAACTTGCGATTATGCCAGATCTAGCGGGAATAGGTGTCGAGCCCGGAGCAGGCTAGGCGCATGGCATCTTCGCTCTCTTGCTGCACGGCTGACTTTTCGAACGCGTTGGGTTTGGCGACAGCCTTCTTTAGATCGTTGCATCTGGCGGCCATATCGTCACGGTCAGCCTTTTGAGCTGCGGCCTCGGCCCAAGCGACGATCTTGTCGAAATTCCTGCCGCCAGTTCTTGAGCGCGCCTGCTCTTCGAGCGGTTCGATGATCCGCGCCATTTCCGCGGCGATCGGGCCACGGGCCTGATCATATTCCAATGTTGATATCCTATTAGGTTCAAGAGCGCACAAGCTCTTTAGGGCTTGGTCCTCTCCTTCTAGGGCGGCGTTGAACGCTCGGCGAACTTCGACGTAGCGCAGCAAAGGGTCGGTCGATTTCTCGTAAGCATCAACCAGGCCAGAAGCGGCGCGAGCTCCTGCCGCATCCAACCTCTGTTTAACAGATCCACTGCCGCACCAAGCGCTACGGTTGGACACCGGATCTGGTCCCACCTCGGGGGCGTAGTCCTTTGCCATGGCTTCAGCGCCTGCCAAATCACCTCGGGCAATCCGTTCGTCTGTTGCGCGAAGCAGTTGAGCGCCTCCCTTGTTGGGAAGCAAGTCGCAGCCGGTCATCGGAAGTAGTGTGAAGACAGCGGCCACGAGCGCTGCTGACCGTGGAACAGCGATAAACCCTCCCCGAAGGCAAGCTCACTATGATGTAGTGGGCGACGGATCAGTTGAGCCGCAAGCGCATCCGCTCACGCGCCGCGCGGGCCGCGATTGCCGCGCCGCCGTCCAGGGTTTGCGCGCGGGACAGGGCCTGAAGCGCCCCCGCCAGCGCCCCCTGGCCCTCGCGGGCGGCGGCGACGTCCAGCCAGGGGCGGTGGTCGGCGGGGTTGAGCAGGGCGCGGCGCAGGGCCGAGCGCTCGGCGCGGACCCAGTCCTTGGCCTGCTGGGCGCGGGCGAAGATGTTGTTCTGCAGGCGGATCAGCACGGCGCGGTCGGGGATCGGCGCCATGAGCAGCTCCAGCCGCGAGGCGACGTCGGGCATCAGGCCGGTGCGCAGGGCTCGCCGCGACAGCTCGGACGGCAGCACCACCCGGCCCTCGCTGAACGGGTCCAGGGCCAGCGGCCCCTCCTCGGTCTCGATGCGCAGCAGGAAGTGGCCGGGGAAATCGACGCCGTGCAGCTCCAGGCCCACCTGGCGGGCGGCGTGCAGGTAGAAGACGCCCAAGGCCACCGGCAGGCCCTTGCGGCGCTCGGCGATGGCGATGACGTCGGCATTGTCGGGATGGTCGTAGGTCAGGACGTCGCCGGTCAGGCGCAGGTCGCCGGCCAGCGTCTCGGCCACGGCCTCCTCGGGCGATTCGGCCTCGGCCCGGCGGCGCAGGCGTTCGACGGCGTCGCGGGCCAGGTTGATGGCCGGGGCGATGTCGCGGCTGGGATCGTCATGGACGGCGCAGGCCAAGGCGGCCTCGAACAGCGGGAAGGTCGCATCGGCGCCTTCGCCGGCCTTGGTCAGGATTTCCTCGGCGTCCTCGCGGGTCATGCTCACACCCCCCGCCAGGCGTCGGGCAGGTGGCGCGGCGCGCGGCGCGGGGCCAGTGCGATCAGGTCCAGGCGCACCCGGAGATCGCGCAGGCCGGCGCGGTGTGCGCTGACATGGGCGGCGGCGCGGCGCAGGCGGTCGCGCTGGGTGGGCGTCACGGCGTCCAGGGCGTCCTCGATCGTCGTCCGTTGCTTGACCTCCACAACGGCCAGCACCTTGCCGCGTTGCGCCAGGAGGTCGATTTCGCCCAGCGGCGTGGCCAGGCGAAAACCCAGGATGCGATAGCCCTTGAGCATCAGCCACAGCGCCGCCCACACCTCGGCCCGCCGTCCGACCTTGCGCGCGGTCGCGCCCCGGATCTGACGCGCTTCGGCTGGACGAACCCCCGCCGCCATCAGGCCTGCTCCTTGAGGGCCAGAGCCTGGCGATAGAGGTCCTTGCGCGACAGGCCCAGGGCCTTGGCGACCTCGGAGGCGGCCTCGCCCAGCGGCAGGCGGGTCATGGCCTCGCGCAGGGCGGCCTCGGCGTCATCGGCGCTGGCGGCCTTCTCGGCGCCGGGACCCACCAGGATGACGATCTCGCCCTTGGGCGCGTCGAAGCGCGGGTCGGCGGCCAGCTCGCAGAGCGGGCCGCGCACGCAGGTCTCATAGAGCTTGGTCAGCTCGCGGCACACCGCCGCCGGGCGGTCGGCCCCGAACACGGCGGCCATGTCGGCCAGGCAATCGGCCACCCGCGAGGCGCCTTCGTAGAAGATCAGGGTGGCGCGGGTGCTGGCGAATTCCTCGAAGAACGTCTTGCGCGCGGCGCTCTTGGGCGGCGGGAAGCCGGCGAACAGGAACCGGTCGGTGGGCAGGCCCGCCAGGGTCAGCGCCGCGAGGGCGGCGGAGGCGCCGGGGATCGGGATCACGGCATGGCCGGCGGCGATGGCTTCCTTGGCCAGGCGGTAGCCGGGGTCGGAGACCATCGGCGTGCCGGCGTCCGAGACCAGCGCCACGCGCTCGCCGGCCTCCAGGCGCTCCAGGATGCCGGGGATCGACCGCTCGGCCACGTGCTCGTCGTGGCGTTCCAGCTTGGTGCGAATCCCGTAGGCCGACAGCAGCTTGCCGGTCACCCGAGTGTCTTCGGCCAACAGCAGGTCGCAGCCGGCCAGCACGTCCAGGGCCCGCAGGGTGATGTCGCGCAGGTTGCCGATCGGCGTCGCCACCAGATAGAGGCCGGGCGCCAGGGGCGCATCGGACAGGGCTGGCGGGGGAAGCTGGCGGCTCAACGTATGGATGTCCTTCATGCTCGGAAAGAAGGCATATCAGGTCGCGAGCGTTCCTGTCAGCCGGTCCAGGACCAGGCGCCCTGCGCGAGTGGCGCGCAAACGATTGGCGTCGTCAACTAGCAGGCCGGTCTGCACCAGATCGCGGATCTTGGGCAGGTCCGGGGTCAGGCCCAGCGGCGCCATCTCGTCGAATCGCACTCCGTCGTCGATGCGCAGGCCCAGGACGAGGCGTTCTTCAGCGGCCTCTTCGGGGGTGAGGATCTCGCGTTCGAAGCCGACGCCCGCGGCGTTGACGGCGGCGACGTACTCCTTGATGGCGCGGCGGGCGACCGTGGCCGCGCGCCCCTCGGGCAGGCCTAAGCGTCCGTGCGCGCCGGGGCCGACGCCGACATAGTCCACGCCCCGCCAGTAGACGAGATTGTGCCGCGATCGCGCGGCCTGGCCCCTGGCGTGGTTGGACACCTCGTAGGCGTCGAAGCCGGCGGCCTCCAGCACCTCCTGGGTGGTCTCGAACAAGGTCGCGGCCAAGTCCTCGTCGGGCGCGACCAGGGTCCCGCGCCCGACCGCGCGGTCGAAGGCGGTGCCATGCTCGATGGTCAGCTGGTAGGGCGAGACGTGCTCGGGGCCCAGCGCGATGGCCTCGGAAAGCTCGGCGCGCCATGCGGCGTCGGTCTGGCCGGGGCGGGCGTAGATCAGGTCGATGGACAGACGCGGGAAGGCCTTGGTCGCCGCGGCGATCGCCCGCCGCGCCGCGCCGGCGTCATGGTTGCGGCCGAGCGCCTTGAGGGACTCATCGTCCAGCGCCTGGACGCCCAGAGACAGCCGCTGCACGCCCGCGTCGGCCAGCGCCGCGAAGCGATCGGCCTCGGCGTCGGTGGGATTGGCCTCGAGGCTGATTTCCAGGTCGGCGGCCGGCGACCACAGGCGCTTGGCCGTCTCGATCACCCGCGCCACCTGCGCCGGGTCCATCAGCGAGGGCGTGCCGCCGCCGAAGAAGATCGACAGCAGCTCCCGTTCGCCCGTCAGCGCGCGCTGGGCCTCCAGGTCGGCGACGATGGCGTCGGCCAGGGCCTGCTGCTCGGCGGTCCTGCCCCGATCGCGCACGACGTTGAAGTCGCAATAGGGGCAGATGCGCGCGCAGTAAGGCCAGTGGACGTAGACGCCGAGGTCTTTAGTCAAACAGCGCCGCCTTCAGCTTGGCGAAGGCGCGGGCGCGGTGGCTCATGGCGTCCTTGGCGGCGGGGTCCATCTCGCCGAAGGTCGTGTCGTGGCCCTCGGGGACGAAGATCGGGTCGTAGCCGAAGCCGCGCGCGCCGCGACCCGGGAACACCAGGGTCCCGTCGACCCGGCCCTCGACCACTACGGCCGGACCGTTGGGCCAGGCGATGGCCAGGGCCGAGGTGAACCAGGCCGAATAGTCCTCGGTCCCGGTCGTCTCTATGCGCTCGGCGACCTTGTCCATGGCCATGGCGAAGTCCTTGCCGGGGCCGGCCCAGCGGGCGGAATAGATGCCCGGCGCGCCGTCCAGCGCCTTGACCGACAAGCCGCTGTCGTCGGCGATCGCCGGCAGGCCCGACAGATCGGCGGCGTGGCGGGCCTTCAGCAGGGCGTTGCCGACGAAGGTGCTTTCAGTCTCGTCGGGTTCGGGCAGGCCGAGCTGGCCGGCGGTGACGATCTCGAAGCGACCGTCCAGCAGGGCGGTGATCTCAGGCACCTTGCCGGGGTTGTGGGTGGCGGCCACGAGCTTCGATCCCATTTCAAGCTTCAGCGCCATCGTCAAACTCCTGGGGCAAATCACCTGATACGGCTTCTTTACGCTTCCATCTCGCCGTTTGCCCGCAAGGTTCGCGTGCTGGCCCTCGAAAAAGGCCTGTAGACCCGTTTTCCCCGGAGATCGCCGTGGCGGTGCAGCTGGCCTATCAGGACGTGCGTCAGGTCAGCGACCGGAGAACCGGCCGTCCGGCGCTTTCGGCCTGGTTCGAGACTGTCTCCAAGCGCACGTCCATGGTCTTCATCTCCGCCGGTGTGACCTAAGGGCAACTGTTCCGGACGCCTGTGCATCATTACGGTAGTTTAATATCGTTTTTCGATAATCGAGATTGGCGGAACGGAAAGCGGCTCCTATTTGTTGACTGTGGCGAGGGGCCGAATGGCTCGACCCCAACCACGTCTCTCAAACTGGAAAACAAGATGTCCGCCGCCCGCCTGTTCCGCATCGCCGACAAGGTCGTCATGACCGCCATTACCGCCGCCCTGATCGTGGCGGTTCCGGTGTCGGCCGTGGCGTTCGTGGTGCAGACGCTTTAAGGCGAGCCAAGAGTTTCCAGGGTTTCCAAGCCCGAGCTTTTGACGTCTCCTCGCGACGCGGGGCATGTTTGAGCGTCGCTGTTGGGGAGCAGCCATGCGCGCGTTGGGGCCCGGCTCCGTATCGAGTTTCCTGAAGATCATCCTCGACGTCATCTACGTCGGGCTGTGGATCTTCGTGAGCCTTCTGTCGCTGTTCACGCTGGTCGCCCTGCTGTTCAGCTTCAATCCCGAACTCCTGGCCTCGATGTTGCCGATCAGCGACGCCGTCGAGGCCATCAGCCGCAACGGCGCCCTGTTCGCCGGGGCGCTGGCGGCCTACGCCCTGCTGCTGGGCGGCTGGATGATCATCGTCGAGCGGCTGCGCAAGATCTTCGCGACCCTGACGGCCGGCGATCCCTTCCATCCCGACAATGTGGTGCGCCTGCGCCTGATCGGCCTGGTGCTGGCCGGGCTCGAGGTCGGGCGCTACGTCTTTTCGGGCATGGCCCGCTGGCTGGCCCCCAAGGCCAAGGTCATCGACGACAGCTTCACCCTGACCGCCTGGTTCTCGGTGCTGGTCGTCTTCGTCCTGGCCGAGGTCTTCCGCGAGGGCGCGCGCCTTCGCCGCGAAGCCGAACTCACGATCTGAACCGGAGCGATCGCCGCATGCCCGTCCGCGTGAACCTCGACCGCGTTCTGCTGGAGCGCCGGATGTCGCTGACCGAGCTGTCCGACCGCGTCGGCGTGACGATCGCCAACCTCTCGATCCTGAAGACCGGCAAGGCCCGCGCTGTCCGCTTCTCGACCCTGGACGCCCTGTGCCGCGAGCTGGACTGTCAGCCGGGGGATTTGTTGACGTTCGAGTACGGTCCGGCGGACGGGGGCGAGGAGGATCAGTAGGCGCGGCCCTTTTCGTCCTCGCGCCATTTCAGGATCAGCTGGCGGTCGCGGAACTCGAACGCGTCCAGACGCTGGAGAAAGCTCATCCCCAGCAAAGATCCGCTCATCGGGGCCTTGTTGACCATCATCCGGAAGCCGTCCAGGCGAATGGTCCCGACCGCGAGGCTGGTCGCGTCATAGGCGGCGCTGTAGCCCTTGCCATTGGCGGTCTCCGACTCGTAGCCGTAGGTCAACGTGTCGACGGGAATGCCCAGGCGGCGCGCGTCGGCGGGGCTGAGCACGGTCTCGGTGGCGCCGGTGTCGACCACGAACCGCACGCGCTTGCCGTTCATCAGGGCGTCGACCACATAGCTGCCGTCCTCGCCTTGCGGCACGACCAGGGTGCGCTCGCCGATCGTCACCGGCGTGCCGACGTTGAAGGCCAGTTGCAGCTTGCGCGGGACCTGCGCCAGCTCGGCGCGATAGGCGTAGCCCAGGGCCAGGACGGCGATGATGCCCGTCCAGATGGCGGCATACTTCAGGTACTGGCGCGGCGAGCCCTGCAGGCCGCGCAGCAAGGCCGTCGAGACCAGCACCACAAAGCCCAACTTGATGGCCAGGCTGACCTGGTCGTCACCCGTCTGGATCGCCTCGGGATAGGCCCGCATCAGGGCGACGACCAGCACGCCAACCCCGGCCAGCAAACCTAGCCACAGCCAGAGGCGATGACTTGGGGCCGAGGGCTGGGACGGCGGCGGCGCTGTCGGCGGATCGGGCTGTTCCCAGGGGCCGCGCGTCAATTCAGCCGCCGCTTCTTCAGCAGGCTGGCCCGGTCCATCGACCGCACCTCCAGCTCGAAGGCGTCGCCTTCGCGCAGGATTTTCAGCGGCACGCTGACGCCGGCGTCGCCCAGGCTCCACAGCTGCTCGTAGAACTCGGCGAGGTCGGAGACCGGCATGCCGTCGACCGCCAGGATCAGGTCGCCGGCGCGCAGCTCGGCGCGGGCGGCCGGGCCCTTGGGCGAGATGCCGACGATGACGACGTGGTTCTCCATCTCCTGGGCGAAGATCCCTAGCCACGGGCGCGGCGGATGGGGGCTGCGGCCGCGGGCCAGCTCGTCCAGGATCGGCGGCAACAGCTCGGCGGGCACGAACATGTTGATCGGCTTGGCGTCGCCGTTCTGGTCGCGGCCTTCCAGGGTCAGCGAGCCCAGGCCGACCAGGTCGCCCTTGGGACCGATCAGGGCCGCGCCGCTCCAGTGCGGGTGGGCGGGGCCGGTGATGATGGCGTCGTCCAGCAGATATTCCCAGTAGCCGGCGAAGGGCATGCGGGCCAGGACCTTGCCGGCCACGGCGTGGGCGCGGCCGCCGGCCCCGGCGGCGATGACGGGCGCGCCGGCGTCCAGGTCCCTGGCGTTGCCGATGGTCATGACCGGCAGGTCCAGCGGCTCCAGCGCCTGAACCAGGCCCAGGCCTGAGCGGACATCCAGGCCCAACACGTGCGCGGGCACGCGGCGGCCGTCATTGCGGGTGAGGGTGACCTCTTCGGCCTCTGTGATCAGATAGGCCATGGTCAGGACGAGGCCGCCGGGACCGACGACCACGCCATTGCCGACGCGCTCGGTCCCCAGGATCGAGGCGGTATAGGCGTCGGCCGGGACCTGGGCCTCCAGCGCCACCATCGAGGCCAGCGCCTGGTCCAGGTCGAAGCGATACGCCTCGGCCGACGGGCGCAGGCGGGCTTCGACTTCATAGCCATCGAACGGGGTGGTCACGCGAAACTCCTATCTCAGAGTAGGAATCTGGGACCGGCACCCCGTTCGGACAAGTGCGGCGGTCTGGCTTAAGCGCCGATCGCCGCGCGTTGCAGCGCGAACAGTTCGCCGACGCCCTTTTCGGCCAGGCCGTACAGGCTCTCGAACTCGGCGCGCGAGAAGCCGCGCTTTTCGCCGGTGGCCTGAATCTCGACGATATCGCCGCCGTCGGTCAGGACGAAGTTGCTGTCGGCCTCGGCGTTGCTGTCTTCCTCGTAGTCCAGGTCGAGGACCGGCACGTTGTTGAACACGCCGCACGAGACGGCCGCCACCTGGCCCAGGATCGGGTCGGTCTTCAGCACGCCCTCGTCGACCAGGTACTGGGTGGCCAGGCGCAGGGCGACCCAGGCGCCGGTGATGGCGGCGGTGCGGGTGCCGCCGTCGGCCTGGACGACGTCGCAGTCCAGGGTGATCTGGCGCTCGCCCAGGGCCTTGAGGTCGACGACGGCGCGCAAGGACCGGCCGATCAGGCGCTGGATTTCCTGCGTGCGGCCGGTCTGCTTGCCGGCGGCGGCCTCGCGGCGGCCGCGGCTGTGGGTGGCGCGGGGCAGCATGCCGTACTCGGCCGTGACCCAGCCGGCGCCCTTGTTGCGCATCCAGCCCGGGACGTTCTCTTCGACCGTGGCGGTGACCAGCACCTTGGTGTGGCCAAAGCCGATCAGGCACGAGCCTTCGGCGTAGCGGTTGACGCCGGTTTCCAGCGTGACGGCGCGCAGCTGGTCGGGGGCGCGTTCGGACGGACGCATGGCTTACTCTCCGGCTATTTGAATGTCTGTGATGGCCGCTTATCCTATTGGGAGGCGAAGTATAAAGAGGCCCACGCCTTTTGTTCGCCGACCGGGTCCCAAACGACACGCCCACATGACGCATCTCTTCCCGGGTCCGATCGTCCGTGCGCCGGGCCTCACCGAACTGGACACCCGCGCCCGCGACATCTTCCGCCGGGTGGTCGAGTCGTATCTGGAGACCGGCGAGCCCGTGGGCTCGCGCACCCTGTCCAGGGCCGGGCTGGCGCTGTCGCCGGCCTCGATCCGCAACACCATGCAGGACCTGGCGCAGCTGGGCCTGCTGGACGCGCCCCACACCAGCGCCGGGCGGCTGCCCACCCACGCCGGCCTGCGGATGTTCGTCGACGGCCTGCTGGAGGTCGGCGACGTGGCCGAGGACGACAAGCGCGCCATCGAGGCCCGGCTGGCCGTGAAGGGCCGCTCGTTCGAGGAGGCGCTGTCGGAGGCCTCGGCCGTTCTGTCGGGACTGGCCGGCGGCGCGGGCATCGTCGTCACCCCGGTCCGCGAGGGCGGGGTCAAGCACGTGGAGTTCGTCCCGCTCGGCGGCGGCCAGGTGCTGGCGGTCATGGTGTTCGAGGACGGCCAGGTCGAGAACCGCCTGATGCGCCAGGCCCCGGGCGTCACGCCCTCGGCCCTGCAGGAGGCGTCCAACTTCCTCAATGCCCGCCTGCGCGGCCGCACCCTGACCGAGGCCCGCAGCGAGATGGGCGTCGAGCTGGACGCCGCCCGCCGGCAGCTGAACGAGACCGCCGCCCGCCTGGTCGAGGACGGCCTGGCCGCCTGGAGCGGCGGAGAGGGCGACGCCCGCTCGCTGATCGTGCGCGGGCAGGCCAACCTCCTGGCCGACGCGCGGGCCCGCGAGGACATCGATCGCGTGCGCCAGCTGTTCGACGACCTGGAGCAGAAGGGCCAGCTGATCGGCCTGCTCGACGACGTTCGTGACGCCGAGGGCGTGCGCATCTATATCGGGGCTGAAACGCGCCTGTTTTCGCTTTCGGGTTCCTCGGTGATCGCGGCGCCCTATATGACGGGCCGACAGAAGGTGCTGGGCGCGATCGGCGTGATCGGCCCGGCGCGATTGAACTACGCCCGAGTCATTCCGTTGGTGGACTATACCGCCCGGGTGCTGGGGCGGATGATGGATGGATAAGGACTGTACGAGATGACCGACGAGCAAACGCCGGCTGAAGACGTGGCCTTCGAAGCCTCCCAGGACTTTGGCGACGCCTCGCAAGAGATCGAGGCGCTGAAGCTGGAAGTGGCCGCCCTGAAGGAGCAGGCCCTGCGCTACGCCGCCGAGGCCGAGAACACCAAGCGCCGCGCCGAGCGCGAGATGAACGACGCGCGCGCCTATGCGATCCAGAAGTTCGGCCGCGACCTGCTGGGCGTCGCCGACAACCTGTCGCGCGCCACCGCTCACAGCCCGCGCGAGTCGGCCGACCCGGCGGTGAAGAACTTCATCATCGGCGTCGAGATGACCGAGAAGGAGCTGATCGGCGCCTTCGAACGCAACGGCCTGAAGAAGATCGACCCGGCCAAGGGCGAGAAGTTCGATCCGCACCTGCACCAGGCCGTGACCGAGCAGCCCTCGACCGAGGTCGCCGCCGGCGGCGTGGTCGCCGTGCTGCAGGCCGGCTACGAACTGATGGGCCGCCTGGTGCGTCCGGCCATGGTCGCCGTGGCGGCCAAGGGTTCGACGGGGCCGGGTGGTCCCGAACAGGCCGGCGCGAGCGCCAACCCCTATGCCGGGGCTGGCTCGGACAACGACAGTTCGGGCGGGTCTTTCGACACGAAAGCCTAGGCCTTACGTGACCCTCGTCCGGAGTTTATCCGCGGGCCGACTGCGTCGGACCCGTGGGACAAGCTCAGGATGAGGGTCATGGCTAGGGGCGTGCAGTCGAAAACCTCACCCTGAGCTTGTCGAAGGGCGGGGTTTTCGCTCCCCAGCCTCTTCCCCCGTTCGCGCATTGCGATAATGTCGGCGGTCCATTCTCAACGGGGGTAGCGGGCGATTCTGCATGGCCGCCCGCGCGATCTGGACCGAATTATGAAGCTTACGATCGAACGGGCGGCGCTCCTGAAGGCGCTGGGGCATGTGCAGAGCGTCGTCGAGCGCCGCAACACCATCCCGATCCTGTCGAACATCCTGCTGTCGGCCGAAGGCGACCGCCTGTCGTTCTCGGCGACCGACCTGGACATGGAGATCATCGACGAGGGTTTCGCCCAGATCGACGTCCCCGGCCAGATCACGGCCCCGGCCCACACCCTGTACGAGATCGTCCGCAAGCTGCCCGACGGCGCCGACGTCTCGCTGACCTTCAGCGGCGACGACCCCCGCCTGGTGATCCAGGCCGGCCGCTCGCGCTTCAACCTGCCGGTGCTGCCGGCCGGCGACTTCCCGGTGATGAGCAGCGACGGCCTGTCGGGCCGCATCGCGGTCGACACCAACGAGCTGATCCGCCTGATCGACAAGACCCGCTTCGCCATCTCGACCGAAGAGACCCGCTACTATCTGAACGGCCTCTACATCCACACGGTCAACGAGGGCGGCGAGACCAAGCTGCGCGCCGTGGCCACCGACGGCCACCGCCTGGCCCTGGCCGAGATGCCGGCCCCCGAGGGCGCCGTCGGCCTGCCGGGCGTGATCGTGCCGCGCAAGACCATCGCCGAGGCTCGCCGCCTGATGGAATCGGCCGGCGAGACGGTCGATGTCCAGCTGTCGCCGCAGAAGGTTCGCTTCGAGTTCGGCGCGGCCGCCCTGACCTCCAAGGTCATCGACGGCGCCTTCCCGGACTATCTGCGGGTCATCCCGCGCGACAACGCCAAGATCCTGACCCTGGACAACGACCTGTTCGCCAAGGCCGTCGACCGCGTGGCCACCATCTCGGCCGAAAAGAGCCGTTCGGTGAAGCTGGCCGTCGAGCCGGGCCGCATTACCCTGACCGTCCGCAACATGGAAGCCGGCCAGGCCGTGGAAGAGGTCGAGGTCGATTACGACGGCGAGCCCTTCGAAATCGGCTTCAACGCCCGCTACCTGCTGGACGTCTGCGGCCAGATCGCCGGTCCGCAGGCCGAGTTCCGCTTCGCCGACCCGGCTTCGCCGACCCTGGTGGTCGATCCGGTCGATCCGGGCGTGAAGTACGTGCTGATGCCGCTGCGGGTCTGATCTCGCGGCTTGAATTAGAGATCAATGGGGCGGGCGCTTTCGGGCGCCCGTTCTGCTGTTGGGGTTCCGTCATGAAGAAGCTGCTCGCCGCCTCGGCCGCCGTCCTGGCCCTCGCCGCCGCCGTTCCCGCGCTGGCTCAAGCGGTCGATCGCCGCGAGATGGGCAACCAGATCCTCGAGAACGTGCCGGTCGCGTCACCCGCGATCCGCGAGAGCCTGTCGCGCTACCAGAACGCTCGCTCGGCGACGTTCGGCGACTGGGCGCCCCAAGGTGAAAATGGGGACGGCGGGGTGATCATCACCACCCGCTTTGGCAACACCAACCAACTGCACACGGTGGCCGCCCCCGGCGCCGACCGCAGCCAGATCACCTTCTATGACGAGCCGGTCGGCGGCGCCCACACCCTGCCGGGCGGCCAGATCCTGTTCTCCAAGGACACCGGCGGCGACGAGTGGTTCCAGCTGTTCCTGCGCGGCCCCGATGGCAAGACCGTCCAGCTGACCGAGACGGGCACGCGCAACCAGTCGCCCGCCTGGTCCAAGGACGGCTCCGTCCTGGTCTGGTCGCGATCGACCAAGGGCTCGGCTGACTCGGACGTCCTGATGCGCGACGCGTCGGGGCAGGCGAAGGTGATCTACAAGGGTCAGGGTCAGGTCTCGCCGCTGGCGGTGTCGCCCGACGGCAAGATGGTGCTCTTGGGCCGCTACTTCTCGATCTCGGAGTCCAAGCGCTGGTTGCTGGACGTCGCGACCGGCAAGCTGACCGAGCTGAACCCGAGCAAGACGAAGATCGCCTATGCCGGCGGCAAGTTCACCCCGGACGGCAAGTCGGCGCTGCTGCTGTCCGACGAAGGTTCGGACTTCCAGCGCCTGACCCAGATCGACCTGGCCACCGGCGCGAAGGTTATCCTTTCGGGTGAGCGTCCTTGGGATGTCGAGGACTTCGCCCTGTCCGACGACGGCCGGATCCTGGCCTATGTCGTCAACGAGGACGGCTATTCGAAGCTGGTCGTGCAGGACTTCCGCACCCGCCGCGCCCTGCCGCAGCCGGCGCTGCCGGCCGGCGTGGTGTCGGATATCGCCTTCTCGCCGGACGGGTCGAAACTGGGCTTCAGCCTGGCCACCCCGACCGCCGCCAGCGACGTCTGGAGCTGGGGCGTCACCGACGCCAAGCTGGAACGCTGGACGGCCTCGGAGCTGGGCGGCCTGGACGCCAAGGCCTTGGTCAGCCCGTCGCTGGTCCGCTATCCCTCGTTCGACAAGCGCTCGATCCCGGCTTTTGTATATCGGCCCAAGCTGGCCGCTGGTCAGCGGGCGCCGGTGATCATCGACATTCACGGCGGGCCCGAGGCCCAGTCGCGCCCGACCTTCAGCGCCCTGCACCAGCACACCGTGGCCGAGCTGGGCGCGGCGGTGATCGTCACCAACGTCCGCGGCTCGGCCGGCTACGGCAAGACCTACCTGAACCTGGACAACGCCGAGAAGCGCGAGGATTCGGTCAAGGACATCGGCGCCCTGCTGGACTGGATCAAGACGCAGCCGGACCTGGATCCCGCGCGCGTCGTCGTCTACGGCCAGTCGTACGGCGGATACATGTCGCTGGCCGTGATGACGCATTATTCCGACCGCCTGGCCGGCGGCGTCGAGCGCTACGGCATCAGCAACTTCGTCTCGTTCCTGCAGAACACCGAGGCCTATCGCCGCGACCTGCGCCGGGTCGAATATGGCGACGAGCGCGACCCGAAGATGCTGAAGGCCTTCGAGACGATCTCGCCGATGAACAATGTGGATAAAATCAGAAAGCCGATGCTGGTCATGCAGGGCTGGAACGACCCGCGGGTCCCCAAGTCGGAGTCCGACCAGGTCGTCGCCAAGCTGCGCGAGCAGGGCGTCGAGACCTGGTACGTGCAGTTCAAGGACGAAGGCCACGGTTTCCTGAAGAAGGCCAACAACGACCGCCGTCGCGAGGTCGAAACCCAGTTCCTGCAGAAGGTGCTGGGAATTTCCCTCTCCAAGTAAAAATATTGGCAAAGTAAGTGCTTAGCGGGCATGCTTAGCCGTATGGATAAGCATGCCGCCGCCCTCGACGACACCTTCCTGGCCCTGGCCGATCCCACGCGTCGGGCCATTCTGAGCCGGCTGGGCCAGGGTCCCGCCAGCGTCGGCGAGCTGGCCGCGCCGCACGGCATGGCCCTGACCTCGTTCATGAAGCACCTGAAGATCCTGGAACGATCCGGATGGATCGTCAGCAGCAAGGCGGGACGCGTGCGGACCTGCGCGATCGTCACCGACCGCTTCGCCGACGTCGGGGCGTGGGTCTACGGGCACCGGTCGCTCTGGGAGCGATGACGCTTACGCAAGGGTCATATTGCGGCGGCTCATAAGGGCGCTAAGGTCCGTTTCATTAGAAAACGGGAGGCGGCCCATGGCCAAGGTAAACTACGTGACGGTCGGTTCGAACGACCTGGAGAAGGCCAAGGCCTTCTATGACGGCCTGCTGGGCTCGATCGGCTTCAAGCCGCTGTTTGAACACCCCTCCGGCGGCCGCCTTTATCGCGGCGACGGCTGCATGTTCGGCGTGCTGGGCCCGTTCGACGGCAATCCGGCCTGCATCGGCAACGGCATGATGGGCGGCTTCGCTTTCGAGACGGTCGAGGAAGTCGACGCCTTCCACGCCAAGGCCATCGAACTGGGCGGCAAGGACGAAGGCCAGCCAGGCGCGCGGATGCCCCGCGCCTATTTCGCCTATTTCCGCGACCTGGATGGCAACAAGCTCTGCGGCTACAAGCTGGGCTGACACGCCGAGTAGCATCGGCCGGCGACACCGCTTAAGAACGCGCCATGGCGTCGGCCGCTCTGCTTTCCCTGACCCTGACGGACTTCCGCTCGTACGAGCGCGCGCGCCTCGAGACCGAGGGGCGCAGCGTCTACCTGTTCGGGGCCAATGGGGCGGGCAAGACCAACCTGCTCGAGGCGATCAGCCTTCTGACCCCCGGCAAGGGCCTGCGCGGGGCCAGCATGGCCGAGGTCGGGCGCCGGCTGCCGGGCGAGGCCGTCGGCCGGGCCTGGGCCGTGGCCGCCGAGGTCGAGAGCGGCGATGACGCGCCGCTGCGCATCGGCACCGGCGTGGAGCAGGGCGGCGCGGCCCGCCGCACCGTCCGCCTCGAGGGCGAGACCGTCGCGCCGGGCCGCCTGGCCGATCATGTGCGGCCGATCTGGCTGACCCCGGCCCAGGACCGCCTGTTCCTGGAAGCCGCCTCCGAGCGCCGCCGCTTCTTCGACCGTCTGGTCTTCGCCGGCGAGCCATCCCACGCCGCCAACGCCAACGCCTATGACAAGGCCCAGCGCGAGCGCATGCGGCTCTTGACCGACGCCGCCGAGGCCGGGGCCGCGCCGGATGCGACCTGGCTGAACGCGCTGGAGGCGCGCCTGGCCGAGGCCGGCGCCCTGATGTCCCAGGCTCGCGCCCGCACCCTTTCGGCCCTGCAGGGCGAGATCGACGGGCGCGGCGACCGGCCTTTCCCGCAGGCGCGCCTGACCCTGACCGGCGAATGGGAGAAAATGGCCCTGGACGGGACGCCTTTCGCCGAGATCGAAGAAAAGTTAGCTGCTGCGCTCAGTGTTGCGCGGGCCCGCGACGGGGCCGCCGGGCGGGCTCTGACCGGTCCTCATCGAGGCGATCTGGCCATCTTCCATGTCGAGAAGGACCGTCCGGCGGCGGAATGCTCGACCGGAGAGCAAAAAGCGCTGATTTTGAACCTGGTTTTGGCCCAGGCGGCGCGACTTTCGCGTGCCGGATCCGCACCGAATCCTGTAATATTGCTCGACGAAGTCGCCGCGCATCTCGACCTTACCCGTCGGGCCGCCTTGGCCGACGAACTCACGGCGCTCAAGCTCCAGGCCTTCCTCACCGGCACGGACGAGTCGCTGTTCGACCATCTCAAGGGTCGGGCACTAGGCGTTCGCGTGGGCGACGCTGATTTGCTCCCTTTGGCCTGACCGTTCTGGAAGACGAATGACCGAGAACACCGAAGACCAGGTTCCCGAAGAAGCCGTCGCCGCCGAATACGGCGCGGACTCGATCAAGGTGCTGAAGGGCCTGGACGCCGTCCGCAAGCGTCCCGGCATGTACATCGGCGACACCGATGACGGTTCGGGCCTGCACCACATGGTCTATGAGGTGGTCGACAACGCCATCGACGAGGCCCTGGCCGGCCATGCCACCAAGGTCCAGGTGATCCTGAACGCCGACGGCTCGGTGACGGTCACCGACGACGGCCGCGGCATCCCGACCGCCATCCACGAGGGCGAAGGCGTTTCGGCGGCCGAAGTCATCATGACCCAGCTGCACGCCGGCGGTAAGTTCGACCAGAACAGCTACAAGGTTTCGGGCGGCCTGCACGGCGTGGGCGTCTCGGTCGTCAACGCCCTGTCCGACTGGCTGGAACTGCTGATCTACCGCGAAGGCAAGGTCCACCAGATGCGCTTCGAGCGCGGCGACGCGGTGACCTCCCTGGCCGTGACCGGCGAGTCGCCGGTGCGCGAGGACGGCCCCAAGGCCGGCGAGGTGCTGACGGGCACGGAAGTGACCTTCTTCCCGTCCAGGGACACCTTCGCGTTCATCGAATTCGACCGGAAGACCCTGGAGCACCGCCTGCGCGAGCTGGCGTTCCTGAACTCGGGCGTGACGATCTGGTTCAAGGATCACCGCGACGCCGAACCGTGGGAAGAAAAGCTGTTCTTCGAGGGCGGCATCGAGGCCTTCGTCCGCCACCTGGACAAGGCCAAGACCCCGCTGCTGAAGGCCCCGATCCTGGTGCGCGGCGTCAAGGACAAGGTCGAGGTCGACCTCGCCATGTGGTGGAACGACAGCTACCACGAGCAGATGCTGTGCTTCACCAACAACATCCCGCAGCGGGATGGCGGCACGCACCTTTCGGCCTTCCGCGCGGCCCTGACCCGGATCATCACCGGCTACGCCGAGAGCTCGGGCATCATGAAGAAGGAAAAGGTCAATCTGGGCGGCGAAGACGCCCGGGAAGGCCTGACCTGCGTGCTGTCGGTCAAGGTTCCGGACCCCAAGTTCAGTTCGCAGACCAAGGACAAGCTGGTCTCGTCGGAAGTGCGTCCGGCCGTGGAAAACCTGGTCTCGGAAGGCTTGGCGACCTGGTTCGAAGAACACCCGAACGAAGCCAAGCAGATCGTCAGCAAGATCGCCGAGGCCGCCGCGGCCCGCGAGGCCGCCCGCAAGGCCCGGGAACTGACCCGCCGCAAGAGCGCGCTGGATATTACCTCACTGCCCGGCAAGCTGGCCGACTGCTCCGAACGCGATCCGGCCAAGTCCGAGATCTTCATCGTCGAGGGCGACTCGGCCGGCGGCTCGGCCAAGCAGGCCCGTAATCGCGACAACCAGGCCGTCCTGCCCCTGCGCGGCAAGATCCTGAACGTCGAGCGCGCCCGCTTCGACAAGATGCTGTCGTCCGACCAGATCGGCACGCTGATCACGGCGCTGGGGGCCGGCATCGGCCGCGACGACTTCAACCCGGACAAGGTGCGCTACCACAAGATCGTGCTGATGACCGACGCCGACGTCGACGGCGCCCACATCCGCACGCTGCTGCTGACCTTCTTCTACCGGCAGATGCCGCAGCTGATCGAGCGGGGCTACATCTACATCGCCCAGCCGCCGCTCTACAAAGCCGCCAAGGGCAAGTCCTCGCGCTACCTGAAGGACGACGCCGAGATGGACGCCTTCCTGGTCGACGAGGGCGTCGACGGGGCCGAGCTGGACCTTTCGTCGGGTGAGCGCATGACCGGCCAGGACCTGCTGGCCCTGGTGCAGATGTGCCGCTCGGCCAAGGGCAATATCGACCGCCTGGCGGCTCGCGCCCCGGCCTCGGCCATCGAGCAGGCGGCCCTGGCCGGCCTGCTGGGGGATGCGCCGAACGTCGCCGCCGCCGCCGCGCGCCTGGATCTCTACGCCGAGGAGGGCGATGGCCCCTGGAGCGGCGAGCGCGGCGACACCGCCTTCGTATTCAGCCGGGTGCGTCGCGGGGTGTCCGAGCGGATCGTGCTGGACGACGTGCTGCTGCACGCCGCCGACGCCCGCCGCCTGGCCGAACGCGCCGTCAAGCTGGCCGAGATCTTCTCAGGCCGCGCCGTGTTCCGCCGCAAGGACAAGTCGACGACGGTCCGTGGTCCCCTGGACCTGGTGAACGCGGTGCTGGACGCCGGCCGCAAGGGCCTGACCATCCAGCGCTACAAGGGCCTGGGCGAGATGAACCCCGATCAGCTGTGGGAGACCACGCTGGACGTAGAGGCCCGCACCCTGCTGCAGGTGCGGGTGAATCATGCCGACGACGCCGACGACATGTTCAGCCGTCTGATGGGCGATCTGGTCGAGCCGCGCCGCGAGTTCATCCAGGAAAACGCCCTCGACGCCGAAGTCGACGTCTAGACCGCCGTTCCAAATGCTTGTTTTGGAAGCGCCGGGCGCCCGCTTTGCGGGCGTTCCGGCGCTTTTTCGCGTTTGAAGGGCCTTGCGGCTTGGGTGTGACCTCGGGTGTCATCGCGTGGACGTGACGAGGGCGTCATCTTGCTCGGATCGGGCCGATTCGCCCGAAAGTTTGCTTTGATCAGTGAGCGTGGGGGCGCGACAGGGATGGATCACGACGCCAGTCTCCGTCCGGAACGGATTCTTGACCTGTCGGAACGGCTGTCCAGCGTGGCCGGGGCCAAGATCGGCGAGATCGCCCGGGTCAATCGCGCGGCCAAGATGCTGTCGATCAACGCCCTGATCGTGGCCGCCCGCGCCGGCGAGGCCGGCAAGGGTTTCGCCATCGTCGCCGAAGAGTTCAAGAAGATCTCGACCGAGATCGACGCGGTGGCCGCCGCCCTGGACAGCCAGGTGCGCGCCGACCTCGACGAGCTGTCGGCCATCGGCGGAGCCATTCTGGGCCACATGCGCGGCCAGCGCCTGGCGGATCTGGCCCTCAACGCCATCGAGATCGTCGACCGCAACCTCTATGAGCGCACCTGCGACGTGCGCTGGTGGGCCACGGACTCGGCGGTGGTCGCCTGCCTGGCCAACGACGATGCGGGCGCGAACCGTTACGCCAGCGAGCGCCTGGGCGTGATCCTGGACGCCTATACGGTCTATCTGGATCTCTGGATCTGCGACACCAAGGGGCGGGTGGTCGCCAACGGCCGGCCTGGAAAGTATCCGGGCGTGGTCGGCCAGTCGGTCGCCGACGCCAAGTGGTTCCGGGACGGCATGCGCACGGCGACCGGCGACGACTTCGTGGCCTGCGACATCGAGAAGAGTCGCGCCTTGGGCGACGCGCCGGTCGCCACCTACGCCACCGCCATCCGCGAAGGCGGACAGGCCAAGGGCAAGGTGCTGGGCGTTCTCGGCGTCCACTTCGACTGGCGCCCCCAAGCCCAGGCCGTGGTCGACGGCGTGCGCCTGACGCCGGAGGAACGTGAACGCTCCCGCGTCATGCTGCTGGACCAGAAAGGCAGAGTATTGGCCTCGTCCGACAATCAAGGGGTGCTTAGCGAGATCTTTCCGCTGGATGTTTCGGGCGGCGCGATGGGCAGCTACGCCGACGGCGACGTCACGATCGGCTATGCGCTCACCCCGGGCTATGAAACCTATGCCGGACTAGGCTGGTACGGGTGTTTGGTGCAGCGCCAGCAAGTCCCCGCGGCGACTTCGGCGGCGGCTTAGTCCTATTTCTGCTGAGTCTTAACCAAGCCGAATGCGAATTAATCGAACTATTTGGTCGCCTATAGCGCGAAATCGATCAGATTCGTGGCATTAACCACGGATTCTACGTGAGCGGCGTTGCCATACGCTGCCGTACATGATTTTTTAGGCCTAACCAAACCGCCGATAAAAACTCTGCGTATGGCCCACGGCGGGGCAGGCTCGTCATATTCTTAGTCTACAACCCCGGTAGCGTACTTTATTCGCGCGAAGATTGCGGCGGTGTGTGATCTTCTTGAGACGGTGTCGCCGAGAAATCGACGAAAAAGCGTAATCCGGGCTAGAGCATTCGTTTACGTTGTCCTAAAGGGACCCCGTTCAATTGGAGGGAGCAATGGCTTCTAACCGCGTTCGCGCCATCGCCATTAGCCTGGCTGTTGCGCTCGCCCCGATCGGCGCTGGCGCCGTCTGGGCCCAAAACACTCAAGCTGCGCCGACCGCTACGTCGCTGCAGGCCACCATCCAGCAAGCCGCTGCGTCGGCCGCTGCTCAGCCGGGCTTCGCCCGTCTGTCGGCTCAGGCCAAGCTGGCCGCCATCCAGGCCGCCGTCTCGAACGCCCTGGCCGCCTCGGGCGCCTCGCCGGCCGTGATCAGCGCCGCCCTGGTGCAAGCCGTCGCCAGCGGCACGGTCAGCGCCGGCGTCGCCATCCAGGTCGCCGCGGGCGTGTCGCCTGAAGCCGCTCAACAAGTCGCCTCGGCCCCGGCCGTGACGCAGCAGCTGGCCCAAACCGGTCAATCGGCCACGGTCACGACGGCCGCGACCGATGCCGGTGGCGCTCCGAGCGTCCTGGTCAGCCTGCAAGGCGCGGCCTCGGCGGCTCCGGACGGCGGCGCTGCCGCCGGCGCTGGTGCTGGCGCTGGTGGCGCGACCACGGCTCCGCCTACGGCGCCGTACGATCCGTGCGCTGGCGTTGTCGCTGCCTACTGCGGCAGCTAAGCGACTAAGAACCCGGGGTGGACCGGTGCGTCACGACGCGCGCCGGCCACCGCTTACTGGTGGGGATAACCATGCGAATTCTAACGTGCTCGGCCATCGCGGCCTGTATGGCGCTGACCGCGCCGCAACTTGCCCAGGCGCAAGATCTCGGCTCCAACTTCAAGCGCGACAAGAACGTTTCCGTTCGTCAGCGCCCGCGTCCGGACTACGAAGCGACCGGCCAGAAGGCTGGCGGCTTCACGCTGTATCCGCGCGTCACGGTCGACTTCGAGAATAACGACAACATCTACGCCGTCGCGAGCGGCAAGACCAAAGACAACATCTGGCGCGTGAAGCCGGAACTGGCCGTCCGTTCGGACTGGTCGCGCCACGCCCTGGGCTTCTTCGCCGGGGGCAACGTCATCCGCTACTCGGACAAGGCCACGGAAAACACCGAAGAGTACACCCTGGCGGCCAACGGCCGCCTGGATGTGGCCCGTGGCTCGAACATCGTGGCCTCCGGTCAGTACCAGCGCCTGACCGAACCGCGCACGTCGATCACCGCCGGTTCGCCGGCCGGCGCGACGCCGAAGCCCGTTCAGTACGACTTGGTCACCTCCAGCCTGGTCGGCACCAAGGAGTTCAATCGTCTGCGCGTCACCGCTCGCCTGGACGACAAGGACTTCAACTACAAGGATCAGGGCAGCCTGATCTTCAATCAGAATACTCGTGACCGTAACGAGCTGTCGTACGGCGCCAAGGCCGAATACGCCGTCAGCCCGGACACCGCGCTGTACGTCTCGGCGACGGGTAACAAAAAGGACTACGACACCAACCTGGCCGCCTTCGACCGTACGTCGGACGGCTATGTGGTCGGCGTCGGCGCCAACTTCGACGTCTCGGAACTGGTTCGCGGCGACCTGCAGGTCGGCTACATGAAGCAGTCCTACGATCAAGCCGCGTTCAAGAGCATCGACGGCTTCAATGCCGTGGGTCGCCTGGAGTGGTTCCCGACCCAGCTGACCACGGTCGGCGTCAACGGTTCGCGGACCATCGAAGAAGCGGTCGCGCCGGGCTCGCCGGGCTTCGTGTCGAACAACATCGGCGCCTCGATCGACCACGAACTGCTGCGCAACGTGCTGCTGTCGGCGTCGTATACCCGCAGCAAGGACCAGTACGAGCAGATCGCTCGCGACGACAAGCGCGACAACTTCTCGGCCACCGCGACCTACCTGCTGAACCGTCGCGTCGGCGTGTTCCTGACCTACACCTACCTGAAGCAGGAATCGACGGGCGCGAACAAGGGCGCCTCGTTCAAGGACAACAAGCTGATCGCCTCGGTGGCTCTGCAGTTCTAAGAACGACACTTACTTACGTCCACGAAACGGCAAGGTTTGCCGGATACTGAGAGTACCTATGGACGGCTCCGGTTTTGAAACTTCGAACGCTCCGGTGAATGACACCGGAGCGTTGTCTTTTGACCTGAACATCGCGATTGCGACCTTCAGGCGACGCTTCCGGCTGTTCGCGGCCGTGGCTGTGGTGGTGTTCGCGGCCGTTGTGCTGTTCACCCTGCAGCAGACCCCCAAATACACCGCCGTGGCCCAGGTCATGCTGGACGTGCGGAAAGAGCAGGTCACCGACATGAGCGCGGTGCTCTCGGGTCTGCCGGCGGATTCGTCCGTCGTCGACACCGAGGTCGAGGTGCTCAAGTCGCGCTCGCTGGCCAGCCGGGTCGTCAAGGACCTCAAGCTCGAGCAGGACCCGTACTTCAATCCTTACCTGCCGGACGCCAAGGGCGCGTCGGCCTGGCTGTCGTCGATCAAGAAGGCCGCCGCGCCGACCGCGACGACCGACCCGATCGAGCTGCAGCGCCAGCGCGAACGCATCGTCGACAACGTGCTGAACGGCCTGAAGGTCCGCCGCGCAGGCCTGACCTATCTGATCTCGGTCGAGTACACCCACACCGACGCCAAGCGCGCCTCGGAACTGGCGAACGCCTTCGCCAACCTCTATCTGACCGAACAGCTGGAAGCGAAGTTCGACGCGACCCAGAAGGCCAACGAGTGGCTGGACACCCGCGTGTCCGAGCTGCGCGGCCAGGTGCAGGAAGCCGACGCCGCGGTCCAGCAGTACAAGATCGCCAACAACCTGCTCAGCGCCGAAGGGGCGACCCTGACCGAGCAGGAAATCTCCGGCCTGAACCAGCAGCTGGCCCTCAGCCGCGCCTCGCAGGCCGAGACCGACGCTCGCCTGAACATCGCCCGCCAGCAATTGGCGCGCGGCAGCACCGGCGAAGACGTCGGCGAGTCGCTGAACTCGCCGGTTGTGCAGCAACTGCGCAAGCAGCGCTCTGAGAAGAGCGCACAGGTGGCCGACCTCAGCGGTCGTTATGGCGACCGTCACCCGGACCTCCTGAAGGCCCGTCGTGAGCTGGCCGACATCGACACCCAGATCCAGGCCGAAATCCGCCGGATCATCTCGAACCTGGAAGCCCAGGCTCAGGTGGCCCGTCAGCGCACCGGTTCGGTGGCGTCGAGCGTTTCGCAGTCCAAGGGTACGCTGGCCGGTAACAACCGCGCCGCCATCGGCCTGGCCGAGCTGGAACGCAAGGCCCAGTCGGTCAAGACGCTGTACGAAAGCCTGCTGGCCCGCTTCAAGCAGACCACGGCTCAGGACGGCATCGAGCAGGCCGACGCCCGTGTGGTCTCGCCGGCCAAGATCCCGACCCGTCCCAGCTATCCAAAGCCCTCGTTGAACCTGGCCCTGGGCCTGGTTTTGGCCCTGGGCGCGGGCGTCGCGGCGGTCGTGCTGGCCGAGATTCTGATGGCCGGCCTCTTCACCGAAGACGAAGTCGAGCGTCGCCTGGGCCTGCCCTATCTGGGCGCGGTTCCCAGCCTGGGCACCACGGTCGACGACTCCAAGACCCTTAAGGGCCTGACGCCGCCGGACTACCTGCTGGCCAAGCCGCTCTCCAGCTTCGCCGAAAGCCTGCGCAAGCTGCGCGCCTCGATCCTGTTCTCCAAGGTCGGCGAGCCGGTGAAGGTCATCGCGGTCACCTCGTCCCTGCCGGGCGAAGGCAAGACCACGACGACGTTCTCGCTGGCCCGCACCCTGGCGACCTCGGGCGCCAAGGTCATCGTGGTCGACTGCGACCTGCGCCAGAGCGCGATCAGCCAGTTCCTGAAGGAACCGGCCCCGGTCGGCCTGC
This sequence comes from uncultured Caulobacterales bacterium, assembly GCA_903900155.1. GTDB lineage: Bacteria > Pseudomonadota > Alphaproteobacteria > Caulobacterales > Caulobacteraceae > Caulobacter. Next base: position 10,523 of record CAIUMD010000094.1, on the reverse strand, counting down.
TGGAGGTGCTGAACGGCGTCGCCACCCTGGACCAGGCGCTGATCAACGACGAAAGCGGTGCGCACATCCTGCCGCTGGCCAAGTCGTCCTATACGCCGCGTGACGTGCTCGGCTCCTCGGCCATGCACCGCCTGCTGCAGGACCTGCGTAGCCGCTACGAGATCGTGCTGCTGGACACCGCGCCGCTGCTGGCCATCGCCGACACCCGCATCCTGGCGCCGCATGCCGACGCCGTGGTCATGCTGGTCCGTTGGAAGAAGACGCCGGTCAAGGCCGTGCAGTCGGCCCTGGCGCTGCTGCAAGGCACGCGGGCGTTCATCGCCGGCGTCGCCCTGACGCAGATGGATCTCAAGGCCCAGTCTCGCTACGGCTACGGCGACTCCTATTATTACTACGCCAACTATCGAAAGTACTATGCGGACTAGGACGCGGACGGGCGGGGGCGCGCCGTCGCCCGACGCTTCCAAGACACGCAGGTTGAAAGTCTCCGAGGGCGTCGCGATCGGCGCCCTCGTTACTTTGGTGCTGGCCGAGGTCGTCGCCTTCGGGGCCAGCGACGTGGCGGTGGCCGCCGTCTTCGGCGCCCTGCAAGCGGCCCTGTTGCTGGGCCTGCTGGCCTTCTGCGGCTGGGCCCGCAAGCTGCCCGGCAATTTCATCTCGATCTGGCCCAGCCTGATGTTTTTGGCCGTGCTGATCGCGACCGCCTGGAGCCTGACCCCGTTCGGCCCCGGCGGCGCCCATCCGGTCTGGGCCTATGTCGGCCCGCATGGGGGGGCGATCACGGTCGACCGCTCCTCCCTGCTGCTGAACCTCCTGCGCCTGGTCGGCCTGGCCTGCCTGTTCCTGGCCGCCCAGATCATCGGCGTGTCGGAGAGCCGTCGCCGCATCATGGTGTGGTGGCTGCTGCTGGGCCTGGGCGCCTATGCGGCCCTGGCCATCATCGACCATGTCAGCCTGCGCGCCGGTCGCCGGCTGGTCGGCACCCTGCTCAGCCCCAACAGCGCCGCGACCCTGATGGGCGTCTGCGTCGTGTTCGGGGCGACCTTCTTTTCGCAGGCCCTGCAACGGGCTGGCGGCTCGCTGCGGCTGGAGCGCCTGGGCCTGGACGCCAGCCTGAGCCTGGGCCTGACCGCCGTGTTCGGCGTCGCCCTGGCCATGACCGCCTCGCGCGGCGGCATCTTCGCCACGGTCGTGGGCCTGGCCGTCCTGCTGACCTGGCAGGTGATCGCCCAAGGCCGCAAGGCGCGCACCATCGCCATCATCGGCGGGGCGGCGGCCCTGCTGGTCGTGGTCGGGGTGGCCATGCGCAGCGCCGAGTTGACGGCCGCGCGCCTGGAGAACCTGGATAACGACGTCGCCGTCCGCCAGATGATCTTCACCACCCACTGGGAGGCCTTCAAGACCTCGCCTTGGTTCGGCTTCGGCCTGGGGTCGTTCCCGGTCGTGAACCAGCTCTTCACCAACACCGACAACCTGCGTGTGCTGTTCGACGTCCGCGCCACCCACAACCTCTATCTTCAGTGGCTGGAGGAGGGGGGCATCGTTGGCGGCGTCTTCATGCTGGCCTGGCTGCTGGTCACGCTGTGGCGGGTCGGCGCCGAGGCGGTGAAGCCGGGCACGATCGGGGCCCTGGCCCGCGCGACGATCGCCGCGACGGTCCTGGTGTTGCTGCATGGCCTGTCGGACTTCGCCGTCCAGGTGCCGGCGCTGCAAGCCCTGTTCGCCGTCGGCCTGGGCGCGATGACCGCCACGGCCCCGCTGCGCCGCCGCGGCGCCAAGCCCTCGGCGCCATGGAGCACGATCGCCTTCGCCAGCGGCGCCCTGCTGGTCTCGGTCCTGGTCGCCACGCCGCTGGTCGCGGCGCGGTTCGGCGGCGATTTGTCGGCCATGCCGACCGCCTCGGCCGAGGTGCTGGCGACCAGCATCGAGGCGGGGCTCGCCCGCAATGCCGCCGATCCCGCCGCCAAGGCGCGGCTTGAGGCGCTGAGCCGGCGTGAAGTCGCCATGCGTCCGGGCTCGGGCGCGGCCTGGCTGCGCAAGGCCGCCGTGGACTTCCAGCGCAATGACGCCGCCGCCGCCAACGAGGCGCTCGCGCACTCGCTGTCGGTCGCGCCCTTGCAGACCAGCCTGTTCATGAGCCGCGCTCGCCTGGCCTATGAGAACTGGCCGGCCCTGACCCCCGACGTGCGCCAGCAGGTCATGTATCAGGTGCGCGCCGAGTACGGACGACGCGGGGAGCGCCCCCTCTCGATCCTGGCCAACAGCCTGAAGAACCCCTCGGGCCGCATGGGCCTGGCCTTCCTGATCGTGGCTGAGCGCAACACCCGCGCCCTGGCCAAGCTCCAGCCGATCCAGTAGCGCCGACAAAGAGCCTAGTAGGCGTTGTCGGCGATCAACAGGCTGGGAATGGTGAGGAGGACGATCTTGGCGTCCTTCAGGATCGACCAGGTCTGGATGTAGTCGATATCGGCCTGGACCCGCCGGCGCATGGCTTCGACCGTCTCGGTGCCGCCGCGCAGGCCCTTGACCTGGGCCCAGCCGGTCAGGCCCGGACGGGCCTGGTAGCGGGCGTAATATTCCGGGATCCGCATGGCGTAGTAGTCGTCATGGGCCGCCGCGTGCGGGCGGGGCCCGACCAGCGACATGTCCCCGCGCAGCACGTTCAGCAGCTGGGGCAGCTCGTCGATGCTGGTGGCGCGCAGGATGCGGCCGATGCGGGTGACGCGGTTGTCGCCGCGCTGGGCCTGGACCAGGTCCGGGCCATCCTCGCGACAATGCATGGTGCGCAGTTTCAGGATCTGGAACCGCCCGCCGGCCAGGCCGCCGCGGGTCTGACGAAACAGCGCCGGACCCGGGGACTCCAGCTTGATCAGCAGGGCCGCCAGCAGCAGCAACGGCGCGAACAGGGCCAGCAGCAGCACCGAGGCGATGATGTCCAGCGTACGCTTGCGCAAGTCCACGGCAACCGGGGGGAGCGGTCCGCTCAATCCTGGCGCGAGAAGTTCGGTATACGATCCCCCGTCCACCAGATCACCCTCGTATTTCCCCACCACGTCGCGGACTGGTTTCCAGTTCCGACAGCGCCACGCTAGCGCAAATGACTCACAGCGTCGCGGGGAAAAATCCACAACCCGGCGGCTGTATGCTTAACGTGTAATAGACTCTGTTTATTCAGGCGTCCTTATTTGTAGTGACGTTACATCGACGGCATCAGGAGTGCTGCTCGATGATCGACGCCAAGATATCCTTCGCCCAGATTGAAGTCGCGCCGGCCGTGCGCGGCAAGCGCCTGCCGCCCCTCGTCGGGCTGGGCCTGGGCGCCATGGTCTCGATCGGCCTGTGGGCCGGCCTGGCCCTGACGGTCTCGCACCTCTTCTAAGGCCCGCGCCGGGCGGTTTCGCCGCCGGACGAATGCCACGACTTTCGCGCCCGCCCCGGTCCGTCCGGGGCGGGCGCGAACGCATACGGGGATCCCTTTCCTGACGGCCTGTCGGACAAGGAAAAGCCCCGGACCTCGGGTCCGGGGCTTTGGTCGTCGATCGGGGGAGCGATCAGACGCCGTTCTGTTTAAGCGGTCTGATTAGACGGTGGTCCAGAGGGCCGTGCCCGGGACTTGACGCTGAACCCAGCGGTAGTTGAGGTCTTCCCACGGCGTGGCCCAGGGGGTCAGGTTGTCCAGCACCATGTCGCCGCTCTTCAGCGAGATCATCAGCACCGCGTGGCTTTCGCCGCGGGCCGTGACGGCGACGGCCAGCGACATGGCCGCTTCCGGAACGCCGGCCGCGATCAGGCGGCGGCGTTTCTCCAGGGCGTAGTCCTCGCAGTCGCCGTACAGCTTGCCGTCGATCAGGCGCGGCAGCGACCAGTATTCGGGCATGCCGTACAGATCCAGGTCGCTGGCCTTCTTGACCTCGCGGTTCACCGTCTGGTTGACCAGGTTCAACAGCTTCATCTGGTCGCGCTGGTCGCGAGTGCTCCAGGCCGACGGAGCGGGCTCGGCGGCGGCCATTTGCGCCGGAGCGGTCTCGGCGTCCGAAGCGCTCGGGTTTGGGGCGGCCAGGCTGGGCGCGCCGGCGGCGACGAAGTCCTCGACCTCGGTGATCGCGACAGCCCGCAGGCTGTTAACGGAGATCAGGTTCAGACCGTCGTCCTCGACGTCCGTCGCAGCGGTCTTGGCGGCATGGTGCGCGGCGACGGGGCCGATCGACGAGGTCGGGGCGAAGCTGGCGCGCGGACCAAGGCCCATCAGGGCCAGCTGGCTGCTGGGCAGGCCGCAGGTCTCGGTGTCGCGACGGCACAGGTCGGCAAAGCCCATCGGGGCCTGGACGCCCGCGCCGCGCGGCTGGAACGGCATCGAGCCGGCCTTGGCGTTGGCGCCGGTCATCACCGCGGCGGCGCTGATGAGTCCGATAACAATGTTGCGCGTGTTGAACATGCTGACCCCGCTGTGTTCGTGGGGTCAGTATTCATTCGGGCGCCGAATTTGAGCTGAATTTAGATGGTTTAATTCAAATATTGAACCGTGGTTATTTCGAAATTAACTCAAATGGCGACTAAATATACTTGGTAAATTGCAAGAAAAGGATCGTCCTAAATTGTAGGTTAACGCTCCTGGTCGCCGTTGAACCGCGCCGCTACCTGGGGCAAAATCAAGGGGTTCCAGTCCCGGCGACCTTTCGCCGCTCCGGCGAGTGCGATGTTCAAATCCCTGTTCCGTCCCAAGCCGCAACCCCGCCGCGCCTCGTCCACCGAGGGCCGCGTGGTTTACGCCGTGGGCGACATTCACGGCCGGCTCGACCTGCTGGACGGCCTGATCGAGCGGATGACCGAGGACTATCGCGCCATGGGCCGCCAGGATCCGCCGGTGCTGGTGATGTTGGGCGACTATGTCGATCGCGGCGCCCAGTCGTCGCAGGTGATCGACCGGCTGATCTCGCTGAAGACGCAGGGCGCCGAGGGGCGCTTCGAGTTCCGCGCCCTGATGGGCAATCACGAGGAGACGCTGCTGCACTTCCTGGACGACCCCATGGCCGGGCCGTCGTGGGTGGAATATGGCGGCGGCGAGACCATGGCTTCGTACGGGGTTCAGCGCCCGGTCGGCCGCGCCGAGCCCGAGGTGTGGGAGCAGACCCGCCAGGCCTTCCGCGCCGCCTTCCCACCGGCCCACGAGATGTTCCTCAAGCAGCTGGAGCTGCTGGTCGTCTATGGCGACTATGTCTTCGTCCACGCCGGCGTGAAGCCTGGCCTGCCGCTGGAGCGCCAGACGGCCGCCGACCTGCTGTGGATCCGCAACGAGTTCCTCGACAATCCGCATGGGCTGAAGGCCACGGTGGTCCATGGCCACACGCCGACTGAAGAGGTGTTCGTCGGCCGCCAGCGGATCAATGTCGACACCGGCGCCTATGCGACCGGCGTTCTGACCGCGGTTAGACTTGATGGCGGCGAGCCGAAGATCATTCAGTTCAGTAAAGCGCGCGCCGCCTGAGAGTTCGCCTTGTTCATCTCGCGGTCACGTGCGATGTGGCATTTCAACCTCCAAGATCGACAAGTCACTAAGGTGAGAAGCTTCGCCATGATCGGTGTCTCGAAACTCTCGCGTGCGCTGGCGATGCTGGCTTTGACCGTCTGCGTCGCGGTCGGCGCTTCGACCGGACAGGCCCGCGCCCAGCAGGCGGCGATCGGCAACACGCCGGTCAGCGCCTCGGCCCAGGCGGCCGACTACCTGCTCGGCCCGGCCGACAAGGTGCGGGTGACGGTCTATGGCGAGCCTTCGCTGTCGGGCGAGTTCTTCATCTCGGGCAGCGGCGTCATGTCCCTACCGCTGATCGGCGAGATCAAGGCCGGCGGCATGACCCTGGGCCAGTTCCAGGGCGCCGTGCAGAAGGCCCTCAGCGACGGCTATCTGAAGGATCCGCGCGTCAGCGCCGAGGTCCTGACCTTCCGCCCGTTCTACATCCTAGGCGAGGTCGAGAAGCCGGGCACCTATCCCTACACCGCGGGCTTGACCGTGCTGAACGCCGTGGCCACCGCCGGCGGCTTCACCTATCGCGCCGACAAGAAGAATGTCTGGATCAAGCACAACGGCGAGACCACCGAGCAGAAGTCCGAGCTGACCCCGTCGATCGTGGTCGCCCCGGGCGACACCATTCGCCTGGGCGAGCGCTTCTTCTAAACCTTCTCACCGAGCGGTACGAAAAGAGGGCCGGCGGACATCCGCCGGGCCTTCTTCGTTTGAGCCCAAATGCCGGCCGTGAAAGTCATGGCCCCCGAGGGTAAGCATAAGGGCCATGCTTTCAGGCTGCACCGACCTTGGGGCGTCGGTAGGTCTATGGGATTATTTTTTGCAGGGTCCGTTGGCGCAGGCCAGCGCGGCAGCTTGTTGCTCCTTGTTGCAGGTCACCTGATCTTTCTTGTCCTGCATGCATTTTGCGTAAGCGGCCTGAACCTTCTTTGCGCACTCCTCGCAGGCCTGGCTGGCGAGTGAGACTGTGGGGGCGAGCATAATCGCAACCACGATAGCGGCGCGGATGACCTTCATCTGAAACTCTCCTGAGATGTTCAAAGACAAAAGACGCACGCTACAGAAAAGCACCTATAGGTTGCTTATCAAAAATCTTCGCCACTAGCTAGCGTTGCCGCGTCAAGCGGCGAAGATCGAAACCCCCGGTCCAGGTGCATGTGCCATCCGACGGATGCCCGTCGGTTCTGGCCGGCGTTCGCGATTTTCAGAAGAATGGCGCACCCGACACGATTCGAACGTGTGACCTTTGCCTTCGGAGGGCAACGCTCTATCCAGCTGAGCTACGGGTGCGTATCGCCCGGGTTGCCCAGGGCGGAAGCGGGTCTTAGCCGAAAGGCGGCCTATGCGCAAACGGGTTCACGCCGCCCCCATATAGATGAAGCGGGCCACGAAGAGGGCGGCCAGCACGAAGAGCAGCCAGTCGCCGGGCTTGGCCTGGCCGCGCGCCAGCTTCAGGACCGCGAAGGCGGTGATGCCGAACGCGAGACCATTGGCGATCGAGAAGGTCAGCGGGATGGCGATGACCGTCAGGAAGGCGGGGATGGCCACGCCCGGATCTTCCCAGTCGATATCGGTCAGAGCGCCGATCATCAGCGAACCCACGATGATCAGGGCCGGGGCCGTGGCGGCGGCCGGGATGGCCTGCACCCAGGGGGCGAAGAAGAGCGTCAGCAGGAAGAGCACGCCCACGACGATCGCCGTCAGGCCCGTGCGGCCGCCGGCGGCGACGCCCGAGGCGCTCTCGATATAGCTGGTCACGGTCGAGGTGCCGGCCAGCGAGCCGCCGATGGTGGCGATGCTGTCGGCGGTCAGGATGCGGTTCAGGCGCGGGATCGTGCCGTCCGGCTGGACGAGGCCGGCCTTCTTGGTCACCGCGACCAGGGTGCCGACATTGTCGAACAGGTCGACGAACAGGAAGACGAAGATCACCTCGGCCATCGCCATGCCCATCCCGCCGTTCAGGTGCAGGGCGGCCGGGACGTCCAGCTTGAAGGCGGTGGCGGTCAGGGCGGCCAGGCCCGACTCGCCGGGGACGATCTTGGCCAGGCCCAGGGCCCAGCCGGCGGCGGCGGCGACCAGGATGCCGATCAGGATCGCGCCCTTCACCCGCCAGACCATCAGCCCGCCCATGATGACCAGGCCCAGGATGGCCAGGATCGCGGTCGGTTGGGTCAGGTCGCCCAGCGCCACCGTCGTGGCCGGATTGGCGACGATGATGCCGGCCTCCTTCAGGCCGATGAAGGCGATGAAGAGGCCGATGCCCGCCGCGATGGCCGAGAACAGCGGACGCGGGATCGCCCCGACGATCAGCTGGCGGACGCCCGCCACGGTCAGCACCAGGAAGGCCACGCCCGACAGGAAGACGCAGCCCAGGGCGGTCTCCCACGGCAGGCCCATGCCCTTGACGACGGTGAAGGTGAAATAGGCGTTCAGGCCCATGCCGGGGGCCAGGGCGATCGGGTAGTTGGCGATCAGGCCCATCAGGATCGAGCCCAGGCCGGCGGCCAGGCAGGTGGCGGCGGCGACGGCCGCGATCGGCATGCCGGTCTGGCCCAGGATCGCCGGATTGACGATCACGATATAGGCCATGGTCAGGAAGGTGGTGAAGCCGGCCAGCACCTCGGTGCGGACGCTGGTCCCCTGGGCTTTCAGCCCGAACTGTCTTTCCAGGAAACTCATCTCACGCCCCTATCCCCAATACGAAGCGGGAGTGTTGGCGACGCGTTTCCTGGAAGGCAAGCGTCTACCGCTAGTCCTTGGTCGGATCGGCCGCGTTTGGGTCGCCATAGGTCAGGGCCAGGAAGACGTCCTCCAGATCCGGGTCCTCGGTGGCGATGTCCTTGATCTGGACGCCGGCGCCGCGGACGGCCGCCAGCACCTGTTCGACGCTGGACTGGCCGGTGCGATAGCTGACCTGGAAGGCGCCGCCGGCCCGCAGCTTGGTGTCGAAGCCGGCCAGGGCCGGGGCGGTCGTCACCGGCGTCTCGGGCGTGACCACGACATTGCGGCTGTCCATGCGGCTGAGCAGCTTCGGCGTCGGCTCGCAGGCGACGACTTCGCCGCGATTGACGATGGCGATCTGGTCGCACAGCTCCTGGGCCTCTTCCAGGTAGTGGGTGGTCAGCACGATGGTGACGCCCAGTTCGTTGAGGCCCTTCACATAGCGCCAGAGCTGGCGGCGCAGCTCGACATCGACCCCGGCGGTCGGCTCGTCCAGGATCAGCACCGGCGGCTGGTGGACCATGGCCTTGGCGACCATCAGGCGGCGCTTCATGCCGCCCGACAGCTGGCGGACATAGGCGCCGGCCTTGTCGCCCAGGCCAAGCGCGTCCAGCAGCTCGTCGGTGCGGCGCTCGTTCTTGGGCACCCCGTAGAAGCCGGCCTGCACCTCCAGCGACTCGCGCGGGGTGAAGAAGACGTCGGCGGCCAGCTCCTGCGGCACCACGCCGATGGCGGCGCGGGCGTCGCGCGGCCGCTGGTCGATGTCGCGATCCCAGATCCGCACCGTGCCCGAGCTCTTGCGCACCAGGCCGGCCAGGATGTTGATGAAGGTCGACTTGCCCGCGCCATTGGGGCCCAGCAGGCCGAAGATCGAGCCGCGCGGAATCTTCAGGTCGACGCCGTTCAGCGCCTTCTTTTCAGGCGAGGTCTTGGTCGCGGCGTAGGTCTTGTACAGGCCTTCGGCTTCGATGGCGTAGGCGGGCAGGTCCATTGAGCGTCCAGATCGGGCTAGAAACGCCGGATGAGGCGCGCGTCGATTGACGGCGCCTTTCGGCGTCGCATAGGTATGCCTCGTTCGCGGCCGCGCCAAGGCCACGATCCGATTTAAGGACTCGCCGACAATGGCCAAGACCCCCGCCACCGCTCCGACCGCCATGGACATCGACGCGATCGCCGGCGCCGCGCCGGAAACCATCGCCGTCCGCTCGCACCGCATCGCCTGTGACGGCGTCGGCGGGGCCCTGGGCCATCCGCGCGTGTGGCTGGAGATGGGCGCGGCCGGTTTCGTCGACTGCTCGTACTGCGACCGCCGCTTCGTGGCGGCCACCGGCGAGGGCGACGAGGACGAGCGCCTGGCTCCGGGCGTCTATGAAGGCGCCGGCGGCCACTAAGCGCCTCCAACCCCTATGACCGATACCGTTTCGCCGGCCCAGCGGGCCGAGACCCTCGCCAAGGCTTGGGAAAAGGCCGAATGGCCGCACGAGGCGCCGGTGCTGCGCGCCATCGCCATGCCGTCCGACACCAACCCCGAAGGCGACATCTTCGGCGGCTGGCTGCTGTCGCAGATGGATCTGGCGGCCGCCTCGATCGCCTTCCACCGCGCGGCCGGCCGCTGCGCCACCATCGCCGTCGACAGCATGACCTTCATCAGCCCCGTCCTGGTCGGCGACGAGGTCAGCCTGTTCGCCCGCATCGTCCACACCGGCCGCACCTCGCTGAAGGTCCAGGTCGAGGCCTGGCGCCGCCGCCGCGACGCCGAACAGGCCCACAAGGTCACCGAAGGCGTCTTCACCTTCGTGGCCATCGGCGAGGATCGGAAGCCGCGTCCTCTGCCGGTATTTTGACGGCGTGTTCTAGAGCCCTTTCCGATCTGATCGAAACGATCAGTCGGATAAAAAGGGCTCTCAATCAAAGACCTGGAGCATTTCACCGATCCGTTCGGATCGGAAAATGCTCCAGGCGCGCCGCCGCTGCTTCACGCGGCGGGCCGCTGAAGGCGTGGAAAGGGATGCGGAGCGCCGGACGACGTCCGGAGTTCTGAAGAGTAGTTACCGTTTCGACGAAGCCCGACGCTCCGCGCGATCGTTATCCGGAAGCGTGACGGTCCGACGCTGTTTGCGCCTCACCGCCCTTGAAGCCTCCGGCGGGCGGGCCAGATCGCGAGATCCAGTCCCGGTCAGGAGCCTTTCAGCTCCCCTGTCGCTCTCCTCGGCCTGCATCCACCGTCGTTTCTGTGTTCCAGGGTCGACTACCTCGGGGATGGCGCAGTTGCGGCTGTTAC
>CAIUMD010000093.1 GCA_903900155.1 uncultured Caulobacterales bacterium | reverse complement strand
CAGACCGACCTGCTGGCCCTGAACGCCGCCGTCGAGGCCGCCCGGGCCGGCGAACACGGCCGCGGCTTCGCCGTCGTCGCCTCGGAAGTGCGCAAGCTGGCCGAGCGCTCGCAGACCGCCGCCGCCGAGATCAGCGCCGTGTCTTCGGACACCGTCAAGGCCGCCCAGTCGGCCGGCGAGATGCTGACCACCCTGGTGCCCAACATCCGCAAGACCGCCGAGCTGGTCTCGGAGATCAGCGCCGCCTGCCGCGAGCAGGACATTGGCGCCAGCCAGATCAACGAAGCCATCCAGCAGCTGGACAAGGTGACCCAACAGAACGCTTCGGCTTCGGAGCAGATGTCGGCGACCTCGGAAGAGCTGGCCGCCCAGGCCGAAGAGCTGCAGACCTCGATCGCCTATTTCCGCACCAGCGCCAACGGCTCGGCCCCGCGCCGTCCGGCCGCGCGTCCCGCCGCCAAGCGTCCGACGGCTCCGGCCGCCCGCAAGCCGACCGCCGCGCCGACCCGCAACACGGTCGCGGCCCAGCAGGCCCGCGCCAACGGCTTCGCCCTGGACCTGACCAATGGCGGCCCGGACGCCGACGACGCCGACTTCCGCGAGTATGCCTGATGGCCAGCGCCGCTGATCTCCAGTTCGTCACGCTGGGCCTCGGCGCCGAGGTCTTCGCGGTCCCCGTCACCCATGTGCGCGAGATCCTGGACTACCAGGCGCCGTTCGCGATCCCGGAAGGGCCCAGCTACCTGATGGGCCTGACCGACGTGCGCGGCCGGGGCACCCCGACGATCGACCTGCGCCTGAAGCTGGGCCTGCCGCCCATCCCGCCGACCGGCGCGACCCGCATCCTGGTGCTGGACGTGCCGCTCGAAGACCGCGTGCTGTCGCTGGGCCTGATCGCCGACCGCGTCATCGAGGTCGTGGCCTTCGCCGAAGACCAGATCGAGGCCGCGCCGGACATCGGCGTGCCGTGGCGCTCGGAATACATCAAGGGCGTGGTGCGCCGGGACTCTTCCTCAGGGAATGGGGGCTTCGTGGTGATCTTCGATCTCGCCCGCCTGCTGACCAGCCAGGACGCCGCCGCCCTCAGCCAGGCGGCCTGACGACCTCTTCGGCGATCCAGAAAGGACCGCCCGCCTTCAACGGCGCGTAGACGCCGCGAACGGAGAACCCCGTGTCGAGACAAGCCGCTGTCGCGCTTCAGGCGCCGGAAATCGAACAGCTCAGCGCCCGCAATTTCCAGCGGCTGGCGACGTTCATCCAGGACTATAGCGGCATCAAGATGCCGGCCAACAAGCGCACCATGCTGGAGGGCCGCCTGCGCCGCCGCATGCGCGCCACCCGGATCGGCGACGTCAACGAGTACTGCCGTTTCCTGTTCGACGAGGATGGCCTGGCCTCCGAGACGATCCACCTGATCGACGCGGTGACGACCAACAAGACCGAGTTCTTCCGCGAGCCGGCCCATTTCGACTTCATGATCGCCAAGGGCTTGCCCGCCCTGGCCGCCAAGGGCAAGCGCGAGATCAAGATCTGGAGCTCGGCTTGCTCGACCGGCGCCGAGCCCTACACGATCGCCATGGTCATGGACGAGTTCTGCGAGAAGCAGCGCGGCGTCGACTATTCGATCCTGTGCACCGACATCTGCACCGAGGTGCTGGACCAGGCCATCGCCGGGCGCTTTGCCGAAGCGATGATCGAACCGGTCTCGATGGCCCGCCGCCAGCGCTATGTGATGCGTGCGCGCGATGCGACCGCGCACGAGGTGCGGATCACGCCGGACCTGCGCAGCAAGCTTTCGTTCGCCCGCCTGAACCTGATGGACGACGCCTATCCGATCGAGAACGACCTCGACATCATCTTCTGCCGCAACATCCTGATCTATTTCGACAAGCCCACCCAGGCCAAGGTGCTCAAGCGCCTTTGCAACCATCTGGCGCCTGGCGGGTATCTGTTCCTGGGCCACTCTGAATCGATCGTCGGGATCGACCTGCCGGTCGTCCAGATCGCCAACACCGTGTTCCAGAAGCGGTAGGAGTCTGCATGGTCGTGGCCCGGAAGATCCGAGTTCTGATCATCGACGATTCCGCCACCGTGCGGCAGACCCTGGCCTCGATCCTGTCGGAGGATCCGCAGATCGAGGTGCTGGGCGTGGCGTCGGATCCGTTTGTGGCCGCGCGCCGGATCGCCGAGGAAATCCCCGACGTCATCACCCTGGACGTCGAGATGCCGCGCATGGACGGCATCACCTTCCTGCGCAAGCTGATGGCCCAGCGGCCGATCCCGGTGGTGATGTGTTCGTCCCTGACCGAGGCGGGGTCGGAGACCCTGCTGCAGGCCCTGGAGGCCGGGGCGGTCGACATCATCCTCAAGCCCAAGATGGGCGTGGCCGACCACCTTCTGGAATCGAAGATCCGCATCTGCGACGCGGTGAAGGCCGCCGCCGGCGCCAAGATCGCCGGCTCCAAGCGGGTGATCCCGCAGATCCCGCGCCCGGACCACGAGCCGCAGAAGAAACTGACCGCCGACGCCATGCTGCCTCCGCCGGTGGCGACCAAGGCCATGGCGCGCACGACGGAGTCGATCATCTGCATCGGCGCCTCGACGGGCGGCACCGAGGCGTTGCGCGTGCTGCTGGAAGCCCTGCCGCCGGACAGCCCCGGCATCGTCATCGTCCAGCACATGCCCGAGAAGTTCACCGCCTCGTTCGCCAAGCGCCTGGACAGCCTGTGCGCGGTCGAGGTGAAGGAAGCCGAGGACGGCGACACCGTCCGCCGCGGCCGGGTGCTGATCGCGCCAGGCAATAAGCACACCCTCTTGGAGCGCTCGGGCGCCCGCTACTACGTCACGGTCAAGGACGGCCCTCTGGTCTCGCGGCACCGGCCGTCGGTCGACGTGCTGTTCCGTTCGGCCACCCGCTCGGCCGGCTCGAACGCCGTCGGCGTGATCATGACTGGCATGGGCGACGACGGCGCGAAAGGCATGTCCGAGATGAAGGCGGCCGGGGCGTTCACGCTCGCGCAGGACGAGGCGACCTCGGTGGTGTTCGGCATGCCGAAGGAAGCGATCGCGCTGGGCTGCGTGGACCGGGTGGTTCCGTTGCAGAACCTGGCGGGCGAGATGCTGCGGGCGGCGGATCGGTAGAAGCCGAAACCTCGTCCTTCGACAAGCTCAGGATGAGGTTTCTACTGATAGGGCGTCAAAAATAGTCCT
>CAIUMD010000092.1 GCA_903900155.1 uncultured Caulobacterales bacterium | reverse complement strand
GGGGGAGGTGGCCCAGAGGGCCGGAGGGGGCAGCTCCGCCTAGGCCGAGCCGCCCCCTCAGTCGCTCCGCGACAGCTCCCCCATCGGGGGAGCAGATTTGCTAGCGAACCACCACCTTCAGCAAATCCTCCAGCCCCACCCGCCAAAACAGCTCGGCCCGCACGCGATCCGCCACGCCATTGACGATCTCCGCCCCGTCCTGCGAGGGGTCGATGTGCACCCGGAACGGACGCTGGCCGAAGGGCGTGTCCACCACCCGCGTGATGGCTTTCGCCACCTCGCCTGCGTCGGCGTCGGCCGGCTCCAGCGCGGCCAGGCCGTTCAGAGCCGCCTCGGCGACGCCGGCATAGGGCCCGTCCATGTACGCGGCGGCCACCGCTTCGTCGGCCGGCTTGCCGGAGTGGGCGAAGTGGTTGGTGCCCTTGGTGAAGGCCCCCGGCACGATGATCGAGGTCTCGATCCCCCAGCGGGTCAGCTCGCTGGCGTACGAGACCGCCAGGCTGTCCATCGCCGCCTTGGCCGCGAAGTACGGAGCCAGAAACGGCGGGGTCCCGCCGCGGGTCGAGCTGGACGACACCCAGACCACCAGGCCCTTACCCTGCTGGCGCAGCACCGGCAGGGCGGCGCGGTTGACGCGCTGGGTCGAGAGCACGTTCACGTCGAACAGCTGCGTGTACTGCTCGGGCGTGAAGGCCTCGGCGGGACCAAAGCTCATGTGGCCGGCATTGTGGACAATGACGTCCAGGCGGCCGTTGGCGGCGACGATCTGCGCGATAGCCGCCTCCACCGAGGACTCGGAGGCCACGTCCAGCTCGACCGTGCGCAGGTCGACATCGTGGGTCATCGCGTAGTCGGCGACGGCGGCGACCTGCGGGGCGTTGCGCCCCTTGGTCTCGCGCATCGAGGCGTAGACGGTGTGGCCGGCGCCGGCCAGTTCGCGGGCGGTCAGGGCGCCGAAACCCGAGGAGGCGCCGGTGACGAGGATGACTTGCTTTTCCATGACGATGCTCCTTCTCAGATGACGCCGCCGTTGACCCGCAGGGTCTGGCCGTTGACCCAGGCGCCGTCCGGACCGGCCAAGAAGGCGATGGTCCCGGCGATGTCCTCGGGCTGGCCCAGGCGTTCCAGGGGCGCGGCCTTGGACAGGCGCTCGACCACCTCGGCGGGCTTGCCGTCCAGGAACAGCTTGGTGGCCGTCGGTCCGGGCGCGATGCTGTTGACGGTGATGCCGCGCCCGCGCAGCTCCTTGGTCAGGATGGCGCTCATGGTCTCGACCGCGGCCTTGGTGGCGGCATAGACGCCGTAGTTCTCCGGCAGCAGGCCCACGACGCTGGACGAGAGGTTGATGATCCGGCCGCCGTCGCGCAGGCGGCGGGAAGCCTCGCGCAGGGTGTTGAACACGCCCTTCAGGTTCACGGCGATGGTCTGGTCGAACAGGGCGTCGTCGCTGTCGGCCAGGCTGGCCAGCTTCATGATCCCGGCATTGTTGACCAGGACGTCGACGCCGCCGAAGGCCGCCTCGGCATGGTCGAACAGGCGGCGCACCGCGGCCGGGTCGCTGACGTCGGCCTGGGCGGTGATGGCCTTGCCGCCGGCCGCCTCGATCTCGCGCACCGTGGCTTCGGCGGGGGCGGCGTTGCCCGCGTAGTTGACGATGACGGTGAAGCCGTCGCGGGCCAGGCGCCTGGCCGTCTCCGCGCCGATGCCGCCCGAGGCGCCGGTCACCAGCGCCACCTTCCGAGTTTGTCGGGTCATCTGAAGTCTCCGGTCGTTTGGAGCCGACCTCGTGTCGGCATGGAGACCATGCGCCTTCGCCTCGGTTGAATAATTCAGGCAAATGTGACATGACTGTTCGAATTACCGAATAATCGGAGCGTGACGGGTGGATCGGTTCGAGGCGATGCGGCTGTTCACGCGGATCGTGGAGCGGCGCAGCTTCACCCAGGCCGCCGCCGACCTGGACCTGCCCCGCTCGACCGCCACCGAGGCCGTGCAGCAGCTGGAGGCGCGGCTGGGCGTGCGGCTGCTCCAGCGCACCACCCGCCAGGTCAGCCCCACCCTGGACGGCGAGGCCTATTACCAGCGCTGCCTGCGCCTGCTGGACGAACTGGAGGAGGCCGAGGGCGCGTTTCGCCAGCGCACGCCGGCCGGCCTGCTGCGGGTCGATGTGCAGGGGGCCCTGGCCCGGAGGTTCGTGCTGCCGGGCCTGCCCGACTTCCTGGCCGCCTATCCCGAGCTGCGGATCCAGATGACCGAGGGCGACCGCCTGGTCGACCTGGTGCGCGAGGGCGTCGACTGCGTGCTGCGCATCGGCGACCTCGAAGACAGCGCCATGGTCGGCCGCCGCGTGGCCCTGCTGCCCGAGGTGACCTGCGCGGCGCCCGCGTACCTCGAGCGCCGGGGGACGCCGACGCTGGAGACGCTGGCCGACCACCGCATGGTCGGCTTCCTGCAAGCCGGCGCGGGCCGTCCCTACCCGCTGGAGCTGACCATCGACGGCAAGCCCCGCGAGATCGCCGCGCCCGCCGACGTGATCGTCAACTCGGCCGAGAACACGGTGGCCATGGGCCTGCTGGGCCTCGGCTTGATCCAGGTTCCCCGCTACCGGGTCGAGGAGCACCTGGCCGATGGGGCCCTGGTCGAGGTGCTGGCCGACCACCCGCCGACCCCGACGCCGGTTTCGCTGCTCTATCCACGCAGCCGACAGCTGTCCCCGCGCGTTCGTGTGTTCATCGACTGGGCGGCCAAGCGCTTCGCCGCCTGAGGGAGACCGTCATGGGGTACGTCGCCGCAAATCCTCCCCCTCGGGCTCCCAACCCGCTGAGCCGCTTCGTCGACGCCCAGGCCGCCACCTATGACCGCGCCCTGGCCGAGTTGCGGCGCGGGCAGAAGACTGGCCACTGGATGTGGTTCGTCTTCCCGCAGATCGCCGGCCTGGGCCGCAGCCCGACCGCCCAGCTCTACGCCATAACCGACCTGGCCGAAGCCCGCGCCTACCTGGCCCACCCGGTGCTGGGCCCGCGCCTGGTCGAGGCCGTCGAAGCCCTGCTGGCCCTCCCCGGCCGCGACGCCCACGCCGTCCTGGGCGCGCCCGACGACCTGAAGCTGCGCTCGTGCCTGACGCTGTTCCAGGCGGCGGACCCCGGCGAGCCCGTGTTCGGGCGGGCGCTGGAGAAATACTTCGCCGGGCGGGAGGATCTGCTGACGCTGGAGAAGCTGGGCTAGGCGCCGACGATGACCGCGCGGCGTCGAACACGCCCTGGCCATTCGCGCCGCGCACTGACGATTTATGGAAATTTCAACGCTCACGCGCTTGCCCGGATAACAGCGTTCGCCCTATTGCAGCGCCGTTGACGTTGGGGCAAAGCGGGTCAGGTGGCTGCCTTTCTGAAACGAACTCTGCTGGCCGTCTTGTACGTTTGCGCCCTTGCCGCTCCGCTGGCGGCCGCCGCCGGGCGCCCGGTCACCATCGTCCTGCCGCCTCAGCCGCTGAGCCGGGCCCTGGGCGAACTGGGCCGCCAGATCGGGGTCGACATCCTGGCCGCCCCGGCCGTAGTCGGCGAGCGTCGCGCCCCGGCCGTGCGCGGCCGCCTGACGCCGGCCCAGGCGCTCACGCAATTGCTGGCCGGCTCGGGCCTGACCTACGAGCAGGCCGAGCCCGGCGTCTATGTGGTGCGCGTCCGCCCGGGCGCACCCGCCGAGCGGCCCGAGACCCCGACCGCCCTGCCCGAGCTGCTGATCGTCGGCGTGCGCAGCCAGAACGTCGACCAGCCGCGCGATCCCGACGACATCCAGCCCTACCAGGTCTATGAACGCGCCACGCTGCGCGGCGCCCAGAGCCTGTCGGCCGACGACTTCCTGCAGACCTGGCTGACGGCCAACACCTACAGCTACCAGTCCGTACCCAGCCGCCTGCGCGGCCTGCCGCCGTCGCGCTCGACCTTCTCGTTCCGCGATCCGAACGCCATGGCCGCGACGCTGGTGCTGGTCGACGGGCGACGCATGCCCGCCATCCCGACCGCCAACCAGATGATCCAGGCCGACGTCGGCCCGATCCCGCTGGCCGCCATCGGCCGCATCGAGACCCTGGGCGCCAGCAGCGGCGCGATCTACGGCCTGGGCGCGGTCAACGGCGTGGTCAATCTGGTGCTGGACCGCGACTACAACGGGGCCGAGGTCGCCGGGACCTATGGCGCGGGCAAGAAGGGCGACGGCGAGTACGGCCGCCTCGACGCCCGCCTGGGCTGGAGCTCCAGGGACGGCGGCACGGCGATGATGGTCCGCTACGGCCAGAGGCGCTTCAACGGCGTCACGGTCGGCGACCGCATCGAGGCCTACGGACCGCTGGACGGATCCAATCTCAAGGCCGGCCAGGCCTTCAACACCGCGCCGGGGAACGGGACCACCCTGTTTGGCGTCAGCGGCCCCTTCACGGTGGGCGGCGTCTCGATGCTGAAAAGCTACATCCCCGCCGACTATGACGGCAAGGAGCCGATCGAGGCGGTGCTGATCCGCAACGCCGGCCTGTCCGCGCCCGGCCTGGCCCAGGACCACAAGGACCGGCAGCTCTCGGCCGACAGCCGGTCCGACGCGGTGATGGCCAATCTGCGCCAAAGGCTGTGGCCAGGGGCCGAGGCCTATGTGGACTACATCTACCTGGCCAGCGACGATTCCTATTACGCGGCCTATGGCGGCTTCTACACTTGGCTGACGCCGGGCCGAGGGGCGGCGTCCAGGTTCACGGGCTCAGGCCAGATCGAGCTGGTGGCGCCCACGCCCCACACGGCCGGGACGACCGCCGCCCGCACGATCACGCGCCGCGTCACGGCGGGTCTGGTGTTCGACCTGCCGGCCCGCTGGCGCGGCGGCGTCGACTACGCCGTGGGCTCCTCGCGCGTCCGCAGCCTGGCCGGCGACTACGGCTTCAACTATCAGACTTTCCAAGGCGTCGCCGACGGCGTCATGCCCGACGGCCGGCCGGCGCCCGATCCGTTCGCCGACCAGGCCAAGTTCCTGGCGGACCTCAAGGCCTACAAGGTCCAGGGCGCGCCGGCCGAGCCCTATGGCGGCACGCGGCTGGAGGACATGTCGCTACGCGCCTCCGGACCGATCGCCCGGCTCCAGGGACGCGATGTGACCCTGTCCCTGACCGCTCAGCAGCTGTGGGAAGCCATGCCGCACATGGCCGGCGCCGCCAGCAATCACGTCGCCATGCGCTCGCGCTCGCTGTTCGCCGAGCTGCGCGCGCCGCTGGACGAGGTCGTGGGGATCCGCGGCCTGGAGCTGCAGGCCGCCGCGCGGCGCCAGGTCGGGCGCATCCGGATCTACTACGGCGGCTATGCCGAGGCGGAGAAGTCCGCCGACCTCTATCTGGTGGGGCTGAAGGCCGAGCCGGTCCGCGGCCTGACCCTGCGCGGGGCCTACGCCTCGGGCGCGCAGCTGCCCGATCCCCTGATGTTCATGAATGCGCGCGGGACCGGCGGCGGCGGCCTGATCGATCCCAAGCGCAATCCGAACGCGCCGATCTCGGCCGAGGGCTGGTTCTGGAGCGTCTATGGCGGCTCGCCGGACCTCAAGCCCGACCAGACCCGGACCTGGTCGGCCGGCCTGGTGCTGAGCACGCCGCTGACCCCGCGCACACGCCTGTCGGTCGACTACACCCGTATCGAAGGCCACGACCTGCTGGTCAGCGTCTATCGGGGGGCCGACTACTACATCCTCAACGAGGATCGCTATCCGGGGGCCGTGGTCCGCGCCCCTCTGACCGACGCCGACCGCGCCAAGGGCTATACGGGCGGCAGGATCCTGGAGGTGCGCGACCTCAACGAGAACAGCGGCGCCAGCCTGGTCGAGGCGGTGGACATGAGCGCCCAGCACGACCTGGACCTGGCCGGCGGGCTCTTGAGCCTCAGCGCCACGGCGACCTGGCAGCCGACCCTGGTGCTGCGCACCGCGCCCGACAACTGGCTGGGCAAGCGCACGCCCGACGGCGGGGCGCCCGAGTGGCGGGGGGCGGCCGGGGTGCGCTGGTCGACCCCGAACTTCGCAGCCTCGGCCACGGCCCGCTACATCAGCGCCAACGGCCCGACGTCCCTGGCCGCGCGCACGACGGTGGACCTGGCCCTGGGCTGGTCGCTGCCGCGTCCGCCGGGGGCCTCCGAGACCGAACTGCGGCTGGGCGTGCGCAACCTGTTCGACCGCTGGTCCATCGACGACCCGCTGAAGCGCCGGCTCGAGGCGACGATCATCGCTCGCTTCTAGAGCGTAAGGCTTTGCGGCTGCGCTCACGACGCTATCAAGGTCGCCGGGCGTCGAGTCTCGTGGGGACAGCATGCGTAGAGGGGTGGCCGCCGTTCTGGCGGCCGTGTCGGTGATCTGCAGCGGGGCGGCCGGGCCCGCCGCCGCCAGCACCGCCGCGAGCCGCGCCCAGGTCGCCGCCAAGCTGACGCCCCATACGCCCTGGACCCCGCCGCCCGACGCCATGACCGCCCCGCTGAAGGCGGCGCTGGAGAAGCTGAAGGCCGACGACTATCCGGGCGTCTACGCCCTGGCCAAGCCCTACACCGAACAGCCCGACTTCGAGACCTTGCCTGAGACCGTGCGCCACCTGGCCTGGCATCTGGTGGGCCTGGGCGCCTGGCAGACCGACCGCCTGCCCGAGGCGCACAAGGCCTTCAAGACTTCCTCGAAGCTCGCGGGCGCCATCGGCTGGGACTGGCTGTACCGCGCCTACGCCGCCGCCAGCGACAAGGATCCGCAGGACTCCGTCTACGCCTTCACCACCATGGTCGAGACCGACCCGGAACCGCTGGCGCAGGTCGACGACCACTTCATCGGCGAGCTTCGTCGCCAAGCTTTGGAGCTGCCGCGCGGGGAGCAACGGCTGATGACCCTGGCCGACGATTTGCTGGACGTCGACTGGAAGCCGCGCGACGCCAATGCCGACTGGAGCGACTTCTGGCTGGAACACGCCGCCCGACTGCTGGATCGCGGCGACGTCACGCGGGCCGGCAAGGTGATGGCGCGGGTGACCGCCCCCGGCACCCTGGCCTCGGCCCGCGCCGACCGCCGCTTCGCCCCGCTGCTGCGCCAGGATCCCGCCCGCTTCGACATCGCCAAGGCCCACGCCGCCCGGCTGGCGGCGACCCGCGCCCGCATGGCCGAGAAACCGCGCTCCGTCGGCGCGGTCAACGCCTACGCCCTGGCCCTGCTGGGCATGGGCCGCGCCGCCGAGGCCGTGACGGTGACGGGGGCCGCGCTCGAGCGCCGCCTCGACAGCTGGGACGACGCCAAGGACCGCCCCTGGACCCTGGACATCCAGGCCCGCGCCCTGCGCGACCTGGGCCGCTTCGACGACGCCCTGGTCGCCTGGCGCATAGCGACCCGACCCGAGATCGGCGGCGGGGTCAGCCAGGCGCTGAACCTGGCCGACGCCCTGCTGGAGCTTGACCGTCCCGCCGAGACCCTGACGATCGTCGGCGGCGTCAAGCCCGACAAGGTCAGCGCCTTTGGCCGCATGGTCGCCGCCAACCTGTCGGCCTGCGCCAACGCCCGGCTGGGCGACCGCGCCGGGGTCGACCGGGCCTTCGCCGCCCTGGCCGCCGACCGCGACGCCATCCCGTCCCTGGAGATGAGCGGGCGCCTGTGCGCCGGCGACCAGGACGGCGCGGCCGCCGTGCTGATCGCGCTGCTCAAGGATCCCGAGACCCGGCTGGAGGCCCTGGCCGACGCCCAGGACTATCCGGAAGAGGCCGTCACCGCCCCGTTCCGCCGCGCCCAGCTGGCCCGCCGCCGCGCCCTCTACGCCCGCCCCGACGTCCGCGCCACCATCGCCGCCGTCGGCAAGGTCGAGCGCCAGCCCTATCCGGCGGTCTACTGATGCGCCGGCTGCTGCTTGCCCTGACCGCCGCTTTGGCGCTCGCGACGCCGGCCCTGGCCCAGCGCTTCGCCGACGCGCCGCTGGAGCTGGCCCGCCCCGCCGACGCCGTCGCCCAGGTCGAGCGCGAGGTCCGCAGCCAAAAAACAGGAATGGGCCGTCCGATCAGCGCCTTCGACCACCAGCAGATCCACGACCTGTGGCAAGCCCTGGCCGACGACGACGCCCTGCGCCTGCGGCTGCTGAACGCCCTGGCCACCCTGAACTTCGGGTCGGTCGACCCGATCGACGACGAGGACGCGTTCTGGGAAGACCAGGCCCGGCTGCTGGTCGACAGCGGCGCTCCGCCCCTCACCGTGCTGGCCGCCCTCAAGCGCCTGGTCGGCGTCGACGAGCAGATGGGCGCGGCCCTGTCGCCGCGCTTCGCCGCCGCCCGCCGGCTGGACGAAGCCTGGTTCGAGCCGAACACCATCGTCATGCGCGCCTTCACGCGGGCCGACCGGCTGGCGGTCAAGGAGACCGACCGCCTGGCGCTGGTCACCCTGCGCGCCGACCTGTTGGAGCGGCTGGGCCGCCCCGCCGAAGCCCTGGCCCTGATCGACAAGGCCCTGCTGCGGGTCGAGGTCTCGTCGCAGAGCTTCGCCGATGCGGACAGCGCCCTTTTGAACCTGCGCGCCGGGCGGGCCTTCAGCCTGTGGCAGCTGGGTCGTTTCGACGACGCGATCACAGAGGACCGCGCCATCGTGAAGGCCGCGCGGCCCGGCCAGCGCTATGACGGCTGGGCCGACAACATGCTGGTCGGCCACCTCGCCGGCAGGGGCCAGGCCCAGGCGGCCCTGAAGGCCCTAGACTACTTCCTCTATCGGCCGAACGGGAACCTGGGCGACTGGGTCGTGGCGCGGTCGGTCTGCGTCAATGTCCAGCTGGGCCGGCTGACCGCCGCCCGCCGCGACCTCAAGGACCTGAAGGGCCAGGCCCTGCCCGCCCGCACCTACGCCCTGCTATGCCTGGACGACCTGGACGCCGCCGCCGCCAGCTACCGCGCCCGGTTGGCCGATGCCGACGCCGCGCCGTGGGCGATCCTGGCCCTGTCGGCCCGCGCCCGGCCCAAGGTGGTCGGGTCCTGGGACGCCGTGCTGCTGGACCGCCAGGCCGAGGTCGCCGCCCGCGCCGACGTCCAGGCCGCCCTGGTCGCCGCCGGCGGCGCGCGGCGCTCCCCGCTCGTCCCGTCGGGCGGCGAGAACTGGTGACACACTGCTGCCACTCCCCGTCAGCAGACCCCCTAGCCGAGACCCGCGCGGGCGCCTAACTTGGGGCCATGCCTTCTTCCGATAACAGCGGCGTCTCGGACGTCTCCACGCCCTTCGTCATGGACACTGTCGGCGACGTGGCCGCCGGCGTCATGCCCATGCTCTGGACCCCGCACCGCCCCGAGCGGCCGGAGAAGTCCGAAGGCGGCAAGACGTTCAAGCTGGTCAGCGACTACCAGCCCGCCGGCGACCAGCCGACCGCCATCGCCGAGCTGGTCGAGGGCATCAACAACCGCGACCAGGACCAGGTGCTGCTGGGCGTCACCGGCTCGGGCAAGACCTTCACCATGGCCCAGGTCATCGAGCGCACCCAGCGCCCGGCCCTGATCCTGGCCCCGAACAAGACCCTGGCCGCCCAGCTCTACAGCGAGATGAAGGGGTTCTTCCCCGAGAACGCGGTCGAGTACTTCGTCAGCTACTACGACTACTACCAGCCGGAAGCCTACGTGCCCCGGACCGACACCTTCATCGAGAAGGACAGCTCCATCAACGAGCAGATCGACCGCATGCGCCACTCGGCCACGCGGGCGATCCTGGAGCGCGACGACGTCATCGTCGTGGCCTCGGTCAGCTGCATCTACGGCATCGGCTCGGTCGAGACCTACACGGCCATGACCTTCACCCTGACGGTGGGCGACCGGGTCAACGAGAAGCAGCTGATCGCCGACCTGGTGGCCCAGCAGTACAAGCGCAACGACCAGGCCTTCGAGCGCGGCACGTTCCGCCGCCGCGGCGACACGATCGAGATCTTCCCCGCCCACTACGAGGACCGCGCCTGGCGCGTGACCATGTTCGGCGACGAGGTCGAGGCGATCAGCGAATTCGACACCCTGACCGGCAAGAAGACCGCCGAGCTGGACACCATCAAGGTCTACGCCAACAGCCACCACGTCACCCCGCGCCCCACCCTGCGCCAGGCGATCATCGAGATCCGCAAGGAGCTGAAGGAGCGCCTGGAGTGGCTGGTCGCCAACGGCAAGCTCTTGGAGGCCCAGCGCCTGGAGCAGCGCACGACCTTTGACCTCGAGATGATCGAGACCACCGGCTCGTGCGCGGGCATCGAGAACTACAGCCGCTACCTGTCGGGCCGCCGGCCGGGCGAGCCGCCGCCGACCTTCTTCGAATACATCCCCGACAACGCCCTGCTGTTCACCGACGAGAGCCACCAGACGGTTCCGCAGATCGGCGCCATGTACAAGGGCGACCGCAACCGCAAATGGACCCTGGCGGAGTACGGCTTCCGCCTGCCCTCGGCCCTGGATAACCGCCCCCTCAAGTTCGAGGAGTGGGACGCCATGCGGCCGCAGTCGGTGCACGTCAGCGCCACCCCGGCCGACTGGGAGCTGGAGCGGGCCGGCGGCGTCTTCGCCGAGCAGGTCATCCGCCCCACCGGCCTGATCGATCCCCCGGTCGAGGTGCGCCCGGTCTCCAAGGACGGCGCCAGCCAGGTCGACGACGTGGTCGACGAGATCCGCCAGACCATCAAGAAGGGCTACCGCACCCTGGTCACCGTGCTGACCAAGAAGATGGCCGAGGACCTGTCGGAATACCTCAACGAGCAGGGCGTCAAGGTCCGCTACATGCATTCGGACATCGACACGCTGGAGCGCATCGAGATCATCCGCGAGCTGCGGATGGGCAATATCGACGTGCTCGTCGGCATCAACCTGCTGCGCGAGGGCCTGGACATTCCCGAGTGCGGCTTCGTGGCCATTCTCGACGCCGACAAGGAAGGCTTCCTGCGCTCGGAGACCTCGCTGATCCAGACGATCGGCCGCGCCGCGCGGAACGTCGACGGCAAGGTCATCCTCTATGCCGACCGGATCACCGGCAGCATGGAGCGGGCCATGGCCGAGACCGCCCGCCGCCGCGAGAAGCAGCACGCCTATAACCTCGAGCACGGCATCACGCCCGAGAGCGTCAAGCGCGACATCAAGGACATCCTCAACAGCCCCTATGAGCGCGGCGACCGCGTCCTCGTGCCGATGGGCATGTCCGAGACCGACGACCGCCCGTTCAGCGGCGACAACTTCAAGGCCGCGCTCAAGGACCTGGAGGCCAAGATGCGCGAGGCCGCCGCCAACCTGGAGTTCGAGACGGCCGCCAGGCTGCGCGACGAGATCAAGCGGATGAAGCTGATGGATCTCGAGTTCGCCAATGAGGTGCTGTCGGCCTCGGGCGACGAGGTCGACAAGTCCGCGCCCAAGCGGATCCGGGCGGAGATCCGGGCGGAGAAGGCCGAGGAGTTCCGGAAGAAGCGGAAGTAGGGATCCGCGGGAGGCGGCCCAGAGGGCCGGAGGGGGCCAGCAGCAGGGATCGGCGGTCGGTCGACACTTCAGCAGGGATGGGGGTCATCGAACGGCTCCGGACAAATCGCGGCCGTCCCCGCCATTGGCGTTCCAGCGTTCGGTAAAGCGCGGTGGTCTTATGTTCTGGTCTGGCGGAGCGCTGCGACCCAAAGCAAGAGGGGTCTCCCCTCCCCTTCCCCGGCAACTCGCTGTAGTCAGGTCGCAAGGACAAGGACCGACCGCATGAGCGAGAACGCCGGAACCGGCATGGCCGACAAGCTGGCCGGGGTGCTGATCACCGCCGGCCTGGTGGGCTGCGGCTTCGCGGGGCTGGCCCTGGTCCAGACCGGGTTCGAGCAGCGCGACACCGCCATCCTGCGCACCATCCCCGACGTGCTGTTGGCCTGGCGCGAGGGCGGCGACGCCTTCCTGGCCATGATGCTGATCGCCATCGCCCCGCTGATCCTGCTGCCCGGCGCCTTCGGCCTCAGCCGCGGCATGCCGCCGGTCACCCGCCGCGCCCGCTGGATCCTGGTCGCCGCCACCGCCGCCTGCGTCGCCACTGGCGTCGCCTGGGGCGGCGTCGCCGGCCGCCAGGAAGTCGGCGTCGCCACCCCGTTCGGCGCGGCCTGGCTCTATGACGGCAAGGCCCGCGAGCACTGGTCCTGGGGCACGGCTGTCAGCGTCGGCATCGGCTGCACCAACCAGCGCGACGAGACCACCGGCAAGGTCGAGCCGAAACTCAACTACGACGTGGCGTTCCCGAGCGGCCGCGAGGCGAACCTGGCCCGCGAGACGGGGGACATGAAGACCCTGACGGCGCGGCTGGCGGTGATCGACACGACCCTCCGCGCGCGCGGCGTGGCGCGGTTCGTCAGCACGGACGCCGGGTGCGTGGCGTACTACGGGCGGGGGTTGGGGGCGGAGGATGTGGTGAGGCTGCGGGGGGTGTTGGGGCGGTGAGGGGCGCACATCCCCTTCAACAACACAGAGAATGTAGAGACTATTTAATTATTTGCGCCGCCTTCTTCACAATATGATCAGGCAACGCCTTTTCACTTATTCCCGCCATAACACCCAACAATACAGCGGTAATCGGCGATGAAATCCACAGATTAAATTTCACCTTACCGATCTCAACATTCAAAATTCCCGACGCAAAGAATAACGCCAGAACCAAAGTTAGCATTCCAGAGAAAATCAATCGTATTTGAGGATCTAGTTTATCGTCTTCAAGTTTAGCCAAATCATCAAATCCAACATCGAGCTTTCGACTAGCTATAGATAGCCACGCGCCAGCCATGGCACCACACCAGACCATCATCAGGTTCTGAAAGAAACCCGCCCCATATATTTTAAAAATGATGATAGAGGCCAACGCTGCGGGGGCAGCAAACACGATCGAGATAAAGCCACACTTCTTCAGAAAATCATTTTTTACTCGACCAGAATCTCTTTCAACAATTTCATTTCTGAGCACACTCAAGGCACCCATCGCCACAGACGGACTCGGATTATTTCCAACCAAGCCAAGTTGAGATAAAATTAGAAGTTTCTCAAAGGCATCGTTAAATCTAGACTGCTCGCTTTTCGACCCAAATATAACATAGATGGCCGTTAAAGTCTTTTCCACTTCAGATTTTAACTTAACGTGCTCATGCGTCACACCATCCGGCTTACAGAGCTTAAAAAATATATCACGCTTCCCGTCAGCAGCTTTCCGCTCATGAACGATCCACACACCAGGCACGCTAGGTACCGGTGCCGGCTCGACGATATCCGCGTCCGCTCCCTGAGGCTTGACCTCAGGGAGCGGCTTCAAGAGATCTTTTTTGAACTTCAACCTCGACCACAACACGGGCACGATTCCCCGCCTCCAGTTGTCTTCGTTACACGCACTTCCAAATTTGCGACTTCAACAGATCTTAGAACGTTGTCGAGACCGTCCAATTCAGCGAGAAGGTTTCTCTCCGCAATGGTTGGCGCCGCTTTGCTGCGGATGCGAGCACGAATTCTTGATAGTTCAGACGGCAATGCCACGCAGCGCACTCCTTCTTAACGTTAATAAGCTTTACCATAGAATGAGAATCCGCGCTCTTGCAAGTTTAGAGGGCGTGCTATCCGCAGGAGCTATCTGCGCCACGCCTTGAGTTCGGAGTGGTGAGGCTCCCAACGAATGCTTCTCCGGCGGCGAGCAAGGAGGAATTGACCTCCAAGGTCGGCGCCCGCCTTACATCTCTCGAAGGCTGCAGCGTGCTGACCGGAACGGGGTGGTCAAGGACCGCCCACTGGGCGGCCGCCCCGCGGCGGCGCGGCGCGCC
>CAIUMD010000091.1 GCA_903900155.1 uncultured Caulobacterales bacterium | reverse complement strand
TGGCGACCATTTGGGCGGCGGCCGCGCCGGCCATCGCCATGCCACCGACGACCAGCCCCGTGCCGACGGCCGCACCGGCGCCCAGCTGCGGCGCGCCCGACACCAGGCCCGAGGCTACGCCAGGTCCGAAGATCGACAGGCCCAGGAGCGTCAGGGCCGCCAGGGCCATGGCCAGGACCTCTTCCAAGGTCGGCTGGCCGGCGGCGGCGCTGGTGAATTCGGAAAACAGCGAGGAGCCGATGCCGACGACGATGGCCAGCACCATGACCTTCACGCCGCTGGCGACGACGTTGCCCAGGACCTTCTCAGCCAGGAAGGCGGTACGTCCGAAGAGGCCGAAGGGCACGAGGACGAAGCCGGCCAGGGTGACCAGCTTGAACTCGATCAGCACCACGAAGACCTGAACGGCGATGATGAAGAAGGCGACGATGACGAAGAGCGCCACCAGGAGCAGGACGACGATCTGGACGATGTTCTCGAAGAAGCCCGGGAAGCCGCCCAGCTCGGCGGCCGCCTCCAGGAGCGGCTTGCAGGACGAGACGCCGAGCGCCGCCAGCTTGCCGGGTCGCAGGAAGTCCTCGGCCGATATCCCGGCGCCCGAGGCCTTCAGCCCCAGTCCGGAGAAGCTCTTCAGGACGATCAGGCTGAGGGTCTGGAAGTTGCCGATCAGGAAGGCGAAGAACCCGACATACAGGGTCTTCTTGATCAGCCGGGCCAGGACGTCCTCGTTCGAGGCCCAGGCCCAGAAGAGCGCCGCCAGGGTGACGTCGATGGCCACCAGGGTGGTGGAGAGGAACGCCACCTCCCCGCCCAGCAAGCCGAACCCGCTGTCGAGGTACCGGTTGAAGGTGTCGAAGAAGCGATCGATGACGCCGACGTCGCTCATGACGCGGCCCCGCCGAAGAACCGCGCCCAGGCCGCGCGGCATTGCGCGTCCGCAGCGCCCGCCTCGCCGAGCGCCTGGCAGCGCGCCAGGTCCGGATCGCGCGAGGCGGCGGCCGGCGCCTTTGTCGATGATGGCTGGGACGCCCCGCCCGCCAAGACAGCGGCGCCCAGCAGAATGATCAGTACGGTCCCCCAGACGAGGGATCGGGTCATGGCGTGCCAGCGCTCCCCATGAACTTGGAAAAGCGGGCCTTGGCGTCGGCGCGGGCGGCGGCGCGATCGGCGGCTTCGAGCGCCTGCGCCCTGCCCTGGGCGGCGCTGAGCGCGAGCAGATCCGACAGCTGCTGGGCCTGGAGGGCGAGAAGCTGATTGCCGGCCTGGGCCGCCTGGAGGCCGCCTTCCGCGCCCTGGCTTTGGGTCACCAGATTGGCCAGCTGGTCGCGGCTGGCGCCCATGCCGCCGACGACCCCGGCCTGCACCTTGAGCGCATCCTGGAAGCCGGCCACGGCCGCGCCCCATCGGGCGTCAGCCCTCTGGGTCAGGACCGCATCGCTGGCCGAGAGGTCCACCGCGCCGTACTGGGTGCGGAAGGCCTCTCGGATCTGGCTGACGTCGAAGGCCAGGCCTTGCGCCTCGGCCAGCAGGTCACGCGTGCGATCGACCTGGGCCTGGAGCGCGGCCAGCGACGAATACGGCAGGCTGGCCAGGCTCTTGGCCTGGCCGATCAGCATCTGCGCCTCGTTTTGCAGCGAGCTGATCTGGTTGTTGATGGTCTGCAGGGCGCGGGCGGCCTGCAGGACGTTCTGGGCGTAGTTGGTCGGATCGAAGACCGTGAATTGGGCGAAGGCCACGGAAGGGATGGCCGGCGCGGCGGCGAGCAGGCTCGCGGCCACGGCCACCGCCAGACGGCGGCGCGTGAGGGTCATGACGAAGTCTCCGGGGAGATCGGCGCCGGAGCGGCCGATCCGCCCGGCAGGAGGTCGGCGGCCCAGCTGAGGCGCTTGGCGCGCAGCCAGGCGGCGGCGAAGCCACGCTTGCCGTGGCTCTTCAGGATCTTGCCGATCAGGGCCTGATCGGCCTTCGACGAGGCCGCGCAGAAGGCCAGCGCGACGGGCCCCAGGCCCAGGTCGAAGAGGCGGTCGCCGACCCGCGATTGCAGGTAGTAGTCGCGGGCCGGCGTGGCGCGGGCGAGGATCTCGATCTGGCGGCTGTTGAGCCCGAACCGCCCATAGGCCTCGGCGCCCTGCGGCTCCAAGGCACGCGGGTTGGGCAGGAAGATCCGGGTCGGGCAGCTTTCGATGATCGCCGCGGCGATGGGGCTGCTGGTGACGTCAGCCAGGGACTGGGTGGCGAAGACGACCGAGGCGTTCTTCTTGCGCAGGGTCTTCAGCCACTCGCGCAGCTGGGCCCCGAAGGCGGGGTCGTCGAGCGCCAGCCAGCCCTCGTCGATCAGGATCAGGGTCGGCCGGCCGTCGAGGCGCCGGCCGATGCGGTGGAAGAGATAGGCCAGCACCGCCGGCGCCGCCCCGGCCCGGGCCAGGCCCTCGGTCTCGAAGACCTGGACGTCGGCCTCGCCCAGATGCTCGCCGACGCCGTCCAGCAGGCGCCCGTGCGGTCCGCCTAGGACGAACGGCGCCAAGGCCGCCTTCAGCGGCGGACTGGTCAGCAGCGCGACGAGGCCCGTCAGGGTGCGCTCGGACGCCGGGGCTCCGGCCAGACTGCCCAGCGCCGCCCAGAGGTGCTCGCGCACGGTCGGGGTGATCGTCACGCCTTCGCGCGCCAGGATCGCCGCCAGCCACGCGGCCGCCCAGGTTCGTTCCTCGGGCTGGTCGATCATGGACAGCGGCTGCAGGACCGGCGCCTTGCCGCTCTCGCCCGAGAGGTCGTGGAAATCCCCGCCCATCCCCAGGGCCGCCGCCCGGATAGAGGCGCCGAAGTCGAAGGCGAAGACCTGCGCGCCGGCATAGCGGCGGAACGACAGGGCCAGCATCGCCAGGAGGACGCTCTTGCCCGACCCGGTCGGCCCGACGACCAGGGTGTGGCCGACATCGTCGACATGGAGGCTCAGCCGGAACGGGGTCGAGCCGGCGGTGCGGGCGAAGAGCAGCGGCGGACCGTCCAGGTGCCGGTTGCGGTGCGGCCCGGCCCAGACCGCCGACATCGGCGCCAGGTGGGCCAGGTTCAGGGTCGAGAGCGGCGGCTGGCGAACATTGGCGTAGACGTGGCCGGGGATGGTCCCGAGCCAGGCTTCGACCGCATTGACGCTTTCACGGATGACGGTGAGTTCGCGGCCCTGGATGACCTTCTCGACCAGGGCGAGCTTGGCGTCGGCCCGCGCCGGGTCGTCATCCCAGACCACCACGCTGGCGGTGACATAGGCATAGGCCACCGCGTCGCCGCCGAGATCCTGCAGGGCTTGGTCAGCCTCGGCGGCCTTGTTGGCCGCGTCGTTGTCGACCAGGGCCGAGGGCTCCTGGGTCAGGGCCTCGCGCAGCAGCACCAGCACCGACTTGCGCTTGGCGAACCACTGGCGGCGGATCTTGGTCAGCAGACCGGTGGCGAGCGTCTTGTCCAGGCACAGCGCCCGGGTCGACCAGCGGTAGGGGAAGGCCAGTCGGTTGAGGTCGTCGAGCAGGCCCGGCATCGTGGCCGGCGGAAACCCGACCAGGGTCAGCACCCGCAGGTGCGCAACACCCAGGCGCGGCTCCAGACCGCCGGCCAGGGGTTCGGTGGCCAACAGGCTGTCGAGATGAACCAGCGCCTCGGGCACGGCCACGCGCTGGCGCGCCGTCGACACCGCCCCGTGCAGCATGGAGAGCGTGGCCGCATCGTCGAGCCAGGCCAGGCTCGGCATCAGGCCGTCGAGCAGCGCCAGGAAGCGATCGGTGCGATCGACGAAGCCGGCCAGCTCGGCGCGCCAGTCGATCTCGACGCCGCTGCGGCCTTCGATGAACAGGCCCTCGAACCGCCCGCGCCGTTCGATCGGCGGCAGATAGCTCAGGGTGAGGAAGTAGCGGCTTTCGAAGTGGTCGCCGCTTCCGAGGAAGTCGGCCCGCCGCTCCTCGTCGACCAGGGCCGAGACCTGGTCGGGGAAGGCGCTATCGGGATAGGCCGCTGAGGGGTCGCGGCGCGCCTCGACGAAGATCGCCCAGCCCGACCCCAGCCGCCGCAGGGCGCCGTTCAGGCGAGCGGCGACGGCGGCGACCTCGGCGTCGGTCGAGCTGTCGAGATCGGGACCTCGAAACGCGGCGCTGCGTTGGAAGCCGCCGTCCTTGTTCAGCACCACGCCGGGCGCGACGAGCGCCACCCAGGGCAGGAAGTCGGCCAAGCGCGCGGGGCGCTTATTGTATTCGCGAAGGTCGAGCATGCTCAGACCTCCAGGTGCGCGGGCAGGCGCACGTGGCGGCGGCCGACCTCGAAGATCTGGGGATCGCGGCGGGCGGCCCAGACCGCGAGACCATGGCCGATCAACCAGACGGCCAGGCCCACCGCCCAGAGGCGCAGGCCCAGCCCCAGGGCCGCGGCCAGGGTGCCGTTGACCAGGGCGATCGCGCGCGGGGCGCCGGCCAGGAGCATCGGTTCGGTCAGGGCCCGATGGACGGGGGCCGCGAACCCCAGGGCGCGATCGCCGGCCATCAGACCAGCGCTCCGCCGCCGAACGAGAAGAACGACAGGAAGAAGGAGCTGGCGGCGAAGGCGATCGACAGACCAAAGACGATCTGGATCAGCTTGCGCGAGCCGCCGGAGGTCTCACCGAACGCCAGGGTCAGGCCCGTGACGATGATGATGATCACCGCGATGATTTTGGCCACCGGCCCTTCGACCGACTCCAGGATCTGCTGAAGCGGCTCTTCCCAGGGCATGCCCGACCCGGCCGCCTGAGCCTGGGCGCTGAGCAGGGTGAAGCCCAGGCCCAGGCCGGCGACGACCCAGGGCTTGAGGTTGGGGAGCCGGTCGCGAAGGCGCGCACGGATGGGCAGGCCGGGCGCATAGGCGCGCGGCAAGGCAAGGCTCGTGGACACGAGACCATCTCCTTTGAGCAATGTCGGGGGTTGGGGGGCTTAGGGTCTCAGGCGGGGCTGAGCTGGTAGGCGCCCGTGGGCGCCTGGCCCTCCAGGCGGACAAGGTCGATGAGGCGTCGCGCTCGCCCGCGTCCGGCGAGCACGGCGATAAGGTCGATGGTCTCGGCGATCAGGCCGCGCGGCACGGTCACCACCGCTTCCTGAACCAACTGCTCCAGGCGCAGCAGCGCGCCTAGGGCCGAGCCGGCGTGCAGGGTGGCGACGCCGCCAGGATGGCCCGTCCCCCAGGCCTTGATCAGGTCGAGCGCTTCAGGCCCGCGCACCTCGCCGATTATGATACGGTCGGGCCGCAGCCGCAGGGCCGAGCGGACGAGTTCGGTGAGGCTGACCATGCCGTCGCAGCTGTTCAGCGCCACCTGGTTCTCGGCCGCGCATTTCAGCTCCGGCAGATCCTCCGCGACGATCACCCGATCGCCGGTGCGCGCCATCCTGGCCAGCAGCGTGTTGACCAGGGTGGTCTTGCCGCTGGAGGTGGGTCCCGCCACGAGAATGTTGGCTTGCGCATCCACCGCATCGGCCAGGACCTGGGCTTGCCGCTCCGTCATCACGCCGTCGCGGACATAGTCGTCGAAGGCGAAGACGAGGCTGGCGGGCTTGCGGATGGCGAAGGTCGGTGCGGCCACGACCGGCGGCAGCCAGCCCTCGAAGCGCTCGCCCGTGCCCGGCAACTTGGCCGACAGACGCGGTCGCCCGGGGTGGATCTCGGCGGCGACGTGGTGGGCCACCAGGCGCAGGATGCGTTCGGCGTCCTCGGGCGTGACCGTCAGGCCAGCGTCGAACTGGCCGCCTTCGAAGCGGTCGACCCACACACGGCCATCGGGGTTGAGCATGACCTCGGCCACGCCGGGGTCTTCGAGGCGGGCCAGCAGCAGCGGCCCCAGCGCGGTGCGCAGCATCTGGCGGCTGCGTTCGCGTCCAGCTTGATGTTCGGAAAGGTCCACGGCGGGTCCCCGTTGCTTACGGGGATGAGTAAGAAGACCTGGAATCCGACGACCTCAACAGCCGAATCCAGCCGTCGGGATTTCGCGCGGTAAAAGGGGAAACGGCGGATCGGCCCTATCCGCTAGACTTGGAAGGCCCGCCGCCGCCGAGACGCGGGAGCCATCCCGGGGCGAGCGAGTGCAGTGAAGGAGAAGCCCTTCGTCCGGTTCCCATGCGACCCGATCTACGGCTAGGCTTGGCCCATGCCGACCAACGCCGCCCTGAAACCCCTCGCCGCGAAGCTCCGCCGCCAGAAGGGCGTCATGGGCGTCCCCTGGCCCGATCGCGATCTCGTCCCGGCCTGGCGCGCCTTCAACACCTTCGACGACTGGTATGCGTTCGTCGACGCCTTCAGCCTCAACGCCCACACGCCGCTGAAGCTATCCGAGCGATGGACACGCGTTCAGACGTCCTATCTCTTCGCTTGGCTGTCGCCGGACCACCTCATTGCCGCGGACCTGCTGACCTTCACGGCGCTGGAGTACGCCGTGGTCGATCGCTATGGCCACCTGACCAAGCCGCGCCCAGTTTATGATCCCAAGAACCCGCACAAGCTGATGCGGACGTCATTCGGCAAGGCCCTGGACTATATCGTCACCGGCGATGGCCTGACCGACGCCGCCCTGCCCTTCTGCCAGAAACACGGCGGCCAGGTGACCCGGCGGCTCGTACTAAAGAGCCCCATCCGACCGACCCTGCCCGACATTCGCAATCGCCTGGCCCATGGCGAGCCGCTGGAGCCCGGCCCGACGGCGGGCCTGCCGGAGCTGGTCCGTGACCTGATCGACTACGCCTACAGGGACTGGCCGCCGCCCAGCGCGCTCCAGCCCTTCGCCGGCGTAGAGCTGGCGCTGCCAGGGCGGGGTATTCCGAATGTCTGACGACGAAACCTTCGAACTGAGCGCCGAGGACAGGGTCCACATCAATCGAGTGCTCGACCTGGCCGAAGCCTGGGAGAGCCCAGAACCCGTCGTCGTCGATGGCGTCTGCTTCCACCTGACATGCGATGTCGACAAGGAGGTCTGGAAGCCCCTGCATACCCTCGGGACCTACGGCCAGCGGCAGTCGATGTATGGGCCGGAGCTGATCTTCCCATGGACGCCGCCGTGGATCCGCGACTTCATGTCCAAGACCGTCGATGTCATCGACGTCGAGCCGGGCAGCCTGGTCGTGATCAGCGTCGTCGGCACCGCGCAGCTGAAGTCGCCCTTCGCCCAGTTTGGCGACGACGACGCCCACAAAGGCAAGCAAGCGCGCATCGTCGTACTGCACGCCGACAAAACTGTTTCCGAGGCGACCCGCCCGCTGGTGCTGCTGACCGAGGAAGCTACCGATGCCTTCGTCTTCGTCGAGGACTACAGCTCCGCTTACCAGGCCCTACTGGCACGCCTGGGCGTCCGCGCCGAGATCGAGGACATAAACGAGCTTGTCGATGAGCCGCTGGAAGCATGGCCGGTGCCGTCACCCGATCTCTCGGAGACCTACAAGCGCGCGATCCTTGCTCTGGTCGAAGGGAACAGCAGCTACGATCCTGCGCCGTATGCCGTGTTCGGCTACCTGATGGCCCGGGCCGAGGCTGAAGAGCGGCTGCTGGCGCCCGCGGTGCGTGGTCTCCAAGCGGACGAACAACAAGCCCGCTTCAAGGCTGGCAAACGGCAGAAGAGCCGATCGGCCACTGAAAAGCTGCGACTGATCGCCAAGGCGATCATCGCCCAAAACTCGCAGATCTCTCTGTCTAGATGCGCCCGCATGGTCGAGGAGCAAATCCGCAACGATCCCAAATGGACCTTCACGTCAGACGACAAATGGATCGCGCGTCACATCCGCGAACTCTTCGAAAAGCGCGGCGACAGCAAGGAGTACCAACCGCGTCGTGACCTGCGGGTGGGTACGACCCCGGGTTAGGGGGACACGGACTCGGTCATGGCCTGTGCAGGTTCAAGAAATCCTTCAAGCAGGGCAGAGCCACTTGAAGGAAGCCCCACATGACCCCAGAACACATCACCGCCCTGGCCTCGCTCGTCACCGCCACGGCCGCCCTGGTCTGGGCGGTGCGGCGCCGGAAGTGAGGATGGCCTGTTCAGGGCTATTGCTCGTCGCCGTCGGCCTCTTCCAGAATCTCGCCGCGCAACAGGCGCCCGGACGCCAGGCGCCGCGACAGGGCCTCCAGGAACCCGACATATCGCTCGTGCCCCTTGGCGTTCTGCGCCTTCTGATCTCCTCCGGACAGGGTTGGCGTCGCGGTCAACCAGGCCTTCACGAACAGAGCGATGGCTTCGTTGGAAATGGTGACGTCCCGCGCCAGCCGCTCCATTTCCCGTGTGATCCGGTCGAGGCGGCGCGTGATCGCCGCTTCGGCCATCTCCTCACCGTCCGGCGACAGGTAGGCCGCCACGGCGGCCTGCACGATCTCGGACTTGGACCTGCGCATGCGCCGTGAAGCCGCGTCCAGGGCCAGGGAAAGATCCCTGGCCATGAACACCTTCGTCTGGACCTTCACAGCGGGATTCCGTCGTCAGGATCCAGGGCCGCGATGCGCGCCGCCGCCCGGAACCGGCGGGACTGTTCGGCCTGAACGCCATCATCACTTTCGAGATCCAGGTCCAGCTCGACCTCGGCCGGCTCGACGGGGATGATCGTCTCCGGCGGGTCGAGTTCAGGCTCGATCTTCAGGCCGCCCTCGTCGTCGACGTCGCCATGACCCTTTTCGGGCGCGCTCTTGGCCACGATCGTCGACACCCATTCGGAGACCTCCGCGGGCAGAAGGATCGCGGGCTTGTCCGGCGGCGGCGCAATGCGGGCGGCCAGTTCGCGGTCGACATAGTAGCGCGCCTTCTTGGCCCGGATCGGCGCGACGCCCGACACCTGGACGATCGCCTCGTCGGCGGGGAGTTGCATCACCTCGCCCGGAGTCAGCAAAGGCCTGGCCGTCTCCTGGCGGCTGACCATCAGATGGCCGAGCCAGGGCGATAGCCGGTGCCCGGCGTAGTTCTTCATCGCCCGCATCTCGGTCGCGGTGCCGAGACTGTCGCTGATCCGCCGGGCGGTCCGTTCGTCGTTCGTCGAGAACGCGACCCGGACGTGGCAGTTGTCGAGGATGGAATTGTTCTCGCCGTAGGCCTTGGCGATCTGATTGAGGCTTTGGGCGATCAAGAAGGCCTTGATGCGATAGCCGGCCATGAAGGCCATCGACTGCTCGAAGAAGTCGAGCCGACCGAGCGCCGGAAACTCGTCCAGCATCATCAACAGCTGGGGCCGATGGCGCGCGGTTTCCAAGCCCTCGGTGAGCCGTCGGCCGATCTGATTGAGGATCAGCCGGATCAGCGGCCGCGTGCGGCTGATGTCCGACGGGGGAACCACCAGATAGAGCGAGACAGGACGTCCCGGCGTCACCAGGTCGTCGATCCGCCAGTCGCAGCGGGCGGTCACGGCCGACACGATCGGATCCCGGTAGAGGCCCAGGAAGCTCATCGCGGTCGACAACACCCCCGACCGCTCGTTCTCGCTCTTGTTTAGAAGTTCGCGCGCGGCGCTGGCGACGACCGGGTGGACGCGGTCGCCGAGATGGGGCGTGGCCATCATGGCCCGCAGCGTCGCCTCGATCGTCCGGCGGGGATCGGCCAGGAAGTTGGCCACGCCCGTCAGCGTCTTGTCGGGCTCGGCATAGAGGACGTGAAGGATCGCCCCGACCAGCAGGCTGTGGCTGGTCTTGTCCCAGTGCGACCGACGCTCTAGCGCGCCATCTGGATCGACCAGGATGTCGGCGATGTTCTGCACATCCCGGACTTCGGTCGCCCCTTTGCGCACCTCCAGCAGCGGATTGTAGGCGCTGGACTGCGGATTGGTCGGATCGAACAGCAGGACCGGACCGATCTTGGCCCTGAAGCCTGCGGTCAGCTGCCAATTCTCGCCCTTGATGTCGTGGATCACCGCCGACCCGGCCCAGGTCAAAAGGCTGGGCACCACAAGGCCGACGCCCTTGCCGGATCGCGTTGGCGCAAAGCACAGGACATGCTCGGGGCCATCGTGGCGAAGATAGTGTTCGCCCAGCCGGCCCAGGACGACTCCGTCCGGGCCAAGCAGTCCGGCGACCTTGGCGTCGCCCTCGGTGGCCCACCGCGCCGAGCCGTAGGTGGTGACCTTCTTGGCTTCGCGCGCGCGCCAGATCGACATGCCGATGGCGACGAAGATGGCGGCGACCGTGCCGCCGGCCGCCATGAACGCGCCGCGCGCGAACACGCCGGGCGCATAGGCCTCGTAGACGAACCACCAGAAGAAGAAGGCCGGCGGCGGATAGATCGGCCATCGGCCGAGGTAGAACCATGCCGGTCCAAGTTGCGGCTGAAACCCCAGCCGCCAGGCCGTCCATTCAGTCGCCAGCCAGACGCCGGCCAAGGCCAAGAGGCCGACGACCAGGATCTGGCCCCAGAGGATCTTCGTTCCACTCATGGAGGGGACTCGCTGTCAAAGCCCTCTCCCCCGCTTTCGTCCGAGCGCCCAATCGACCCCTCCTCCCGGGGTCATCGTTCCTGTCACCGCCTGCCCGAGGCGGTCGTCCAAGGTCCTGGTCCAGGGCACGAGCTGGAACCCAAGGCCGTCGTCGATCATGGCGAACCGGCCCGAGGCGAGATCCACGCGCTGCCGGTAGACGCCCTGGACGAGGTCGCCCGCCTTGGCCTCGCTGTAGGCCCCGGCCGCTTCCGCCTTGAGGTTGCCGCCGACGCGCTCGAGTTCCTCCGCGCGCAGCAGGGCGAGCAGGCCGGGCCTAGGACGGCCGGCCCGGTCGGCCAGGCCCAGACGCTGCAGGTGCGCGCGGCGGTCTTCCAGGGCCGCGCGGACCTCCTGCCCAAAGCCGTGCCCGGCCAAGAGCGACGGGTCCCTGACGACCAGCTGACGGTCGAGCCAGGTGGCCCCGGAGGCGGTGATCTGCTGCCCGATCGACAGGTCCGCGCGATGGACCAGGTCGAGCACGGGCTTGGCGCCCTCGACAGCCGGTAGCCGGATCTCGACCAGGCCGCCGATCGGCGTATCCCCCGTCGCCTCCAGGTCGCGAAACCGGAAATGGTGCAGCCGTCCGTCGACGCCGTCGACCACCACATAGGCCTGCCCGCTCAGCTCGTCGTGCAAGCCCCGGTCGGACAACCGCCCAATCAGCGGGGCATCGAGATCCTCGCCTCGAATCCGAAGGTCCGCGGGATCGCGATCCCGCCCCCAGGCCTTGTGCAGGGTCTTGATGATGTCGCCACGTTCGCCCAGGGCGCGCAGGCGCGCCTCCAGGTCCTCATCCAGCCGCCAGCGCCCGTCAGTTCCCTCGGCGAGACCGAGCTTCTCGAGGAACCGCGCCCGACCGATCAGGCGCAGCTGACCTTGGTCGGTCGGGCCGTCCGGCCGCAGATCGGCCAGGCCGTCGGGCCCCAGCCGGTCCCGCAGCTTCCGGTCCAGGCTTGTCCAGCGTTCGGCCTCGACCTCGCGGTCCAGGCTGGCGGCCACCTCCGCCGGCGTCCGCGGCCCCAGTTCCAGGGACACGAGCGCCTCGGCGCGGTGACGCAGGCCCTGGGCGATGTAGTCGCGATCGATCACCAGGTCCTTGCCATCGGCCGCGACGCCTCGGATGAGCACATGGACGTGGGGGTGCTCGGTGTTCCAATGGTCGACCGCGACCCAGTCCAGGCGTGTCCCCAGATCCTTCTCGGCCTGGGCCATCAGCTCGCGGGTAGTGGCGCGCAGGTCGTCCAGCGCCGCGGCGTCCTCGGGCGAAACGATGAAGCGGAAGTGATGCCGGTCCCCCTCGCACCGCTCGGCGAAGGCGTCGTGGTCGGCCGCTCCGTCACGGTCGAACATCTCGGCGGGTGCGCCGTCCCGGGTGACCCCCTCCCGGCGCAGATAGCCCATGTGCTTAGCCAGCGGCGCCGCGCGATACCGAGCACCGCCATGCCGGACGATCCGGGCCTTGATGATCACCCGGCGATTGCTCACCGACGACCGACCGCTGGCGTCACGACCGCGTCCAGACCGTCGGATGCGCCCCCTGCCCTTCAGGTCCAGCGCGCCCTGCCCGCTCTTGCGGCTGGCGGCGAGAACCTCCCGGACGAAGCTGCGGGCGCGCCCCATATTCGCCGCGCCGCGATCGCCGATCCGGCCCAGCCGCAGGAAGAAGTCCTGATCGTCAGACATTGGGGCCATCGAACCGGCTGGTCCCGGACAAACTCCTGAAAACATTCAGGAAGGTGGAAAAGCCGGGACCTTGGCGGTGAACGCGGTCCCGGAAATTCTTCAACACCATCAAGGCCTTGGACCAATCTGGTCCCGGCCCTTTTATCTCGCCATCTTCGCCGAGGTCGCAAACCCTCCCCCAGCGACCTCCCTTCCCCCCCTTCTCCCGGCTCAAGGATCGCCCGATCACCGCGGCGCGCCCTGGACAAAGAGGCCATCGCCGCGCGCGTCTTCCGCGCTGGGACCGGGCTTCGCGAACAAACCCGCCACGCGCCAATCCTTGACAGCCGCGCCTCCCGCGGAGCGCGGCGCGGCCGCGATCGTCCGCTCGACTTCGGTGACATAGTTCACCGTCTCCGCTGGCAGACGACGACGACCGGCGAGCGCATCGGCATAGCGCCCTGGGCCAGCGTTGTACGCCGCCAGGAAGCCATCGCGGCCGAATTGGTCGAAGAGCTGGCGCAGGTACGCCGAGCCGGCCAGCACATTGGCGCGGCGATCGAAAGGATCGTCACCGAGACCATGTTGCGCGGTCAGGGCGCGCCAAGTGTCGGGCATCAGCTGCATCAACCCCATCGCGCCCTTGGTCGAGACGGCGCGCGCATTTCCTCGGCTTTCGGCCCGGATCACCGCCAGAATCCAGCTCGCCGGGAGCCCGAACCGACCCGCGGCCTCGTCGACGATGCTGTTGGCGGGAGCGTCGATGTCCTGCGCCAGCACGCGCCCTTGGGACGGCGTCGCCGCTGTTGTCGAGACGACCACCGCGAGCACGCAGGCGGCCAGGATCGAGCCCCCTGGCCGTGCAGCCCGAACAGATGTCCCGAAATCCGCAAGCGTGCGGCCGTGCTCGCCACCGTCAAGGAAAGCGCGCCAGGCGCGCCGGCCTACCGGCCGTCCTTGACCGCGTCTGCGCGCGACCGCTGCCGCGGCCTTGGTCGGGACGAGGAAAGATCTGGTCGGCGGGTCGAACAAGGAAAGAAGGAGCACGCGCACCATGTCAGCGCTCCCAGGTCCAAAGCGGCGTCAAGCGGCCGACGACGGTCTGGCGCGGCAGAGGGCCGAAGTAGCGCCCGTCGAGACTTCTCGGGTCGGCGTTCAGCAGGAAGATCTCGCCGGGTCCCAGGTGGCGGCAGAGCGTCGATGCGGTCAACGTGCGCCCCAGCCGATCACGATCCAGGACACGCGCGACGGCGACCCCGTCGATATGGACCACGCCGGCCTGGATGCAGACCGATTGCCCTTTCACCGCCGCGATCCGTTTGATCAGCGGCACGTTGAGCGGCAGGTAGCGCCGTGACGCCATCCACCGCGCCAGGTCCATCGGCGGCCGAACCAGAGCCAGATCCCCGGCCCTCGGCGCCCTTCCGTCCAGCCAGTAGAACCCCAGCGGCGCGCTGGCCGTCGTGTTCAGGATCAAGCGCTTCTCGAACGCCGCGACAACCGGCGCCACGACGAGCGCGCAGCTGGTCACCATCGCTGCGACGATGAACGACCAGCCCTTCATCGACCCAGGTTCCGGCGCAGCAGCCACGCGCGGTGGCGGGCGCGATCGTAGGACCGGGGCGGCAGCCCGACCCCGACCCTGGCGCCGATGTGCCGCCAGTGATCCGGCGCCACGGCGGCGGCCGAGAGCCCGATCCGCTCGATCGCATCGATCGCGTCCAGCACCATCTGGACCCGCGACCAGCCGCTGAGGTTCAGCAGGACCTCGGCGCCCGGCGCGACGAAGGGATAGGTCGTGAACGGCTCGCCAGGACGAACCGCGCGCAGCACGGCGATCCTGGACTCGACGGTTCCGTAGTCGCCCGCGCGCCACCGGACGAACCCGAAGATGGCGCCGGGCGCGAAGGCGACGACGCGTCGGCGGCGGTCGATGAACCGCTCCTCAGCGCTCCGGCCGAACCGGATCCAGCGCTCAATCTGGCCGTCGAGCCAAAGGAGTTCGACCTGGGCGTTCATGATCCGCGCCGCGCGGTCGACGCCGACGGGGCGACGAAACGCTTCCCGGACTCTGCCTGGCGCTTGGCCGCGGGCACGATCTGAGCGTCCGGATCGGTCGTCGATCGACGGGCCGCGAGCTCGGACCAGGCGATCAGATCGTCCAGCGCATAGACGACCCGTCCGCCGATCTTCCGGTAGACAGGCCCGGTGCCGTAGGACCGGTGCTTCTCCAAGGTTCGATCGGACAGGCCCAGAAACCGTGCGGCCTCGATCGTTTTAAGATGACGTTGGGGTGCAGACGGGGCGTCGCTGCTCATGGCGTATCCTCGGCGACGCCCGGAGAAGGCCGGTGTCGTTCGGATAGGCTGGCGCGGCCCCTCGCCTGGGGTGGATGACGCAGACGGGGGGCGCCGTTTTCGTCACCCCCTCAGAGGCCGCCCCGCAGGAGCTTCAGATACCCGCCATCCATCAACTGCCGCCCGGCCTGAACCAGGCGAATGGTGGCTGCCCGCAGCGACGAGGTGCGCCACGGCTCCCGGGCGATCGAGGCTTCGCCGAAGATGGCGCCGGCGATGGCGCGATAGCTGTCGCCCGCAAGGTCGCCGTCCAGAGCCAGGAGACTCTTGGCCAGTCGTTCGCGCTGCGCGGCGGTGACGTGAGAGGGCGGCGGCGCCAGTCCCGCCACCGCGCGGTTCAACCGATCGACAGCGCGTACTCGAAGGCCAAAATCCTGGTCGAACGCCAGCACGACGAGCAGCGGTTCGCTTGGTCTGACGCCGCGTCGATACTGCAGCTGCAGCCCCTCCGGCATCCGCACATGAAGACCGTCCTCGGCCCGCCGCCCTGCGCCCGGAAGACGCCATGAGCGCGGTTCGGCCGCCGACATCTGAGCGTCCTGCTCGAACGGCACGACCAGTCCTGGAGCGGCCTCAGGCCGCCAGTAGATCTCGGCTTGCGGCGCAGGGACGTCAGGGTCGGCGCCGAACCGCAGCCCCCAGCATGGATCAATCCGTGCGGGACGGCGCGAAACCCTGGCGAACTCGGCGCGGTACTCGACATTGCGCCTGAGGAATTCCCAGGCCAGGTCCGGCACACTAAGCCGCAGCCGCGCGCGCCAGCCGCCCGCGGCGCGATCCGGTCTCGAAGGATCGAGCGGCGCGGCCATGCTTGCATGGCGCCAGAGACCTGACGCTACTGCGAAGCGCCACAGTACAATTCAAGGTTAAGTTGCCACACTTGCGCACGAGCACTGATTGTGGCCGCGTAGGTGACGCAGACTCGCTGCCTACTCCTCGGCGAGTTGGCGCGCGTTTATCAGCAGATCGCTATTCTTCAGTGATCAGGGCTCTGACAGTTTTTAGAACCCGGAGCTGAACCTTCACCGGTGCCTTCGCGACAAGTAGGACGATTTCTGAGAGCGGGTCTTCGCGTCCCTCGCCGGCTGCGAAGTCTCCGACACCAAAGAAGTCCCGGACCTCCACGCCAAGCGCCTCCGCCAACTTCGACAGTGTGGAAAAACTCGGAGCCGCTTTGCCGCGCTCAATGCGGCTCAAGGAGCCGACCTGCATTTCAACGATTTCAGCGAGCTGAGGCTGGGTAAGCCCTGCCTGCCGTCGGTGATGACGAATGAGCCGACCAACTTGTACTTCCAAGACGGCCATACGCCCTGCGCGCCCACTTCAACGACGCGAACAGGATCACGGACCAATGCGAAGTCACACAGACCGGCAAACGCTCAGTTTCTTCATTTATAGTCTTTTCATGTTCAGTTGATCGTAGGATTCTGTGAGCAATCCCAGGTTGGAAGTTTCTCCGTGGACGGCTCCGTTCCCCCAGCACCGACAGCAGCGGCCATCGCCGCGTCAGGCGACAACCTCTTTCGCCGCTACAACCGTTGGCTTCGAACGGCGGTCAGGAAGCAGTGGGGGAGCGACATGGCTGAGGACATCGTGGCCGAGACCTTCCTGCGGGTGGCGCCCTACGCAGCGGCCGGACAGCTGCGCAACACCAAGGCCCTGCTCCTCCAGGTCGCGCGCAATCTGGTGCTCGATCTGAAGAAGCGTGACCGGGTAAGCGGCCTTTCGCAGACGGTCGACGACAGCTT
This sequence comes from uncultured Caulobacterales bacterium, assembly GCA_903900155.1. Lineage (GTDB taxonomy): Bacteria > Pseudomonadota > Alphaproteobacteria > Caulobacterales > Caulobacteraceae > Caulobacter. The sequence goes on along the minus strand of CAIUMD010000091.1, from coordinate 113,595 downwards.
CTTCACGCGCATGGGAACACCAGCCGCGCAGGACGAAACACTTACCCTGAAGAAAATCGTGATGGACCTCCCGCCTGAGTTGCGCGAGGTTTTCGTTCTGAAGAATATCGAGGGGATGGCGTACCAGGAGATCGCGGACACGTTGGGCATTCCCTACACGACCGTGAATCACCGATTGCGTCTCGCGTACGAACTCACCGCAGCGGCCATGCGACCGAGGCAAATGGGCGATGATTGAGGCACGGAACGAGCCGACCCAGCAGGAGCGTGAAGCCGCCGATTGGTTCACGCGGCTCCTGAATCCGCCTGTCGAAAACGAGGACCTTGAAGCGTTCCAGGCCTGGCGACGGAACCCCGACAACCTCGCCGCCTACAATCGGATCGAGGACATCAGTCGCCTGGCGCTGTCGCTGCAGGATGACCCGGACATGCGCGCCATCGCGCACGCCGCCCGCCAGCGCCGCGCGCCAGCGCCGCCACCCTGGCACCGCAACATGCTGTCCAAAGCGCGCCAGCGCTGGGCCGTTGGCATCGCGATCACGGGCTTAGTCGCCGCATCCGTCATCGTCTGGAAGCTCACGGCGCCTACCTATTCGACCGACATTGGACGCCAGACGGTCGCTGAACTCCCCGACGGCACGCGGGTTCGGCTCAACACCGACACGGCCTTGAAGGTGCGCTTCGACAACGGCCTGCGTCGCGTCGAACTGCTCCGTGGGCAAGCCTTCTTCGACGTCGCGCACGATCATGCGCACCCCTTCGTCGTCGTGGCCGGCGACACCGAGGTGCGCGCTCTCGGAACACGCTTCGACGTCAGGCGCGCTGACGGCGGCGCCAAGGTCGTGCTCGCCGAAGGCAAGGTCGCCGTCACTGAACGCGGCAGTCGATCCGCAGCCTGGACGCTCGAACCCGGCCAAACCCTGACCACGGGCAGACGAAACGTCGCGCCAGCGCCGGTTCCGACGGATCTCGCCGTCGCCACGGGTTGGACCGAGGGGCGGGTGAGTTTTCGCGCCACCCCGCTCGAAGACGCGGTCGACGAGATCAACCGCTACAGCCGCGACAAGGTCATTCTGAGCGCCGACGTTCCCGCCCACACCCGCGTCAACGGCGACTTCGCCATTGGAAAGCCCATGGAGTTCGTCACGGCGATGACGACGCTCTATGGCCTGAAAGCAGATCGGCGATTGGGCGGCGACATCGAGCTAAAGGCCCCCGAGGGCTGACCTGAAAATAATTCCGCAGTCGAACTACTAAGGATCGCTCAAACTCTCGTCTCACCCTTCAGCGCGTTGAACAATGTGGCTTCGTTGTGAAGGCCCGGGCGCGCCGGGGGAGTGAAGATGGCGCGTTTTGGGTTGAGTTGTGGATCGTCGTTTGTCGCCCTGGTCGGTGCGGCTGGCCTTCTGGCCGCCCCTGTCGCCGCCATTGCGGCTGAACCAGGCGTCAACGTCGCGATCGTATCAGGCCCCCTGGACAAGGCGTTGCTGTCACTCGGCGCGCAGAGCAACACCAACATCGTCTTCGACAGCGCCCTGGTCAGCGGCATGACCGCGCCCGCGCTGACGGGTCGGTTCACGGTTCGCCAAGCGCTCGAAAAGCTTCTGGTCGGCCGCGCGGTTGAAATCGTCGAGACGCAGCCCGGTCAGTTCGTCCTGCGCGCGGCGCGGACGCCCGTCGCGGCCTCCGCGCCCGAGCAACTGATGGCGTCCGCCGCCGATCCACTTCAGGCCATGTCGGTCGAGGACAGCACCCTGCTCGAAGAGGTCGTCGTCGGCAGCCACATCCGAGGCGCAGCCGATGGCCCCTCGCCTGTCCTGGTGGTGACCCGCGACGAGATCGATCGGGCCGGCTACGCCACCCTGGCCGACGCCCTGACGTCGCTTCCGCAAGCGTTCGGCGGTTCGGCCTCGGACGACGCGCGCACCACGGCGACGGATCCCACCACGACCAACGACACGCGGGCTACCGGCTTCAACCTGCGCGGCCTTGGCGCGGACGCCACGCTCGTCCTGCTCAACGGCCGCCGGATCGCCGGCTCAGGGCTCATGGGCGACTTTGCCGACGTTTCCTCGATCCCCTTGGCGGCGGTGGCGCGCGTCGAAGTCCTCCTCGACGGTGCCTCGGCGCTCTATGGCTCGGACGCCGTCGGCGGTGTCGTCAACATCGTGCTGCGCGACCGCTACGACGGCGCCGAGACTCGGGCTCGGATCGGAGGCACGACAGCGGGCGGGGCCGGCCAGCGCCAGATCGCTCAGACCTACGGCCATGCGTGGGGTTCGGGATCAGTGCTGCTCAGCGCAGAGTATCAACGGCGCAATCGCCTGCGAGCGCTCGACCGCTCTTTCACTGCCAACGCCGACCTCCGGTCCCTGGGCGGCACGGACCGCCGGCTGATCTTCGGCCAGCCGGGTAACGTCATGGGTATCGACCCAGCGACCGGCCAATCCGTGCCGATGTGGGCAATCCCGGCCGGTCAGGATGGCACTGCCCTTAAGCCCAGCGACTTCATCGCGGGCCAGGTCAATCGGCAGAACTACCGCGCCACCCTCGACATCCTGCCGACCCAGGAGCGCGGCAGCGCCTATTTGGCGCTGACGCAGGATGTCGGCGACCGCGTCACCCTGAGCGCCGACGCCCGTTACAGCGACCGCCGCTACAACACCCACGTCACCCCGCCGCAGACGCTGATGACGGTGAGCGCCAAGAACCCCTACTTCGTGTCGCCGAACGGGGCGGCGTCCAACAGCATCGCCTACTCGTTCCAGAACGAAGCCGGCGGCCTCTACAGCACCGGCGAGGTGCAGAGCCGGGCGATGTCGATCGGCGCCAAGGTAAAACTGCCGCGCGACTGGCGCCTGGATATCTACGCGCTGCATGGCGAAGAGCTGCAGAACAGCCTGTCGACCAATGTCCTGAACTCGGCCTACCTCAACGAGGCCCTGGGCAATCTGGCCGACAATCCGTTGACGCCCTACAGCGCCGCGCGCGACGGCTACTTCAACCCTTATATCGGCCAAGGCCGCAACAAGCAGGCGATCCTCGACTTTGTGCTGTCTGGCTACGAAAAGCGCGCCACGATCGGCTTGCTCGACACGGTCAGCGCCACGGCCGACGGCGCACTGGTGCGCCTGCCGGCCGGCGAGGTGCGCCTGGCGGTTGGTGCGCAGTTCCGCACCGAGGGCCTGAAGAGCACCGGCACGAGCCTCTCCAGCACTGTGGCGCCGATCGCCTCGTTCACGCGGCGCGGCGAGCGTGACGTCACCTCGCTCTTCGCCGAAGCACGGGTTCCGCTGTTTGGCGGTGACTTCCGCCGTCCGGGCCTGGAGCGGCTGGAGTTGTCCCTGGCTGTGCGGCGCGAACACTATGAGGTCGGTGGGTCCAGCACCGTGCCAAAGGTCGGGGCGCTGTGGGCGCCGGTCGACGGGCTGACGGTCAAGGCCACCTACGGGGAGTCCTTTCGCGCGCCGTCGCTGGGCCAGCTGAACGATCCTCAGCAGGCCACGCCGGTGTTCATCAGCAACGGCACGACCTCGATTCTCACCCTGCTCCGCTACGGCGGCAACCCGAACCTGCGCCCGGAAACGGCCAAGTCGTGGACGGCCGGCGCGGAACTGGCGCCCAAGGCCTGGGGCGGCGGACGCGTATCGGCGACCTTCTTCGACACCAAGTTCAACGACCGCATCGGCCAGCCGGCGATCAACAACATCACCACCGTGCTGACCGCGCCGGACCTGGCTCCGTTCCGCACCCTCATCACGCCAGCCACGAACCCGGCCGACCTGGCCCTGGTCCAATCGATCCTGGCGACCGCCAGCGCCAGCGCCGCGGCGGCCTATCCGGCCAGCGCCTACCAAGCGATCGCCGAGGCCCGGTACGTCAACACCGGCAGCTTCGAGGTGAGCGGCGTGGACGTGTCCGGCGCCTATCCGATGCGCGTGGCCGGCGATCCGGTGGTGCTGAACGCCAACATCTCCTGGCTGATGCACTACCGGCGGCGGATCACCGCCTCGGCCAGTTCCGTCGAGCTGGCCGGCGTGGTGGAAAATCCGGCCGACCTGCGCGCGCGCCTGTGGGCCTCCTGGATCCATGGCCCGATCACCACCACCGTGTCGCTCAACTACACCGGGGATCTCAGCAACCCCAACGGACCGAAGGTCTCCGCCCAGGCGACGACGGACCTGCAAGTGCAGTACGCCTCGCCGGCCAAGACCGGTCCTTGGCGCGGCGTGGTGGTCGCCCTGACCGCGCAAAACCTCTTCGCGCAGGATCCGCCGTTCTATGACTCGCGCGGCGCGGTCGGCTACGACCCGGCCAACTACGAGCCGACGGGACGCGTCGTCGCCCTGCAGCTGACCAAGGCCTGGTAGGCCCAAGACCTTCCCGACATCCGGAGCTGATACGCCATGCGAGTTTTCGCAGCGGTTCTGCTCGCCTGCGCCGTGGCCACCACGGCGCAGGCCAAGGGCAGACCCTTCACCGTCGAGGACCTCCTGAGCTTGGAGGACACCGGCCACGCGGCCTTTTCGGCCGACGGCCGCTGGCTGGTCTATGAGACGTTCGCGCCGTGGAAAACCGCGCAGCGCTTCGACCGCGACTTCCTGGTGGCCCAAGGCCTGGGCCGCCTCTTCGTCGTCGACCTGGCCAGCGACGCCGCACCCCGCCCGCTGCTCCCCCCGGAGCCGGGTGCGGGCGATACGCTGGGCGATCTCTCGCCCAGCGGCGACAAGGTCATGGTCTTTCGCCTGAAGGACCGGCGGCGCGAACTGGGCGTCGTCACCCTGGCCACGGGCGCCGTGGTCTGGACCGGCCTGCACGTCGAACCGGAGGTCTGGTGGACCAGCGCCCTGTGGCGCAACGATCGCGAGATCGTCGTCACGACCCGCCCGCCCGAGGCCGCCTCGACCCTGCTGGCCCGCGGCTGGCTGGTCCAGGCGCGCACGCAGGATGCCTGGGCGGCGGCGGCGCGAGGCGAACGCGCCGGCGTGGCCCTCGGGGCGGGTCGCTTTGCCGACATGAACCCGCCCGCGCCCGCCACCGATCTCGTCCTGGTCAATGCGGTGACCGGGACGACGCGTGTCGTGGCGAGCGGGCCGTTCGGGGCGCTCAGCCTGGCACCGGGCGGGCGGACGGCCGCGGTGCAGGCCGACGCCGAGACCATCCTGCCCGACGCCCAGACGGTGCTGGGTCCTGGGGCCGAGCGGCGCCGGCGGCTGGTGATGATCGACCTGGACAGTGGGCGGGTCGCCACGCCCTGCCCGACCTGCGATCTCCTACCTCTGGTCTGGGCCTGGTCGCCGGACGGCCGCGATCTCGCCGCCCCGGCCCGAAGGGACGGCGAGGACTGGAAAGCGGCGCGGTACTGGCGCTTTTCCGCGCGCGGCCAGGCCACGCTGCTGTCGTCGACCGTCTCGGTCGGCGTCGGGGGGCGCTTCCTACCTGAATCCGGCGTCGCCTGGCCTGGCCGCGACCCCATCGTGCTGGGCCGCACCGCTTCGGCGCCGCGCCTGGACTGGTGGCGGCTGACCGCCAAGGGACCGGTCAACCTGACGGCGGGCGCATCCGGGGTCCTCTCCCAGATCCCCGCGACCGCGAGCGGCAGTGTGCTCTTGCGCACCTTGAGCGGCCTTGTAAGCGTGCGTGGCGACACCCCGCCCCGGTCCGCGCCGGGTCGGCCGATCGAGACCGCGCCGCCGCTGGGCGGGCGCACGGGTCAGGCCGTGGTTGTCGAAGCGCCGACCGGCGCCGCGCTCGTCGACGCCGATGGCGCGACCAGGCCGCTCCCGGACCTGCCCCCCTCGACCCGGGTGCTGGCGCTCGCGCCCCGGGCCGGCGCGGTCCTGGGCGAGACCCGCGACGCCCATGGCGTGCGAACCCTCGTCCTCTCCAGGCCCGGCCTGGCCGATCGGCCGCTGACGACGATCAACGCCGCCCTGGCGGCGGTCGACTTCAGCGCGCCGATCCCGATCCATCACAAAGGCGCGGCGGGCCAGGCGCTGACGAGCTGGCTCTATCTGCCGCCGGACGGCGCTGACCGGCCCGACTTGCCGGTGATCGTCGTCCCCTACCCCGGAACGACCTACGTCCAGCCGATGGCCGAGGAAGGCCCGGGCGAACTGAAGTTCGACGCCAACATCCCGCTGATGACCGCTAACGGCTACGCGGTGATCGTTCCGAGCCTTCCCCTGGCCCTGGACAAGGAGCCCATGGCGGGGCTGGCCGACGCCATGTTGGCCATCGTCGATCAGGCCCGGATAAATCACCCCAACCTCTCCGGGAAGCGCCTGGCGGTCTGGGGCCAGAGCTATGGCGGCTACGGCGCCTTGGCGGCCGGCGTGGAGTCTCCGCGCTTCCAAGCTATCATCGCCACCGCTCCGGTCACCAATCTGATCGCTCGCCACGCGCCGTTGCCCGGTGTCGCCATGGCCATGCCCGAGACCTTCCTGCAGATCGCCTCGCGCCTGCGCTGGGCGGAGACCGGCCAGGGCCGTATGGGCGTCCCACCTTGGACGGATCCCGACCGCTACGTCCGCAACAGCCCGGCCCTGCAGGTCGACAAGATCACTGCGCCGGTGATGCTCGTGGTCGGCGACCTCGACAGCGATCCAGGCCAGGTCCGCGCGATGTTCGCCTCGCTCTATCGATTGGGCAAGGACGCCCAGCTCCTGGAGTACCGGGGCGAACAGCACGTGATGATCAGTCCCGGAAATGTCCGAGACCTCTATGCGCGCGCCTTTGCATTCTTGCGCGACGCCTTGGGCGATGAGCCCGGCGGCACGGCGAAGCCGGAGGCGATCCGTCCTTCCCAGTGACGCACCCAAGCTTCCAGGATCGCGGCCGCGAGGATCTGTCCATAAGCGTCTCGCCAGATCAGCGCCTCCGGTTCGAGCATTGCCGCGAGCGCGTTGCGATCCAGAAGCCCTTCCTGCATGAGCCGCCCGTCGAGAAGGAAGGCCCGCAGGAAGTCGGCGCTCGCCGCTAAGCTCTTGCCGAAGAACACGCTGATGTCGCCCTTCGACCGGCGCTGGACGATCGCGGCTGGCAGACGATGGGCGAAGGCTTGGCGGGCGAGGGTCCGCTCCCCCTCGCCCGAGCTTAGCAGCGGAGATGGCGTCGACAGACTGAATTCCACCACCGGCTGGCTGAGCAACGGGTTTGCGAGGCGCAACTGTTCGCCGCGGAGGGTTTCGTGAAAGACCCGCTGGCTGAGCACCAGCCCGGCGACCTGCAGGCGCTTACTGGGCGCCAGCCCCCACAGATCCTGCATCCACGGGTGCCCCTTGCCTTGCGCCCGCGCCCGAATGACCGTCGTGCGGCTGATCAGCTGCTCGGCCGCTCCCGTGCCGGGGCGCCCCGTAGTGGCTTGCCAAGCCAGACTCCAGACGGACCGGCGTGTTCGCCGGGCGATGTCGCCGAGCCGTGCGAGGCGGCCACCCTCGCACGGCTCGCCCCGCAGAAGGTCTGCCGCCAACTCGGGCGCGCCGATCTGCAGGAAGACCACGTCCCCGCCGTGGCCGGTGAACATGACGTCGGCTTGAGCCGCCTCGAACGCCCCGGCCAGCAGCAGGTCGTACTCGATGTCGACGGCGTTGAAGTTGGGTTGAACCGAACGGGCGCAGAACGCCACGCTCTCCACGCTCATGGTCATCGGTGCGCGCGCCAGCTCTGTCAGTGGCGCACCGATTTGGTCGGCCACGGCCTGGGCGTAGATGCGCTCGTCCGCCTCGGCCTGATCGCGGAAGAAGTTGGCCAGGCGCACGGGCTGGCGGCCGAGCGTGGCCAAGGTCGTGGCGACCAGGGACGAGTCGAGTCCGCCGGACACTTCGCAGAAGATCCGCTCTGCGCCATGCGCATGAGCTTCGACACAGGCGTCAACCACCTTCACCAGCACCGGCGCCAGGTCGGCAGAGCGCGTCTCCGGTCGTCGAGCCCGACGCCGGGCAAATTCGGCTGGCGACCACAATGTCGTCAGGTTGTCGCCCTGCGGCCCGTGCCGGCACGTACCCGGCGGCGTCCAGGCCAGACCCGACAGGGGTGGCGCGGCGCCGGCTCTGGGCGGCTCGGCCAGGATGTCGCTGACCAGGGTCCAGTCGATGGCCAGCCGCTGCGGCGCGGCCAGGCCATCGGGCACGCCCGACCCGACCAGGCAGACTTCATCACGCCGCCAGGAGAAGACGCCAAGCGCGCCCATCGGCGCGGCCAGCACCACCGGAGGGTCGACGCGGCGCGGGACGAGGACGGCGGCATAGTCGCCCCAGGCGCCTTGCACCAGAACCTTGCAGGCCTCAAGCGGATCAACATCGGCCAGCCCGTCGAGCCTGGCCATGGCCGTCTCGCCGCGGTCGGTGGCGGCGCGATCGAAGGCTCGGCCGACCAGCACGCCACCGACGCCGGCTAGGCCGATGATCGGTGTGACCAAGGGCGGCGCGCCGCCGCTGACGAAGACGGCCAGGGCGTAGGCCTTCAAAGCCAGGGTCCATTCGGACTGTGTGGTCAGGTCGGCGACCATGGCTTCGAAAGCTTCGGCGGCGCGACCCGGCGCATGGGTCAGGACGAGATAGCCCACGGCTAGACCGCCATGATCGGGGCGTAGGCGCAGAGGCGTTCGGCCTCGTCGTCGAGAGCGACGTCACCGACCTGAAGCCAGCAGTGCGCACGGAAAGGCCAGGTCCGCACCCCGAACATCCAGCGTGCGCCATGCCCCAGAGCGTTGAGATAGGCCAGGAGCATATGGCTGCGGAAAAGACAGAGGCCATCGACCGGCAGCCAGGGCGACAGTCGTCGGTAGACGGTCAGATCCGACAGCAGGCGTAAGGAGGGCGCACGGTCCGGGGCTGGACCGTGACGCTCGACCAGCCGCGCCATCGACCAGGACCTGCCCCGACGGGCCGCCAGTATCGCCAGCACCAGGGCCCGCCAGTGGCGCAGCCTGGGCCGGCGATCGATGCTGCGGATTTGTTCATCGACTAAACGGCGTGCCGTGCGGCTCGGTACGACCAACTCGGCGCCGCAGACCGGCGCTGCCTCTGGCGCCGCCTCCACCAGTCCGGACTCGACCAAGGCCTGGCCAAGGCCGGGTAGCTCAGCGCGCAGTGAACGTTGGCCTAGGGTCAGCGCGCCCTCGGGAAGGGGCAGGCAGAAGTAGGCGTCGTCACGCGGACTGAAGAGCACAAGGTCGGACCCGACCAGGACGGCATGCACGCCGTCGGCCAAACGCAGCCCCATGGCGCGCTCCGGATTCTTGAGGAAGAGGACGGCTGGCCGGACGCGGCCAGCAAGAGCGGGCAGATCGCTATGGAGAAGTCTCCAGCATCTGCCCGCTCAGCCAGGTTGCTCGCCCGAAGCGAGCGTGGCGACGTTCAGGCCGGGTTGTAGCGTTCCGACGTGAACATCTCCGGCAGAATGGTGCCGGTGGCGTCTTGGGTGAGCGCGGAGGCCGCGCCCAGGTGGATCAGTTTGAAGGTCGTCATCTTGGAGACTCTCGGTTGGGGCCGGTCGCTTCAGCTTCCGGCGTACGACGACGGTGCAATGAGCGCCCTCGCCGGTGATCCGGCGACGGACAAGCCGTCGCCGGAGGCGGGCCGGTCAGATGCCGGAGTAGGCGTCCGGCTGGAAGACCTCGGGCACCAGGATGCCGCTGCCGTCCTGGGTCAGGGCCTTGGCGGAGCCCACGCAGATCAGCTTGAACGAGTCACGCATTGGAATTCTCCTTTCCGTCGTTGTGCAGCCGCAAATTGCGGCTCCACCAGCACACGACCATCAGGACGTATATTCAAACCTATATTTGGCGGACTGAGCGGAGGCCCAAAGCCACGACGAGAATTCGGTCGGCGAACCTGCGGCGACGCTGCAGCGGACCTCGAACGGCTTGGCTGCGTTTGCGAGCGTCCTGTCCCGAAAATGCCGCCACCAGGCCCTCGAGACTGACCTCTGCGTCCCCCGCGACGGTCGCGGCGGCGTTGGTGAAAGGCGTCAACTGCGCGGCTACGCGCCGGTAGGCCTCCCCCAGCGCCGCCTGGTCCGCGGCCGTCACGATGACAGCGACACCGGCCTCGAAAGATGCCGCATCGGTAAGGTCCACCGGCCGCCCGCCAATCAGCTGGACGGCGCGATTGGCCAAAAGCTCGGCCAGATCGTACTGGCCGGCCAGCGACCGAGGATCATGGGTGGCGCCGGCGTAGCCCGCATCGGCTCGCAGGATCAGACCTTCCCCGGCCAGCGTCGCGAGCGCTTCGCGCACGGGCGTCTGACTGAGGTTCAATTGCTTGGCCAGCGCGTTGATCGGGATCATCGCCCCCTGGAGCGGGGGAAGCGTCGCAACGCGCTCGCGGACAAACGCAATCGTCCTGTCAAAAGGGTCCCGGTCACGCCCCACCACACTCTCCCACTTCGGCGGGCACGGAGTCTTCTCCGGCAGACTGGACGCGTCGAGGCGCGACGGCGATCGATCGTCGATTTTCCAGGCTCCGCCCTCTCCCACCCGGCGGATTCGCCCTCTGGAAGGTGCGGGTGTCTGGATGCCCGCGTGGGCCATGACGTTCTACTGCCGAAATTAACGCGGGAACCCGTCCGCCAACGGACGACCGAAGCACCGACACAAGGCAACGCTTCCCTAGTCAGACAAATTCTTACCGTAGGGGCCGTCGCCTTCTCGACGAAGCAGAAGCGGCCGCTATAGTCGCTCTTAAGTTGTCCGCTTTTGTTGGAGCGTCGCATGGACGGGTCGCCGTTAAGACCGCTTGCACGCCAGGCCCGTCAGCTCGCCCACATCGTCAAGACCTTGCGCAAGGAACGGCGCATGACGGTTGCCGAAGTCGCCGAGAAGATGGGCGTGGCCCCACGCACCTACCAGGATTTCGAGGCCGGCAAGGGCGAACTCGATCTCTACAAGATCAGGCTGTTCGCCTCGGCCGCGCGCAACGACGCCATCGGCAACATCCTGGCGGTGACCTTCGACGACCCCGAGCTGGCGGTCCAGACGATGGACAACAAGCTGCTCTCCACCTTCTGGATCGCCTTCAAGGAATTTCGAGATCGGGTCGGGGCGCGGCTGACGCTGGTCCCGCCGGCCCTGTTCCTGGCGGCGTTCAGGCGCGCCTTCGAGGAAGTCGAGGCGTACCTGGCCAAGCGCACCGAAAGCACCGAGGAGTGGCTGGAGCGGGCGATTGCCGAGGCCTACCGCCCCTCGCCGCCCGCTCCCGAAGATCCGGGGACCTCTTAGGCGATCAAGCCGGCGGCGGCTTGTCGGCGGGCGGATCGGCGCGCCGGTACCAGACCAACGGCAGCACGCCGTCTTCGGCGGCCATCAGGCGGCCACTGATCGGTTCGGGCCAGCTGGGATCGTCGAGCTTGATGCTCACCACAGCGCCGCTGGCGTCGCTGACGCGCCAGCCCGCGCCACATTCGCGCGTGCCGGAATGGGCGATGTAATCGGGCGCCTTGGCCGAGAACTTCTCGGCCGGCGTCAGGGTCACGGTGACATCGAGCGCCAAGGTATCGACGCGTCCGGTGAAGCCGTCGCCCTCGCGACGGAAGTGTCCGATGGTGAACATGGGTCATCCTTGAGCCCGCCCCTAGAAGGCGCCGAACGGCCCGTCATGGCGGCGGCTCGAGGACCAGCTGGGGGGAGGTGAGCTGGTTGGTCGAGCCGCCGCCTCGTCGGGCTCCGGGGGGACGAGAGCACGACGACGGCGCGGGTGCGAATTGGACGCCTGGGCGGGCGGTTGGAAGCGTCCTCGCGTGACCCGCTCAAAGGTTCTGAGCCCGCGAAAGCAGGCCCTCAAGGCGCCCGAAGCCCTCGTCGTAGGAAGACAGGCCATGGCGTGGAATCGGCGGGTCCCCCCGCCGCCAGGCCGTCGACAGACACCCTAAAAGTCGCCGGCGCGCCGCGCCCGCCCCGCCGAACCGGCGGGGCGGGCTGGCCGCCTTAGTCTTCCCTGGAGCCGTTGCTGCGCGACCAGATCATCGTCTCGACCTTGTCCATCTCGATCAGGATGGCGTCGATCGGGCGGCCGAACGAGGGATCGTCCAGGCGGACCGAGCGATAGACCTTGCCTTCCTTGCTGGTCTTGAGCCAGGCCGCGCCCAGATTGGCCTTGCCGCAGGTGATGCGGTAGTCCGGGTGATTGTCGCTGGCCTTGTCGGCGACCGGGCGGATTTGGACCTTCTTGAGCTTGAGGGCCAGGGTGTCGATGTCGCCCGTGAACGAGCCGTCAGCATTGGCGGTGAAGATGCCGATGGTGGACATGGTGGTCTCTCCGATCTTGTCCGGGCCGCGCCGATCGCGGCCTCGATGGCGATCGCTGGACCGGGGTCGAAGTCCGCCCCGCAGGGCGCGCCCTGCCCGTTCATGGCAGGTTTGTGGGCGCGCTCCCGGAGCCTCGGCGGAGGACCAAAGGCGTCGAAGTTTCTTGCCTCGCGAGGAATGGGGCGCGCGGCCCCAGGGGAAGAAAAGCCAGAGCCAAGGTTGCGGGGACGGACCGATCCCCGGTCAGATCAGGCCAGAAGAGAACGCGCTCGACGCGCCCGGCGAAGATCTTTTGGAGAGACCTTCATGTCCGCCGACGGCGTGTTCACCGTCCGATCTGAAGGCTTGGTGACGGGCGGCTTCGACACCCTAGGCCTCAACAAGAAGGTCCCGATCCGCCCGGTCGTCGACTAGGCGAGCGACAGCCCCCCGGACTTCCACACACGTGCGGCGGGGCCGACCCGGGCGCGGCCTGGCTCAAGCCCAGCGAGGAAGGCCCGGTCTACCGCTCGGTCGATCCGGACAATCCTTCGTTCGGCCGCGTGGTCGACGTGACCCTAGTCGAGATGGACAAGGTCGAGACGATGATCTGGTCGCCGAGCAATGGCTCCAGGGAAGACTAAGGCGGCCGGCCCTGCCCCGCGGATTCGGCGGGGCGGGCGCGGCGGGCCATTAACTTGACGACGAGGTTACCGGACGGCCTGGCAGGCGCCTGGAGCGAACGGGCGACGCAGGTTAGACGGCCAGCATGACCATGCTCGCCATCTTGTCCGCCGGGATCATCGCCTGCACCGCGCCCAATGTGCATGACGGCGACACCCTGCGCTGTGGCAAGACCTCCATCCGACTGTTCGGTGTCGACGCCCCGGAGGTCCGGCGCGGCAAGACGCCGGCGGAACCGCTGGCCTACGACGCGCGGGACCTCCTCGTCAGCCTCACGCGCGAACGCGTGGGGTGTCGCGTGGTCGACCAGGACCGCTATGGCCGACAGGTGGCGCGCTGCTGGTCGAGCGCCTCGCCCGATCTCAACGCCGCCATGATCCGGTCGGGCCTGGCCACAGAGTGGCGCGCCTACAGCAAGGGCGCCTATACGGAGGCCCAGGCCGAAGCCAAGGCGGCCGGGCGCGGCGCCTGGGCGCCGGGCGCCGCGCCACGCAAGGCGCGCTAGACCTTGGCGTCCGCGATGCTCTTGAGGTCTTCGAACGACTCCGCGATCTCGCCGAGGGCCAGGGCCTCGGCCCGCGTCCAGACCCGCGTCTCGCGCTCCTTGCTGACCTTGATCTGGATGCCGCGATAACGGATCCCGCGTGCTGGCGAGGTGCAGCAGGTCGGCAGCGCCATCCCAACCCAGTCGTCTCGCTGGAAGGAGATCAGTCCGGGCCGATCCCCATCGTCGCCCGTCTTGTCGAACTCGGCCTGCATGGCCGCCAGGAGCGCGTCGATCTCGGCTTGGGTGATCATCGGGCCGGGATAGGACGATTCCAACCAGGGGGCGCCGAGCGATCCGGCCCGCGCCAACGACATCCACAGCTTTGTCTTTTCAGTCTCCTGGCCAGCGTGGCTGCGGCGTCATCGTCGCTGACAGGATGCTCCCCGCGAACCGGGCCGTCGCAGAGATGGACCCTCGCCCCCCTCCTCCGCCCCTGATCCATTGTCCCGTTGGAACCAGAGCGGCCGATCCCGAAGGATCGGCCGCCCCCGTCCATACAGGATGATGGGCGGCCTTTCGGCCGCCCATCCCCTACTCCGCCGCCGTCAGCAGGGCCTCCACCCTGGCCTCGTCGTCGTCGGGCAGGACCACCGCGTCCGACAACACCGCGTCAAGATCGCAGAGCGGCGGCTCGCCCTCGCCATGCGGCTCAGACCCGGTCGAAGGCGCGGCGGTGTCCTCCTCGCCGGTCATGGTCGCCTCGGCTTGCGAAGGCGGCTCGACCTCTCCGCCGGGTTCGGCGCCGACCTCGGCAGGCTGTGCGCTGGTCGTGCGCAGCAGGACCGGCAGCCAGCCTGCTTCGACCAGCAGCGGTTCGGCCGTCTCGACCATGGCGGGCTTCTTCATGCCGGAGAGGCGCTCGGCCGCCTCGCCCGACACGCCGTCCGCGACGGCGGCGGTGATCTGGGCCTTGGTCACCCGGTCGAGATAGCGGACGGCGGTCGGCTTCCAGTACGCGCGCATGTCGAGATCGAGCGCCGTGGCCAGGGTTTCGACATGGCCCAGGACGGTCCGGTCCTTGCGCTCCCACGACCGCACGCCATCCACCGTCAGGCTCACGCAGTGGGCCAGAAGGCCCGCGCGACTGTCGCCGTCGAGGCCGACGATGAACGTCCAGATGTCCTCGGGCGCGCGCGGGACCTGCCGCGCCCAAAGCTGGTGGCGCTCGGCGATGGCCAGTCCCGCCGGGCTGTCCTCGATCCCCTCGCCGAAGTCGTTGAGGTTGCGCGAGCCCCACCGAATGTCGAGGCAGGTCGCCGGGGCGCCCAGGGCGAACACCCGGCTGACCAGCGCGTGGACCATCGCCAGCTGCGCCAGATCGGGGCTCTGGGCCAAGGCGTCGCGCAGGGCGGCGGTGCGATGGGCGGTCAGTTCGGCGATCACCCGTTCGGGCAGGGGCGCGGCCGGGTCCCCGGCGGGCTCCTCGGCCTCGGCCTCGACCTCGCCGTCGCCTTCCTGGTCCTGGTCCTGGTCGTCGTCCAGGAAGCGATCCTGCTCGGGGGTAGGATGGGCGGCCTCTTCGTCCGCGTCCTCCTCGGCCGTCTCTTCCTCAGGCGCGGGCTCGTCTTCGGGGCGCACGAAGCCTCGGTCGATCCGCGCCTCGCCGGACGGCGTCAGCACCACCATCACCCCGGCCCGCGCCTTCTCTTCGGGCGTATGGCCGTAGACGTCGGTGAAGCTTTCCAGGGCGTCGGCGATCGCCTCGAAGCGGGCGACGACTTCCGGCGGCAGGGGTTCGACATCGGCCCATTCGTCGGTCAGCGCCGCTTCTTCGGCCTGCAGTGCGGCCATGGTCGCGCTGTCCTTGCCGACGATGGTCAGCAGGTGCTCCCAGATGCGCCCGAACCCGTGGCCGTGCGGGACTTCCAGATGAGCGCTGGCCCACTTCCAGCCCTCGCGGTCGCGGATGTCCTGCGCCAGGGCCGCGAGCTTTTCAGCGACCAGCCGATCGAGGAGAACGACGTCCTCGATCCATCCGGCGTTGTTCTCGGTGAAGAGGTCGCGCAGCACCGGCCCGCCCGCCGCGACATAGGCGTCCAGCCCCAGGAACACCACGCGCCGGTCGTCGGCCGAAACCTTCATTTCGGTCATGCTGCGACGGATCGCGTAGGGCTGAAGGCCGTGCGGCGACATTTGCTTGTAGACCTGAAGCTGACGCTCGGTGTCCGGGTTCACCGCGAAGGCCGTCACCTGCTCCAGCGTCAGGACTTCCTCGCGGTAGAGGTCCAGCAGTTCGGGCGCGACCGCGCCCAGGCGAAGGCGCTGACGCACGATGTCGGGCTTGATGCCGTAGCGCGCGGCGATCTCCTCGGCGCTGTAACCCTTGCGGTCGGCCTGATCCTTGAATGCTTCGTACTGGTCGGCCGGGTGCAGCATCTCGCGGCTGAAGTTCTCATCCAGCGACACCTCGGCCGGGTCGTTGGTCGTATCGACCACGCACCGCACCGGCGCGCCCTTGGCCACGGCCTTGCGCTGGGCCAGCAGGCGCAGGGCCTGACGGCGGCTCTCCCCGGCGCTGACGAGATAGTAGCCGGTTTCGCGGCCGTCCTTGATCTCGGGCTCGACCACCAGGGGCTGGAGAACGCCCTTGTAGGAGATCGAGGCGGCGCGGGACTCGATGGCGGTCGGGGTGTGACTGACCTTGCGGACGTTCTTGGGCGAGGCCTTCAGGCGATTGAGCGGGATATCCCGCACCTCGCCGAACTGGACGACGAGACCGCCGATCTTGGGCGCCGGGGTCGGCTCTTGCGGGGCCGCTGGGCTGTGAGGGGTAGTCATGATCTGCCTCCTTGGGACAGGGGTGCAGGCGCAAAGCGCGCCTGAAACCCTGCCCACCGGCGAGGTCGGGGGTGAAGCGGAGGGGCGCCTTCGCGGGGACCCGGCTGCAGGTCGTCGCTGCCAGCGAGGCGATCCTTGCCATCGCGACCGAAGCTGGGCGGAAGGCGATCCGAAGCGCGCTGGGGGCGGAGCCCTAAGCCCACGGGCGCGGAGCGCCCGAAAAAACCCTTCCGGTGGGTCCGGCCGGGCTCGGTCAAGGCGACGGTGCGGCTCGCGCAGGTGCACGATCATCCGTCGTCGCCCTAACACGCGCCTGTTCGACCGCGCTCTATCGCCAGCGTCAGTCTACCTTCATCGCTTACGCTGCCCTCGACCGACGAGCGACAGGCCTGCTATTGCCACGCTCAGATTGTGGAGAAGCGTCCGATGAAATGGATCACCGCGCGGCATCTGGAAACCTGGGCAGGGACCACGCAGGGACCGTCCAGCCTACCTGGCCTCGTCGGGGCGCTGATCCGCGCTACGGTGTCCGATATCAGCCACTACCGGTTCCCCGAAGGCGACAAGGGCCGGGTCCGTGGTTTCGACGGCGTGGTCGAGACAGCGGTGACCAGCCCGTTCGTGCCCGACGGGCGTTCGATCTGGGAATTCGGCGCCGAGAAGGCGATCTCAACCAAGGCCCGCAAGGATTTCGAGACACGCTCCAAGGAGATCGACGAGGACAAGCGCAAGACGATGACCTTCGTCTTCGTTACTCCGCAGACCTGGGACACCCCGACCGTAAAGCTGCACGATTTCGTCGACGCGCTGAAGGCCGAGTACGTGTGGAAGGACGTGCGGCTCATCGACGGCGTCCAGCTGGAAACCTGGCTCGAAGAGCGCCCGGCCGTGGCGTCGAAATGGGCGCGCCAGGTCATCGGCAACTACCCCAAGGACGGGGCGCTGAGCACGGACGAATACTGGGAGTTCTATTCACGCCGGTTCGATCCCCCGCTGACCGAGGACGTGATCCTCGCCGGGCGTGAGCGCGCGGCCGAAACCCTGATCCAGGCGCTTCTGGGTGATCCTAGCCGCTACCCCCTGATCGCCGATTCCCCGAGCGAAGTGATCGCCTTCGCTGTCGCAGCCATCCGTCGCGCCCCCGACGACAAGCGCCAGCACCTGGAAGCGCGCACCTTGGTGCCGCGCACCGATGACGCCGCCCGCCAGCTCCTCGCCTACAAGGATCTCGTCTTCCTCCCGACGGAGGCGGCCATGCCCATGAGCGGCGCCCTGGCCAGCGCCGGTCCGACGGTGATCGCGCTGGGCCAGGACCAGCCCGGTCGTCGTGAAGCGGTCCTGCCCAGACCCACGGTCCAGGAGATGGCCACGGCCCTTAAGACAATGGGTTTCGAAGGCCAGCAAGGTCGAGACCTGGCACGCACGATCAGCCGCAGCGTGACGATCCTGGCGCGGCGCAAACCGGCGGAGAACATCGAGCCCCCGCGCTGGGCCCAGAAGGGGCGCGAGTTGTTGCCGGCCATGCTGGCCGGCAGCTGGAACACCGACCAGGAGTCGGACCGGGATCGGCTCGGC
The DNA here is from genome assembly GCA_903900155.1 of uncultured Caulobacterales bacterium. GTDB lineage: Bacteria > Pseudomonadota > Alphaproteobacteria > Caulobacterales > Caulobacteraceae > Caulobacter. The sequence goes on along the minus strand of CAIUMD010000091.1, from coordinate 95,785 downwards.
GACCTCAATGAGCCGGGAAGCTACATCGACCTGATGCGGACGCTGCAGCCGCTTCTGGCCGAACAGGACCCGTTCATTGAGCGCGAGCATCCAATCTGGCTGACGCGCGCGCCCGTCGATGCGTTCGTCCAGCTTGGAAAGTGGCTCACCCAGGACGATCTCGAACGGTTCGAGAAGGTCGCCACCGCGGTCTTCTCAGAGGTGGCCGCGCCGTCCGACGATGCCTTTGCGCCGGTCGAGGACAGCTACAGCCACAGTCGGTTTCTCCGTAAGGGGATGGCCCAGACTCTCCTGCAAATCGCCCTGCTCCACGAGGAAGCCCACCTCGACGTCCCGCACAAGACACCGCAGGCCTATGTCGACGATCTGATCTCCAACCTCCCCGGCCTGAAGGCTGACGCCAGCCTGATGGCCAGCTTGCGCGACGAGCTGATCGTCCTGGCGGAGGCCGCACCCGACCCTTTCCTGGAAGCCCTCGAGCATTTGCTCGAGGGGGAACAGCCTAAGGCCCTGGCCCTGTTTGCCGAAAGCGGAGACACCTTCGGCCGATCGGGCGCTTACACGAATGTCCTCTGGGCGCTGGAAGCCCTGGCCTGGTCGCCCGACCTGTTCGGGCGGGTGGCCTTGGCCCTGACGCGCCTGGCCGAGATCGATCCGGGCGGCCGCTACGCCAACAGGCCCAAGAGCACGTTGCGATCGATCTTCCTGCTCTGGAACCCCGGGACTAACGCATCCTGGGAAGACCGCCGCGATGTGCTCGAGGATTTGTTGGCGACCTCTCCGAACGTTGGATGGCAACTGCTCCTGGATATCCTGCCCGGCCGTCAGGACACCTCCCTCGCCACGGTCCGGCCCAGGCTGCGCGACGGGGGCGGTGATCGCGAGACCATGACGCACGGCCTGCTGGCGCAATGCACCCGGTATGTCACGGCCACGCTGATCGACCAGGCCGGCGCGAGCGCCGAACGCTGGGTCGCCCTGATCCGGCGACTGGTCGATTTGCCGCCGGACCATCGCGCGCTCGCCTTCGAGCGGCTGGATATGGTCCGCGCGGCGATGTCGACCGAGGACCGGACCGAGGTCTGGCACGCCCTGCGCAAGGAGCTGAAGCGCCACGAAGCGTTCGCATCCACCGCGTGGGCGATCCAGGCTGACGAATTGCGGGCCTACCAGGCCGTGACCAGCCGGTTCGGAACGGAAGACCTGGTGGTGACCACCCGCACGCTGTTCACCGACATGCCGATGGCGATGCGCGACTACGAGCAGGCGATGGCCGATCTCAAGGCGCAGCGGCAAAAGGCCTTGGCGGCCTTGTACGAGGCCCTAGGCCCAGCGGGTGTGCTCAGTGTCGTTCGCGGCGCTCCGGAGACGGGCTATGACGTCGCCATCGCCATTACCGACATTTTGAAAGATCCGCAGGATGTCTTCGCCCTCTTCCAGACAGCGCTGAAGGATCCCGGCCTGCTCACGTTCGCGCGGATGCTGAGCGGGGTGAGCTATCATCAGTTTCGGGACCAACCGCAAAGCCAGGCCGCCTGGAAGGAGGTCATCCTCCAGGTCCAGGGCAGTGGCGCCACGCCTGAGGCGGTCGCTGATCTTTGCCTACACTGGCCGGACACGCCGGAGACCTGGGCCTTCGTCGGCGAGCTGGGTGACGATGTCGCCATCGCCTATTGGCGCAACAAGCCCGGGATGCGTCTGGCCGCCGGCGACGTCCTGGAAGGCGCCCTTTTCTATCTGGTGGTCGGCCGGGCCAGCGCCGCTCTTCGCGCCGCCTATGATCAATGGGACGAGTTTCCGACGAGCGTGATCCTGCGGATGCTCGACGCTCTCGTCTCCGAGGTCAATGACGGGCGGGTCCAGGCCGACACTATGACGGCGTTCTACGTCGAAGGCGCCCTGGGGGCGCTGGACCCACGGCCCGACGCTTCGGTGGACGTGGTGGCCGCGCGCGAGTTCGCGCTGCTGCCCTTGATCGAGCACGGCGAGCGAAGCCTGACGATCTACCGCTACATGGCCGAGAGCCCAGAGTTCTTCTTCCAACTGATCAAGACGGTGTTCAGGGCCGAGGGAGAGGCCCCTTCCGAGAATGCGTCGGAAGCGGAAATCTCGTCGGCGACCCAGTCGTTCCGCCTGTTGATGAACTTCGACACCCTGCCCGGCGCAACGGACGAAGGAGTCGACAGCGACGTCCTTTCGGCCTGGGTCGACACCGTCCGCGCTCTGGGGCGCGAGAACGGCCGCGCGCCGATCACCGACCAATATGTCGGCCACGCCCTGGCCCACTCGACCCAGGTAGAGCCATTCTGGCCGGGACCGGTCGTCGCCGCCGAAATCGAGCGGGCGAAATCGGAGGACGTGGAGACCGGGGTTCGGATCGAGCGCTTCAACAAGCGCGGCGTCACCACACGCGGTATGGATGATGGCGGCCAGCAGGAGCGCGATCTGGCCGACCAGTATGCTGCCTGGGCGGCGGCGGCCAAGTCATGGCCTCGGACGCAAAGGCTGCTGAAAGCCATGGAGGCGACCTGGCGCCATGACGCCGAGCGAGAAGACCGAGAGGTGCGCCTGCGCAATGCGCGTGACGTCTAGTCCGCCCGGTCATTGCTCAGGCTGTCAGGCGTCGAAGCGCTCGGCGGCCAACACGGCCTTGGCCTCTTGCTCCGTGATCGCGATGCATTCAGCCGTCAACATGGCCAAGATCGCTTCCAGGCCAGAGTAGTCGTAGTCGGGATCGACCTGCTTCTGGGCCAGAAAGGCCTTCTGAAGTTCTTCCTTGCCCACGATCACGCCCTGGTAGCGCTCGCGCTTGTGGTCATAGCTTGTCCAGCGGATCGTCGGCGCGGGCCCCACATCGAGGTAGCACTCTATCGCGGCGGCCGTGCCGTTGATGTCGCCGACATGCTCGCCGGAAGGCCCCAGGGTCCGGAACGCCTTGAAGCGCTCGAGATCGGGCAGCTTGACGATGCGCATGTTCGGCGGCGCGTTCAGGCGCGACGATCGCTCCCAGTTGAACACGCCTTCGTTGTCGTTGTCGAAGACGACCACGATGTTGTTCTGGATCTTGATGCTGATCAGGCCACGGATGAAATTGTAGAGATTGCCGGTGCCGGAGAACGGGTAGCCCTCCTGCATGTCGACGAAATCGAAGAAGTCGGCCAAGTCCGGATAGAGCAGGTTCAGGCCGTGCCTGAGGATGTTCACGTCGGATGACCCCTCGGTCACCACCAGGAACCGGCGGCTTTGCTTCAAGGGGGCGTCAAACGACGCGCGCGGCGCCCAGCCCCCTTCGGCGACATCGGCGAACTGCCACGTCACGGGTAGTTGCTGAGCCGTCGGGTTGGCGGCTAGCAGCCGGATGATCGTGTAGGGCGTCAAGCCGTCGATATCGCTGTCTCGACGGCTTTGAGAGAACATCCGACCGGCGCCATCAGGCCCCGCGATCGGCAGGACATGGTCGAAAAAGAACTCGGTGAACTCTTCCGAACCCTTATCGGGCGCGAAGGCCGCCGTGCTGAAGTCCGCTGTCGAGAGCATCGCCGTCAGCTCGTCGAACGTGAAGTCGTGGCGACAGGACACCATTTCGCCCAGCGCCTCGAACTCGTCGCGACAGAAGGCGTCCGTATGGCCTAGGAGAAGCAGGCGTCGGGCCACGACGCTCAGCGGGGCCGAGTAGCCCTCCTGCATCTTCGTGATCAGCCGGTAGCTGAAGTCGTCCGAGGTCGTGACGAGCGGCAGGTGCGTGCGTTTCGGATCGTCCTCATCGGCCGCGTAGTAGTAGGGCACCTGGGTCAGGTCGCCTGGCCGGAACAGGGCGCTATGGTTTGTGAACCCCTCGTTCTTGCCCCAATCCAGGGTGATCCGGCCAAGGGTGAGGTGAATCATCGAGCCCATGGCGTCATGGAGCGGCGCCTGGGCGGAGGGTTCAAGTCGCCCGTGAGCGTATTGGCGACGGTCATCGACCCGGACTAGGCGGCGGCGTCCTCGCCCGCATCGTCCACCTCGGCCATCGCCCGGATCAGCCCCAGGATCTGACGGCGCGCAGGTCCGCGCAGGGTCGGCCATTGCTGGGCCAGTTCGAGGCCTTCCGACGACATCAGGAACGCCTGGACCACGCGCGAGGCCCGCTGCCCCTCTTCGTTCAGCGCGCTGTCGGGAGTCACCGGGTCAGGCAAGCCGTCGAAGAACCAGCTCACCGACGTCGTCAGCACGTGGGCCAGGGCGTGAAGCTTCGAGGCGCTGATCCGATTGGCGCCGCGCTCGTACTTCTGCAGCTGCTGGAAGGTCAGGCCGACGGCGTCGGCGACGGCGGACTGGCTGAGACCCATCGCCTTACGGCGCAGGCGCAGACGCGCGCCGACGTGCAGGTCGACATAGTGGGGCGATGGTTCGGATGTCACGGCGACGCTCCGTAGTGGAAATCTGCTCGAAGGACAAATTGGGTTGAGCGGTGTTCGCGCGGTCTGGCCAGCAGCCGGCGGTCGCGCGGGGCTCGATTTCAGCCCAGACGCGAAAGGCTGGCCCGATTAAGTTGCAGCTGAAGCCCGTCCCGAGGACGGCTCGAAGCCATCAGGACAACGATCCGCCCGGCGGGTCAGCTCGACTCGCCGCTGGGCGGATTGCCGATCAGCTGCTCGCACAGGCGCTCGGCCAGGGCCGCATCGCCCTCGGCGATCGCCTGGCCAAGCCCGCGATGCAGGGCGACGTCTTCGAGCTGGCTTTCGGGCGACTGCTTTTCCATCTGCCAGATCCAGAACCGGGTCGCCACGTTCTGCAGCGCGATCACGAACCGCGCCAGGGTCGGGTTCTGGGCGGCGACGGCGACGGCGCGGTGGAAGGCCAGGTCCATGGCCAGCATGGCGCGAAAGTCCCCCGCCGCGATCGCCGCCTCGGCGCCGTCGAACGCGTCGACGATGGCCAGGATGTCGGCGGGACGGCGATTGCGCGCCGCCAGGGCGGCCGTCCGGCCTTCCAGCATGCGCCGGACCTGGAAGGCGTGCTCGATCTCGGCGACGTCGAGCGGGGCGACGATGGTGCCGACGCGCGGCCGGCGCACGACCAGGCCCTCGATGGCGAGGCGGCCGAGCGCGTCGCGGATCCCCGCCACCCCGCCGGCATAGCGCGCGGCCAGGGCCTTCTCCTCCAGGACCTGCATGGGCGGCAGGTCACCCAGGATGATGTCCTGCAGGAGGAGGTCGTAGAGCCGGGTCTTCTGGAGACCGGGCGACCAGGCGCCGTGCGGCGCGACGCTATTGAGGGGCCCCTTCATGGGCGGGGCGCGATCGACGACTTCATGGCCAAGTTCCTAGGGACAAAACGCGGCGGCGTCATTTGTGATGGGCTCTAAAATGTAAGGTTTTCAATCGGCGACGAGCGCTTGGCCCGGCGCCACGCGACGCCCTAAGTCGCCGCCATGTCGTTGTCCCTCCCCTTCCCCGGCGCCGTCGCCGCCGCCTTCGACCAGGCCCTCCTGGCCGGCGCGGCCCTGGCCGGCGCCACCGCGCCCAATCCGCCCGTCGGGTGCGCCGCGCTGGCCGCCGATGGCGAGATCCTGGCGGTCGGGGCCCATCACGGCGCGGGCCTGGCCCACGCCGAGGCCGCCGTGCTGGACGTGTGCCGCCAGGCCGGCCGCCTGGACGCGATCGCGGCGCTGGTGGTCACGCTGGAGCCCTGCAACCACCAGGGCCGCACCCCGCCCTGCGTCGCGGCGATCCTGGCCAGCCCGGTTCGCGCGGTGTGGATCGGCGCGCGCGACCCCAACCCCGCTGTCGCCGGCGGCGGCGCCCAGGCGCTGGGCGATGCTGGCCTCATCATCGGCTTCGCAGCCGACCTTCCCCATCCCGACGCATCGGCCCTGGCCCGGCGCTGCGCCCGACTGATCGCCCCGTTTTCCCGCCGGGTGCGAACCGGACGCCCCTGGGTAACGGTCAAGCAGGCGCTGCGCGCCGACGGCGCGATGATCCCGCCGGCCGGGTCCAAGACCTTCACCAGCGAGGCCTCGCTGGATCTAGCGCACAGCCTGCGCCGCCGGGCCGACGCGATCGTCACGGGCTCGGGCACGATCCTGGCCGACAATCCCTGGTTCACCGTCCGGCGGGTGGCCGACCCCCGCACGACCCGGCGCCGCCTGGCCATTCTCGATCGGCGCGGCCGGGTGCCGGCGTCCTATCTCGTCCAGGCCCGCGAACGGGGCCTTGTCCCATCGGTCCACCCCGACTGGCCGGGCCTGCTGACCGAGCTGGCTGCAGACGGCGCGCTGGAGGTGCTGGTCGAGGCCGGCCCGACCCTGAGCGGCGCGGTGCTGGCCAGCGGCCTCTGGGACGAACACGTGCTGATCCGGGCCGCTGACCCGAGCGGCGGCGTGGATCGGGTCGAGACCCTGCTGGCCCAAGACCTGGAGATCGCCGCCTGATGTTTTCCGGAATCATCGAAACCGTCGGCGAGACCCGCTGGGTGCGGCCCGAGGCCGACGGCGCCTTGCGGATCGGCCTCGCCACCGGCTTTGCCGATCTCGACCTTGGCGAAAGCGTCGCGGTCAATGGCGTCTGCCTGACCGTGACCGACCGGGACGCCAGCGGTGAGGCGAGCTTCTTCCTGAGCGCCGAAACCCTTTCGCGCAGCACCTTCCCGCACCTGAGCGTCGGGGCCGCCGTCAATCTCGAGCGGGCCTTGCGGCTTTCGATGCGGCTGTCGGGCCATCTGGTGCAGGGCCATGTCGACGGCCTGGCGCGGATCGTGGCCATCACCGGCGGCGACGACGACCGGCGCATGCGCCTTGCCCTGCCCGGCGCGCTTTGGCCCTACTGCGTCGAGAAGGGCTCGATCGCGCTGAACGGCGTTAGCATGACCCTGACCGATGTCGCCGCGGCCGAGCCCGGCGCCCCCTTCACCGTCGGTGTGGCGCTCATTCCCCACACCTGGACCCACACCACCCTGCAGCACGCGCGCCTCGGCGATCTCGTCAATGTCGAAGTCGACGTGCTGGCCAAATATGCGGAGCGGCTATGTCACGCCTATCTGAAGCGCTCGAACGCCTGAAGGCGGGCGGCATGATCATCGTGGTCGACGACATCGACCGGGAGAACGAAGGCGACCTGGTCATGGCCGCCGAGCATGTCGACGCCGCCGCCATCGCCTTCATGGCCAAGGAAGGCAGCGGCCTCATCTGCCTGTCGCTGGAGGCCCAGGCCGTCGAGCGGCTGAACCTGGCGCCGATGGTCGCCGACAACCGCACCCGGCGCGGCACGGCCTTCACCGTGTCGATCGAGGCGGCGGTCGGCATCGACACCGGCATCTCGGCCCACGACCGGGCCATGACCATCGCGGCGGCCACGGCGCCGGACGCGACGGCCGCCGACCTGGTCTCGCCGGGACATGTCTTCCCGCTGCGCGCGGCCCCCGGCGGCGTCCTGGTCCGGCGCGGCCACACCGAGGCCTCGATCGACCTGGTGACGCTGGCCGGCCTGCGCCCGGCGGCGGTGATCTGCGAGATCATGAACCCCGACGGGGCGATGGCGCGAGGGCCCTCGCTCGACGCCTTCGCCGCCCGTCATGGCCTGCCGGTGGTCTCGATCGCCGAGCTGGTGGAACACCGGCGCGCGGTGACCGAGGTGGCGCGCGCCAACCTGCCCACCGAACACGGGACCTTCGAGGTCGTGGCGTTCCGCACGCAGGACGCCGAGCATCTGGCCCTGATCGCCGCCCCCCGTGATGGCGCCGCGCCGCTAGTGCGGGTCCATTCCGAGTGCCTGACCGGCGACGCCCTGGGCTCGCGGCGTTGCGATTGCGGCGAGCAGTTGCGGGCGTCGCTGGACCGGATCGGACAGGATGGCGGCGTGCTGGTCTATGTCGGCGGCCATGAAGGTCGCGGCCTGGGCCTGGCCAACAAGATCGCCGCCTACGCCCTGCAGGACCAGGGGCTGGACACGGTGTCGGCCAACCACGCCTTGGGCTTCGTGGACGACGCCCGCGACTATGGGGCCGCCGGCCAGATTCTGCAGGCCCTGGGCGTGGGGCGTGTCCGGCTGATGACCAACAACCCGCGCAAGGTCGAGGCGATGACCGCTGCTGGCCTGGAGGTCGTCGAGCGCGTGCCGGTCCTGGTCCGGCAGACCGACGACAACGCCGCCTATCTCACCACCAAGCGCGACCGCTTGGGCCACGACCTTGGCCACGCCGCCTGAAAGGCCCCCTATGTCAACCGACCTTCCCCGCATCGCCCTGGTCGTCAGCCGCTTCAATCGCGAGATCGTCGATGGCCTGATGGAGGGCGCCCGCGCGGTCCTCGACGCCGAGGGCGTCGTGCTGCCCCCCGAGGCCATCGTCGAAGCGCCTGGCGCCTATGAACTCCCGCTGATCGCCCAGACCCTGGCCCAAACCGGACGGTTCGACGGGGTGATCTGTCTGGGCTGCGTCATCAAGGGTGACACCGCCCACTTCGAATACATCAGCCAGGCCGTCGCCCATGGCCTGATGACGGCGGGGCTGAACGCCCAGCGCCCGATCACCTTCGGCGTCCTGACCACCTATGACGAGGAACAGGCCCAGGCGCGCAGCCGTGAGGATGAGGAGAACAAGGGCCGTGAAGCCGCCAAGGCCTGCCTGGACGCCTGTCGGGCCTTGAAGGCGATCACCCAGCAGGCCGCCTGATCTCCGCCTCGGACGCTGGCGCACGTCAGACAGCGCTCGATAAGACGCCCTTGACCACGCGCCGAAGGTCTGGCCGCCGCAGGGATGGTCCCTCGCCTGCCCTGCGGCCTTGATGGAGACGCTGACCCGGTGACACGAAAACGGCCGATCCCGAAGGATCGGCCGCACGGGCAATTGCGTCGCCGACACCAGCCCCCGCCGCCCGAGGGCGGCGGGGGCCTTCAGCGTCAGTATTCCTCGGCCAACATCAGGGTCAGGATGCGCTTGGTGACGGCGGGGTCGGCCGGGTCCGGCGATCCCTTGTCCAGGTCGAGGTCGTAGTAGTCGATCTTCCAGAGGAGCTTGGCGCTGGCGATCTCGAAGGCGCCGAAGTCGCGTTCGCCGTGCGGGTCGTTGTCTTCGGAGAAGTCCGAGAACGCGGTCACGGCCGCGAAGGCCTTGAGCCTGTCGGCCTCGGGCAGCGCCCAGACGCCCTGGGTCATCACCCAGCCCGCGCCGGGCTCGGCGCGGCAGGCGTCGTTCAGGACCGCGATCGCGGCGGAATGGTCTTGCTCGGTCATAGGAATATTCTCCTCGGTGCTCGGGGTCAGGGCGCAAGGCGCGCCTGACCCCGACGCCCGTCGGCGAGACCGGGTGTGCAAGCAGAGGGGCGTCTTCGCGGGGACCCGGCTGCAGGACGGCAAGGCCGTCCGAAGCTGGGCGGAAGACGATCCGGCGCGCGCCGAGGGCGGAGCCCTAAGCCCGCGCGCCCGCGTCAGCGGGCGCTCATGACAATGAAGCCTGCACAGGAGCCCGCCCGAAGGGCGTGGCGGGAGGCGGCGTCGAGCGTCCGGCGGCAAGCCAAAGCTTGCCTGCAAGGTCGCGCCCGAGGGAGCGGCGAAAGCCGCGGGACCGAGCGTGACCGCCGGACGGTCTCGATCTTGGGGCAAAGCCTGGCGCGGAAGCGCCGGGCGGCGCCCGCCTGGCCGATGTCCACGCCCTATCGCTCAGCGAACAGCGTTAACCAAGCTTGACAACGGGCAAGTTTTGTGGTAGTATAGAAGTAGGATTGGAATTCTTCCAACCCGTTTTCAGCGCCACTTAAAACCGACGACTGAGAAAGAAACAAAATGAACTGAAAGCAATAAGGTCTATATACAGTGATAAATCCATTTATTCAACGCATTTTCCAATCCCGCCAAGCTCGCAACGGCGGGCTCGTTCGCCGCAATATCGGCTGGGTCAACTTCCTCGCGTCCATGGAGCAGCTCGAAGCCGAGGTGCGCCGTCGCGGCTTCCACATGTTCGTCGTCGGCGACCAGGTGCTCATCCTCTGTAACAGCGGCGGCCTCCAGGTCGTCTGCTAAGGCGTCATCGGTGTCCTGGGCCTGGCCCGGGACACCACCACGCTTTGCCTGCGTGATCCTGCGGTGGCGCGAAAGGCTTCATCCCGAACCGCGCGAGGACGATGTGACGGACAGCAAAGTCGCCGAGGGCCTTCGGCCATCCAACCGCGTCCAGCGGGTCCTGATCTCATCGACCAGCTGGTTCATCGGCGAGTTCGCCGGCGATGATCTCCTGATCACCCATGCCTGGCCCAGCCTTGGAAACCGGGCGGCGCGCCAGAGGATGCTGGCCGATCGCAATGCGCGCGGCGCCTTCGTGGCCGCGTTTCTGACCGACGACTACGAGAAGGCCCCAGGCGTCGTGGTCCCGCAATATGCCGGCTACGGCGAGATGTTCGCGGCGGGTATGAGCGTACTGTTCGGCAAGCGCTTCGACGCCCATGGCTCGCTGCAGAACGATGGCATCTTCAACCTGCCCGATCTCAGCGCGTTCTCGACCTTCACCGATCCGGAGCTGCCGCAGAACAACCACCGTCCGCGCAAGACCCTGCCCGTCCTGCTGAACCTGGAAGAGGTCACCCGTCTCTATCCCGTCTGGACCGGCACGCGCGACATCCCGGCCCTGCACGCCTTCGACGCCGCGTGCCGCTTCTACATGCGCGCGCTACAGAGCAGCGAGCACGATCCCGAACAGGCCTATCTGCACCTGATCACGGCCGGCGAGATCATCTCCGAAGCTCAATACCCGGCCGGCGGGCGGCTGCTAGACCCGGACCTTGAAGACCTTCTTCAGCGGATCGAGAAGGACCTGCCGGACGGCAAGGCGGCCGGCAGTGCATTGCGAAAGCGACTGTTCGAAATCAAGCGACGGTTCGTGACCACCTTCATGGACTATATCGATCAGCCCTTCTTCGAAGGGGGCGAGGCCGAGGCGGCATTCTGGTGCTTCCAGCCTGATCGCTTCAAGGCGTCCATCGGCGCGGCCTACGACCTGCGAAGCCGCTTCGTCCATACCGGCCAGTCTTTCGCTGGCTGGGTCGAGCCCAGCCATCGGCTCAACGACGTCCAAGGCGGCCAGCCCATCGTCAACGACAAAGACCTCCGCAAGATCCTGGAACGCGCCCCGACCCTCCTGGGTCTCGAGCGCGCAACCCGCTATCTGATCCTGCGCTTTGGCCAAGCCCGCCTTGGTCTCGACCTGACGCCGCCCCCGCCACCCGAAACCACAGCCTAGCGGCCCCAGACCGAGCATCCAGCATTGAAGAACCGAGCCGAAAGCGCGACAATGCGCCGGTTCATTCACCTGGGGGAACCGTGGGCCTCACTGCGTTCAAAACCGTCCGACAGGCAATGGTGGCTTTCGCCGCCCTGCTGATGGCGGTGCTGTCCGTGCAGGCGCCAGCCGAGCAGGCCCATCTCGACGCAGACGTCGTTCAGGCCACCAGCGCGCTGAACCAAGCGGCAGAACCTCCGGGCGCCGCGGCCCAGGACGCCTCAACTTCCCTGAGGCAGAGCGCGGTCCAGCCTCCGACCGATCCTCACGCATCCGAGGCGCCCGCCTCGGGCGCGCACCATCACCATGCCGACGGCCCGCCCCTTCACGATCAGGCCGCAGACGCCGACGCTCCGGCCGTCGCGACCACCGCAGCGGCTCGATTCCGGCTGGACAACGACCACCGCGCCGGCCTGACCGGCAACCCACAAGACCGCCCACCTAGATCCGACCTCGAACCTATCGCCTAGACCGCGCGGCCCTGGCCGCGTCCTTCGTGTTCGAGGATTCCCATGTTTCTGAAGTCTTCAGGCCGCACGTCGCGGCTCCATGCGCCCGCGCGCGCCTCCACTCTGCTGTCGTCGATCGATAACCGGAGCGTCGCTCCGTGAGCCCGATCCATGACTTGACCCTCTATGCCGCCGCCCATCCCTGGGCCATGACGGCCGCCGTGCTGCTGGTCCTGATCGTCCTGATCGCCAGCCTGGTCTGGCTCTGGCAACGGCAGGCCGAGGAAATCCTCAGCCTCTATAAACAGCCCGACGACGACCCCCACCGGATCGATCTTGAGAACGGACGCTTTCGGCTCGACATCGTGCGCCGCCACGCCGGCTGGCGGTTCGTCGTGACCTGCCGTGACCACGACCTCAAACCCGGCGACGTGGTTGTGACCACGATCCGTCCGGATGGCCTGGGCCAGCGGTTCGACTTCGCTCGCCGTGGTCGGCGCCTGCAATCGATCGTCAAGGTGCGCGAACCGCTGATCTTCGTGGCCCACGTGTCGATCAGCTGGGGCGGCACGGACTCCACCTTCGTCATCGGCTTTGGTGGTGCGGTAGAACCGATCCGCGCGCACGGCGAAGTGCTCCGGCGCCCGGAGACTACCGCCGACAAAGGCTAGAGCGCCGTCTTGGCGCGCCCGCCGGGTTTGCCCGGCGGGCCCTGGAACTCGGTTCGTCCTACTCTGCGGGTCCGCGGAACGGATCGTTCTCCCGCAGCCAGCGCCGGCCGGTCGCTCGACCGCGTGATAGACCGCCACAGATACAAAGAGGCACACCGCCAGGACCCCGAGCCAGGCGGCCCAGGCCCAGACCCCGGCCGGCGGCGCCGGCAGGCGGTCCAGGGCTTCGAAATAGGCAATGTCGACCGGCAAGTGGGTCATGTAGACCGCGTAGGACACCTCACCGAGATAAACCGCCAGCGGCGCGGCCAGGACGCTGGCGCGCCCAGCCTTGTCCGTTTCCGCCAGGCAGAAGATCAGCGCCGCCAAGCCCGGCCAGATCCAGCGATCGGCCAGGCCCACGGAGGTGGACAGGACGATCCAGCCCACGGCGAGACCCGTACCCAGCAGCGCCAGCCCTGGCGACATCGACCGTGTCGCGCCCAGCCGATGCAGGGCCACGCCCATGGCGAAGGACGGCACGATCCGCAACGCCCCGCCCTGGGCGGTCAGCCGGGTCAGCGATCCGCCGAAGGTCTGCACGATCCCGTCGAGCGCGAAGAGCAGGACGATCGCCAGCGCCACGGCCAGGACGGGACGCGCGCGCAAGGCGATGGATGTGACGGCCGCCGCCGGGAACAGCAGATAGGCGAACCATTCGGCCGAGATCGACCAGGATGGGAAATTCCACTGCACGGTTGGCGTCGACCACCAGGCGTGGATCAGCATCAGATGCTGGGGGATGGCGGCGGGATCGAAGGCCTGTGTCTCGAAGCTGGCGCCGGTCCAGCGGCCCATTGCCCAGAGGACGATGGTCGCGTCCAGGGTCAGCAGATGCACAGGATAGAGCCGCGCCAGGCGGGCCCACAGGAAGGAACCGTATCGGAAGCGCCCCTCGGACCAAGCCTTCAGATAGACATGGGAGAGGATGAAGCCCGACAGGATGAAGAAGAGATCGACCCCGAGATAGCCCTTGGCGATCAGGCCGAACCGTTCGAGGTCGAGACCGAGGCGATTGCGGAAGTGATAGACGAGCACCCAGGCGGCCGCGACGATGCGCAAGCCGGTCAGGGATCGAAGATCGGCTGGATACATGGTCCCCCCCCCGGGATGTTGATGGCCTAGCCCTCGCCGAGCATGCCGCCATCGCGGCGCGTTTCGGTTTCGCTCTCGACGCCCTCGACATTGCCGCCGGTCGGGCCGCCCTCGTCGATCATGCCGCCTTCCTTGCGGGGCGCGGGCTCCGGGGACGATGACGGCTTGCTATCGGTGCTGCTCGCCGCGTCGGGCTTGGGGGGATTGGGATTGGTCATGTGCTGCTCCTGAAAACTTGCCGTGGGACGGGTCGGGACGGGCCTTGCTCCGCGCTAGGCGGGCGCGGCCCCGGTGCGGTGGCGATGGCCGCCATAGGCGACGACCTGGATCTTGCCGATGGTCGCCAACCCCACATCGGCGGCCACTTCCAAGGTCGCGGCCAATGCGTCGAGCTTGGCGCGGCTGTCGACCATCTCGACGATCAAATGCTGTTCGGGAGCCAGATCCCGGGCCTTGGCGCCGTGCAGCACCGCCTCGCCAAAGGCCTCCTCGATACGCAGCACCGCCGCGCCGGCGATGTCCATTTCGCGGGCGCGCGCCATCAGCACCGCGTCATATGCGACCCCGTTTAGGGTCGCGCCGGCGTCCAGGTAGATCCGCAGGATGTGCAGGTCGTCTTCGTTCACGCGTCACCTCACGCTCTGAAGTCTGGCGCGCCCCAAGGTCTGGGGCGGCCAGCAGATTGAGGAGCGGCCGCCTAAGCGTGCCGCCCCTCCTCCCCGCACTCGGTCACTTCGGTCTGGATCGTGACGTGGTGCAGGTCGAAGTCGGTCTCTAGTCGGGTGGCGATCGCGGTGCGCACGGCCTCGCCCTGCGCCCCCTCCGCCAGCACGACATGGACGGTGCAGACCGCCTTGTCCGCGCCCGTGGTCCACAGATGCAGTTCGTGGACACTGGCCACCCCAGGGGTCTCGGTAATGGCCTTGCGTACGCCGGCCAGGGCCATTCCAGGAGGCGCGCCTTCGAGGAGGATTCGGGTGGTGTCCTTCAAAAGGATCCAGGTGCGCGGCAACACCCATAGGCCGATGCCGATGGCCACGATCGGGTCGACGAACCGCCAGCCGGTGATCTTGATGACGACGGCCCCGACGACCACGCCCAGCGAGCCGAGCATATCGGCCCAGACCTCGAGATAGGCGCCCTTGACGTTGAGGCTCTTGTCCTTGTGGCTGGCCAGAAGACGCATGGAGACTAGGTTGATGACGAGGCCCAGCGCCGCGACGATGAACATCCCCACCGAGCCGACGGGCTCGGGGTTGAGGATGCGCTTGACGCCTTCGACCAGGACATAGATGGCGACGCCGAACAGCAGGATGGCGTTGAAGGCCGCCGCGAGGATCTCAAAGCGCCGATAGCCGAAGGTGAAGTCCTCGGTGGGCTTACGCTGGCCGACACGGATCGCCGCCAGGGCGATGGCCAGGGCGGCGGCGTCGGTGAACATGTGCGCGGCGTCCGACAGCAGCGCCAGGCTGTTGAAGGCGATGCCGGCGACGACCTCGGCGATCAGGAATGTCGAGGTCAGCGCCAGAGCCATGGCCAGCCGCTTGCCGTTGGCCTGGCTCGCGCCGTGATCGTGTCCAGCTCCCATTGAAAACCTCTCCTCTTCCCGTGCGCCGAAAAGCGCCTGCCAAGTTTGAGGGATCAACGCACGAAACCCGCCAAATGCGAGCCTCGCGCGCGACCCTGACGTCTATTTCTTGTCGAGGATGGAAAGGGTGGCCTTCTCCATCGCGTCCTGGGTGTCGAGGACGTTGAGATTGGCCTCGTAGGCTTTCATGGCCTGCTTGAGATCGAGGCTCTCGGCCAGGCTGTTGACGTTGGGCAGCAGCACATAGCCAGCGGCGTTGGCCGCCGGATGGCCAGGATCATAGGCTTGCGGGAAGGGCTTGGGATCGGCCTTAACGCCGCTCAGCACCACCCCCTCGTCCCCGCCCATCTGCTCGACCTTGAAGACCGGAATCTGGCGGCGGTAGGGCTCTCCGCCGGCGGTTCGAGCCGTCGAGTTGGCGTTGGCGATGTTCTCGGCGAGGATCTGAATACGCTTCTTCTGGGCTTGTAGTCCCGACACGGCGATCGCCGTGCTTCCCCCTTCAATCGGCTTACTCATTCAAGTGCTCCGCAGGTGGATGTGAAGAACGAGCGGCGCGCCGAGACCAGCTCGACGCGCCGCCCCAGGCTCAGGCTTGTTCAGGACTCCCGGTTTCGGCCTTGCGCAGGACGAAGCGACAGATGGCCGGCAGGACGAAGAGCGTCAGGGCCGTGGCGGTGATCAGGCCGCCGATGACGACCGTGGCTAGCGGACGCTGGACTTCAGCGCCGGTGCCGGTCGCCAGGGCCATGGGCACGAAGCCCAGGGAGGCGACGAGACCGGTCATCATCACCGGCCGCAGGCGCTCCATGGCCCCGTCGATGATCGCTTTCTCAAGTGGCATGCCCGTGGCCAGGCGCTGGCGGATGGCGGTCATCATCACCAGGCCGTTCAGCACCGCCACGCCCGAGAGCGCGATGAAGCCGACGGCGGCCGACACCGAGAACGGGATGCCGCGCAGGGCCAGGCCGAAGACACCGCCGGCCAAAGCCAGCGGAATGGCCGAGAACACCGCCGCGGCCGGTGCGATGCCGCCCAGGGCCATGTAGAGCAGGCCGAAGATCAGCAGGAAGCAGAGCGGCACGACGAGGGCCAGGCGCGCCTGGGCGGCCTTGAGGTTCTCAAACTGCCCGCCCCAGACCAGCCAAGAGCCGGCCGGCAGTTTGACCTGCGTATCGACCTTCTGCTGGGCTTCGCCCACGAAGGAGCCGAGATCCGCGCCACGGACGTTGGCCTGGACCACGACGCGGCGCTTGCCGTTCTCGCGGCTGACCTGGTTGAGGCCTTCCGAATAGGAGAACTTGGCGACGTCGCGCAGCGGCACCGAGGCGCGAGCGCCGCCGGCCCGTTCGGGTAGCATCACCGGCAGGGCGCCGACCGCGTCGAGATCGTTGCGGCTGGCGTCCGGCAGGCGGACCACGACGTCAAAGCGACGGTCGCCCTGGAAGACCAGACCGGCCTCGCGGCCGCCCATGGCCACGGCCAGGGTGTCGGCGACCTCTTCGACCGTTAGGCCCAGGCGGCCGATGGCGTCGCGGTCGAGTTGGACGTCCAGGGTCGGGAAGCCCGAGGTCTGCTCGACCTTGACGTCGGCCGCCCCCTTCACCGTCCGCAGGACCGTAGCGATCTCCTCGGCCGTGCGGCTCATGGCGTCGAGATCGTCGCCATAGACCTTGATGGCCACGTCACCGCGCACGCCGGCGATCAGTTCGTTGAAGCGCATCTGGATCGGCTGGCTGAACTCGTAGGCGTTGCCTGTCAGGCCTTCCAGCTTGTGCTCGATGCGGCTGATCAGCTCGGCCTTGGTCTCGTTCTTGTTGGGCCACTCGTCCTTGGGCTTGAGGATGATGAAGGCGTCCGAGGCGTTGGGCGGCATGGGGTCGCTGGCGACTTCGGCCGTGCCGGTCTTGGAGTAGACGAACGCCACCTCCGGGAAGGTCGCCACCACCCGCTCGATCCGCCGCTGCATGCGCAGCGACTGCTCCAGCGAGGTCGACGGGATGCGCAGGGCCTGGACGGCCATGTCCTTCTCGTCGAGCTGCGGCGTGAACTCCCGGCCCAGGAACCCGAAGGTCACGGCCGCGACGACAAACAGCGCCACCGCCCCGCCGATCACCGGCCAGGGCTTGGCCACGACCTTGTGCAGCAGCGGCTCATAGCGGGACTTGGTCCAGCGGACCGGCGCGACTTCCTTCTCGGCCACCTTGCCGTTGATCAAGAGGGCGATCATGGCCGGGATGAAGGTCAGCGACAGGACGAAGGCGCCGGCCAGGGCCAGCATCACGGTGATGGCCATGGGCGAGAAGGTCTTGCCCTCGACGCCGGTGAAGGTCAGCAGCGGCGCATAGACCAGGAGGATGATCGCCTGGCCGTAGACGGTCGGCGCGATCATCTCGCGGGCGGCCTCACGGGTTTCGCCCAGGCGCTCCGACAGCGTCAGGAGACGGCCCTCGTGGTGCTGGCGCTCGGCCAGGCGCCGCAAGGCGTTCTCGACGATGATGACGGCCCCATCGACGATGAGGCCAAAGTCCAGCGCCCCCAGGCTCATCAGATTGCCAGAGACGCCCAGCTTGTTCATGCCGATGGCGGTCATCAGCATCGAGAGCGGGATAACCAGGGCGGTGATCAAGGCGGCGCGGAAGTTCCCGAGCAGCAGGAAGAGCACCACGATGACCAGCAGCGCGCCTTCGGTCAGGTTCTTCTCGACGGTCTTGATGGTCGCGCCGACCAGCTTGGAGCGGTCGTAGACCACCTGGACCTTCACGCCGACCGGCAGGCTCTTGGCCACCTCGATCAGCTTCTCGGCCGAAGCGCCGGCGACGGTGCGGCTATTCTCGCCGGTCAGCATCAGCACGGTGCCGACCACGACCTCTTCGCCGTTCTCCGAGGCCGCGCCGGTGCGCAGGGCGCCGCCCAGCTTGACGGTGGCGACGTCGCGGACGCGGATCGAGACGCCTTCACGCGCCGCGACCGTGGCGTTGGCGATCTCGTCGACGGTGCGCACGCGAGCGTCGGCGCGGACGAGGAAGGCTTCCCCGCCCTTCTCGACGAAGTTGGCGCCGACGGCGAGGTTGGCCGCTTCCAGAGCCTTGGCCAGGTCGTTGAACGAGACGCCCACCGAGGCCATGCGGGTCGGATCGGGCTGAACGACGAACTGCTTTTCGAAGCCGCCGATGGAGTCGACGCCGGCCACGCCTGCGACCGAGCGCATCTGGGGCCGGACGATCCAATCCTGCACTTCGCGCAGGAACGCCGCCTGGGCGGTGGGATCGGATAGCCGCTCCCCGGTCGAGGTCAGGTAGGACCCGTCGCTTTGCCAGCCTGGCGAACCTTCGGTGACCTTGGCGCCCTTGCCGCCCGGATGCTCGAAGGCCACGGTCCACATCAGGACCTCGCCCAGACCCGAGGAGATCGGGCCCATGGCGGGCTCGGCCCCGGCCGGCAGGCTTTGGCGCACCTGGGTCAGGCGCTCGGCCACCTGCTGGCGGGCAAAGTAGATGTCGGTCTTTTCCTTGAAGACGATGGTCACTTGGGAAAAGCCGTTGCGCGAAATCGAGCGCGTGGACTCCAGGCCGGGGATGCCGGCCATGGCCGTCTCCACCGGGAAGGTGACGAGCTTCTCGACCTCGGCCGGGGCCAGGGTCCCCGAGACGGTGTTGATCTGCACCTGCTTGTTGGTGATGTCGGGCACCGCGTCGATCGGCAGGCGCACCAGGTTGTAGACGCCCAGGGCCGCGACCAGCGTGACCAGGGCAATGACGGCCCAGCGGAAGCGGACCGAAAGGTCGAGGATACGGCCGATCATCGGGCCACCTCGCCGGTTTCCATGGCGTGAGGCTTGTCCTGATAGCGGACTTCCAGCTTGGTCACCGAGGCCAGCTGCAGCAGCGGGAAAGTCGCCTCAAAGCGGGCCGGCTCACGGTCGGTGCGCTGGGGGCTCAGGGCCGCCAGGCGCGTGGGGACGGTGATGGCCCAGTGCCCGTCTGGATCGAAGGCGCTGACATCGAGGTGAGCGGCCACCGGCGGCAGGCTGCGCCCCGGCGCGCGTCGGACCAGACCCGACACGCGCAGGCCGTTGCCGGTGTCGCGCGCCGAGGCGGTGATGATCTCGACGGCGCGGCCGCCGATGCGATCGATGGTCACCGCGTCCTTGGCCTGGACGGCCGAAGTGGTGAGCGAGGCGGCCAGAGCTGCCAGAGACAGGGTGAGCTTAGTCCTCATGGCTCGCCTCCCCCTTGCCGAGTTCGGCCTTCAGCAGGAAGGCGCCCTTGCCGGCGATCTGCTCGCCGGTGCGCACGCCCGAGAGGATCTCAACCTGGCCGCCGCCACGACGACCGACCCGGACGGGACGCGGCTCGAAGCCGTCCTTGGTGCGGACGAAGACGACCTCGGCGCCATTGACGGTCTGGACCGCCTCGTCCGGCGCGGAGATGCGGCCGCTGACGCTGGCGGCGGCGCCGCGCGGGGTGATGCGCGCGCGCAAGGCCTGACCGGGGGTCAGCATCGGGGCCTCGCCGCTCACCGCCAGCACGGCGGTAGCCGAGCGGTTCTCGGCGTCCAGCGCCGGGGTGATGCTGCGCACGGTGGCGTTCACCGACCCGCTGGCGGTCTCGACCACGGCCGCGTCGCCGGGCTTGACCCGCTGGGCGTCGGCGACCGGCAAGGCGGCCTGGATCTCGATGCGCCCCGGATCGGCGACCCGGAAGAGTTCGGAACCGGCCGCGACATAGGCGCCGAGGGTGGCGGTGGCGGCGGTGATCCGGCCCGAAATCGGGCTGGTCACGGCCAGGGTGCGGCCGTTGCCACTGACGCCAGCGGCGGCGCTGGCGCCACTGGCGCGCCGCAGTTCGGACTCGGCGATGGCCGCCTCGCGCTGGGCCGCTTCGAGGTCCTGGCGAGCGGTGATCTTGGCGTCGAACAGGCGCTGCTCACGGACCAGGGCCTGACGGGCGGCCGCGGCCTTGGCGGCCGCCGCGCTGCGGTCGGCGCTGATGGCAGCGGCGTCGCGGCTTTCGATGGCGGCGATCACCTCGCCAGCGGCGACGGGGTCGCCCAGGCGCTTGTTGATGCGGACGATGGCGCCGTCAGCGCGGGCCGCCAGGATCGCCGCGCCGTTGGGCGTGGCCACCACCGTGGCCTGGGCCGGTACGGCGGCGTCGAGCCCGCCGCCGGCCAGGGTCACCAGCTGGATGCCGTCGGCGGTGATGCGCTCGGCGGTCATGGCGACATGGGGCTTTTCGCCGGCGTGATCTTCCTTGGCCTCGGCGGCTGGAGCTTCCTTGGCCGGCGAGGACAGCATGGTCTTGCCGACCAGCGCGCCAGCGCCGGCGGCCAGCACGGCGCTGACCGCCACGGCCGTCAGCAGGGTCTTTCTATCGTTGGACTTCATGGTGAGCTTTCCTATTGGGCGGCGGCGCGTTCGAGCGCGGCCAGCGCCTTGGCGCGCTCAAGGCGCGCGGCGATGAGTTCGGTGCGGGCGGTCGTCAGGGCGCCTTGCGCGTCGAGGACTTCGAGCAGCGAGAACTTGCCGGCCTCAAAGCCACCGCGCGCCAGATCGACGGCGGTCTGGGCTTGCGGGACGATCTTGCTGTCGAGGACCTCCAGCCGGGCATTGGCCGCGCGAAGCGAAGCCTCGCCGTCGCGCACCGCCCGGACCGAGCGGGCCAGCGCCAGGCGCTCACGCGCCTCGGCGGCGGTCGCGTCGGCGCGCGCGGCCGCAACCGTGCCCTGGTTGCGGTTGGAGATCGGGATCGGCGCGGTGAAGCCGACGATCATCGCCGAGTCCCCGGTCTGCTCGAACCGCCGCACGCCAGCCTGGACCGTCAGGTCCGGGCGGCCGGCGGCGCGCTCGCGATCGATGACGGCCCGGGCCGTTTGTAGGTCCGCGCGCGCCTGGCGCACGTCCAGGGTCTCGCTAGGATCGATCGTGGTCTGGGTAGGCGCGGCGGCCTCCGGACCGCGCACCAGCTCGATCGTCTCGCCCGGCTCGCCCCAGAGGGTGACCAGCGCGCGCCGAGCGGCCAGCGCCTCGGCTTCGGCGGCGATCACCGCAGCGGCCGCTTCACGGCTGGCGGCCTCGGCCCGCAAGGCCCGAAGCGGTGGTTCGCGTCCGGCCTCGACCAGGGTGCTAGCGACTTTCGAGAGGCCCTCGGCGCGGGCGGCTGTTTCTTGGGCCAGGACCAGGCGATCCTGGGCGGCCAGCGCTTCGGCGTACCGGACCCGGACTTCCTGTGTCAGGTCGGCCTTGGCGATCGTGAAGCCGATGCGGGCGGCGTCGACCTCGGCATTGGCGGCGACGGCGCGGGTGCGGCGCTTGCCGCCCAGCTCCAGGCGTTGGCTGATCGTGGCGGTGGTCTCGGCGGCGCCGAAACGGCCGTAAGGCCCCGACCCGGCGAAGTTCTCCGACTGGAGACCTGCTTCGGGGTTGGGCATCAGGCCAGCCTGGCGAGCGCGGCCTTCGGCCGCCTTCACCGAAGCTTCGGCGGCCGTGACAAGCGGTGACTGGGTCTGGGCGCGCGAAAGGGCGGCGTCCAGGGTGAGCGGCTCGGCAGCGGCGCGCGAAAACGCGCCGGCACCGGCGAGCGCCAGGACCGCGCCGAGAACGGCAGCGGGCCGGGCATAACGGGAATGCATGGGAGGTCCCTGTGTGAGAACTGACGATGGCGATTACGCGCGCGAGGGCGCGGCCAGGGTCAGGCTCGAGGGGGCTCGTTGGGGCCGTCAGGCATGCGCGAGGCCGGCATGTCGAGGGCCGAGGCGACCAACCGAATACGGTCGGCGGACACGACGTGCTGCGCCCCAACGACCGGGTTCAGCAGCTGGGGAACATGGTGGCAGTGACCGCCCTGTTCGCCGCCTTTGGCGTCCGAGACGTCCGACGCATCCTGGTCGTCGATCTGGGCGAAGCTCGCAGCTTCAGCCGCAGCGCCATGCTCGGCGGTCACCGACGTCTCGGGCGGACAGAAGTCCAATCGCAACGACGGCGCGGCGACGGCGAGCACCAGCAGGCACGCCAAAAGCGCCCCCGTCCAGGTCTTCAGCCATGTCGTCACGTCGAACATAAAAGGGCCTATAGCGTCCGTATTGCCTCGAGGAAATACGTTACAAGATACACTCGGCGTGGCGCATCAGCGCAGCCGTAAGGGTTAGATCCGCGTGCGCGGCCGCGACCGCGCCACGGCCTTCAGGGGCGTGCTGGTGGTGACGTATTTCGCGAGAGCTTCCAGCCGGAAGTCATAGATTCTAACTAGCTTTTCGTACTCCTCCTTAAATTTGAACTGCAACGCCGCCAGACCGGTGATCTCGTTGGTGTGACGTAGCAGCGTGCCGCGTTTACTGGGCTCCAAGCGGAAGTATTCGTACGACCGCGCGAAGAACGGACCGGAGCGGAACGCCACCTCCTCGCCGGGCGCCATGCCGATGACGCGGGCCCTGACGCGCATCCGCTTTTCCGGGTTTGACCCGATGCGGATGTAGAGCCGGGCGCCCTGCACCGGCACGCCTTCGATCTCCCAGTGAGGATGCCAGCGCGGATAGGCGCCAAACTCCGACAAGGTCCGCCAGACCTTGGTCGGGGGCGCGGCGATATCGATTTCTGTCTCTAGGATCATGGGCGGCCTTTCGTCGCCTTGTCGCTCGCGCCCGACGGGGCCGAGGGCGGCTCCGGGCACGGGCGGTTCGTGGAAAGTAAGCAGACACGGAACTGCTCCCCGTCTATCGGCGGACTGGCCGTGGGCAGGTCGAAGAACGTGCAGTGGCGCTCGCGCCCGCGCAGGTCCCAGAGGACTTTCGACGCGGTGCTCAGGACCTGGCCGTCGCGATCGAGGCGATCGGCCCGCACGAAGCGCGGCGCGGGGCCGGCGGCGCGTCGGCAGACGGCGCCGTGGAAGCGCACGCCCGGGCCCTCGGCGACGGCGCGGACTCCGTCCAGCACAAAGCCTCGCGGCGTCGACAGGGCGATCGGCCTGTCGATCGTGTCGGCCAGCGCCGAGCCGGCGATCGAGGCGCCGATCATGGCCAGGGCAAGCGCCACGGCCGGGACGGAACGACGCCCGATCATGGCCGATGCCCCATGCCGACCACCGCCACGGCGATGGTGGCAGCGAGGAACACCATCGCCGCCACCAGGGCGATCAGGGCGCGGCGGGCCGAGCGGCGCGCCCAAGCCGCGGCCTCGTCGTGAGATTCAGGGCCGCTCATGCCTGACGGTCCTTGTAGGCCAGGAGGCGCAAGGCGTTGGCCACGACCAGCAGGGTCGAGCCTTCGTGGAAGATCACCGCCTCACCGATCTTCAACCCGAACAGGGTGGCCGGGATCAGCACCGCGACCATGCCCAGACTGACGAAGAGGTTCTGGCGGATGATGCCGCTGGTCTTGCGGCTGAGGCCCACCGCGAACGGCAGATGGTTGAGGTCATCGGCCATCAGCGCGACGTCGGCGGTCTCCAGAGCCACGTCCGAACCTGCCGCGCCCATGGCGATACCGACCGTGGCGTTGGCCATGGCCGGGGCGTCGTTGACCCCGTCGCCGACCATCGCGGCCTTGCCGTACTGCTCGCGCAGGGCCTTGATCGTGGCGACCTTGTCTTCGGGCATCAGGCCGCCACGGGCCTCGTCGAGACCCAGGTCGCGGGCGATGGCGTCGGAGACCGACTGGTTGTCGCCCGACAGCATGATCATCCGGGTGATCCCGAGCGATCGCAGGCGCTTGATGACGTCGCGGGCCGCCGGACGGGCCGTATCCATCAGACCGAGCACGCCGAGATACCGGTCGCCATGGCGCACCATGACGACGGTGCGGCCGCTGGCCTCCAGCTTCTGGGCCTCGCTCCAGACGTCCTCTGGCGGTCGATCGCCTTCGGCTTCGAAGAGGCCTGGCTTGCCGATGACGGCGGCCTTGCCGTCGACCTGTGCCTGGATCCCCTGCCCGGTCAGGCTCTTGATGTTGGTGGCTTCCCGGCGGGCCTGACCGTTCAGCTTGGCCTCCCCATCGCGCACGACGGCGGCTGCCAGCGGATGGTCGCTCAGCGCCTCGACCGCCACGGCGATGGCCAGCAGTTCAGAAGCCTCGACGCCTTGGGCCGGCACGATGTCGGTGAGCTTGGGCTTGCCCTCGGTTAGGGTGCCGGTCTTGTCGAAGGCCAAGGCCGTCAGGGTGCCCAGGTTCTCCAAGGGCCCGCCGCCCTTGACCAGCACCCCGCCGCGGCCGGCCCGGGCGACGCCGCTCAGCACCGCGCTGGGCACGGAAATGGCCAAGGCACAGGGACTGGCGGCCACCAGCACGGCCATGGCCCGGTAGAAGCTGCGGCTGAAGGGCTCGTCCAGCACCAGGAAGGCCAACATCAGCACGCCGACCAGCACCAGTACGGCCGGCACGAACACCTTCTCGAAGCGGTCGGTGAAGCGCTGGGTCGGTGAGCGCTGGGCCTCGGCCTCGGCGACCATGCGCACGACGCGGGCCAGGGTGCTTTCACCGGCCTTGCGGGCCACGCGGATGTCGAGCGCGCCCGCGCCGTTGATGGTGCCGGCGAAGACGCGATGCTCTGCGCTGGCCTTGGCGAAGTCGAAGTCGCGATCGGCGGCGGCGCGCTTGTCGACTGGCACGCTTTCGCCCGTGACCGGGGCCTGGTTGACGCTACTCTCGCCGGTCACGACCACGCCATCGGCGGCGATGCGTTCATTGGGCCGGACGAGAACGATGTCGCCGACCTCCAAGGCCTCGACGCCGATCTCCTCGGTCTTGCCGTCTCGGCGGACGGTGGCGCGTTCGGGCGCGAGCTTGGCCAGGGCCTCAATCGCCCGGCGGGCGCGCCCCATGGCATAGTGCTCCAGCGCATGGCCCATGCTGAAGAGGAAGAGCAGCAGCGCGCCTTCCGCCCATTGGCCCAGGGCCGCCGCGCCGGCGGCCGCCACCAGCATCAGGGTGTCGATCTCGAACTTGCGCTTGCGCAGGTTCTCGATCGCCTCGGTCAGGGTGAACCAGCCGCCGAACAGATAGGCCGCCAGGTAGAAGGCCAGCGGTATCCAGCCATCGGCCTTCAGGCTGATCAGCCACCCGACCAGCAGCGTCGCGCCGCACAGCAGGGCGAAGATGAGTTCGGTTTGCTCGCCAAACAGCCCACCATGGGCGTGGCCGCCCTCCCCGTCCCCGTGCTTGTGGTCGCCATCAGAGCCATGGTCGTGGCCCTTATGATCGTGCGCAGACTTGCTGGTCATCCTGGCCGCTCCTACCGGTGCGGTTCGACGTGATGGCCGCCGTAGCGCAGCACCTCGACCTTTTCGAAGGTGACCAGGCCGATGTCCTTGAGATCGTCGAGCTTGGTCAGGAACTCGCGCAGGCGGGCTTCCTCGTCGACGAACTCGATGACCACCGGCAGATTGTCGTTGAAGTCCAGCGGCCGGGGCTCGTGCATGCGGGCGGACTCGCCAAAGCCCTTGCGGCCGCGCAGGACCGTGGCGCCGGCCAGGCGCGCGGTCTGGGCGCGCTGGACGATGACGTCCATCAGGGAGCGGTCGCCGACCAGGGCGTTTTCGTCGGTGTAGATGCGGAGAAGGACAGCTTGTCCGGGGGTCTGCATGGGGTTTCCTTTTCGGTTGCCTCGATCGAAGGCCGGAGCCTTCGCTGGGTGGAGGTGATGCGCCGGCGCGGCGCTGTGGGGGCTGAGGGGCCGCGCCGGCGCCCCGGCCTAGTGCGTCGTGCTCAGGGGCGACGCGGCCGGTCCCTCGTCCGGGGCCTTCCGACCAGACCCCAGTTGGAGGATGAGTTTGGCGATGGCAGGCAGGACCAGCAGGGTCACGGCGGTGGCCGTGACCAGGCCGCCGATGACCACCATGGCCAGGGGCTTTTGGACTTCGGCGCCGGTGCCGCTGGCCAGGGCCATCGGGATGAAGCCGATGGCCGGGACGAGACCCGTCATCAGGACCGGACGGAAGCGTTCGACCGAGCCCTCATAGATGGCCTGGACCACGGGCACGCCGGCCTCGAGCCGCTCTCGAACGCTGGTCATGACGACCAGGCCGTTGAGGACGGCGACGCCGGCCAGCACGATGAAGCCCACCGCCGCCGAAATCGAGAAGGTGATCCCGGTCAGCGCCAGGGCGAACACCCCGCCCGAGAGTCCGAGCGGAATGGCCGCGAACACGGATGCGGCTGGCCCGAACCCGCCCAGCGCCATGTAGAGCACCAGGAAGATCAGGACGAAGCAGAGCGGCACGACAATCGAAAGGCGCTGGGTGGCGGCCTTCAGGTTCTCGAACTGGCCGCCCCAGGTCAGCCAGTAGCCGGTCGGAAGCTCGACGGCCTCGACCTTGCTGCGGGCTTCGTTGACGAACGAGCCGATGTCGCGGCCACGCACGTTGACCTGGATCACGACCCGGCGCTTGCCGTCCTCGCGGCTGATCTGGTTCAGGCCATCTGCGAAGCGGAACTGCACCAGCTCGCGCAGCGGGACCGAGCGTTGAACACCGCCTTCGCCGGCCGGCAGCATGACCGGCAGAGCGCCCAGGGCGTCTAGGTCATCGCGTTGAGCCATCGGCACCCGGACGGTGATGTCGAAGCGGCGATCGCCTTCGAAGACGTCACCCGCCTGGCGCCCGCCCATGGCCGTGGCCACGGTGTCGGCGACCTGGTCAATGCTGAGACCGAAGCGCGCGATGGCGGCCCGGTCGAACTTCACATCCAGGGTGGGCGCGCCGCCGACCTGCTCGACACGAACACCTTCGGCGCCGGGGATCGATTCCAGGACGGAACCGATCTTGGCGGCGGTGGCGCTCATCTTCTCCAGATCATCGCCATAGAGCTTGATGGCGACGTCGCCGCGGACGCCGGCGATCAACTCGTTGAAGCGCATCTGGATCGGCTGGGTGACCTCGAAGCTGTTGCCCAGCAGCGGGGCGACCTTGGCCTCGATGCGCTCGACGACCTTAGCCTTGTTGGCGACCTCCTTGGGCCACTCCTTCTGGGGCTTGAGGATGATGAAGCCGTCCGAGGCGTTGGGCGGCATCGGGTCGGTGGCGACCTCGGCCGTACCGGTCTTGGAGAACATCATCTCCACTTCGGGCAGGGACGAGACGTTCTTTTCGACCTGTCGCTGCATGGTCAGCGACTGCTCCAGGGCTGTCGACGGGATCTTCAGCGACCCCATGGCGACGTTCTTTTCGTCGAGCTGCGGGATGAACTCCTGGCCCAGCGTCGTGTAGACGACACCGGCCACCAAGAAGAGCGCCAGAGCGCCGCCGATGAACGGCCAGGGACGTTCGATCGAGCGCTTGAGGAGCGGCTCGTAGCGGGCCTTGGAGACGGCGATCACCTTGACCTCCTTCTCCGAGACCTTGCCGCGCATCAGGATGGCGACGAGGGCCGGAACGAAGGTCAGCGACAGGATGAACGCCGCGCCCAGGGCCAGCATGATGGTGATGGCCATCGGCGAGAAGGTCTTGCCCTCCACGCCGGTGAAGGTCAGCAGCGGCGCGAAGACCAGGAAGATGATCGCCTGGCCAAAGACGGTCGGGCGGATCATTTCCTGGGCCGCGCGCAGTACGGTCTCCAGGCGCTCCTTGAGGCTCAGCAGACGCCCTTCGTGGTGCTGACGCTCGGCCAGCCTCAAGAGACAGTTCTCGATGATGATGACGGTGCCGTCGACGATCAGGCCAAAGTCCAGCGCCCCCAGGCTCATCAGGTTGCCGGGCACCTTCAGGCCGTTCATGCCGATGGCCATCATCAGGAACGAGAGCGGGATGATCAGCACGGCGATGAAGGCCGCGCGGACGTTGCCCAGCAGCAGGAACAGGGTGGCGGCGACCAGGATGGCGCCTTCGGTCAGGTTGCGTTCGACGGTCTTGACGGTGGCGTTGACGAGGACCGAGCGGTCCAGGGTGGTGGTGATCACCACGCCGGGCGGCAGGCCCTTGCGGACTTCGGTCAGCTTCTCGCCGACCGACTTGGCCACCGAGCGGCTGTTCTCGCCGATCAGCATCAGGGCGGTGCCGACGACGACTTCCTCACCGTTCTTGCTGGCCGCGCCGGTGCGCAGATCGCCGCCGACGCGCACGTTGGCGACGTCCTTGACCGCGACCGGAACGGTGCGGCGCGTGGCGATGATGGCGTTCTGGATCTCGTCCAGGGTGCGCACCCGCGCATCGGCCCGCACCAGATAGGCCTCGCCGGCCCGCTGGATGAAGTTGGCGCCGACCGAGAGGTTGGCCCCTTCCAGGGCCTTGGCCAGGTCGGTGTAGGAGACGCCGTACGCCACCAGCTTGGCCGGGTCAGGCTCGACGACGTACTGCTTCTGGAAGCCGCCGATGGAGTCGACCCCGGCCACGCCCTTGACCGTGCGCAGCTGCGGTCGAACCGTCCAGTCTTGGATGGTCCGCAGGTACGCGCCCTGCGCGGTGGCGTCGACGAGACGCTCGCCCTCGGCCGTCAGATAGGCGCCATCGCTCTGCCAGCCGGGCTGGCCATCGACGACTTTGGCGCCCTTGCCGCGCGGGTTCGCGTACTCGACCGAGTACATGTAGACCTCGCCCAGACCCGTGGTGACGGGGCCGATCTGCGGCTGGATACCGGCGGGCAGGCTGTCGCCGGCCTGGGTCAGACGCTCGGCCACCTGCTGGCGGGCGAAGTAGAGGTTGGTCTTCTCCGAGAAGATCGCGGTGACCTGCGAGAAGCCGTTGCGCGAGATCGAGCGAGTGGTCTCCAGGCCCGGGATCCCGGCCAGGGCCGTCTCCACGGGGAAGGTCACGCGCTTTTCGATCTCGACCGGCGAAAGCGCGCCGGCCACGGTGTTGATCTGCACCTGGTTGTTGGTGATGTCGGGAACGGCGTCGATGGGCAGCTTGGTCAGCTGCCACGTGCCGAGGGCGGCGATGATGGCGGTGAGAAGCAGGACGTACCAACGCCCCTTCACCGACATCGAGAGTATGCGACCGATCATTTCGGCGTGTCTCCAGAATAGCGGTTAGGGGTCAGTCTTCTTCCGAGCTCTTGCCGAGTTCGGCCTTGAGCAAGAAGGCGTTCTTGACCGCCAGGGTCTCCCCGCCCTTCAGGCCGTCGACGATGACCACACGGCCGCCGCTGCGCTGGCCGGCCAGCACGTGCTGGACGCGGAAGCCTTCCTTGGTGCGCACGAAGACCACGTCGTTGCCGTTGACGGTCTGCACCGCCTCTTCGGACACGACGATCCCGGAGGAGGTAGACTGGCGCGACGTGATGCGGGCGCGGACAAGCTGGCCCGGCTGCAGGGCCCCTGCCCCGTTCGCCAGGGTCAGGACGACCGTTGCGCTGCGGGTCTCCTCGTTGACACCCGGGGTCACCGAGCGGACGACCGCGTCACGGGTCTCGCCGCTGGTGGTCTCGACCACAGCCTTGTCGCCGGGCTGGACCCGCCGGGCGTCGGCGGCCGTCACTGCCGCATTGACCTGGATCTTGGCCGGGTCGGAGATGCGGAAGAGTTCCGTCTCCGGCGCGACGAAGGCGCCCAGGCTCGCGGTCGTGGCGGTCACGCGGCCGCTGATCGGGCTGATGACGGCGACATAGCCGCCCGACACCGCCGATACGCCGGCGGCCGTGGCCGCGCGACGGGCCTCGGCCTCGGCCACGGCCAGTTCGGCCTGAGCGGTCTCGTAGTCCTGACGCGGGCTGACCTTCTGTTCGAAGAGACGCTTTTCGCGGGCCAGGTTCTTGCGGGCCAGGTCGGCCTTGGCCGAGGCGACGCTACGGTCGGCCGAGATCTGGGCGGCCTCGCGGCTGGAGACCAGGGCGAGGGTTTCGCCCGCGCGGACGGGGTCGCCGAGGCGCTTGGTGATGCGGGTGATCGAGCCCGCGGCGCGGGCGGTCAGGGCCGCTTCACCGCCGGGTTCAGCTTCGACCGTGGCTTGGGCGACGACCTCGGCGGCCAGGCCACCGGGGTTGACCGTCTGGAGCTGGACGCCCGAAGCGGTGATGCGCTCGGGGCCCATGGTCAGGGTCTGCGGGCCGGCTGGCGCCGCCGCTGCCGGCTTCTCCGGGGCCGCGGTCTCGGCGGGCTTGCCGCCAGACATCTTGCCGAACGAGAAAGCCGCGATCGCCACGACCACGATGGCCGCGCCGGCCATCAGCAATTGCCGGTTCGAGGAGTTGGACTTGGGCATTAGCGATCTCCGAAGAGGCGGCCTTGCAGGCGCGCCAGGTCGGCCTCGGCGCGGACGCGCGCCAGCTGGGCCTGGATTGTGAGGTCGCGCGCTTCGGCCAGGGACCGGCGCGCATTGATCAGTTCGACCAGCGGGGCCTTGCCGGACTCGTAGGCGATCCGGGTCAGGCGGTAGGCTTCGACGGCGCTGGTCTCGCCTTCGCCGGCAGCCGTTGCCCGCGACTGGGCCGCGCCGAGCTGGAACCGCGCGGTGCGGATGTCGGCTTCGGCGTCCAGGCGCGCGGCGTTCAACCGAGCCTCGGCGGCCTGCAACTCGCCCTGGGCGGCGGTGATATTGCCGCGGTTCTGGTCGAACACCGGGATCGGGATCGAGACCCCGGCCACCAGGGCCGTGGAGTCGTCGCCGCTGAACCGACGAACCCCGGCCGAGACGGTGACGTCCGGCACGGCGCGGGTCTTTTCGATCCGCACGCGGCGGGCGGCCGCTTCCCGATCGGCTTCAGCCGCCAGCACCGCTGGCGTCGCCAGCACGTCGATATCGCCCGGCTGGACCGGAGCCGCCGTGCTGACCAGCAGACTGTCGGTGAGTTCGGTGAAGGGCGTGGGCGAGCCGGCCAGGGCCGTCAGGCGCGCGAAAGCCCCGGTCCGTTCGGCCCGGGCCTCTTCGAGCGTGGCCCGCGCGGCGGTCAGAGCCGCCTGCGCCTGCAGGGTGCGCAGTTCGGCCTCCTTGCCAGCATCGACCAGCGCCCGCGAAGCGCGCAGGGTCTCGTCAGACAAGGTCACGGCCTCTTCAGCGAGCGTGACGCGACGCTCACCAGCTTCAGCCTGGGCATAGGCGTCAGCCAGGGCAAAAGCGAAGTCTGCCTTGGACTGCGAAAGGCGCGCCCGGGCCGCGTCGAGAGCGGCGCGGCCGGCGGCGACGCGCGCCCCCCGCTTGCCGCCGACTTCCAGCGGTTGGCTCAGCTGGAAGGTCGTCTCGGCGTTGTTCGTGCCGCTGTAGACGCCGCCGCCGCTGAAGTTCTCGATGGTGACGCCAGCCGTCGGGTTCGGACGAGCGCCGGCCTGACGGGCGAGACCTTCGGCCTGACGGACACCGGCCGCCGCTTCGGCCAACCGGGGTGCGCTACCTTGCGCCTGAGCGAGCAGGGCCTTGAAAGGCGGGGCCGGATCGGCCGCCGCGCCGCGAGCGGACGCCAACGCGCCCAAGATCGCGACCGCGCTTACGGCCGCGAAACGCAGCCGCCCACGCATGATGAGAGTCATGAAGATGTAATCCTAGAGATTGAAACGCAGACGGTCCGCCGCTCGGGGCGGAAGGGTCGCGTCAGGCTCTAGGCGGACGGTCCAGTAGAACGGCGCGGTCGCCGAGCAGGCGCTGGTCCTGCTGGGGCTGCCAGACGGCGCGATTAGCGAAGGCGACGGTTTCGGGCGCGAACGACACGGGCAGGCTCACGCCGTGAGCGGCGCAATGCCCGGTGCAGGCCGAGAGGGCCTTCTTGACGGGAGCCTTGTGGTCACCGGCGACCTTGATCACGGCCGGGGCCTCGACGGTCGACGCCACCACCTGAGCGGCGGACGGCGTTTCGGTCTCAAGGGCGGCGTGTTCGGCGGGACCGCAGACGACAATGCCGATCAGGAACGCGATGGTGACGACCAGGGCCATCACCTTGCCGAAGCTGAAACGCGCGGACGGACCGCGGCGCGAGCGCCACGTTTCGGCATTCCTGCCGACTTGCCGACCATGGAGTGCGAGTCCAACCATAGGATTCTGGCATACATGCGCAAAGTCGAGATTGAAATGCGTTATATGATTACATGTTATACTATTACATTGTTAGGAGACTTGACGAACATATCCGAACATTGAGGAAAGCTACGCCACACCTGACGAATACTCAGAACAGATAGAGCGCTGCGCCACCCTGTCGCACCAACCGAGACAGGCTGGCGCGCCTCAAACCCAGCTATCCATCCTCCGGCTCAATCTCGACCACCGGCCCTAGCTTGAAGTGTGGCGTGCTCAGCGAGGCAGGAAGCCCCTCGATGGTGAGGTCGGTCCACGTGTAGCCTTTAGACCTCATGCCACCGGCGATCTCGGGATAGTTCTTGAACAAGACCGAATTGTACTCGGGCTGGAAGCGGTGGATGAGCTGCGCTTCAACCTCCCGGGTCATTGCCTCATCCCCCAAGGGCGCCAAAGGCTCACTCATGAAACGGACAAAGGCCTCGGTGTCGGTCAGGTCAACCTCATGCACGATCGTCTGAACGCCAGGCATGTCGCTGACCCCGACGTAGGGCAATTCCGCGACGTCGGTCAGGCCGACGACTGACAACAAGATCAATGAAACTTCGAACGGCGCTCTCGCCGCCGGGGCAGCCCCGACCGGGTTTTGTACGGTGAGGATCTTCTGCATCTTCTCGTGCCCAGTCAGTCGGTCCCAAACCTTCTGATCAAATGCCTTGCCCACATAGAGGACTGAGAAGTCGAGAAACGACAGCGGATCGCCCCCATCCGCCACGGCCACTTCCAGGCCCCTGACGAGCATCTCGTAGAGGATCTTCTGGGGGCTCCACCAGACGATCATGCTCTTATCCTTCCGGAAGAGCTTGATCGCGCCGACGTCACGGAACGGCTGCTTGGCCCCAGGCGTCTTGGTGAAATATTGTGTCTCGACGCAGATTTCCTCGCCGGGACCGCAGATGCCGGCATGGACGAGATCTAGTTTGCAAGCCAGGGGCGTTGCCTCGCCGTCCGCGATCTCGAAATAGATGACGCCGTCGTCAAGCACGACGTTGTCGAAATAGGTCAGCGGCCGCTGGACCAAAAGATACAAGGTGCACTTGTCGAGGCGCTCGCGAACGACATCCTCTTCCTTGAGGAATTCGAACTCGTAAGCAGAGACAATCGGGTAGCTCACCGCGACCTGAATGTTCGCGACTTTCGCCCCCTCGACAATGTCGCTCTCTGCGTCCGCAGCTTCCATGTGCAAGCCCCCCAGTCGTTGCCCAATTTGAGCCAAACTGCGGAGCTGCGCCACTAGCCAGGTGTTCACGATCCGCCGGCGACGCACCCACCGATAGAATTCCTGTGCATCCAATCCATCAATTCAAAATACGCCGCTCCGCGCGAACAGACGCCATGGCACGACGACCGAGTGTACACGATGAGTTCACGACACCCCGTAAGCTTTTGATATTTATAATTACTTCTTACAGTCCATCATCGGGGCGACAGAGAATTTCGTCATAGGCGTTTGGTTTTACGGATATTCTTACGCCAATCGCCTCGATCGAGGCGACCGGCGGGTCGACAGGAATTTCAGTCACTTAGACGAAGTCTGCGCGCAATCACATGCTCAAAATCGCGCCGCACGCCGAACAGGCTCAGCCCTGGGCGGCGCTCCAGCCGCCGCCCAGGGCCCGGAAGGACCGCACCGCCGCGCGGGCGGCCTCGGTGTCGGCCTGGGCGCGGGCGTCGCGAGCCGCCAGCAGGCGGGCGTCGGCGTCCAGCACTTCGATCAAGCTGACCGCGCCGGCCTTGTAGGCCAGCTCCGATGACGCGCGGGCCTGGGACAGCGACTGCTCGCCGCCGACCAGGATCCGCGCCTCGTCCTCGCGCTTGACCAGGCTGGAGAAGGCGTCCTCGACGTCGGCCGTGGCCCGCAGCACCGACTGCTGATAGGCGGCCAGGCTCTCGGCGTTGCGACCCTTGGCGGCCTTGATCTGCGCATGGACCCAGCCGAAGTCGAACAGGCGCCAGCGCAGGCCCAGCACGCCTTGCAGTTGATTGGCGGGGCTTTCGAACGCCGTGCCGCTGGCCGTCGTGGCCGTGCCGACCAGACCGGTCAGCGAGAACTTTGGATAATATTCCGAGATGGCAGAACCGATGGCCGCGCTCGAAGCCCTCAGCCGCCACTCGGCGACCGCCAGGTCGGGACGGCGGCGGATCAGGTCGGCCGGGCCAGCCGCCTCGGTGATGGCCGGCGCGCGCGGCACCGGCGCGGCGGCAGCCAACTCGGCGCGCGTGGCGCCAGGCTGGGCGCCCAGCAGCACGTCCAGCGCGTTCATCGCCGCCTCGAGCCCCTCTTCCAGCACCGGAACCTGGGCGCGAGTCTGGGCCAGCGCGCCCTCGGCCTGACGCAGTTGCAGTTCGGAGGCGACCTGGCGGCTCTGTTGCAGGCGCACAATCCCGACCAGACGGGTCTGGGTTTCAACCTGGCCGCGCGCGATGGCCAGACGCGCCTGGAGGCCACGGATCACCAGGTAGGTATCGGCCGTCTGGGCCGCGACCGACAGCCGAGCCGCCGCGACTCCGACCCGGGCGGCCTGGTAGTCGGCGACGGCGGCCTCGCGGTCGCGGCGCAGGCCGCCGAACACGTCGATCTCCCAACCGCCGGTGACATTGGCTTCGTACAGCTGGCCATCGCGATCGAACCCGGGCGTCGCCGACAACAGGCGCCCCGTCGGCGTCTGGGTGGAGACATGCACCCTGGCCGCGCTGGCCTGCACGCCACCCGAGGGCAACAGCGCGGCGGTGGCGGCCGACAGTCCGGCTCGCACCTGGGTCACCCGCGCCGTGGCCTGGGCCAGGTCGAGGTTCTGGGCAAGGGCGCGCTCGACCAGGCCGTCGAGCACAGGGTCGTTGAAGCCCTTCCACCAGGCCGCTTGATCAATGATGGCGGCCGGCGCGGCGCGCTGGGCCACGGCCCCGGCGCCGATGAACGCGCCCGACACCGGCGAGGCCGGCGCAACATAGTCGGGACCTACGGCGCAAGCACCGAGGGTGACGCCAGCCAGGGCCAGCAGAGCCAAACTCGAAACCGACCGCATCACGGCCTCCCCATCAAACGATAGTGACCATATGCTATTTTGGTCACTCGTTGTCAATTAGGACCCTCAATGCTACCTATCTAGGCATGACCACCGATCACGCGCTCCCAGACGCCGCCGCCGGCCATCGCGGGCCCGCGGACCACGCCATCCGCCAGCAGATCATCGACGCCGCCGACGCCCACTTCGGGCGCTTCGGCTATGGCAAGACCACGGTCGCGGATCTGGCCAAGGCGATCGGCTTCTCGAAGGCCTATATCTACAAGTTCTTCGACTCCAAGCAGGCCATCGGCGAGGCGATCTGCGCCCAGTGCCTGGAGAAGATCATGTCGGCCGCCCTCGTCAGCACGGCCGAAGCCCGCACGGCGACCGAGAAATTCCGCAAACTCTTCAGCATTATAACCCTGAAGAGCACGGAACTCCTGTTCCAAGACCGCCTGCTCTATGACCTGGCCGCCAACTCGGCGACCGAGCAGTGGCCGTCGGCGCTGGGCTATCTGGCTCGGGTCGAGGAGGCCCTGCGCGAGATCATCCTGCTGGGCCGCGAGACCGGTGAGTTCGAGCGCAAGACGCCGCTGGACGAGACCTGCTCGGCGATCATGCTGACCATGCAGCCGTTCATGCATCCGCTGCTGCTGGAGTTCAATCTGGACGGCCTGCCGGAAGCCCAGACCCGGGTCATCAACCTGGTTTTGCGGAGCCTCGCGCCATAGCCTGAGAAACTTCATAGTGACTAATTGACAAATTGGTCACTAGACACGATGTGGAAGACCACCGCTCACGGCAGGACCCTTCCCATGTCGCATCGCTTGATCATCGCCGCCCTGATCGGCGGTCTGGCCGCACCGCTCGCCGCGTGCGGCGGCCCCGAGGCCGCCGTCGATCCCCGCACCCAGCCGCCGGTCGTACGGGTGGCTGTCGCCGCCCCGGCCGGCAGCGATGCGCGCCAGTTCACCGGCGTGGTCTCGGCGCGGATCGAGAGCCAGCTGGGCTTCCGCGCACCCGGCAAGATCGTCGAGCGCCTGGTCGATACGGGCCAGACCGTGCGCCGCGGCCAGCCGCTGATGCGGATCGACGCCACCGACTATGTGCTGGCCCAGGCCGCCCAGGACCAGGCCGTCGCCGCCGCCAAGGCCCGCGCCGTCCAGGCCGAGGCCGACGAGGCTCGTTATCGCGACCTGGTCTCGGCCGGGGCGGTATCGGGTTCGACCTACGACCAGATCAAGGCTGCCGCCCTCTCCGCCAAGGCCCAGCTGTTGGCGGCCGAGGCCCAGGCCCGCGTGTCGCGCAATACGTCCGGCTACGCGGTGCTGGTCGCCGACGCCGACGGCGTGGTGGTCGAGACCTTGGGCGAGCCGGGCCAGGTCGTCGCCGCCGGCCAGACCGTCGTGCGCCTGGCCCATGCCGGTCCCCGCGAGGCGACGATCGCCCTGCCCGAGACGCTACGCCCCAAGGTCGGCTCGACCGCCACGGCCGCCGTCTTCGGCAGTGACGCCGCCAGCCCGGCGCGGCTACGCCAGATCTCGGACGCCGCCGACCCGCGCACGCGCACTTTCGAGGCGCGCTACGTGCTGGACGGATCGCTGGCCTCGGCCCCGCTGGGCGCAACGGTGACCATCGCCCTGCCCGCCGTTGCCGACGCCCCCGCCTCCACCGGCCGCGCCGTGCCGCTGGGCGCGATCTATGACGCTGGCAAGGGTCCGGGCGTCTGGGTCGTCGATGCGAAGACCTCGACGGTCGGCTGGCGCCCCGTGTGCGTGACCACCATCAGCGAGGAAACCGCCACCGTCTCGCAAGGCCTGGCCGCCGGTGAGCGCTTCGTCGCCCTGGGCGCACACATGCTGCACCAGGGCCAGAAGGTCAGCTTTCAAGGTTTGAACGGGGGAGCGGGGCAATGAGCTTCAACCTCTCCGCCCTGGCGGTGCGCGAGCGCGCCGTCACCCTGTTCATGATCGTCATCGTCATCCTCGCGGGGACCTTCGCCTTCTTCAAGCTGGGCCGCGCCGAGGACCCCAGCTTCACCATCAAAGTGATGACCGTGGTCACCGCCTGGCCGGGCGCCACCGCCCAGGAGATGCAGGACCAGGTCGCCGAGCCGCTGGAAAAGCGGATGCAGGAACTGAAGTGGTACGACCGCACCGAGACCTTCACCCGTCCGGGCCTGGCCTTCACCACCGTCACCCTTAAGGACCAGATCCCGTCCAAGGAGGTGCAGGAACAGTTCTACCAGGCCCGCAAGAAGCTGACCGACGAGGCGCCCAACCTGCCGCAAGGCGTGCTGGGCCCGTTCGTCAATGACGAATACGGCGACGTGACCTTCGCCCTCTACGCCCTGAAGGCCAAGGGCGAGCCCCACCGCCTGCTGGTGCGGGAGGCCGAGGTCCTGCGCCAGCGCCTGCTGCGGGTGCCGGGCGTCAAGAAGATCGAGATCATCGGCGAGCGCCCCGAGCGCATCTTCGTCGAGTTCTCGCAGGAGCGCCTGTCGACCCTGGGCGTCAGCGCGCGCGACATCTTCGCCGCCCTGAACGAGCGCAACCTGGTCACCCCGGCCGGCTCGATCGAGGCCAAGGGCCCGCAGGTCCTGGTGCGCCTGGACGGCGCGCTGGACGACCTGGAAACGATCAAGGCCACGCCGATCGTGGTCGGCGGCAAGACCCTGAAGCTGTCCGACATCGCCGACGTCAAGCGCGGCTACGAAGACCCCGCCACCTTCCTGATCCGCAACGACGGCGAGCCTGCCCTGGAGCTCGGCGTGGTGATGAAGGAGCGCTACAACGGCCTGCAGCTGGGCAAAGACCTCGAGAAGGAGGCCAAGGCCATCGCCGGCGAGCTGCCGCTGGGCCTGACCTTCACCAAGGTCACCGACCAGGCGGTCAACATCGCCGAGGCCTATGACGAGTTCATGCTGAAGTTCTTCGTGGCCCTGGCCGTGGTGATCGCCGTCAGCCTGCTCAGCCTGGGCTTCCGCGTCGGCATCGTCGTGGCCCTGGCCGTACCCCTGACCCTGGCGGCGGTGTTCGTGATCATGCTGGCCACCGGCCGCGACTTCGACCGCATCACCCTGGGCGCGCTGATCCTGTCGCTGGGCCTGCTGGTCGACGACGCC
Organism: uncultured Caulobacterales bacterium; assembly: GCA_903900155.1. Classification (GTDB taxonomy): domain Bacteria; phylum Pseudomonadota; class Alphaproteobacteria; order Caulobacterales; family Caulobacteraceae; genus Caulobacter. The sequence continues at coordinate 57,636 of CAIUMD010000091.1, read as the reverse complement.
ATCATCATCATCGAGACCATCGTGGTGAAGATGGAGGAAGGCCGCGACCGCATCTTCGCCGCGACCTATGCCTGGGGCCACACGGCCGCCCCTATGCTGGCCGGCACGCTGGTGACGATCATCGGCCTGATGCCGGTGGGCTTCGCCCAGTCCAGCGCCGGCGAATATGCCGGCAACATCTTCTGGGTCGTGGCCTTCGCCCTGATCACCTCGTGGTTCGTGGCGGTGATCTTCACGCCCTATCTGGGCGTGCGGCTGCTGCCGGCGATCAAGCCGGTGGCGGGCGGCCATACGGCCATCTACGACACGCCCCGCTATCGCCAGCTGCGAAAGTTGATCTCCTGGACGGTGCTCAACCGCCTGAAGGTGGTGCTGGGCGTCGTGGCGGCGCTGGTCGTGGCCTTCCTGATGATGGGCATGGTCAAGCAGCAATTCTTCCCGATCTCCGACCGCCCCGAGGTGCTGATCGAGGTGCAGACGCCCGAGGGCTCCAGTATCGAGACCACCAGCCAAGCGACGGCCCAGGTCGAGGCCTGGCTGCGCAAGCAGCCGGAAGCCAAGATCATCACCGCCTATATCGGTCAGGGCGCGCCGCGCTTCTTCCTGGCCATGTCGCCCGAGCTGCCCGACCCGTCCTTCGCCAAGATCGTCGTGCTGACGCCGAACGAGCACGCCCGTGACGCGCTCAAGCAGCGGGTCCGGCAGTTCGCCCAGCAAGGCGCGGTCGCCGGCGCCCGCATCCGCGCCACCCAGATCGTCTTCGGCCCGCCCTCGCCCTGGCCGGTGGCCTTCCGCGTCATGGGTTCCGATCCGGCCAAGGTGCGCGAGATCGCCGAGCAGGTGCGGGGCGTCATGCAGGCCAACCCCGGCATGCGCCAGGTCAATACCGACTGGGGCGAGAAGGTCCCCAGCGTGCGCTTCGCGCTCGACCAGGACCGCCTGCGCGCCATGGGCCTATCCAGCCACGACGCTTCGCAACAGCTGCAGTTCCTGCTGACCGGCGCGCCCGTCACCCAGGTCCGCGAGGACATCCGCACGGTCGAGGTCGTCGCCCGCACCAAGGGCGCCGACCGCCTGGATCCCGCGCGGCTGGGGGCCTTCACCCTGGTCGGTTCGGAAGGTCAGCGCGTGCCGCTGGACCAGATCGGCAAGGCCGAGATCCGCATGGAGGATCCCATCCTGCGCCGCCGCGACCGCCTGCCGATCATCACCGTGCGCGGCGACGTCGGCGAGCAGTTCCAGCCGCCCGCCGTCTCGGCCGAGGTGATGAAGGCCCTGGCCCCGATCACCAAGGGCCTGCCCGCCGGCTACCGGATCGAGATGGGGGCCGACATCGAGGAAGCCGGCAAGGCTAATGCGGCGCTGGCGGCGGTCTTCCCGCTGATGTTCCTGCTGATGATGATCGTGATCATCTTCCAGGTGCGGTCGCTGTCGGCGATGTGGATGGTGCTGCTGACCGCGCCCCTGGCCCTGGTCGGGGTGGTCCCCACCCTGCTGATCTTTCACCAGCCGTTCGGCTTCAACGCCATCCTGGGCCTGATCGGCCTGGCCGGGATCATCATGCGCAACGGCCTGATCCTGATCGGCCAGATCCACACCAACGAGCACGACGGCCTGCCCCCCTTCCATGCGGTCGTCGAGGCCACGGTGCAGCGGGCCCGGCCGGTGATCCTGACCGCCCTGGCCGCCGTGCTGGCCTTCATCCCGCTGACCTTCTCTGTGTTCTGGTCCTCGCTGGCCTACACCCTGATCGGCGGCACGATCGGCGGCACGGTCCTGACCTTGGTGTTCCTGCCGGCCCTGTACGCCCTGTGGTTCAAGATCCACGAAGGCAGCCGGACGGACGCCTCCACGCCCACGCCCCTGGACGCCGTTCCAGCCTAGGGGTCGGCATCCCCGGCGCCAGCCCGCGCCGGGGATGGACAACCATGATCGGGCGCCTTCGTTTCACCTAAGGCCGCCCCGCATCGACACCCCCAAGGTCAAGCTCGTTCAGACGCGCTTCATGTTGGGAGAGAGATGCTGGGGCTCGGGCGGAAGGCGAGCGAGGACCCAACGATGGCGGACGGCCATTTTCCAGACGTCGAACTTTTGCGACGCGAACTCGCGGCCTTGATCCTCGAATGGGCCGGCAGGTCGGTGAAAGATGATCCGGACGGGCCTCTGTCGACCGCCCTGACCCGCGCGGTCGGCCAAGCCGCTCGCAGCGCGGTCGCTGAACAGCATCAGGCCCTGTCCGCCGAGGCCGCCGATCGCATCGCCGAGGCTCTGGAGCAGCGCGCCAGGGCCAGGGGGCTCCGGGGTGTCCCCGTCTGGGGCATGGCGCTGATGGCGATCGCCGCCACGGCGCTGCTGGGCGTAGGCTACCTGCTCGGCCTGCAAGCCGGACGGACGGAAGATCCGCCGCCCGCGACATCGCCGGCCGCCGCCTCGCCGATCGCCCCGATCGCGCCGACCGTCGACGAGTCCGCGCCGCCCCAGCGCTCGGCGCCGGTCCAGCAGCCTCGCGCCCAACGTCCCGAGCCCGCGCCCGCCAAGCCCGCTGCTCGTCCCGCGCCCCGCGAGCTGGGCCGCCCTGCTCCGGCGGCCAGCGACGCCCTCCCCCGCACTTCCCAGCCGGTCGGCGGCGCCACGCCGCCACCGTCGACCAATCCAACCCCGGCGACGACGCCATGACCGTGCTCGTTCCCACGGCGGTCATCGGCCCCAAGGCCCAAGGCCGCAACTACGGCCTGCGCCGACACGCCGGACCTCGCCTGAGTTCCGAAAGCCAGGCCCGCCTGGCCGACTTCGCCCTGTCGTTGGCCGGATGGGCCATGCAGCGCCGCCAACAGTTCGTCGCCATGCTGCCGCTGGCCGCCGACGGCTCGTCCTTCGCCGTGGCCCGCGCCCGTCACCTGGGCGAAGGTGAGCTTGGCCCCATCGCGGTCGCCCACCTGCTGCTCGTCGACGCCGCCCTGCTGGACGCCATCGGCTGGGCCTCGCCGCGCCTGCTGCGCCTGTTGCCCCAGCCGGAGGACCCGGCCTTCGGCCTTGAGCTGCTCAAGGTCTCACCAAAGAGCCTGAAGCCGGTCGTCTCCCGCCCGATGACCGCGCCGCGCGTCGGCTGGAGCGATGTCGCCATCGATGTCGGCGACGAGGACCCCGAGGCCGCCCTGGCCGCCCTGGTCGAGGGAATCGAGAACCCCGCGCGCCGCGCCGGCCTCACCGGCTGGGCCAGCACCAGCCTGATGACCCCGGTAGGTGATCTGGCTCCGGCCCGCGTGTTCAAGCTGGTCACCCACCCTGCGGTCGAAAGCCCGGCGGCCTTCCAGGCCACGCACGAGCTCCTCTCGGCCAAGACCATGGCCGAACCGACCCTGGCCTGGAAAGCCTGGCTGCAGCTGGCCGCGATCGCCGAGCGCGAGCCCGCCGCCGCCGCCCTGCGCTCGGTCCAGTGGTCGCAGGACAAGGCCCGCCTGCCGGCCGCCGACGTGATGTTCGAGGAGATCGCCTCGGCCTGCGCCGAGCTGACGCCCGAGGCCATGATCGCCCTCCTGCGCGCGGTGATGCGCCATGCGAACGGCGCGGACGCCGCCAGCCAGGCCCTGCGCGACGGCGTTTCGGAAACCTTCGACGCCCTGGTCGCCGTCGCCGACGCGGAAGGCGCGGCCTTCTATGTCCGCGGCCTGATCGACGGCGCCGGCGACAAGGCCCTGCCCAGGCTCGACGAGGTTGTCGCCAGGCCTGCCGTCGCCGCCTGGCTGGGCGACGTGGCCCCGCGCCTCGACCTGACCAGAACCGCCGAACTGTGGGCGGCGCGGCTCGCGGCCGATCCCGCCTTCGCCGACGAAATCGCCCTCGCCGCACCGGCCTTCCTCGACGCGGTCCTGGACAAGGCCCTGCCCCGCCTCGACGACGGGGACATCCGCCAACTGGCCGGGACCTTGCTGCGTCTGAATTGCCAGCGCCCGAGCCTGGACGCCGCCCAGATCCGCGCGGCGCTCTCGACCCTGCTGGCCCGACCGCCGGCCGGCGCCGACGCCGCCCTGGCCGATCCCGGCGTGCTGGCGGCGGCCAGGCAGTTCGCGCCGGAACTGTCGGCCGCCCTGGCCACGCGGGCCATCCCCGCCGGCCTGCGCCAGGCGCGCCGTCCGGACGAGTTCACGCGCGCCGCCTGGGCGCTGGTCACCGTGGCGAGGGCGTCGCGATGACCTATTGCGAGATCTGCACCAACGCATTCTCCAGCGACGACTTCGCCGACTGCCCCCATTGCGCCCTGGCCGAGGGCCGCGCGGCCACCCCCGCCGTCCGGGCGCTGGAAACCCCTGCGCCCGGCGTGACCATGGGCGAGGTGATCGACACCCTGCGCCGCATGACGCCGCCCGAGCCGCTGGCCCCGAGCGCCGAGCCCCAGGCGCCGGAAGGCCTGCGCGAGAGCCTGAAGGCGCTGGTCGAGCAGAAGGTCGACCAGGCCGCCGCCGCGTCGGAACAGCCGTCCTTCGCCCCCGTCGAGGCCAAGCCCGCCGCCGAGGCGCCGCTCGCCGGTCCGGTCGCTCGCGAGCTGGACATCGAGACCCTGCGCCGCATCCGCGAGTCCGGCGTCTTCACCATGGTGCTGCTGGGCTTCCCGACCGCCGGCAAGACCTGGTTCCTCAACCGACTGAAATACGAACTGCAGGAAGGCGACGCCTATGCCTGCTATCCGCGCCGCGCGCCGCCGGGCGACGTGGAGAACACCGTCCAGTTCACCGCCCACCGTTTCCGCAAGGGCGCCCAGGACTTCTACGTCATCGACATTCCCGGCGAGCGGTTCCTGCGCGCGGTCGAAGGCTCGTTCCTGGGCGAGGCCAACACCCTGATGCGGCACGTGATCCATACCGGTCAGGCCTTCCTGACCTTGCTGCCGGCCGACGAAACCCTGCTGTCGGAGCTGGCCCACGACGTCCTGTGGCGGCGCGCCGCCGCCGGCGGGTCCGCGCCCGTCGACACCGCTGGCCTGCCGCCCGCCCAGGCGCTGATCGACCGGGTTGACGCCCTCAAGCGCCAGGTCTCGCAGGCCCGCAAGGCGGCGGAAGGCGGCGACGCCAAGGCCCAGACCAAGCTCAAGACCCTGGTGCGCGAGCGCAGGCGCCTGCTGGAAGGCGGCGTCGAACAGGCCCTGCAACGCTTGGCCTCCAAGCATGAGGAGCTGGGCGAATATATCAGCGGCGTCGGGCTGATGGCCCAGCTGATGGTGGTGATGGAAGAGCGCGGCGGACCCGACCTCGACGCGTCGATGGACGCCTATGCCGTGTTCGACCGCAGTCGCGAAGCCGAGCGCAAGAAGCCGACCAAGCCGATGTTCATCGTGCTCTCCAAGAGCGACGACCTGACCCATCGCTCCGACGCGGTGCAGTTGCCGATCCGCCGGCTGCTGCAAGGCCATTCGAAAGCGACCCACCTGCTGCGCGTCCTGCGGCGCGAGCCGGCCAAGGCCGACGCCTTCGCCACGCTCAACGCCCTGCGCCCCGGCGTGGCTCGCCAGATCGACGAGTGGTTCGCCTTCGCCAGCTTCCAGTTCGCCACCGCCTTCGACGGCGTGGCGCGGGGGTCCAAGACCATCAACTACCGGCTCGACCACGTCGGGGTCACCGAGCTGATCCGCGCCCTGCTGCGCCTGAAGGAGCACGCCGAGAAGCGTCGCGCCTGGGATGGACTGACGGGCCTGTTCCGCCGACGGCCGGCGGCCGAGGCTCCGCTGACGGAGACGGCGCCGTGACCCGCCGCAACGGCGTCAGGCCACTGATCGTCAGCGGCCTTCTGGTCCTGCTGGCCCTGGGCGGGATGGTGTGGGCGCTGGGTCTCACGCTCCGTCCGGGCGTGGCCGTGGTCGGCGCGGCTCCGACGCGCGGCGGCGGACCGTGGATCGAGCGGCTGGGCCTGTCGCAGTTGGAGCCCTGGTCGTCACCGACCCCGGCCTTCGCCGAACGCCTGGCCGCGCTCGGTGACACCCCGCAAAGCGCGGCGCTGCGCCGCGAGGTGTGCCAGGGTGTCGGCATGGACGCGGACCCGGCCTTCCGTGAGGCGCGGCGGGCCTTGGTGCGCAATGACGGCGCGCTGTGTCCCGCGCCAACGGAGCATGTCGCGGCGGTCTCGCCAGTGGTCGTGGCCCTGGGCCCGCGGCTGGGCTGGCCGGCGCTGATCGCGGGGTCGCTGGCGATGGCGGGCCTGGCGCTGTGGCGACTGCTGGCCCTCAAGCGGGTCCATGACCACTGGCGTTTCCTGGGCCGGTCCACCTTCGGCGCGGCGCGGAGGGCAGGCAGCGGATGAGTGGCGTCCTGCTGGGTGTGGTCTGCCTGGCGCTGGGTCTGGCGTACTGGCGTGTAGCGAACGACGGCGCTTCGGCGCGGCGCAAGCCATCGGCCGCGAGGGCGGCGACCCTGATGATCGGCGTCGTCGCGCCGGCCCTGCTGGTCGTGGGCTGCCTGCTGGCGGCCTCGATCCAGGGTCGCACGGGCGAGTTGCGTCTGTCGCTGCTGCGGCTGACGGCCGAGGTGCGCCAGTTCCCGCTGCGCCTGGGCGGCGACGCCGGTCGCGACGACCTGATCATACCGCGCCTGCCGGCGGGCTTCGCCACGGTCGAGCCGGATCTCTCGGCGGGCGGCGAGAACCCACCGCTGGCTTTGGTTGTCGCCGCGTCCGACAAGGCTCCGCCGCAGGTCGTGATCGGCCTGCGCGACGGCCGACGCCTGACCTGGCCCGGGGCCTTGACCTTTGGCGAAGGCGACGCCGTCTGCGTACAGACGCCCTGCGAGCAGGACGACGCTGCCTGGGCGATCCTGCGCGGACGGACGCTGGTCCCGGCGACATGGCGAGACGGCCAGGTCTCAGCCGCGCCGGGCGCCGCCGGCCCGGCCATGCCCGAGCGCAAGACCCTGCTGGCCTTCGGCGGCGTCAACGACTGGACGCCCACCCAAGCGATCCACCCTCTGCGCGACTTCTTTCCCCGCCCTGGCGCCACTGTCGCTAGCGGCGTGCTGGCCGACTGCGATCGCTGGCTGTGTGTCGGCAAGGGCGCGGCCCGCGCGCCGGTCCGCAGCTTCCTGTTCCAGCAAGGCGGCTTCGGCGGCTCGGCCTGGGCGATCATTCTCGCGGATCCGGGCGCGCGCATCGCGAGAGGCGGACAGGTCGTTCCCTACGCCCCGCCGGCGACCATTCCCTTGGGCGCCGGGATCCGGGTCGAGCTCTTCGAACCGCGCTTCGTCGATGGCGTCCTGGACGGACGGGACGCCCGCCGGGGCCGCCTGCAGTTGCGTCGCAGCCTGACCCTGGCCGAGCGCGACGGCCAGGCCCAGATCACCTTCGCCACACCGCCGACCGAAGTCGTCGGCCGCTGCGAACGGGGCGCGCCGTCCCGCCGCCTGGGCCTGGAAGCCACAGTCGTCGGCGGGCTGACCGCCGACGCCCTGCGCCAGGCGCCGTCCGCGCCGCACGGCCCCGCCTGCGCCGCCTTCACCCACGCCAAGCTGGACGCCCCCGCCGCCGGCCCCGCCCTGCGCATCGCCCACCTGGCGCTGGATCAAGTGGCGGCGCCCTGGCCGGCGGCGCTGGTCGTCCTGGCCTGGACGGTCGGCGTGTTGCTGCTCTGCCGGGACCTTTTCCACCGTCGACCTGCCCTCTGGGTGATCCTCAGCCTGCTGCATCTGTTGCTGGCCCTGAGATTGCTGATCGGGCTGGCCGCCGCCCAGGCCGACCCGACGCTGGACTGGCGCGAGATCCTCGGCGACGCCACCGTCGCCTATGTCGCCGTCCCGGCCGCCCTACTGGCTTGGGCGAGAGCGGGTGAGGCGCGCAAGGCCGGCGACCTCGCCCTGGACCTGGCCCCGCCCCTTGCCGCCACCGTCGTCCTGGCCTGGACGCGCAATCTGAGCATCCTGGGCCTGCTGCTGCTCGCCGCCTGGAGCCTGGCCCTGCTGTGGCGCATCGCCAGAACGCCGCCGGCGAAGAACGCCGCGCCCTCGGCCCTGAACCGTCTCGCCGAGCGCTGGCGCAGCCCGCCCGCCAAGTCCGTGTGGTTGTCTGGCGTCGTGCTGCTGGTCGCCGTCCTGATCGGCCGCCTCGCGATGGGCGCCGTCGGTTGGAAGGAGCGCATCGACCTGGGCGTCACCGTGCTGGCGATCAGCGTCGTCTACACGCCCCTGATCCTGATCGGCTTCGGCCATCTGCTGGCCGCCAGCGACGACCGGCCGACGGGCTGGGGCCGGCCGATCGTGTTCTGGACCCTGCTGGTTCTCGCGACCTTCGTCATACCCTTCACCGTGCGCGACAGCGGCTACGCCCTGATGGTCCTGCCAATCGGCGCCGTCGCCGCCGGCCTGGCCTGGCGCCGCGGCTTCGCGCGGCTGCCCTGGGCCGCGCCAGCGGCGATGGCCATGGCCGCCCTGCTCGTCCTGCCGCTGCTGGGCGCGGTCGGGGCCGCCAGCGCCGATCGCCTGGGCCACACCGTCCAGATGTCGCGCGGGCTCAGCGACGAACAGGCCCTGGCCAGCCTGGACCGCCAGGCCAAGGCCAGCCAGAATCTGCTGCGGCTCTACCTGATCGCCGCCCCCGAGGCCCTGGGCGCGGACGTCTCGACCGAGGCCGAGGCGCTAAAGGTCTGGTCGACGCAGCTGTCGGACTACACCGGTTCTCTGCTGGGACGCGGTTACCTGTCGCCCGCCAACCTGACCGCGCTGAAGCCGGTGCAGGCCACCGACAACCTGACGGCCGTCCACCTGATGTCGCCGTTCGGGCGGCTGGCGACGGGCTTGTTCCTGGCCCTACTGGCGGCCGCTCCTATCGCGGTCTGGTCGCTGACGCGCACCGCGCCGCTGGATGCGAAACGCGCCACGGGCCTGCTGGCCCTGTGGTGCCTGTTCGGCGCGGCGACCTACATGACCCTGGCCAACCTGCAACTGGTCCCGTTCACCGGCCGCAACGCCTACCTCTTGGCCCCGACCTCGGGCGGCGACCTGCTGGAGGGCGCGATCCTGGTCGCCCTGGCCGTCTGGGGCCTGGCCGAGCGTTCGGCGGAGGTCAAACGATGAGCCGCCGCGCCAAACGTTCGGCGGGCTGGATCCGCGCCGTCGCGATCGCCGCGCCGCTGGCCTGTGTCGTCGCTCTGGTCGCCGGCGCGCCGGCGGTGCTGGCCGCTCTGGGCCGTCCGGCCGGTCAGGGCCTGACCAGCGGCTACGAGCGGCTGGTCGACGCCATCGCCCAGCGCCAATGGCTGGCGGTGCGTTACGACGCCACCGGCCAGCCCCGCATCGTCCTGCGCGATGGCCCGGTCGGCAGCGACCCGCGCCTGCGCGCCTTCGTCAACGCCTCCTACCTGCGCGCCGACCTCCAGGATCCGGCGGTCTGGCGGCTCAGCGACGATGGCCAATGGGTCGAGGGCATCGATCCCTTCGCCCACCAGATCGACCGCCCATACTCGGGCGGCGGCGCCTGGGCTGGGCCGATCCTGTTCCGAGGCGGCCCCGCGCCCGGCCTGCGCCTGCAGCCGCTGGGCGGCGATCCGCCCCCGCCGCCCATCGCGCTGGAGCCGAACGGCGCGCCCGCCGCGGTCTGTGACATCCTGATGCCGACGCGCCGGGTCGGCGCGACCGGCTCGCGCCGCGCCCTGTCGATCTGCCTGAGGGACGGCGACGCCCCGCCCCACGCCGTCGGCTCGGTGATGCTGGTCGGCGACCAGGCCGTGGTGCGCGTGCAGACCCCGTCGATCCTGGAGATCCGCGTCGGCGCCCGCGATATCCGCCCTCGGTCCGACGGCGACGTGACCCTGACACCCTTGCCCCAGGGCGAGACCCTGACCCTGCGCACCGGCCAGTCGGTGCTGCGCCTGCGCCTTGAGGGCGGCGGCGCCGACATCGCCCACAGCGAGCCCTCGGGCGCCCGCGCCTACTATCCGGCCCTGCAACCCCTGGCCCAGCCGCTGGAGCGGGTCATGGCCAGCCGGCCCACGACGCCGCTGCGGCTGTCGCTGGACGCAGGCCTGCAACAGGTCGCCCAGGAGGCCCTCTCGGCCGGCGCGGCGACAGTGCGCGCCAGTCCCTCGCCCGAGGCCCAGAAGAACGGCGGCGACGCCTTCAAGGCGGCGGTGACGGTGATGGACTCCACCACCGGCCAGGTGCTGGCCGTCGCCTCCTGGCCCCTGGCCGACAGCGACCTGGCCCCGGCCCAGCGCCGTACGCGGCGAGGCCAGAACCTGATCGACCAGAACCACAATTTCGAGCGCCTGCCCGTCGGCTCGATGGCCAAGGGACCGTTCTCGATGGCGATCCTGGACGCCGATCCGGGCCTGGCCACGCTGAAGATGCAGGGCGGGACCGACGGCCGCGTCCGCACGGTGCTGGGCATGGACCTGGGCAAGGGCGGGTTCGACAACCACGGCCTGGGCGTCACCGACTTCCCGACCTTCCTGGAGCACTCCAACAACCGCTACGCCCTGGCGCTGATGATGCTGGCCTACCGTTCGCCCGTTGCGCCGCCGGCTCCGCCCCGCGCCCAGCCGCCGCCGGTCGAGGCGTGGTCGCTGGAGGGCAAGAGCCACACCGACGTCCCGCCCCTGCCCGTCTTCGGCGAGGCGACCGCGCCGGGGCCGTTCGGCTGGGTCCTGCGCCCGCCGCCCGGGCGCGGCCCGGCCTGGCCCGATCGCCTGGCGCGGCTGTTCGACCTGGACGCCGGCCAGGGCGGCGGCTGCCGCTACGACGTCGGCGTCTGGCGGGGACTCAGCGGCGCAACGCCGCCGTGCAACTCACCGCTGGCTGGCGCCTCTCCAGAGCGCGAGCGGCTGGGCTTCGACGCCGTGGCCTCGTTCCGCAACGACTACCTGATGGCCGTGCTGGGCGGCAGCCGCTCGACCTGGAGCGCCATCAAGATGGCCGAAGTCTATTCGCGGATCGTCACGGGCCGCGCGGTGCGGGCCCGCTTCACGCCCAATGCCGGGCCGCCCGCCGACGCGCTGCCGATGCGCAGCCCGCAGATCCGCGCCACAGTGCTCGACGGCCTGTCGCGCGTCATCAAGACCGGCACCGCCGCCGGGCTGGGCCGTTCGTTCGCGCAGATGGGCTACGGCCCCGACGTCGCCCTCTACGGCAAGACCGGCACCATGAAGGTGGCCGGCGAGGCCCCCAGCGAGCCGGGCGCGGCCTTGCTGCGGCAGCTGGCTCGCAGCGACTGCGGCCTGCGCTGGGATGCGGCGGCCGGCGTGTTGAAGTTCGGCTTCACCCCGCCCAAGACCCAGGCCGAGGCCACGCGCCAGATTTTGGACCTCAAGGAAACCCGCTGCCGCGTCCGCGTCGCCGGCCGCCGCGACTTGGCCCAAGAAGCAGCGGCGGAGATGCAGCGCTTCGCCTGCGGCTACCGCAACTGCCAGCCGGGCGACTTCACGCCCGAGCCGGATGGCCGCGTCGTCAGCCTGCCGTCGCGTCCCGTCGAGCCGCCGCTGCTGGACGGCCACGCCATCGCGGTCGTGGCCCTGCGCCAAGCGAACGGCCAGCCGGCGCGCGGCTTGACCATCGTCGTCAACCTGCAGGACAAGCGCCAGGCCGAGACTCCGGCCCTGGCCGTGGTCGCAACCATCCTGCGCTCGCCCGCCGCCCATGCCTGGATCGCGGGAGGCGGGTCATGAGGCCCTGGGTTCCCTACACCGCCATCGCCGCCCTGTGGCTGGGCGCCCTGGGCCTGGGGGCGTGGATGGCCCGCCCCTCGCCCGCTCCACGCACCGAAATCGAGGCCTCCCGCTGGCTGACCGTAAACGTCGCCGCCGGCAGTCCCGCCGCCCGCGACTGGCCGCACTTCTTCGCCTGTTCAGGACTGGCCGCCGACCCGGCGCTGATGCGCGCGACGCTGGGACTCAACGGAGGCGGCGCTGAAAGCGTTTGGCGTCGAGACGGCTCGGCCACGCCGATCCGCGTGGCGCTGGCGCCCCTTGACACCCCTTCGGCTCCCGAGGCCGACCGGATCGTCGAGGCTGCGACCCGGGCCGTCGCCGACTGTGGAGAGGCGCCATGACGCTCACCAAGGCCGCGTTGCGTCTGAAGGTCGAGGGCTTCCGCAAGCCGCTGCGTCTGCGGCCGCTGCGCCGCGTCGGCGCGCTGGAGACCTTCGCCGTCGAGGGCGCGGCGCTGGAGGCCGTTCGTTTCGTCCCGGCCGGCGCGGTGCGGGAAGCCGACGGCAAGCTGACGGCGATTTCCGAGGCCGCCGAACAGTACGCAGCGGCGGTGGACGCGTTCGAGGCGCTGGGCATGCGCCTCCAATCGACCGCGCCGAGCGCGGCCCTGCCAGTCCAAGCCGTTGCCCGCGCGGCCGGCGGTTGCTTCTGGCTGCAGCCAACAACGGGCGTGACCCTTGAGGATTGGCTGGACGACAATCCAGGTCCGGTGGCCGAGCCCATCGTCGTCGCCTTCGCCCGACATCTGTCAAAAGCGCTGGAAGAGTTGCACGCGGCCGGCATCGTGCACGGGGACCTCTCCCCCCGCGCGGTGCTGATCGAGGGCGACGAGGTCCGGCTGACCGGATTCATGGTCGATCGCCGTCCCTTCTTCCGGCCGCTGCGCAGCCAGCAGGACCTTGTCGAGCCCGGATATGCGCCGCCCGAGGCCCATGACGGCGCTCTGCGCCATCCGATCGGTCCGGCCGCCGACCTCTACGCCGCCAGCGCCCTGCTCCAGCGCCTGCTTACAGGCCGCGCGCCGCCGCCCGCCACGGCCCGTGTGGCCGGCGACGACGCCTGGCCCGCCGTCGCGACCTCCGCCGGCCTGCGCGCCGGGATCGAGGCGGGGCTGGCGACCGTCGCCTCCGAGCGCCCGGCCAGCGCCGCGGCGTGGCTGGCGGGCCTGGACCTCCCCCCGGAGCCGCACGATGCGCCCTGGTTCGAAGGCCTCGCCAGGACGCCGCCTGAACCGCCGTCGCCGGAGCCGGAGACCGATTCCCTGGCCCTGCCGCCCCTGCCGATGGCCGACCTGTTCGAGACGCCGCCGGACGCCGCCGAAGCCCCGCTGACGATCGCCCGCGAGGCGCCGGCACGACGTCGGTGGGGCTGGTGGGCCGGGGGTATCGCCGCCGTCGCGATCGCCGCTGTCGCCTTGGTCGCGCCCCGGCTGAGCTCGCGACCGCCAACGCCGCCCACGGCCGCGACGCCCAAGGCCGCCGTCCCGGTCGCGCCGCCCGGCTGCCAGTGGCTCTCGGCAGGCGGCGTCTGGCGCCTGCGCTGCACGGACGCCCCGGCCCAGGGCCTGCGCCTACCCGAGCGCTTCGACGCCCAGACCACCGCCCGCGCCGCCGCCGGCGAGCCCTCCGCCATGGAGCGACTGGGCGCCTTCTATCGCCTGCGGGCCAGCGAGACGGCGAACCCCAACCGCAGCGCCTATGCCTACCAGGCCCTGGACTGGCTGCAGCGCGCGGCCGGCGTCGCCGATGACGGCCGGCCCGATACGGCGCGGGCCCGCGACGACGCGGCCCTGGCCCTGGGTCAGATGTTGGCGCGCGGCGAAGGCGGACGCGCCCCGGACCCCGCCGCCGCCGAGACCCGCCTGCGCCAGGCCGCCGCCGGCAGCCGCGCCGACGCCGTGCTGGCTCTTGCCCAGTTGCTGGAAGCTCAAGCCGGCGGCGACGCCGATCGACTGGCCCAGGCGCGCGGCCTCTATGCCCGGGTCGCCCAGCTGGGCGACGGCTCGCTGTTGCAGCGTGAAGGCGAACGCGGCCTGGCTCGCATCGACGCCGCCACGAAGCCTGCGCCCGTCGAAGTCCTCCCCGAGCCGCCGGCCGAGGAAAAGCCGCCCCCCGCGCCCAAGCCTGTCCCCAAGGCCAAGACGCCCGCCGCCAAACCTCCGGCCAAGGCTGTGGCGAAGCCGCCGCCCGCCAAGACGGTCCAGTCCGCACCACCCGTCGTGCGCGCGCCGCCCAAGCCGGTGAGACCGCCCCCGCGCCGCCCCACGACCGTCGCGCCCGCTCTGCCTGTGCGCACCTGGACCACCTCGACCTTCATCAAGGTCGATCCGACCACGAACTTCTATCCGGCGCTGGAGCTGGCCGGCCGCGCCGCCTGCGACAGCGAAGGCGGCGAGACCCTGTCGGTCCGCGCCGGCGACACCAACTGCCCCAACGGCGTCAACTACTGTCAGGTGCGCGCCGTCGCGACCTGCCAAGGAGCCAGACCATGACCCGCCTCCTCGCGGCGACCACCGCCGCCCTGCTTCTGGTCGGCGCCGGCCAAGCCCAGGCCCAGAGCGCCTTCCGGGGCGATTGCGACCAGGCCAAGCGGTTCGCCGAGTCCCTGGCCTTCAAAGCCTCGTACCGGGGCGTGCAGCGCATGACGCCGCAGACCGCCGACCGCTGCGGACGGGACGTGGTCGCGGTCTACGACCTCAAGCGCCGCAACGAGGCCAACGCCAATTACGACCTGGTCGGGCGCTACTATTATCTGTGGCCCGACAACGCGACCTGCCGCGAGGAGGTGCACGACCGCCTGAGCGGCATCGTCCGCATCACCCAGGAGGTGCGACCCAACGGCCTGCTGTGCGAGGTGACGCTGCGCCTCGACTTCGACGTGACCAATGACGAGAAATACGGCGCGAACCGCTTCTCCAAGCTGATCACCCTGGTGGGCGCCGACACCTCTCGCTTCGCCGCGACGGCCTCGGGCGAGACCGGCGGCGCCGTCTTCTACGAGGCGCCTGCCCGCACGGCCGATCGCGCGGCCGGCCCGGCCGACGAAGGCCGCGAGATCGCCGCCGAGCGCGCCGAGCCGCCCCGCACCCTGCCTCGCCCCTACGAGATCAATCGCCGGCAGTATTTCGATCGCCGCGTCGGCCGTTTCTATTTCTACGACCCGGTGCGCGACGCCTATTTCTGGGAAGACGGCGAGCCCCGGGGCTAGCTAGCGCCCGGCCAGGGCCCGAACCACCAAGGGCGCCAAGGCCTCACCGATCTTCCTGGCGCCGGCGGCGTTCGGGTGGATGCCATCGCCCTGCATGAGCGCACGATCGCCGTTCACGCCGGCCAGGATGTTGGGATAGAGCGGCGCGGCGAACGCCTTGGCCAGGCTGGAATAGACCGCGTTGAACTCGCGAGCGTAGGTCGCGCCGATGGCCGGCGGCGCGCCGACGCCGACCAGCACCGTCTTGATCCCGCGCGCCTTCAGCTTCTGCAGGATGCCGCGCAGATTGGCCTTGGTGCGGGCCGGCTCTACGCCTTGCAGGAGGTCGTTGCCGCCCAGCGCCACCACGCAGACCTTGGTGTCCGACGCAACGCTGAAGCCGACCCGCGCCAGGCCGCCGCCGCTGGTGTCGCCCGACACGCCGGCGGCTCGCACGATCACCGACACGCCGCGTCGCGAGAGCGCCGCCTGGAGCTGGGCGGGCATGGCGTCGCGGGCCGGAAGCCCCAGGCCGGCGGTGATGGAGTCGCCCAATACGGTGACGATCGCGGGCTTGGGCGCTGCGGCCAGCTGGGTGAGCAGGCCAAGGCCCAGCAAAATTCGGCGTCGGTTCGGAAAACGCTGTGCGATCGAGGTCATGCCTTCCTATGTAGTCTGACTGCCGGCGGAACAAGGACCGGCCCCTCAGGAAGCGACATGACCGACGAGCCCGCGCCCGCCGCCCCCTTGGCCCTCGACGCCGTCGCTTTGACCCTGCCTTCGTCCGCCGGTCCCGTGAACATCCTGCGCGGCGTGGACTTCGTGGTGGCGCCGGGCGAGCGCGTGGCCGTGGTCGGACCGTCGGGATCAGGCAAGTCCTCGCTGATCGCGGTCGGCGCGGGCCTGGAGGAGCCCACGGCCGGGACGGTGCGCCTGTTTGGCCAGACGCTGGCCAAGCTGGACGAGGACGGCCGGGCCCGCCTGCGCCGCGGCCGCGCGGCCCTGGTGTTCCAGTCCTTCCACCTGCTGCCGAACATGACGGCCGAGGAGAATGTCGCCACGCCGCTGGAGATCGCCGGGACCCGCGACGCTGCCGCCATCGCCCGCGACTGGCTGGGCCGGGTCGGCCTGGTCCAGCGCCTGACCCACTATCCGCACCAGTTGTCGGGCGGCGAGCAGCAGCGTGTCGCCCTGGCCCGCGCCCTGGCCGCCCGCCCCGCCCTGCTGTTCGCCGACGAGCCGACCGGCAACCTGGACGGCGCGACCGCCGCCTCGGTGGCGGACCTGATGTTCGACCTGGTCGCCGAGGTCGGCGCCGCGATGGTGATGGTCACCCACGATCCGACCCTGGCCGCCCGCGCCGATCGGATCGTGCGGATGGCTGACGGCCGGATCCAGGCCTGAGCATGGCCCCTCTCGCCTTCCGACTGGCCGCCCGCGAGCTGCGCTCGGGCGTGCGCGGCTTCCGCATCTTCCTGGCCTGCCTGGCGCTGGGCGTGGCCGCCATCGCCGCCGCCGGCTCGACCGCCGAGGCCTTCCGCCAAGGCCTGGCCGGACAGGCCCGCGAAATCCTGGGCGGCGATCTGTCGTTCTCGGTCGAGAACCGCGACTTCACCGACCAGGAACGCGCCGCCTTCGACAGGCTGGGCGTCACGACCTATGCCGCCGTCGCCCGCGCCATGGCCCAAACGCCCGGCGGGGAGCGCCGCCTGGTCAGCCTGCGTGGCGTCGACGGCCGTTTCCCGCTGGCGGGCATGGTCAAGCTGGAGGGCGCGCCGAACCTGGCCGCAGCCCTCGCCGATCATGACGGCGCCCCCGGCGCGGCGGTCGAGCCCGCGCTGCTGGACCGCCTGCGCCTGAAGATTGGTGACCGCTTCGAGGCCGGGCCGATGACCCTGGTCGTCACCGCCCGCCTGGTCAGCGAGCCCGACGGGCTGTCGCGCGGCTTCTCGCTGGCCCCGCGCGTCCTGGTGCGTCGCGACGTCCTGGAACCCTCGGGCCTGCTGGCGCCGGGCGGCCTGTCCGGCCGCACCGTCCGCATCGCCCTGCCGGCGAACCAGAATCCGCGCGCGGTGGGCAAGGCCGTCCAGAGCGCCTTGCCGGACTCCCACCTGCGAGTCCGCGACCGCCTGGACAGCGCGCCGGGCGCGCGGCGGCTGATCGACCAGCTGGAATATTTTCTCGGCTTCATCGGCCTGGCCTCGCTGGTCGCCGGCGGCCTGGGCGTGGCCGGCGCGGTGTCCACCTATCTGTCGGCCCGGGAGCCGGCGATCGCCGTGCTGAAGGCCCTGGGCGCGCAGAGCGGCCTGATCCGCGACCTGCACCTGATCCAGATCGGCCTGCTGGCCTTGTTGGGCGTGGCGATCGGCCTGGCGGTCGGCGCGGCCGCGCCGCTGATCCTGGGGCAGATGGCCGGCTCCAGCCTGCCGATCCCAGCCCTGTTCAAGGTCTATCCCTGGCCGCTGGCCAAGGCCGGCCTGTTCGGGATCCTGGCGGCGGCCGCTTTCTCGCTAATCCCCTTGGCGCGCGCGCGCAGCACCCCGCCGTCAGCTCTCTTCCGCCGCGCCCCTCGCGCCCGCCTGCCGCTAGGCGTAGAGACGATCGGCGCGGCCGTGGCGGGCCTGGGCCTCGCGGCCCTGGCCGTGGCGACCGCCCCGACACCGATCTCGGCGGCGATCATGATGGCGGGTGTCGCGGTCGCCTTCGGCCTGCTGTCCGCTCTGGGTCGCGCAGCGGCCTGGGGCGCGGGCAAGGCGCGCGGCCTGACGCGCGGCCCGTTCAAGCTTGGCCTGGCCAATCTGGCGGGACCCCGGTCGGCGGCGCGGACGGCCAGCCCGGCCATCGGCCTGGGCGTCGCGCTGCTGGCCTGCGTGGTGCTGATCCAGTCGGCCCTGTTGGCCCAGGTCAGCGACGTGGCGCCGCGCACCGCGCCAGCCATGGTGTTCACCGAGATCCCCGCCGACCGCGCCGCCGCCTTCGACGCCGCCATCACCAAGATCATCGGCCCGCTGAACCAGGACGCCTATCTGCGCATGCCCTTCGCCACGGGCCGGATCATCGCCGTGAAGGGCAAGCCGGTCGACACGAAGGCCATCAAGCCCTCCGAGCGCTGGGCCTTCGACAACGACATCAGCGTCTCGCTGTTCGCGCGCGAGCCCCGCAACGCCGGCGTCGTGGCCGGCCACTGGTGGTCTGCCGACCATGCTGGCGCGCCCCAGGTCGCCCTGAACATCGAGGTCGCCGAGGCCGCGGGCCTGAAGGTCGGCGACACGATCACCGTCCTGATCCTGGGCCGCGAGATCGAGGCCCGCATCGCCGCCCTGCGCAAGGTCGACTTCGGCGGCTTCGGACCCAACTTCGCGCTGATCTTCAACCCCGCCACGCTGGACGGCGCCGAGCTGCGCAGCGTGGCCATCGCGCGGCTGGGCCGCGAGCACGAGGCGACCCTGACCCGCCAGCTGGGCGCGGACTTTCCCACGGTCAACGTGATCAGCGTGCGCGAGCAGCTGGACGCCGCCGCCTCGCTGTTCGACCGCCTGGCGCTGGCGGTGCGCGGCGCGGCGGCCGTCGCGGGACTGGCCGGCCTTCTGGTGCTGGCCGGCGCGATCGCCGCCGGCGCCCGGGCGCGCGCCCGTGAGGCCGCCACCCTGAAGGTGCTGGGCGCGACGCGGAGCCAGATCCTGGCCGCCTATGTCATCGAGTATGGCGCGGTGGGCCTGATCGCCGGCGCGGCGGGCGTCCTGTGCGGCTTCGCGGCCGCCTGGCCCGTGGTGGTCAAGGTGTTCGAGGCCCGCTGGAGCGTCGACTGGAGCGGCGTCCTGATCCTGGTGCTGGGGGCCGCCGGCCTGGCGGCGGCGGGCGGCCTGATCGCGGCGGCCTTGGCGCTCTCGCAACGGCCCGCGCCCGTCCTCAGAGAGGGCTAAGCTCCGCCCTTCTCGATTGCAACGCACGAAAATCCCGTTAAGGTTGCCAAATGCACGTAACTGACCCGGACGTTCCCGACCCGATCGACGTTCACGTCGGCAGGCTTCTGCGCGTCCATCGGCTGGCCCTGGGCGTTTCGCAGCAGGAACTGGCCGAGGCCCTGAGCGTCAGCTTCCAGCAGGTGCAGAAGTACGAAAGCGGCGCCAACCGCATCTCGGCCTCGAAGCTCTACAAGGCCTCCCGGGCCCTGGGCATCGCGCCCAGCGCGCTGTTCGAGGGGCTGGACGTCGATGACGGCGCCAATGTGCTGGGTCAGTTCGCCGACTTCATCACCGCGCCGGGCTCCAACCGCCTGGCGGCGGCTTTTCCGCAGCTGACATCGGCGCAGCAACGCATCCTGGCGGACCTGGTCGAAACCCTGGTGTCGTAGGACATACCCGGCGGCCGTCGCCGACCGCCGGGACTCGGCCTAAGCGGCGCGTTCTGTGGACGAAGCAACGATCCGCGGCGCGGCGATCTCACCGGTCGGCACCTCGGGGTCGGGCTTGTCGGTGCCCGTGCCGTGTAGGGTCAGGGGACGCACGCCGATCTGCGGCGCGGCGGCGGCCAGCGCCGCATGGGCCGTCATCATGTGCGCGCGCGTCTGGCCCAAGGTCTCGATCGACCGGGCGACGGCGGTGACGCCTTCGTGCCCCAGCATGGCCGAAAAGTTGTGGTCGCGGCGCAGGGTCGAGGTGTGGGTGATGAACAGCGCGGCCTTTTCCAGGGCCAGGTCGACGGCGCGCTCGGCCTCGAACAGGGCGTCGGCGACGGATTGAGCGATGTCTCGTCTTTGC
This sequence comes from uncultured Caulobacterales bacterium, assembly GCA_903900155.1. Lineage (GTDB taxonomy): Bacteria > Pseudomonadota > Alphaproteobacteria > Caulobacterales > Caulobacteraceae > Caulobacter. Next base: position 38,016 of record CAIUMD010000091.1, on the reverse strand, counting down.
ATGCGATCTCGATCCCGCCGGCAGGGCGGGCTCCTTTTTTAGAGAATGAAGGATGGGGAAGCGTTCGCCCTAGCGGCGCGTGACCCAGGCGTCGAAAGCGTCGGACAAGTGGCCGACCTGGATCACCAGAGCCAGGACGACCAAGGCCAGCACCACCGAACCCAGCGCGGCCGCCAGGATCAGGATCAGCCGCTGGGCTTTGGATCGGGCCAGCGGCGGGACTTGCCCTCGTTCGGCGATTGATCGCTCGCGGGCGTCAGAACGAAAGCGATGCAGATAATCTCGCGCATCAGATCGAGCGGAGACAGGTGGGGGCTCATGAGCCGGGTGATGGTCAGCAAATGCTGCACCGCCTCCCGCTCCACCTTCGTAATCGCCAGGTCTTCGTAGATCGCTTCCAGATCGCTCCATGTGATCGCCGGAAAGGCTGGCACCGCTTCCATCGGATCGAGCATGAAGGTCTCCTTTCGCCCCCTCATTGACGAGCGGCGAAAGGTCGAACGGTAGTGGGATCGGGCGCCCCTGGTATAAAATAGGGAGACCCGTTTCGCGCAGATGGACGACCAGCGCCATCGCCGCCTGACGCCGCGAACCGAACGACAACTTGCTGACGGCGCTGGCGAAATGCTTGTCGACGGTCGCCTTGCGCAGGTCCAGGTCGAAGGCGATTTCCTTGGACGACTTCAGCTGCGCCGCGCCCAGCAGCACGTCGCGTTCACGGGGGGTCAGCTTGTCGAAACGGCTCATCCATCACCCACGCGACGCGGGCGAAACTGGCCCCTGTGTGTCCGGCATTAGCTCACGACAGCGCTGAGTCCGGCAAGCCTGAGGCTTGACCGCGCCCGCGCTTCAACCTTCCCTGTCGCGCGGAAGCCCCTGGGAGGCCTCATGTCGCACTCGCCTATCCAGACCCTCGGATCGATCCTGACGCCCGTCGTCACGGTCCTGGTCGTATGGCGCGGCGGCCGTCCGGAGCGGATCACGGCCCTGGCCTCGCTGGCGGCCTTCCTGATGACGCCCTACGCCCAGAAGCTGGGCGGCCATCACTGGCCGCTGCTGGGCGTCGCGCTGGTCGACGTCTCGTTCTGCGCCCTGCTGGTATGTCTGGCGCTACGCTTCGAGCGCGCCTGGCTGATCATGGCGGCGGGCGCCGAGCTGGCCACCGTCATGGCGCACCTGGGCATGATCCTTGACCCGACGCTGATGGCGCGGGGCTATGTGATCACCCTCTGGATCTTCTACTTCATCTTCCTGGGCGCCCTGACCTACAGCCTGTTCGAGCCGAGGCCGCTCACCGGCGCCGGGAGCCCAGGCGATGCTCCCGGCCATAACGCTCATAACCCTAACCCGTGAGATAGGGCTCCGTACTCGTGTCGGGTGGCGCTAGAGCGATCTCAAGCGGCAAGGCGCGCCGAGACCGCGTCGGCCAGGGACGACAGCGTCACCGACAGGATCTGGTCGAACGGCCGGGGCTGCAGATCCACGACACAGACCGTGCCCAGCAGCCACCCATCGGCGTCGCGGACAGGCGCGCCGGCGTAGAAGCGGACATACGGCGCGCCGGTCACGAACGGGTTGTCGAACACCCGCGGATCGTCGCGCGCATCTTCGATCCACAGCAGGCTGCGGTACTCCAGGCAATGGCTGCAGAATGAGACGGCGCGCGGCGTCTCGGCGGTGTCGACGCCGGCCCGGCCCTTGTAGAACTGGCGATCCTGGCCGACGAAGGTGACCATACCGGCCGCGGCGCCGAACAGGGTCTTGGCCGCTTCGGCCACGCGGTCGAACTCGGGATCGCGCGCGGTGTCGAGCACCGAGCTGCGGACCAGGGCCGCCAGCCGCAGCAGTTCCTCGTGATCGGTCTGGGTCAGCATTTTCATGGGCGTCTCCTCTTGTTGTGGTTGTTTCATCGGCGCCCGTTCAGCAGGCCGCCGAAAGTGTTCTGGTCGAACTTCACCCGCGCCGTGACGTAGAAGCCCCGGCGGCTGTAGCCGACCGAGGCGAAGTCGGGATCGTGGTAGCCGACAGCGTTCCAGCCGATGCTCATCCAGGTGTTCTCGGCCGGCGAGATCCCGACCGAGGGACCGATGGCATAGGCCGTGCCGCCGCTCTTGCCCGCGTGGCGCAGCGATAGGTTCACGCCCAGGTCGATCTTGTGGGTCAGGTCGAAGCGGGCCTCGGCCCCAACCACCTGCACGAAATTGGTCCGCGCCTCGCCCTCCAAGCGGCCGCGCACCAGCTTGGCGCCGTGATACAGGCTGGCCTGCACCGAGCCCGGCGTGTGGTCGCCGCGGTCGCTGTCGAAATTGACCGCCAGGTTGTTGATCAGTTTGCCGGTGACGCCGGCGCCGCGCGCCGTCGCGCCATAGCCGGCGATCCCCTGCCCCTGGACGACGCCCTGGGCCTCCTCGCGGCGAACTTCCAGCTTGTCCAGCACCGACCAGCGGCTATCGAGCGGACGCCAGGCCAGCGAGCCGGCGACCTCGGCCCCGCGCGACACCGCGCCGTCCTTGGCCTTGGTCTCGTCGGCGCGGACAGTGACGGCGGCGGTGACGCCCTCGCGCAGCTGGCGCAGATAGGCGCCGCGCACCGCCCAGCTGTCGGCCTTGTCGCCACGACGGGCTTCGACGCGGCCATTCCAGCTCCAACCGTCGGCGCGATAGGCCGCGCCCAGGCTGACGGCGGTGAAGTCCTCGGTGGCCAGGGCCGCGCCGGTCGCTCGCGTCGACACGGTGTTGGGCTCCGGCGCCTTGCCGGCCAAAGTGCTGGCGGAGTCGATCGAGGCGTCCAAGGTCCAGCCGCCCTTCAGCCGGACGCTCTGGGCCAGGCCCAGCTGGGCGTAGGTGCGCGGACCGAAAGCCGACAGGTCCTGACGGTTCAAGGCGCTGGTCAGGCGCGCGCCCTTCCACGGCGACACCTCGACGCCGCCGCCGGTGACGGCCGCCTTGTAGTCCTCGCCCTCGATGATCTCGCGGCTGGCCAGAATGCGCACGCGCTCGCTGACCACATAGGTCGCGCCCACGCGGCGGCGGACCGGAAAGTCCAGGCTCTCGGCGTCGCCCAGGGCGAAGTCCGACGACGCCGTCACCTGCAGCCGGCGGTTCAGGAATTCGCGGCCGGCGGTCAGGGTCAGCAGGTCCGAGCGAACCGCCTCGCCCGTCTCGGGGGTGTCGTGCGCCGACTTAACCCCCGCGCCCAGACGCATGGCGCCCATCTGGTAGTCCATGCGGGCGTCGACCACGTCGCGCACGTCGCCGCTGTCCAGATAGTTCTCGTGATAAGCCGAGACGTTCAGCGACAGGCGCTGGGTCAGGCGCGCCTTGCCGTCGACGCCGATCTTGCGCGCGCCCAGCTGGGCCAGGTTCTGCTGGCCCAGGCCGAAGGCCTTGTCGGCCTGACGGGCATAACCCAGCACATCGAAGCGGGCCGAGTGGTGCTCGACCTCGGCGATCCAGGCCTCCTGGCGGCCAGTCTGCACCGATTGGCTGGTGGCGGCTTCCAGGCGCACCTCGGTGTCGGCGCGCGGTCGCACGGTCAGATCGGCGGCGACTAGGTCGGTGTCGCTCCGCGCCGCGCCCGGACGGCCGTGCAGATAGGTGACGCCGGCGCGGGCCTTGCCCTTCAGGAGGTTGGCCGCGACACGGGTCCCGATCTCGGTGTTCTTCTTGCCGCTGCCCAGGATCTCGTAGTTGGCGACGATGACGTTAGGGTTCAGGTCGGCGTCGCGGCTGGCGATCGGGTCACGAAAGGTCAACGCGCCGGTCGCATAGTCGATGTCGTAGTCGACATAACGCGTCATGGCCCGGCTGCTCAGCACGCGCTCGGCCCGCAGGCGATCGCGGGTCTCGATCGTGACGGTCTCGGTGTTGGGCACGATGTCCCGGCGTGACAGCTGGTACAGGCTGGCCAGGCCCGAGCCCGGCAGTTCGTCACGCACGTGATCCTGCTCGGTCTGCGCCATGAAGCCGGACATGCTGAACACCTTGCCCTGGCGTTCGAACTTCAGGCCGTTCAGCACGCGGTTCGAGCGTCCCAGGCGCGTGGCGTCGAAGCCGGTCTGGAAGTCGCCGAACAGGGCGTAGAACGCCTTGCGCTCCAGACGGACATACAGCTTGCGCTGGCTGGCGGCGTCATAGGCCTGGCCCGAGCCGTCGCCATAGACGGTGTAGTAGCGGTCCGGATCGATGCCGGAAGTCAGGCCGCGCTCGGGATCAGGCGAGCGCTTGCTGTCATAGGCCATGGTCAGCAGCCACGAGCCCCGAACCCGGCCCTTGGCGTAGAAGGCCAGCTGGCCGTCGACCATGGTCTTGTCGCGGTCCTTGCGGGCCAGCGGCGCGGCGTGGCGCGACAGGGTGTTATAGCCCGCCGTTCCGGCCGCGAAGCCGACGACGATCCAGTCCTGGCGGGCGGCGCTGAGCCAGGCGCGAACCTCGGCCGGCGCGGCCTGGTCCAGGCCCGGCAGCTTGAAGCGCAGCACGGCTGAACCGGCCTTGGTGGTCGGCGCCAGGGTGATCAGGGCGACGCCGTCCTGACCGGTGACGCGCCAGGTCGAGCCGCGTCCGGCTTCGCCCGCAAGGCGTTGATCCGACTGGATATCCCGCGCGATGGCATAGGGCTCGGCGACCTCGACGGTCCCCATCGAGCCGGGGCGCACCGGATGGCCGAAACGGTCGGTGAAGCGCACGGCCACGACCGGGCCGTCCAGACCGTCGGCGGTCAGGCGCGAGGCTTCCGCGACCAGGGCGGCCTTGGCCGGGGTATTGGCGTAGGCGACCTCGCGCTTGACCTCGGCGATGACGTCGCCGCGGCCATTGGTGATGGTGGCGACCAGCAGGTTGGAGCCCTCGACCAGCGGCACGCCGCGCCACATCGAAACGGCCAGGGAGCCATCGGCGCTGGTCTCGACGCCGTCGCGCATCAGCGGATCCACCGGCGCGCCGTTGATCGTCAGGTTCACGCGGGCGCCCGGGCCGTGCTTGACCACGACACGGATCGCCGGCGCGACGGGGTTGTGGCCCTCGGCGGGGAACACGAAGCCTTCGCCCAGTTCCTGGCCGGCGAACCAGTCGATCGTTCCGGCCTCCGCGTCCTCGAGCGGCTTGGCGGCGACCGGTGCGGCGGGAGCGGCCGCCACGCGGCGTAGCCGGAATTCGACGCGCTGGAGCGCACCCTCGCGGATCTCGACGAACTGCGAGAAAGCCCGGCCGGCGATGCGGGTGTCGCGGCCGCAGGCGACGGCCTCCAGACCGGCCGGCAGCGCGCCGGCGTCCAGTTGCACGACGTGAATGCCGGGCTTGACGCCCTCGAAGTGGAACAGGCCGTCACGGTCGGAGACGACGTAGGTCCCGTCCTCCATCACCAGGCGCACGCCGGGCACGCCGATGCGGCCGTCCTCGCGTCGCCTGGCGCAGGCGCCTTCGGTCACGCGTCCCACGATCGTGCCGGCGTCCGACATCATAGGCGGCGCGACACGCACCCTGGCTTCGGCCTCGCCGCTGGATGCGCCCAGGGCGCCCGTGGCGATGGCGCGATTGACCGCCACCCCGGCAGGGGCGTCGGGACCGATGGCGACGACATAGGTGATCTTGGCCGCCCCGGCTGGGCCCAGCGTGCCCAGCGCATAGGTTAGATTCCGCCCGTCCGGGCTGATCACAGGGTCTGGAATGGGCGCGCCGTCGCGATGCGACGAATTCGTCACATATCGAAATCCGCGTGGCAGAGCGTCCTTGGCCTCGACCGTATTGATCGTCCGCGCCGAACCCAGGTTACGGATCGACAGGGTATAGCCGACCAGATCGCCGAACGTGCCCTTCTGGACCGAGGCGGACTTCTCCAGCGACAGGCCCTGGACGAAATGGCGCGCGACGACGGGCAGCTTGCCGCTGTCCAGCGGGATGTCGACCTGCAGAGGGTCGGTCTGAATGAGATCGAACACCGCGCCCCAGGAGGCCGGCGAGATGTGGAACGCGCCTCCATCGGGCGCTGTCAGCTTTGCCAGGGCCTTCTCGGTGGCCGAGGATGGCGCGGCGTATCCGTCGGGAGGTTCGACGAACAAGGCGTACCGTCCCGAGGCCGTCAGTGGGAAGCGATATTCTCCCGGCGCGAACTGATAGACCGAGCCGCCGCTGTCGACGACGTTCTCGCCGCTGATCACCGTGGAGGGGTAGATACTGACGCCGTCGTCGCCGAACACCTTGGCGGGCGCGCCGGTCGTCTGGTCGACCAGGGTGACCTTCGCCCCGTCGATCGCCTTGCCGGTGCGAGAATCGAAGATGTAGCCGTAGGGATCGATCAGCGCCGAGGCGGTCGCCGACGTGCCGTCGTAGAAATCGGCCACGGTGACGTCCAGCACGTTGCCGCGCGGCGCCGAGATCTCGCAATCGAAGCTGGTCGGCGTCGCATCCGTGACGGGGATGTAGCCCAGGAACCGGCCGGTGTCGGGGCCCGTCTCCCAAACCTTGATCGTCTCCTTGTCGTCCAGCGAGGTCTTGATGGTGATCGCCATCACGTCCCGCGCCGCCGGATCGCGGTTGGCGTCGGGCGAAGAAATGAAGATGAAGACCGGCTCGCCAGCGTGGAACGAGGTCGCCGCGCGCAACTTGACCGCCGCCGGATCGAAGGCCGCGCCGCTGGAGGTGTCGGGCGAGACATAACCCCTGCCCTCGATCAGGCACTGGGTGGTGCTGACGTCGCGCGGCGTGCCTTCGGCGCCGATCGCCAGCCGCAGCAGCTTGATCGTCGGCGCCTGGTTGGCCGTGACGGTCAGGGTCGTGGTGTTGGAATTGACCGTCGTCACCGTCGCGCTTCCGAAGCTTAGGCGCGCGGTGTTGGTGATGACGGCGGTCTGCCGCGCATGCGCCGGTGCGCAGATCCCGGCGGCGATCGCCAGGCCTGTCAGCACCAATCTCATGCGGGCGAGGAAGCTCATCGGCGTGCAGGACCTTTCCGGGCGGCGCGAGGCCGCCCGGTCGGATCGTCTCTTTCGCGACGCGGGCTAGTTCAGCGTGACGCGGAAGCGCGTGGTCGCCGTCGCGCCGGCCGAGATGCTGGCGATCGAGGTGGCGATCCGCGTGCCGTTGAACACGTTGCCGTCCGTGGCCTGCGCCCCGTCGGCGACGCAGGCCCCCAGCGAGAAGCTGCCGCCGACATAGGTGCTGCTGGCGACATAGGTCGTATTGGCCGGAATGTTGTCGGTGATCCCGACGCTGGTCAGGGCCTGGGCGCCGATGTTCTTGACCGCGATGCAGTACTCGACGACCGCGCCCGGAATGGCCTTGGGCAACAGGCTGCCGTTCAGAGGGTCGCTGATGAGCGTGGCATATTTGGTCACCTCGGCCGTTGCGGCGGCGATGTCGTATTCGTCGCCCGCGCTGAAGCGGCCATCGCGTAGCAGGTCGACGTAACCGACGCCGTCGGCGAAGACGGTGTCGACCTGGTTGGGATCATCGCCCAGAACGGTCTGGACCAAGTCCGCACCCAGCGCGCTGCCAGTCCCGCCCGTGGCGACCACGGCCGTCAGCTGGACGCCCGATATGCCGTTGGCGGGACCCGACGCCGGGATATCGGCGACGATGAACACCGTCTTGGTCTGATCCGGCGCGAGTTCGTCGATATAGGTGGCCGTGTCGGTGGCGGCGTCATACGTGCCGTTGCCATTGACGTCGACGAACACCCGGATGTTGGTGACGCCGTAATTGTCGGTGCGTCCCAGCGCTGTCGTCCCGCCCAGCCCGATGTTCGCGCCAATCAGGCGGAAATCCTGGGTTGCGTTGGTCGTGTTGGTCACGGTGAAGGTCGTGACCCGATCGGTCTGGCCGAAGCTCACGCTGGTGGCCGCGCCGCCCACCTCGGCGACCATGACATTGGCCTTCCGGTCGACCACGAAGGTGGCGTTGTTCGACGACACCGGCGTCTGGCTGACGCCGCCGACCGAATACGAGACCGAGGCGGTGTTGTTGACGCTGGTGCCCGCCTGGGTGCCGGTCGCCGCCAAGGCGGCTTGGCCCCACAGACCAGCCGCGATCGCCGAAGCGCCCGCCAGCCAGAATTTACGGCATGAGTTCTTCACGGGGTTCTTCCTTTTCAAAGGGGACTGGCGCCTCACTTCAGGCGCGCGCGGAACGACAGACGGACCTCGCCGCCCGCCGGGACGGGTTGGGCGAGGGTCCAGCGAAGGGTGGTGACGTCAGCGGCGACGGCCTTGGTCGCGACGCCGGCGCTGGTCTTGGTCAGCGAGGCCAGAGGGCCGAAGGTCCGGCCGTCGATCGAGACCAGGGGCGGCTGCATATCCGCCGGGCCGGCATAGACCAGGTTCTGGGCCAGAGGATTGGTGACGACCACGCCTTCGGCAGGCTTTTCGCCGCCGTTGCGATAGGTCAGGACATAGACGACCTGATCGCCAGGCGTGACGCGCGCGGCGGGCTTGAGGGCCATGGTCGCGCGGCCGTCGGGACCGCGGGTCTCGACCTCCTTGAACACGGCCGAGGTCAGGGTGGCCTCGGCGGCCCGCGCGGGGGCGTGGGCCAGCAGGCCCGCGGCCGCCAGGGCCAGCAAAAGGGTCTTGGTCATTGAGAGCTCCCCAGGGGATCGATACGAACTTTGAAGGTGACGGTGCGGCTGGACTTGGCCTCGACGTCGCCCAGGGCGATCTCGACGCCGCCGCCGGCGAAGCGGCCCGCGTCGCCGTCCTCGGCGTCGGTCAGGGCCGCGCCATCGACGGCCAGGCTGCCGGGCACGTAGGTCGAACCAGCCGGAATGGCGTCGGAGATCTTCACCTGGCGGGCGTTGGCGCCGACACCAAAGCGGGCTTCCAGGCTGTAGGTGACGATCGAGCCGGGCGCGGCGCGCGAGCCGCCGGCGACGTCCAAGACCGTCTGGGTCTTGATCAGCTGGGCGTTGACCTGGCCGACCTTGAAGGTGGCGAAGGTGGTGAGCGTCGGGGGAGCCCCGCCATCCGTACCGCCGCCATTGTTGCCGCCGCCCGAGCCGCCGCGCAGGTTGGGGCCCACGACGATAAAGGTCCCGTCGTTGCCGACCGGGCCGGTCATGCCGTTGCGCAGCACCGACGGCCAGGCGCGCAGCAGCATGCGGGCCAAGGCGCCGTGCACCGCGCCGGCCGGGATGCTGCACGAGACCCAGACGATCACGGCCTGGCCGGGCGCCAGTTCGGGCGTAACGTTCGAGACCTTGTCACGGGTCATGTCCAGCACGCCGTCGCCGTCCCAGTCGACGATGATGCTGCAGAACTGCGGATCAAAGTCGTCGCCCTGCAATTCGGACACCGACAGATCGAAAGCCTGACGCCCGTTGCCGAGGTTGCGGATCCGGAAGGCCAGGCGCTGGTTATGGGTGTCGGGCTCGACCTCCACCTCGGGCGTCAGGGTCTCGACAGAGACGTCAACGATCTCCTGCACTCGCAGGGAGACCTTGTTGGAAGCCAGCGAGACGGGGCCGTCCCTGTCGGTGAAGCCCATCGCCGCGACGTTGTCGATCATGGTCCCGGCCGGCGTCATCGTCTGCGCCCGGGCCAAGGCCGGGATCGCCGCGCATCCCGCCGACACCAGCGCGCACACGACCGCGCCGCTCAGGGCGGTGCGTCGGCTGGCGAACAGGGCGTGCAGGCGGAACATTGGGTGGTGCGGGTCACGAGAATGAAAATCGGACCACCAGAACCGCGCTCAGACGGCTAATCAGACCTTACCAATCGGGAACATACGGCCAACCCATAGACTATCGTCTAGTGCGAGCGTCTGCTTTTCACTCGCCCAAAAATGCGTATCGCGATCTTTGATGCGTTGCGCCGTCACAACCTTGCGACGTCCTGACACAATCGTTTTCGCAACCAGGTCATCATGGCCAAGATCTTGAAATAGCGCACAATCCCTTGTCGATCATGGGTTTGCGACCCTATTGCAGAGCTCGAATCACCGAACGACGTCATCCCGATGCGACACTTGGCGCTAAGACACGGATGCGTTGCGCCGGCATGGTCGTCGCAATTGCTGCGATTTGCGGAGACGCGCGTGAAGCGGGTCCTACTGATAGATAGCCATCCGCTGATGCTGGAGTCCCTTCGCAGGGTCGCCCTGTCGGTCTGGCCCAAGGTCCACACCCTCAAGGTCGGGGACCTTTCCGCCCTGGACGGCGGCTGCCGGTTCGGCGCGACCATCGACCTGGTGATCATGGATCCCTGCCTGGCCGGCGCCGCCGGCCTGTCGGCTCTGGTCGCCGTCCAGCAGCGCTTGCCCCATGCACCGGTCGTCGTCTTCGCCTCGCGCGACGACGACCAGATCGTCAGCCACAGCAACGCGCTGGGCGCGGCCGCCTATCTGCACAAGTCGGTCGGCATGGCCGAGCTGGCCGATTGCCTGACGAAGGTCGCGGCTGGCGCGCGCCTGTTCCCAAAGCTGAACGGCTCGAACCTGGCGCACCACGAGCTGACGGCCATGCGCAAGCGGCTGGAGGGCCTGACCTCGACCCAGCTCAAGGTGTTGCTGAACATCGCCGACGGTCGGCTGAACAAGCAGGTCGCCGCCGACTTCAACGTGTCCGAGGCGGCGATCAAGGCCCACATGACGGCCATCTTCCGCAAACTGGGCGTCCATAACCGCACCCAGGCCATGCTGGCCCTGCAGCCGCTGCTGGCGACCGGTTTCTCCATCGCGGCCTAGCCGCGGGACATGATCCAGGGCCGATCCGGCGAAGCCGTCCTCGACCTCGGCCCCCGGGGTGTCGGCCATCACCGTCTGCAGGGCATCGCGCGTTTGCGACGTTTTCGTCGCATTCTCCGATCCGGGTCCTCGACGGGGCCGGCGAGAGGACCGCGACCCGGCCCGCGATCATTTCACGCCGGGTTTCTTGCGCGGATAGCTGCGGGTCGAGAGCGCCGGAACCTTGTAGTCGACCTGGAAGTGGCAGGCCTCGCCATAGGTCTTCACCGCTTCGGCGCAGCCGGCGGCCAGGGTCGCGGGGCTGGGCTTGGCGCCCTGCCCGATCCAGGCGTCCATGGCCCGCAGCAGGGCGGCGTATTCGGGCGTGGCCAGCTTGGAGTGCTCGTGTTCGTCGGTGAACGACTGGACCAGAAGATCGCTCTTGCCGGCCTTGGCGACGGTGTCGTGGAACACCTGCTCCAGCTCGACGAAGGCGGTCGGGTCGTCGATGGCGTGCAGGGTCAGGGTCGGGACCAGCAGCTTGCCGGTCAGGTCGCTGTCGTCGGCCAAGCGTCGCACGCCCTCGAGGTCGGCCGCGAAGCGCGGCACACCCTTGTTCAGCGCCTTGTCGTCGTCCGAGCCCGTATAGACCACGCCGACGTTCGTGAAGGGGTTCTTGCCGCCCAGGCGCTTGTTGACCATGTCGGCGAAGGTGAAGGTCGACCAGGACAGATGGCTGTCCAGGGTGCGCTCGGGGATGCGGGTGACCGCCAGGATGTTCTTCAGATTGCGTTGCTGCTGGGCCGTGCGCTCGCCGGTGGGGCGGTTGACGCCGGTGCAGGCGTCCAGGCGCTCGTCCAGTTGCTTGTTGGTCAGCTTGGAGCCGGCCGGCTGGCCCTGCCACAGCGGGTACTGGACCTCGTCCTTGGCCGGGTGGTTGCCGCAATAGAACTGGTAGACGGCCCGTAGGTCAGCGCGGAAGTCGTAGGCGCGCGTGCCGCCCGAGACCACGCCGCTGGTCAGGATGACGCCGTCATAAACGAGCTTGCCGTCGGCGTCCTTGCCGTACAGCTCGGCGGTCTTGGCCGCGACATTGCCGCCCCACGACTGGCCGTGCAGCACGGTGTGCTTGGGTCGCCCGTACGCGTCCCAGAAGATCTGCCGCAGATTGTCGCTGTCCTCGGCGGCCGAACGGACGCCATAGCCTTCGCGACGGTAGTTCGAGCCGGCCCAGGCGTAGCCCTCGGCGACGGTGACGGCGAAGCGCTGCAGGTCCTCGACCGCGTCGTCGGGCTTCGGCGTCTTCAGGCGCGGGCCGCCGTGGGTGTGCAGCACCAGCGTCCCGTTCCAGGCCTTGGGAATGGCGATCCAGTAGTAGGCGCCGTTCTGGTCCTGGCCGGCCTGGCACTTGGTCTCGGCGGGCAGGCCTTCGGGACAGGTCTTCGGCGCGGGCGCTTCCGCGTGGGCGGCGGTCGCGGCCAGGGCGAGGCCAAGGGCTAGAAGCGTCTTCACCGACAAACCTCATCACGCGAGAAACAGCAAGGACCGGCCGCCCCGGGGAGGATGGAGCGGCCGGCCGGAATGAACGTCAGAACGACTTGCTAACGCTCATGTACCAGTAGCGGGCATAGGGGTTGTAGAGCGAACCGATGAAGCCGCTCGACGACAGCGGCGGATCCTTGTCGAAGATGTTCCGCGCGCCCACCCGGATGCGGGTGTCGTTGGCCCAGCCCTTCTGCTCGAAGCGGTATTGGGCGTACAGGTTGACCGTGGTCAGCGGCTTGACGGCCCAGGGCTCGCCGGCGGTCGAGACGAAGTCCATGTCCAGCACCGAGCCGGTATAGACCACCGAGGCGCCGATCTGTACGGGACCGCCACGCCAGGTGCCCGTGCCCGTCCACTTCCACTTCGGCTTGCCATTCTTCTTCAGCAGGTCGCCGACGTCGGTCAGCGGCGTGGCGCGGTTGATCGTGCCGGCGGCGCGGGCGGCGAACAGCTCGGCGATCGGCGGAGCCAGCTGCTGCGAGAACTTGTCCATGAAGGTGCCGTCGATATCGACGCTGAAGCGGCCGGCGTTTTCGGTGCGCAGCGACCAGTTCAGGCCGAAGTCGATGCCGCTGACGGTCTGGGGTTGCAGGTTCTTGAACTGGTCGCGGATCTCCAGGATCTGGCCGACCGGGGCCAGGCCCGTCCCCTGGAAGAAGGCGACGTCGTCGACGGTCGGCGCGGCGCGGATGACGTTGGCGTTGCTCGAGCCGCTGACGCGGAACAGGTAGTCCTGGATGGCGATATTGGCCGAACCCAGCGTGCCGACGATACCGTCCTGCTTGATCTGCCAACGGTCGACCGTGACCGTGAAGCGGCCGAACTGCTCGGGAATGAAGGTCGGCTGCAGCACGACGCCGACCGAATAGTTCTCGCTCTCCTCGGCCTTCAGGTTCGGGTTGCCGGCCGTGGTGAAGCGGATGCCGACGCCGCGCGTACAGGCGGTGAAGGTCGAGATGCGGCCGGCGCGCAGGTCGGCCTCGCAGCGGTAGTAGTCGGTGACGGTGTTGGTCCGCGAATAGGCGAACGGGTTGGTGGTCTCCAGGTTGGGGGCGCGGAAACCCTGCTGCCAGGAGCCGCGGAAGCGAACGCCGTCGATCACGTCCCAGGCGAAGGCGATCTTGGGCTTCGCGACCGAGCCGAAGTCGCTGTAGTTCTCGTAGCGACCGGCCAGTTGCAGATCGATGCGGCGGACCAGCGGGATGTTCATCTCGGGCGACACCAGCGGCACGGCGAACTCGAGGAAGGCCGAACCGACGTTGCGCGAGCCCTTGGTGCTGGGGGTGTCGTTGACGCCGGTGACGTTGCTGTTGGACGTGTTGCCGGTGACCGGATCGGTGAACGGCGTACGACCGTCCAGCTGTGGGTCGCGGCGGTCCTGCTGGGTTTCGTGGCGGAACTCGACGCCGGCGGCGACGCCGACCGGACCGCCCCAGATGTTGATCAGGTCAGGCTTGGAGACCTTGAAGTCGGCCAGGGTCAGGGTGGTGGTCGACTGGCGTTTCAGGCGGAAGCGGATGGCGTCCAGCGCGGCCTTGGAACTGGGCGTGCAGTCACGACCGCCCGTGCCGTCCAGGCAGCCGCCGTTGAACGGGTTGTAGGCGTCGGGGGTCGACAGGGCCAGCGAGGCGGCCAGTTTCTTGCTGTCGATGCCGTCGCTTTCGTCCTTGGCGTCGGCCTTCGAATAGAGAACCGCCGAGTCGAAGTTCCAGCCCCACTTCTCGCCCTTCAGGCCGCCCAGGAAGCGGGTCTGATAGTTCTCGACCTTGACCTTGCTGGGCCCGAGATCGTTGAAGCGGTAGTTGGTGAAGGTCACCGGAAGGCCCGTGACGGGCACGTTGGTCAGGCCCGGCAGGCGGTTCGGGTTGGCCTGGCCGTTGGCGAAGGTCACCGGGCCGAAGGGGTTCCAATAGTTGCTGGCCGGCACGCCGATGGCCACCAGGCTGGTGCCCTGGGTCGTCAGGCCTTCCGAGGTGGCGTGGTAGAAGCCGACCTCGCCGTACGCCGTCAGGGTGTCGCTGATGTCGTAGTGGCCGTTCAGGAACAGGTTCTGGCGCTCGATCTCGGGCGCGATGGTCGTCGCATCGTTCTGCACGGCGTTGTAGCGGTAGGCGTTAGCGGTGCTGGCGGTGGCCAGGTTACCGGCGCCCAGGCACAGGCCGTTGCCGATCTGCGCAGCGCAGCCGGCGATGGTGTTGGGCTGCACGTGGGTCGCGCCGGCCGCCGTGGTCAGGGCCGTCGCGCCCTGACGGATCACGCCGGGACCGCCGAACACCGTGAAGTTGGCGAACGAGTTCTGGTTGCCGCGGTTGTCCGGGGCGGCGCTGGCGGCGTACTCCGGATAGCCGGCGAACAGCGAGCGCAGGTCTTGCGTCGCGGTGTAAGGCCGGTCGCTGGGGCGCTGGGCCGTACGCCAGGTGAAGTTGCCGTTCAGCGAGATGTTGCCCCGGCCATCGGCGAAGTTGCGGCCGGCGAAGATGTTGCTGGTGTATTCCTTGCGATGCGTGCCCTCGGCCCAGCCGTATTGGGCGTCGGCGGTCAGGCCGTCGAAGTCGGTCTTCAGTACGGTGTTGACCACGCCCGCCACCGCGTCCGAACCGTAGATGGCGGCGGCGCCGTCACGAAGAATCTCCAGACGATCCAGGTTCGCGGTCGGGATGGCGTTGGCGTTGAAACCCAGCAGCGGCACGGTGCCCGACGACTGGCTGGTCGGGTGCGAGACCAGCCGGCGACCGTTCAGCAGCACCAGGGTGTTGCCGACGCCCAGGCTGCGAAGGTTGATCGAGTTGACGTCGCCGCGCGTGGAGTTGCTGGTCTGCGGGTTATTGCTGGGGTTGATGAACACGTCGCCCATCTGCGGGATCGAGCGGAACAGGTCATCGCCCGAGACCGCGCCGGTGGCGGCGATCTGGCTCTCGCCCATTACCGTGACCGGCAGGGCGGCCGTGGTCTTCGCGCCCTTGATCTGGCTGCCGACGACGATGATCTCCTCGACCTTGGTGTTGGGGTCGGCGGCTTCCTGGGCCATGGCGCCGGTGGCGGCCAGCAGGACAGCCAGGGCGGCGCCCCGGACGAGATGGCGGCGGTAGGTCTGGTAAGTCACGTTTAGCTCCCCAGTGTTTTTTTGTTCTAGGATCGATGGGTTGGGCCGGCGTCCCCTCAGGGACGCGCAGCCTCCGGAACGGGACCGCCGGGGGCCGCCGGCGGGTGTTTCTTAGGGTTGAGGGCGGACTTGAAGGCCCGGACATCCAGGCCCTTCTCCCAGCGCGAGACGACGATCGCCGCCACCGCGTTGCCGGTGAAGTTGGTCAGGGCCCGGCACTCGGACATGAAGCGGTCGACGCCCAGGATCAGGGCCATGCCGGCCACCGGGACCGCGGGCACGACCGACAGGGTGGCGGCCAGGGTGATGAAGCCGGCGCCGGTGACGCCTGCGGCGCCCTTGCTGCTCAGCATGGCCACGCCCAGCAGCAGCGCCTGCTCTTCCCACGACAGGCGCACGCCAGTGGCCTGGGCGATGAACAGCGCCGCCAGGGTCATGTAGATGTTGGTGCCGTCGAGGTTGAACGAGTAGCCCAGCGGGACCACCAGGCCGACCACCGACTTGGGGCAACCGGCCTTTTCCAGTTTCTCGATCAGGCTGGGCAGCGCGGCTTCCGACGAGCTGGTGCCCAGCACCAGCAGCAGTTCGGCCTTGAGGTAGCGGATCAGGCTGAAGATCGAGAAGCCGTTGAAAAGGCCCACGGCGCCCAGCACCACCACCACGAACAGCGCCGAGGTCAGGTAGAAGGTGCCGACCAGCAGGGCCAGGTTGGCGACCGATCCGATGCCGTACTTGCCGATCGTGAAGGCGAAGGCCCCGAAGGCGCCGATCGGGGCGGCCTTCATCACGATGTGCACGAACTTGAAGAAGGCCTGGGCCACCAGTTCCAGGAAGTCGACCACGGGCTTGCCCGGCGCGCCGACCAGGGTCAGCGACAGGCCGAACAGGATCGAGATCAGCAGCACCTGCAGGATCTCGCCCTCGGCGAAGGCCCCGACCACGGTGTTGGGAATGACGTTCATCAGGAAGCCGACGATGCTCTGATCGTGGGCCTTGGCGGCGTATTCGGCGACCTTGCCGGCCTTCAGCGTGGCCGGGTCGATATTCATGCCCGCGCCCGGCTGGACGACGTTGGCGACGATCAGGCCGACGATCAAGGCCAGGGTCGAGAAGACGAGGAAGTACAGCAGCGCCTTGATCGCCACGCGGCCGACCTTCTCCAGGTCGCGCATGCCGGCGATGCCGGTGACCACGGTCAGGAAGATCACCGGGGCGATGACCATCTTCACCAGCTTGATGAAGCCGTCGCCCAGCGGCTTCAGCGATTGGCCGATCTCGGGATAGTAGTGACCGATGGCGCCGCCCAGGGCGATGGCGACCAGCACCTGGAAGTACAGGTGGCGATAGAACGGCTTTGACCGTTCGGAGGGGCCCTCGGAAACGGGCGGTTGGATCGTCTGCACAGTCGCCTCTTGGCCTGGCCCGCAGGCCGCGTTTCCCCCCGCGCCCCTTTGCCGAGACGCTTGGATAGACGATCCTAGGCGGAAGGACCCTACGCAAGCGGCCTCAAGAAAAGCGCCTGACCGTTGATTTATCTAGAGTTTCCTCCTCGCAATCGTTTAGGGACCGCTACCGGGCCGGCGAAAAACCCCACGCTTGCCAAGCGTTTTGTGCGAAAATCCGCACAAACCCTGGAAACGCTCTCGTGAAGACCCCGCCCCTGCCGAATCTGGCCGACCCGATCGCCCGTCGCTGGCTGGTCTTCGTCGTGGTCAACGCGATCCTGCTGGCGGCGGTCGTCGGCTTCGCGGGCGCGGTGGCCGAGCGGCGCGCCACGACGGACCTCGCCCGTCAGGCCCAGGCCTCGGCCACCCTGCACGCGGCCGTCCTGCGCAGCGAGCTGGCCAAGCACCGCTCGCTGCCCTTCGTCCTGGCCCAGGACCCCGACGTGGCCGAGGTGCTGCGCTCCGAGAATCCGCAAGGCCTGGCGGCCATGAACCGCAAGCTGGAGACCCTGAGCGGCGGCACCCGAGCGGCGGTGATCTACGTGCTGAACGCCAGGGGCATGACCATCGCCGCCAGCAACTGGCGCGAGCCGACCAGCTTCGTGGGCTCGGACTACAGCTTCCGTCCTTATTTCAAGGAGGCCAAGGCCGACGGCACGGCCGAGCTCTTCGCTCTCGGCACGGTCAGCCGCCGCCCGGGCCTGTTCATGTCGCGCCGCGTCGAAGGCCCTCATGGCCTGCTGGGCGTGGTGGTCGTGAAGGTCGAGTTCGAGGCGCTGGAGGCCGAGTGGTCCGCCGCCGAGCCGGCCTTCGCCGCCGATCCGCGCGGCGTGATCCTGGTGACCTCGATCCCGGCCTGGCGGTTCTCGACGCTCAGCCCCCTCCCCCCGGCCGAGCAGCACCGGCTGCGCGCCGAGCATCGCTTCGGCGATGCGCCGTTCGAGGTGCTGAAGGCCTCGCCCCTGCCGGTCGCCGGCCACGCCCCGACCCTGACCAGCATCTCGCTATCCGACCTGGGCGAGACCCGCTACATGGCCGCCAGCGCCGACCTTGGGGCCGTGGGCTGGACGGTCTACACCTTGACGCCGATCGGCGCGGCCCTGCGCACGGCCATCAGCGGCGCGCGCGCCATCGCCCTCTTGGCCGGCCTCGTCGCCTGCGCCATCGCCGCCGCCCTGCTGCGCTGGCGCGGCCAGGCCGCCGTCCGCGCCGCGCGCCAGGAAGCCGCCCGCCTGGAGCTGGAAGCCCGCGTCCAGGAACGCACCGCCGAGTTGCGCCAGACCAACCAGCGCCTGACCGTCGAGATCGAGGAGCGCCGCCGCGTCGAGGCCCACGTCCACGTCATGCAGGACGAGCTGGTCCAGTCCAACAAGCTGGCCACCCTGGGCCAGATCGCCGCCGGCGTGGCGCACGAGATCAACCAGCCGGTGGCGGCCATCCGCGCCTATGCCGACAACGCCGCCGCTTTCCTGGACCGGTCCGACGACAAGACCGCCAAGGCCAATCTGGGCCTGATCTCGGGCCTGACCGAGCGCATCGGCCTGATCACCGACGAACTGCGCGCCTTCGCCCGCAAGTCCAGCGCCCCGGCCGCGCCGGTGGCCGTGCGCGAGGCCGTCGACGGCGCCCTGCTGCTGGTCGGCCCGCGCCTGCGCCAGCAAGGCGTGCGCGTGATCCGCGACGAGGCCGACGAAGCCGCCCGCGTGATGGCCGAGCGCTTCCGGCTGGAACAGGTGCTGGTGAATCTTCTCCAGAACGCCCTGGAGGCGCTGGACGGCCGCCCCGATCCGGAGATCCGCGTCCAGGTCTACGTCAAGCGCTCGCAGGTGCGAATCCTGGTCGCCGACAACGGCCCCGGCGTCGCCCCCGAGGCGGCCAAGACCCTGTTCACCCCGTTCGCGACCACCAAGCCCCGAGGTCTGGGCCTCGGCCTAGTGATCAGCCGCGACATCGTCGCCGAGTTCGGCGGCGAGCTTTCCCTGGAGGCCGGTCCTGGCGGGGCTCGCTTCCTCATGTCCCTGCCCAAGGCGCGTTCTTAATGCCCGTTTCGGTCAACCAGGTAGCCTTCATCGACGACGACGACGTCCTGCGCGACGCCAACGTCCAGACCTTGCAGCTGGCGGGGTTCGAGGTGTTGGCCTTCGACTCCGCAGAGAGCGCGGTCGCCGCCCTGCCGGCCGACTTTCCGGGCGTGGTGATCAGCGACATCCGCATGCCCCGCATGGACGGCCGCCAGCTGTTTCGCCGCCTGAAGGAGCAGGATCCGGACCTGCCCGTGATCCTGATCACCGGCCACGCCGACGTCACCGAGGCGGTCGAGGCCCTCCATGACGGCGTCTACGACTTCGTGGCCAAGCCCTACGCCCCCGAGCGCCTGGTCAGCAGCGTGCGCCGCGCGATCGAGAAGCGCCGGCTGGTGCTGGAGAACCGCGAGCTGCGCAGCCTGGCCGCCCAAGCCCAGGGCGACTGGCCGCTGATCGGCCAGACCCCGGTCATGGAGCGCCTGCGCGCCACCCTGCGCCAGCTGGCTTCGGCCGATGTCGACGTCCTGCTGGAGGGCGAAACCGGGGTCGGCAAGGAGCTGGCCGCCCGCGCCCTGCACGCCTGGGGCCGGCGCCGCGACCGCGAGTTCGTCGCCGTCGACTGCGCCGCCCTGCCCGCCGGCGCCCTGGACAGCGAGTTGTTCGGCCACGAGCTGGGCGCGTTCAGCGGCGCGGTGCGCCAGCGCACGGGCCGCATCCAGCAGGCCGATCGCGGCACGCTTTTCCTGGATGAAATCGAGACCTTGGCTCCGGAAGCTCAGGGCAAGTTCCTGCGGGTGCTGGAGGAGCGCGAGGTGACGCCCCTGGGCTCCAACCGCGCCCAGACCCTGGACCTGCGCGTCGTCGCCGCCGCCAAGGGCAATCTGGCCGACGCCGTGGCGGCCGGGACCTTCCGCCAGGACCTGTTCCACCGCCTGGACGTGGTGCGCATCCGCATCCCGCCCCTGCGCGAGCGCCGCGAGGACGTGCCGCTGCTGTTCGCCCACTTCCTGGCGCGGGCCTGCGAACGGCTGGACGGCCCGCCGCCGATCATCGACGACCAGGTGCGCTGGCGGCTGCACAATCACGACTGGCCGGGCAATGTGCGCGAGCTGGGCCACTACGCCCAGCGGGTGGCGCTGGGCCTGGCCGACCAGGCCTCGACGGGCGCGCCGGAAGAGCTGCCGCCCCTGCCCGAGCGCGTGGCGACCTACGAGGCCCACGTGATCCGCGAGGCCCTGGCCGGCTGCGACGGCGACGTGCGCAAGGCGCTGGAGGTCCTGCGCATTCCGCGCAAGACCTTCTACGACAAGCTGGACCGCCACGATATCGACGTGGCGGCCTATCGGCCTGCGAGCCGCGCCCGCCCCTAATTGCGTTCCACCTGGCTGACGTCCCGCACCGCGCCGCGGGCGGCGTTGGTCGTCATGGCGGCGTAGGCGCGCAGGGCCGGCGACACCACGCGCTGGCGATCCTTGGGCTTCCAGGCGTCCTTGCCGCGGGCCAGTTCGGCCGCGCGGCGCTCGGCCAGGACCTCGTCCGAGACCTCCAGCGTGATGCCCCGGTTGGGGATGTCGATCAGGATGCTGTCGCCGGTCTCGACCAGGGCGATCAGGCCGCCCTCACCGGCTTCCGGCGAGACGTGGCCGATCGACAGGCCCGACGTGCCGCCCGAGAAGCGACCGTCGGTGATCAGGGCGCAGGCCGCGCCCAGGCCCTTCGATTTCAGATAGGTCGTCGGGTACAGCATCTCCTGCATGCCCGGACCGCCCTTGGGGCCTTCGTAGCGGATCACCACGACCTCGCCGGCCTTGACCTGGCCGCCCAGGATGCCGCTGACGGCCGTCTCCTGGCTTTCGAACACCCGGGCCGTGCCCCGGAACGTCAGGATCGACTCGTCGACCCCGGCCGTCTTCACGATGCAGCCCTCGGGGGCCAGGTTGCCGAACAGCACGGCCAGGCCGCCGTCCTTCGAGAACGGGTGCTCGACCGAGCGGATGACCCCCTTCTCGCGGTCCAGGTCCAGGTTCTCCCAGCGGGCGGCCTGGCTGAAGGCGACCTGGGTCGGCTTGCCGCCCGGCGCGGCGCGGAAGAACTCGTGGGCCGTGGCGCTGTTGGTGCGGCCGATGTCCCAGCGAGCCAGGGCCTCGGCCATGGTCGTGGCGTGAACCGTGGGCTGGCTGGTGTCGATCAGGCCGCCGCGCTCCAGCTCGCCCAGGATGGCCATGACGCCGCCGGCGCGGTGGACGTCCTCCATGTGCACGTCGCTCTTGGCGGGGGCCACCTTGGACAGGCACGGCACTTTCCGGGACAGACGGTCGATATCGGCCATGCCGAAGTCGACCTCGCCTTCGCTGGCGGCGGCCAGAAGGTGCAGCACGGTGTTGGTCGAGCCGCCCATGGCGATGTCCAGGCTCATGGCGTTCTCGAACGCCGCCCGCGTGGCGATGCCGCGCGGCAGGGCCGTGGGGTCTTCCTGCTCGTACCAGCGCTGACAGAGATCGACGACCAGACGACCGGCTTCCTTGAACAGCGCCTCGCGATCAGCGTGGGTGGCCAGGACCGAGCCGTTGCCGGGCAGCGACAGGCCCAAAGCTTCCGTCAGGCAGTTCATCGAGTTGGCGGTGAACATGCCCGAGCACGAGCCGCAGGTCGGGCACGCGGCCTTCTCGATCGCGGTGACTTCCTCGTCGGTGTACTTGTCGTCGGCGGCCACGACCATGGCGTCGACCAGGTCCAGCGCGCGGATCTCGCCTTTCACCTGCACCTTGCCGGCTTCCATCGGCCCGCCCGAGACGAACACCACCGGGATGTTCAGGCGCATCGAGGCCATCAGCATGCCGGGCGTGATCTTGTCGCAGTTGGAGATGCAGACGATGGCGTCGGCGCAGTGGGCGTTGACCATGTACTCGACCGCGTCGGCGATCAGCTCGCGGCTGGGCAGCGAGTACAGCATGCCGCCGTGGCCCATGGCGATGCCGTCGTCGACGGCGATGGTGTTAAATTCCTTGGCCACGCCCCCGGCCGCCTCGATCTCGCGGGCGACCAGCTGGCCCAGATCCTTCAGGTGCACGTGACCCGGGACGAACTGGGTGAAGCTGTTGGCGATGGCGATGATCGGCTTGCCGAAATCCTCGTCCTTCATGCCTGTGGCGCGCCACAGGCCGCGGGCGCCGGCCATGTTGCGGCCGTGGGTCGAGGTGCGAGAGCGATAGGGAGGCATGGGAAATCTCAATGTCGGCTGTGGGGTCTTTCTACGGCCGTTCCTCTGGAGGGCAAAATATATTAGTTCAGCAGCATTAGGTCGCTGAGCATATCAAATGGATGTCCGCCCGCTTCGCCATTTCGCCGCCGTCGCCGACACCCTGCATTTCGGCCGGGCCGCCGAGCGGCTGGGCATGACCCAGCCGCCGCTCAGCCAGTCGATCATGGCCCTGGAAAAGACCCTGGGCGCGCCACTGTTCGTGCGCTCCAAGCGCAGCGTGCGGCTCAGCGCCTTCGGCGAGCAGTGGCTGCCGCACGTGCTGGCGACGCTGGACAGCCTGGACGAACTGCCGACCACCGCCCGCCGCATCCGCGACGGCCAGACGGGCCTTCTGACCCTGTCCTTCGTCAGCACCGCCGACTACAGCGTCCTGCCGGCCCTGGTGCGCCGCTATTCCCAGGCCTTTCCGGACGTCGAGATCCGCCTGTTCGAGGCGACCAGCGACGTGCAGATCCCGGCTTTGGTCGCCGGCGAGCGCCATGCCGGCATCATCATCCCGCCCGCCGACCAGGCCCTGCCCCCGCCGCTGGACTATCGCCGCCTGCTGCGCGAGCCGCTGATCGCGGCGGTCCCGACGGCCTGGATCGACGAGGGCCGCATCGCCAGCGACGATCGGCTAGCCACGAGCGAGGTGCTGGCCTCGCCGCTGATCCTGTTCCCCAAGCAGGTGGCGCCGGCCTTCCATGACCTCGTCACCGGCTACTACGCGGCTCTGGGCGGCGCGCCCAGAATCGTCCAGGAAGCCATCCAGATGCAGACCATCATCAGCCTGGTCTCCAGCGGCTTGGGGATAGCCCTGGTCCCGGCCTCGCTGCGGAACATGGCCCGCACCGGCGTCAGCTACATCCCGCTGGCCGGCGCGGTCCCGGAGTTGGAGACCGGGCTGGTCTGGCGGCGCGGCGAGGTCTCGGCAACCCTGGCTAACTTCTTGAAATTGCTAGATACGCCGTAGAAATGCGACGAAAGCGTCAAATCATCGGTCTACGACGGTCCGAGGCCCTGGGATTCTTCCAGCCGATCCACACCAGATAGGCCTGGAACATGTCGGCCATGGCCCCGGCATAGACCTCGATCTCCGCCTCCGTACGCGGCGTCTCGGAGAAGGCTTTTCCCACCTGTTTCAAGGTGTTGGAGATCAGATCACCCACGACCGCCCGCTCGGCCTCGGGCGTGTCGGGCATCAGTTCGATCATGAAGTTGAGCAGGGTCTGCGTGCCCGACAGCCGGGCTTCCTGCGCCTCGGGCGCGTCACGGTACAGCGGAGCGGCGTCGTCCAAGGCGCCCCGCACCTCGGCCTCCTCGCATTCGGAGCGGATGAAGGCGATGACCAGAGCCCGCAGGCGTTCCAGCGGCGGGCTGGAGGCGTCACCCAGGATTTCCTTCAGCAAATCCGTGGTTTCGCGCCACTCGTCGCTCTGCAGGCGGAACAGAATAGCCGCCTTGTTAGGGAAGTACTGGTAGATCGAGCCGACGCTGACGCCGGCCTTCTCGGCCACCCGCGCCGTCGTGAAACGATGGACGCCTTCCTTGGCCAGAACCTGAACAGCGGCCTCCAGGATCGCCGCGACCAGTTCGGTCGAACGCGCCTGCTGGGGCAGTTTTCTCGAAGAAATCCGGGGTGTTGAACGGTCGGTCATCGGCAGCCTCGCAACGCGAATACCGTAACTCGACGGATTATTCGTATTTTGGGCTGGAACGCAAGACCGCGCCCTTTCGAGCCTTAGGAGTCAAAAACGACGACCCTGGCCACCGCCCCCATCGCGCCCCTGCTGGAAAGCCGCCTGAAACCTGGCGCGCTGATCGTCGCCGACAATGCCGAGCTGTCGATGAAGCTCTAAGCCGTCCAGGCGATGGTGACGCGCAGGCCGCCCAGATTCGAGCGGTCCATGCGCAGCACGGCGCCGGAGGACTCGGCCAGGTCGCGAACGATGGCCAGGCCCAGGCCGTGTCCCGGGCCGGCCTCGTCCAGCCTCGCCCCCCGCGCCAGGGCTGCCTCGGCCCGTCCTTCGTCCATGCCCGGACCGTCGTCCTCGACCCGCAATAGGCCGGCCTCGCCCGAGATCCGCACCTGATGGCGGGCGAAGCGAGCGGCGTTCTCGATCAGGGCGCCCAGCATCTCGGTCACCGCGTCCTCGGACACCGGCACGCGCAGCTCGGCGGGGATCTCGACATCGAAGATCAGTCGCTCGCCGTCGGCCGTACGTTCCAGCACCGCCACGAGACGCTCGGCCACGGCCAGCGGCGCGGCCTCGGCGGCGAAGGCGGCTTCTCGCGAGGCCGCCGCCCGCGCACGAGCCAATTCAGCCTCCAGAGCGGATGAGACGGCGGCGATGGCAGCGTCCAAACCGTCGGCGGCCTCGGCGGCCCCGGCCTCGCGAGCGCGACGGCTCTGGGCCGACAGGGCGGCCAGCGGGGTCTTCAGACTGTGGGCGAGGTCGCCGGCCCGGCGACGAGCGCGGGCGAGGTCGCCTTCCCTCGCCTCGGCCAGGGCGTTGATCGCCTCGGCCAGCGGAGCGATCTCCTGCGGATGCTCGTCGGACATCCGAGCCGACGGACTCTTGCGCAGGCGAGCCAGGTCATCGCGCACGCGGGCCAGCGGGGCCAGGCCCAGGGTCACCTGCAAGGCGGCGGCGGCCGACAGCACCCCCCAGAGGCCGGCCAGGAACAGGGCGAGATCCCGACCGAACTCCTGACGCGCCGTCCGCAGGCCCTTCTCGTCGCTGGCCACCTGGATCAGCACGGCAGGGCCGTTGCGGTCGGGCCGCACCGAGCGCTCGAGCAGCAGCAGGCGGTCGCCGAACGGTCCGACGGCGATGCGCGGCGCCCATTCTTCCGTCTGCACGCTGGCCGGCGGCGTCAGCGCCTGATCCCACAACGACATCGACCGCTGCGAGCCCTTCGCGGACGAGACCTGCCAATAAAGGCCGCCCATCGGCTTGCGCAGGCGCGGGTCGGTCAGCAACGCCCGGGCCATCACGCCATCCCGCGGCGCGGGCCGGACATGGGCGGCCAGTTCCTGGCCGATGCGGGTCAGTTCCGCGATCTCCCGCCGCTCGATATGGCGCTCGAATAGCCAGGTCATGGCCAGCCACGACACGGCCAGCGCCGCCAGGATGGCCAGCATGCCGCCGGCGATCAGTCTTCCATTTAAGGATTGGCTTCGCAGCGAGCGTCCCTTCACGCCGTGACGCCCGCCAGCAGGTAGCCAAAGCCGCGCCGCGTCTCGATCACGTCGGCCCCGACCTTGCGGCGCAGGCGGGTGACCAGGGCCTCGATGGCGTTGGCGTCGGCGGTCTCGGCCACGCCGTACAGCTGCTCGGCCAACTCGCCGGCCGAGACCGCGCGGCCGGGATTGTGCGCCAGGCAGTCCAGCAGGCGAAACTCCAGCGGCGACAGCTTGACCGGCGCGCCGTCCAGGGTCGCCGACATCCGGCGGGTGTCCAGGGCCAGGCGCCCTGCCTCGATCACCGGCGAGACGCGGCCGGCGGCGCGGCGCACCAAGCCCCTCGCCCGCGCCAGGAGCTCGCCCATCTGGAACGGCTTGGCCAGGTAGTCGTCGGCGCCCGCCTCGATCCCCTCGACCTTCTCGGTCCAGTCGCCGCGCGCCGACAGGATCAGCACCGGAAACGCCCGCCCGTCCTTGCGCCAGCGGCGCAGCACGGACAGGCCGTCCAGGCGCGGCAACCCCAAGTCCAGGATCACGACGGCATAGTCCTCGACCCCGCCCTTGAACGAGGCCTCCTCGCCGTCGCGCGCCAGGTCCACGACGAAGCCGCTGGCGGCCAGCGCCTTGGCCAGGTCAGGCCCGACGACGGGATCGTCCTCGACGACCAGCGCCCGCACTCAGTCGTCCTCGAGCTTCAGGGTCGCGCCGGTCCTGGCGTCGAGTTCCAGTTCACGGATGCGGCCGGACTTGGCCAGGATCTTCAGGTCGTATTTCAGGCGGCCATGATCGCCCTGCTCCAGCTCGACCTCGATGATCTCGCCAGGGACGCGCTGGGCGGCGATGGCCAGGATGCGGGTCAGCGGCAGGACTTCCTTGCGCAGCAGGGCCTGGCGCGCGGCCTCGTGACTCTGCTTCTTGTGCTCGTCGGAGGCGACGACGCTGGTGGCGGCCAGGATCGAGGCGGTCACGGCGATGATCACCAGGCTGACGAAGGGGGTGCGGGACAGTTTCATGGGCTGGACGATTCCACAGCTATCCTGACACGCCCCTGACGCGCCGCAACGCTTCAGGTCGGTCGAACCGGTTCCGCGCCCGCCCGGTCGTCGCCCGCCCGGTCGTCGCCCACGATGTCGGCGGGAAAGCCGAACACCAGCGCCTGAACCAGGCAGATCGAGGCCGCCACCGAGCGAAAGGTCCCGGTCTCGGCCTCACGCACCGGCAACACCAGCTGGGCCGAGGCGGCGATGGGGCTGGCCGGACTGTCGCTGATCAACAGAATCCGCGCGCCCTGCTGGGCCGCCGCCGCGACCGCCTGCATCGTCTCCTCGGCATAAGGATGACTGCTGACGGCGATCAACAGGTCGCGCGCGCCGATCATCTGCACCTGCTGCCTCACCCGTCCGGCCATGCCGTCGACGAAGAAGGCCCGCTTGCCGGCATACTGCAGGGCGTGGGCCAGGTACGACGCCACCGGGAACGAGCGCCGGAAGCCCACGACATAGACCATCTCGGCCTGCGCGATCATATGGGTCGCGGCGCGCAGTTTGGAGTCGTCCACCGTACACAGCAGATTCCGCAGCGCCTGGACGTCGCCCTCGACAAACGCCTCCAGAACCTCGGGACCCGCGCCCTCGTCGAAATGGCGCGCCCGCTCGCCCAAACCCGGGGCCTGGCCCGACAATAGGCTGTCGCGGAACAGCCGCTGCATCTGGCTGGCGCCCGGATAGCCGAAACTCTTGGCGAAGCGGATGATGGCGGAGGGCTGCACGCCGCAACGCTCGGCGATCACCGCCACCGTCTCCAAGGCGAAGGCGTTGGGCTCGTCCAGGACAAAGCGCGCGATCTGGCGCTGCCGCTCGCTCAACGAGTCGTAGCGGTCGATGATCGTCGTCCTCAACGCCTCGGCCGTCTTCGGCGCCGCCTCGATCATATCCGCCCCGAGATGATCACTCACAATCTGAGACTACCGGTTCCGTACGTGCGCACAACGCGCGCGCGTGCGCTTGAACGTTTCGCCTCCCCGTATCGAGGAAGCTTGGCTGTCATCGTCGTGTGTTCCAGGCCGTTCATATGACGCGGTTCGTCAGCCAGGCGTCAGCGACCGCCGTCTAGGCGGGGATGATCTTCACCGGAGGGGCCCGTCATGAACCGCCTGAAACTCGCCGCCAGCCTGCTGGCCCTGACCATCGCCGCGCCGGCCCTGGCTCAAGTCCAGCCGGTGGGCGCCACCGCTCCGACCGCCCAGGGCGGCGCCAACGGCGTGGTGCTGCTGCTCGACCAGACCGATCCGAAGAAGAGCGTGATCGCCGCCAGCGCCGAACTGGCGGGGCTGGAGTTCTACGGCCTGGACGGTCAGCGCATCGCCTCGGTCCCCGGCGGCGAGGTCGAGGCGGTCGACGCGCGTGACGACGGGACCCGCGCCATCCTGGCCGTGCTGGACAGTCAGGCCGGGGCCTTGCGCCTCTTCGCCCGCGATTATGCCAGCGGCAGGGTCTCGGCCCTGAACGCCAAGCCGCTGGCCTTGGGCTATTCCGGCGAAGGCCTGTGCCTGCACCGCAGCGTGCGCGACGGCGCGCTTTATGCCTTCGCCATGGGCCGCGAAGGTCAGTTGGACCAGTGGCTGCTGTATCCCACGGCCAAAGAAAGCCAAGGGGGCGGCCAGATGGACGGCCGCGTCGTGCGCCGGCTGCGCCTGTCGTCCGAGGCCAAGTTCTGCGTCGCCGACGATGCGACCGGCGCGCTGTATGTCGCGCAAGCCGCCGTGGGCGTCTGGCGCTACGACGCCGATCCCGAGGCCGAGCCGGTCCCGACCATCGTCGACATCAACCGCCTGGGCCATATCGCCGGCGAGGTCGGGGGCCTGGCCGTGATCGATGGCGGCGCGGGCGCCAACTATCTGGTCGCCGCCAACGCCGACGCGGGCGACTTCAACGTCTATGACCGCAGCGCGGGCGACAGGTTCCTGGGGAGCTTCAAGGCCGGCGCGATCGAGAACCCCTCTGCGCTGTTTGGCCTGCGCGCGCCCATCGGCGCCAGCCTGCCGGCCGGCGCCCTGCTGATCGCGGACGACCGCAAGCAAGGCGCGCACAGCCAGATTCTGTCCTGGGCCGATATCGCCGCCAGCCTGAAGCTCCCGACCGGCGTCGACGCCCCGGCCGCGCCCAAGAGCAAGGTCGCCCTGGTCCACGCCACCATGGAAACGGTTCCGGTCGACCACGACGGCGACGCCGCCGACGATCCGGCCATCTGGGTCCATCCGACGGATCCCTCAAAGAGCGCCATCATCGGCACTGATAAGAAGGGCGGCCTGGCGGTCTATGACCTGTCGGGCCAGCGCCTGCAGTTCCTGCCCGACGGCAAGATGAACAATGTCGACCTGCGCGGCGGCTTCAAGCTGGCCGGCAAGACCGTCACCCTGATCGCCGCCAGCGACCGCACCCACAAGTCGATCGCCCTCTACACGATCGATCCGCAGACGCGCCTGCTGAGCAACGTCGCCGACGGGCCTCAGCCCACGAACCTTTCGGATCCGTACGGCCTGTGCATGTACCAGGACCGCAAGGGCGGCGCCTTCGTCTTCATCAGCGATCCGGACGGCCTGGTGCGCCAGTGGAAACTGACCGCCACCCCGGCCGGCAAGGTCAAGGCGGAAGCCGTCCGCGACATCCGCTTCGACACCCAGACCGAAGGCTGCGTCGCCGACGACGAGACCGGCGCGCTCTACGTGGCCGAGGAAGACGTCGCCCTGTGGCGGCTGGGCGCCGACGCCAAGGCCGGCTCGGCCAAGAAGGCCGTGGCCCGCATCGCCGACAACCCCGCCCTGAAGGACGACCTGGAGGGCGTCGGCCTCTACGCTCAAGCCGGCGGCAAGGGTTTCGTGGTGGTGTCCAGCCAGGGCGACAACACCTACGCGGTGTTCCGCCGCGAGGGCGACAACGCCTATGTCGGCAGCTTCGCGGTCACGGCCGACGGATCAAAAGCGATCGATGGGATCTCCGAGACCGACGGCCTGGACGTGACCAGCGCCAACCTCGGCGCGGGCCTGGAAGGCGGGGCGTTCGTGGCCCAGGACGGCCGCAACATTTCCCCGCCCGAGCACCAGAACTTCAAGCTCGTTCCATGGTCGGCCATCGCGGGAAAGCTGAAGCCGTAAGGGATTTTGGCGAAAGCTTAGCCTGTCATTCTTTGTCACGAACGCGATGCAGAGCCGAAAGGCGGCGTCGCCAATCTCAGACCCGTAGCAGGGCCGCTCGCCCCCCAGGGCGGCCGCTGCCGGGAGATATTGGATGACTACGACCCGTAATATTTTGTTGGCTTTGACCCTGGCGGGCGGCGTCGCCGTTGCAGGGACGGCCGGCGCCGAGCCGGTCAAACTGTCGGCCAAGCAGACCGCCCTCACCGCCGCCCATTTCCAAGCCAAGACGCAAATCATCGATGATCCGCTGGACATCGAGACGGTGATCAGCTCGGAGCAAGGCTACCGCGCCGGTCAGGGCCTGCTGAAGTCGCCGGCCAGCGACAACCACCTGCGCGCCTTCGTCGACAAGCGCTCGGGCGCCACACGCTTCGAGGTGCGCCAGACCGTGATGTACCCGGGCGCCATCCGCGGCTACAGCCAGGTGTCGCACCAGACGGCCACCTGGCCGGTCGAGGCGCCGCTGACCAAGATCCGCGACAACGCCGGCCAGTGCTTCTTCTTCGAAGCGCCGGAAGTGTGCCGCGAGGAAGTCTCGTTCAGCGTCTCCGAGGCCGAACTGCGCAGCGCGGCCGGCAAGCCGGGCGCCTGGGCCTACAAGCTCACCTCGCCCAAGGGCTACGAGCACCGCACCGCCATCACTAACGCCGAGATCGAAGGCCTGCTGAAGGTCGTCGACACCTATCGCCGCGCCCTGCCCGCCGCCCAAGCGGCGGCTGACACGGCCTCGGGCAGCTAAGCGCCCGTCGTATCCGGAGTTATCCCTATGAAAGTTCTCGTTTCCCTCGCCCTCGCGGCCGCCTGCGTCGTCGCTTCCCCGGCGTTCGCCGGCCCGCAAGGCACCGGCCTGACCCTCACCGAAGAGGTCGCCAAGAAGGCGGCCGCCAAGAAGAAGGCCGAAGCCGCCGCCGCCAATACCCAGGCCTCGGCCGACTGCGCTCCCAAGGCCGGTCAGACCGAGAGCAAGGACAAGGCTTGCCGCGCCAGCTAGGCCCGGCTCCCGAACGATCGCCGGGGATCTGAGCCCCCGGCGGTCCCGCCCTCGCGTGCAACCCCTAACCTGCAAACCGCACGCGAGGGCGACCCTTACTTTCCCCGTTTTAGGTCAAGGCCTTGTGCTAAGACCTTGTCTGCGGCCCAGCCGCGCTTAAGTAGCCTAGGCGTATGGATTCTTCAGGTCACGGAACGATCGCTTTACCGCGTGAGATGGCGAATGCGCCGCTCGCGCCTTCTGTGCTGATCGTCGAGGACGATCCGGCGCTGCGCACCCTGCTGATGCGGCTGCTGCGCGAGGAGGGCTTCCAGCCGCTCAGCGCCGGCCACGGCGCCGAGATGGCGCGGGTGCTGGAGACCAACAAGGTCGACCTGATCCTGCTGGACGTCATGCTGCCCGGCAGCAACGGATTCGACATCTGCCGCAGCATCCGCCGCGAGAGCGACGTGCCGATCGTCATGCTCAGCGCCCGCGACGACGAGACCGACCGCTTGATCGGCCTGGAGCTGGGCGCGGACGACTATATCGGCAAGCCCTTCAGCAAGAAGGAGCTGATCGCCCGCATCCGCGCCATCCTGCGCCGCACCCAGGCCGGGGCCCAGTCCAGCCAGCCGCGCGGCCACCAGCAGATGACCTTCGCCGGCTGGAGCCTGGATCCGGGTCGCCGCGAGCTGCTGTCGCCCGACGGCGCCTTCGTCGACCTGTCGGGCGCCGAGTTCGACCTGTTGCTGGCCTTCGTCAGCTCGCCGCAGCGAGTGATCGGGCGCGAGCGCCTGCTGGAGATGTCGCGCGCCCGCTTCTCGGACGCTTCGGACCGCAGCATCGACGTGCTGGTCAGCCGCCTGCGCCGCAAGCTGGCCGTCACTGGCCAGGCAGAGGCCCTGCTTCGCACCGTGCGCGGCGTGGGCTATATCTTCACCGCCCCAGTCGAGCGTCGATAATTGGCGCGTCGAGAACCGGGGCGGCGGTGAATCGGGAGCGAAGATGAAGCTTCTGCGGCTCTGGCCGCAGCGACTGGTCGGCCAGGTCACCCTGGTCCTGATGCTGGCCGTGGCGCTGGAATTCGTCGGCAGCTCGATCCTGTTCGAGAACAGTCGGCTCTACCCCAATCGTGACAACCAGATCCGCCGCGCAGCCGAACAGCTGGTCGCGGCTGAAACGATTCTGGAGGCTGGCCCGACCAACGAACGCGTGGCGCAGGCGGCGATAATCTCCAATCGCGCCACTGAACTGGCCTGGTCGCCCCTGCCCCAGCTGGTCGATCACAACCGCCCACCCGAGAACCAGTTGAAGGAGCGCCTGCGCGAAGCCGAACCCACCTTGCGCGGTCGCGACCTGCGCCTGAACGCCGACACCGACCACGCCCTGCCGCGCGACACCTATCTGAAGGCCTCGCTGCGCCTGCGCGACGGCTCGTGGCTGACCCTGAAGACCAAGATCCGCGCCGCGCCCTGGGCCGTGCTGCTGAGCAGCGTCGGCTCGGCCTTCATCCAGGGTCTGGGCGTCATCGCCGCCGCGGCCCTGGTGCTGCACAATCTCAGCCGCCCCCTGCGCGCCCTGGCCGAGGCCGCCGACAAGGTCGGGCAAGGCGCCCATGTCCGCATCGCCGAAAGCGGGGCCCGCGACCTGAAGCTGGTCGCCGAGGCCTTCAACGCCATGCAGGACCGCATTTCCGGATTGTTGCGGGCGCGTACGGAGGCGCTTGCGGCCGTCGGCCACGACCTGCGCACGCCCTTGTCGCGCCTGCGCCTTCGCGCCGGCTTCGTGAAGGACGCCGAGGCCCGCGAGGCGCTGGAGGCCGATGTCGACGAGATGACGGCCATGCTCGACTCGCTGCTGGCCTATCTGGGCGGCCAGGAGGATCCCGAGCCGCAGCGCCGCATGGACCTGGCCGCCATCGCCATGACCGTGGTCGACGACGCCGCCGACGCCGAGCGCCAGGCCACCTATGCCGGCTTCGACCACCTGCCGGTCCACGCCCGTCCCGTGTCGTTGAAGCGGGCGATCAGCAACATTGTCGAGAACGCCCTGCACTACGGCGGCGACGCGGCCGTGACCCTGACCCGCGAGGGCCGCACCGCCGTGCTGGCGGTCGAGGATAACGGCCCCGGCATCCCGGAAAACGAATTGGCGGAGGTGCTGCAGCCCTTCCACCGCCTGGACAGCGCCCGGGCCCGCAACACCGCGGGGCTGGGCCTGGGCCTGACCATCGTCCAGCAGATCCTGCGGCGCGAGGGCGGCGCCCTGGTGCTGAAGAACCGGCCGCAAGGCGGGTTGCGGGTGGAACTGAGACTGCCGGCGCTTTAGCCCCGCCAACCTCATTCCCGCCCTTACGGCGGGAATGACGGAGATAAATGAGGAGCGGTCGCGCGCCCTCCCGACATCCTTTGTCACAAAGCCGCTGCAACGCAGCAAAACCCAGAAACGACCTTTGACAGGCGTCGGGCTCTGCCCGTCAGACGCCCGCCGCGACGCTTCCCCCCTTTTTCCAGGCGTCGCGGCGGCTACTTGTACGGAGGTTGCCTTGGAACAGTTTCTCGAACGCGCCGCGCTGTTTCGCGGCCAAGTTTTCCCCGCGCAGAGCGCGCTCTACGAGCGTCTAGCCAGCCACGGCCAGAACCCCTCGGCCCTGATGATCTCGTGCGCCGACAGCCGCGTCGTGCCGGAGCTCATCACCCAGGCCAATCCGGGCGACCTGTTCGTCTGCCGCAACGCCGGCAACATCGTCCCGCCGTTCAGCCAAGCCAACGGCGGCGTCTCGTCGGCGGTGGAATACGCCGTCATGGCCCTGGGCGTGCGCGACATCGTGGTCTGCGGCCACTCCGACTGCGGCGCCATGAAGGCGTTCTCGAACCCGGCGGCCCTCGAAAAGATGCCGAACGTCGCCGCCTGGCTGCGCCACGCCCAAGCCGCCCACAGCGTCGTCTGTAACGCCTATCACGGCTTGGACGAGCACGGTAAAACCCGCGCCCTGTCGCTGGAAAACGTCGTCGCCCAGATCAATCATCTGCGCACCCACCCGTCGGTGGCCTCGGCCATCGCCCAGGGCAAGCTGACCCTGCACGGCTGGTTCTTCGAGATCGAGACCGGCCAGATCCAGGCCTACAACGGCGACACCGGCCAATTCGAGCAAGTCCTTGAAGGCGCTCCGTTGCCCGTCGCCCAACGCCCGGCCAAGCGCATGGTCGCCGCCGATCACCTGGGCATCGCGGCCGAATGACCCAAGCCTCCGTTTCCTCCCCCCCGAACGGAAGTTCAGGCGTGAAGCCAGGTTTCGGCACGATCCTGTCGCGTGACTTCATCGCTTCGATCGTCGTCTTCCTGGTGGCGATGCCCCTCTGCATGGGCATCGCCGTCGCATCCGGCGTTCCGGCCGAGCGCGGCCTGGTCACCGGCATCATCGGCGGCATCGTCGTCGGCGCCCTGGCCGGTTCGCCCCTGCAGGTCAGCGGCCCCGCCGCCGGCCTGGCCGTCATCGTCTTCGAGATCGTCGCCAAGCACGGCCTGTCCATGCTGGGCCCGATCCTGGTCGTCGCCGGCGCCATCCAGCTGATCGCCGGCGCCGCCAAGCTCGGCAACTGGTTCCGCGCTATCTCGCCGGCCGTCGTGCACGGCATGCTGGCCGGCATCGGCGTGCTGATCGTCGCGGGCCAGTTCCACGTCCTGTTCGGCGCCAAGCCCAAGGCCAACGGCCTGGAAAACCTGGCCGCGATCCCGGCCGCCCTGGGCGGTGTGCAGTTCTCGACCGTCACCCAGGTCGAGGCCGCCCTGGCCGTCGGCGTGGTGACGATCGGCTCGATCCTGCTGTGGGAGAAGTTCCGTCCCAAGTCGCTGAAGCTGGTTCCCGGCGCTCTCCTCGGCGTCGTCGCGGGCACCGTGCTGGCCACGGTCCTGGGCCTGGACGTCCAGAAGATCGTCGTGCCGGAATCGATCGCCGCGGCCATCGCGGTCCCCAGTGTCGCCGACTTCGCCCGCATGGCCGAGCCCACGCTGCTGGTGACCGCCATCGCGGTGGCCTTCATCGCCTCGGCCGAGACCCTGCTGTCGGCCGCCGCCGTGGATCGCATGCACGAGGGCGAGCGCACGAAGTACAACAAGGAGTTGGGCGCCCAGGGCGTCGGCAACATGCTGTGCGGCCTGGTCGGCGCCCTGCCGATGACCGGCGTGATCGTGCGCAGTTCGGCCAACGTCCAGGCCGGCGCCATGAGCCGCATGTCGGCCATCATGCACGGCGTCTGGATCCTGGCCTTCGTCGCCCTGCTGCCCTGGCTTCTGCGCATGGTGCCCAGCGCCGCCCTCGCCGGCGTGCTGGTCGTCACGGGCTGGAAGCTGGTCAGCCTGCAGCACGTCCGTCACCTGTTCGAGCGCTATGGCCTGCTGCCGGCCGTGATCTGGGCGGCGACCTTCGCCATGGTCGTGGCCACGGACCTCCTGACCGGCGTGCTGGTCGGCATGGCCCTGACCCTGCTCGAGCTGGCGCCCAACCTGCGGAAGATGCGCCTCAGCGTCGCTCAGCACCGCCTGAGCGAGGACGACAGCGAAATCCGCCTGGAAGGCGCGGCCACGTTCATCCAGTTGCCCAAGATCGCCAAGGTCCTGGACGACGCGCCGAACAAGGGCCGGCTCCGCCTGAACACCTGCGGCCTGACCAGCCTGGACCACACCGTCGCCGAGGCCCTCAGCGACTGGCTGAAAGGCAAGGCCCGGGCCGGGGTGAACGTCGAGCTTCCCAGCCCCTGCGCCTACGGAGACCGCCTGCGCGCGGCCCTCGCCCACTAAATCCCACCCGCCTATCCCGGGAGCGCTTCCGCGCTCCCGGGTTTTCTTCATGAGAGCAACAAGATGAACAAAGCCCAGGAACGCGCCGCTGACATCGCCACCCAGGTTCTGTGCGCTTATCTCAGCAACAACACCATCTCGCCCGACGACCTGCCGGCCCTGACGGCCCGCACCTATGCCGCTCTCGAGGCGGTTTTCGCGGGTCCGTCCATCGCGTCGACGCCGATCGCGGCCCCGACCGCCGAAGAGATCGCCGCCAGCGTCACGCCCGACGCCATCGTCAGCTTCGAGAACGGCCGCCGTTATCGCTCGCTGCGCCGCCACCTGAACCAGCTGGGCCTGACCGACGACCAGTATCGCGCCAAGTGGGGCCTGCCGTCCGACTATCCCCTGGTGGCCCAGAGCTTCTCGGACCTGCGCTCCAGCGCGGCTCGCGCCCAGCGCTTCGGCGGCATCGCCGTGGCCGCCGAGTAGCAGGCAAAAGAAAAGCCCGGGCGAAACCGTCCGGGCTGAAGAAGTTGGGGAGGAAACGCCCCAGGAAGGGCAGAGGCCAACAGCCTCACGCCGGGTGATCTATGATCACCCGGGCGGCATTCAAGGGCGCCCAGCGCAAAAACTTCCCTTTCACCGCGCTTGGCTTGTCCGGACCCTGTGGTATTGAGCCCGACCACGGTTGAGGGCCTGCGCCCGAAGCGAGCGCCGAGTCTCATGTCCGATCCCAACGATCCGAACGACACCTTACCCGAGACGCCAAAGCCCGAGACTGCGGCGCCCAAACCCAGGAAACCTCGGAAACCGCGCGCCAGGGCCGTGATGACCGAGGCGGCCGCCCTGCCCGAAACACCCGCCGAGCCCAAGCCGCGCCGCGTGCGCAAGCCGAGGGTCGTCGAGGATGTCGCGCCGGAACCGGAAGTCGTCGAAGAACCGGCCGCCGAGCCCGAGGCTCTCCCGGAGGACGCCCCTCCCGAACCGGCCGAAACCGAGCTGCCGGAAGCCGTCGAGACGGTTCCCGAAGCCGCCCTCTCCCCGGCCGAACCGGAAACGCCGCTCGAAGCCCCCAAGAGGCCGCCGATCTGGAAGCGCCCCGCCTGGCTGATCGGCGCGGCCGCCGCCGCCGTCCTGGCGATCGTCCTCTTCGCCTCGCTGTTCTGGTCGCTGCCCCTGAGCCGCGCCCTGGAGCCGCTGAACAACTCGGCCATCGTGCTGGTCGCCGAGGACGGCTCGCCGATCGCCCGCCGGGGCTCGTACAAGGAGGCGCCGATCGACGTCGCCAGGCTGCCGGCCTACGTGCCCGGCGCCTTCGTCTCGATCGAGGACCGCCGCTTCTACAGCCACGTGGGCGTCGACCCGAAGGCCATCATGCGCGCCCTGGGCCGCAACGCCCAGGCCGGCGGTGTCTCGGAAGGCGGCTCGACCA
Organism: uncultured Caulobacterales bacterium; assembly: GCA_903900155.1. GTDB lineage: Bacteria > Pseudomonadota > Alphaproteobacteria > Caulobacterales > Caulobacteraceae > Caulobacter. The sequence continues at coordinate 1,437 of CAIUMD010000091.1, read as the reverse complement.
TCACCCAGCAACTGGCCAAGAACGCCTTCCTGTCCAGCGACCGCAACCTGCGTCGCAAGGCCCAGGAAGCGATGATCGCCGTCTATCTGGAGGCGCGCCTCTCCAAGCAGGAGATCCTGTCGCGCTACCTGTCGTCGGTCTATTTCGGCGACGGCGCCTTTGGCCTGCGCGCCGCGGCCCGGCACTATTTCGGCAAGCAGCCCGAGCAGCTGTCGGTTGGCGAAGCGGCTATGCTGGCCGGCCTCGTGAAAGCCCCGTCCCGCCTGGCCCCGACCAACAATATCGAAGGGGCTCGCGAGCGCATGCGCGTGGTGCTGGGCGCCATGGTCGAGACCAAGACCATCACGCAAGCTCAGGCCGACGCCGTCGGCGACATCTCGCCGGTCGAGGCCCAGGACAAGCTGCCGACGGGTTCGTATTTCGCCGACTGGGCCCTGCCCCAGGCCCGCGCCGCCATCGGCGCCCGGTACGGCGAGACGATCGTCAAGACCACGCTCGATCCGGCGATGCAGGAAAAGGCCGAGCGGATCCTCAACGACTACATCCAGCGCGACGGCAAGGTCCTGAACATCACCCAGGGCGCGCTGGTGGCCATGCGCAAGGACGGCCGCGTCGTCGCCATGGTCGGCGGTCGCGACTACAAGACCAGCCAGTTCAACCGCGCCGACGGCGAGCGCCAGCCGGGCTCGTCATTCAAGCTGTTCGTCTATCTGGCGGCCCTGCAGTCGGGCATGACCACCACCAGCCCGATCCTAGACACCCCGGTGCAGGTCAGCGGCTACACGCCCCGCAACCACGAGGGCAAGTACCGTGATCGCGAGATCCCGCTGATCAGCGCCTTCGCCGCCTCGTCGAACGTGGCCGCCGTGCGTCTGGCCCATGATCTGGGTCCGGCCAAGGTGATCAAGGTCGCCCGCCAGCTGGGCGTCACCGAGAAGATCCCCGACGACCTGACCATGGCCCTGGGCACCGGCTCGATGAGCCTGACGCGCCTGACGGCGGCCTACGCCTCGGTGGCGGCCGGCGAGTATCCGGTCGTGGCCCACGGCCTGGACACGTTCCAGAAACCCAAGACCACCGCCTATGACCCCAAGGTCCTGGCCAACATGCGCGACCTGCTGCGCTCGGCCACCCACCGCGGCACGGGCCTGGAGGCGGCCATCCCCGGCGCCTTCGGCAAGACCGGCACCACCCAGGATTATCACGACGCCCTGTTCGTCGGTTACGTTGACGACCTGGTGGTGGGCGTGTGGGTCGGCAACGACGACAACAGCTCGATGAACGGCGTGGTCGGCGGCGGCGAGCCCGCCAAGATCTGGAAGGCCTTCATGCTGGCCGCCCTGGGTCGCCAGGTCGCGCCGACCGTCGAGGAGGATCCGCTGGAAGACCTGGGCCTGTCGCTGGAAGACGAGATCGGCCCCGACGGCCTGCCGCTGG
>CAIUMD010000090.1 GCA_903900155.1 uncultured Caulobacterales bacterium | reverse complement strand
GCCGGCGATGCCCCCTCAGTCGCTCCGCGACAGCTCCCCCAGAGGGGGGCAGAGGTCGGAACTCACCGCCTCCCCCCGTCATTCCGCTCCCCCTCGACCGGATACAGCGTCAGGAAGTCCTCCCCCGGCGCCGTCGGGAAACCTCGGAAGTTCACGCCATTGCCAAACGTCCCGACACACGTCGCCCAGCGCTTGTCACAGCTCGCCCCCGCCGGTGGAGAAACCCCACACCGCACATCCCCCAGCCTTGCATCGCACAGCCGGGTGAAGGTCCGCCCCGCCACCCGCTCCAGGTCGGCCATCGGCCCCGCCAGGGTCGCCGTAAACGCCTCGCCCTCGCGGGCCACCGCCGCGATCGTCGCCGTCCACAGCCGCACCACCCGGCTCGGCGCGCTCCAGTCCACGCGCAACGCCGCCACTTTCGCCCCGTCATAGAGCCCGGCCGCCAGGTCGCTTTCCGTGATCCCATCCGCGTCCAGCACGCCCAGCGCCGCGCCCTGCCCCGGCGCATAGCCGGCGGCGGTCTCGCTGGCGCCGGGGCTCCAGCCGCCGCTGGCGCGGCACACGACGCCGTCCACCACCAGTTCGCGATCGTGATCGGTGAAGCCCAGCCTCACGCCATCGGTCCGCGTGACGACCCAGGCCTGGCACAGCCGGCCCGTATCCAAGCCTTCCGGAAGCGCGCGCATCAGACCCGCACCTCGACCAGGGCGCAGGCGGTGACCCGCGCGGCGGAAAAGCCCTCCAGCGTCACGTCCAGCCGGTCCAGGTCGAAGCGCACCGGCGTGTCGAACTCGAACCCCGCCGTCACCGCCGCGCCGGCGGCCGGGGCGGTCGCCAAGGTCACCAACCCCGTGGTCGTATCCACTAAGAACGGCGCGGCGACGCCCGCCACGGCGATCTTCACGGTCCCCGCTGCGGGCTTGGCGACGACCCGCCCCGCCTTGACCAGCTGGAAGACCTTGCGAGCGCCGTCGCCGGTCCCGATCGCCTGATCGCCCGCCGCCGGCAGACCCGAAGGCGCGCAGGACTTGAACTCGGTCGGATCCCGGAACCGGAACCCCGCCAGCCGCCCGCCCCGCGCCTCGAAGAAGGCCAGCAGCTCGGCGATCTCGTCCAGCGGCCGGGCGCTGGTGGCGATCAGGTACCGGCGGCGACCGGACGTCCACGGGCTGGTGCGGCGCTCGAAGCCGGACGCCAGGGTGACGATGTCGACGCGCCGCTCGATCCCGCCCGTGCAGCCGAACGCCAGGCGCGCGGGCAGCCGCGCCTCATGGAACTCGCTCATCGCGATCTCCCGATATGCAGAAAAGGTTTGCGGAAAAGCGGAGCCGTTCGGCTCGAACGCCATTAAGACTGCGTCATGACCCGCTTTTCACTTCATCGGCGGGTCGTCGGGCTCTAACTATCGAGCCTGAGATTGGAGATCGAAATGGATTGGAAGACCCTGTTCCTGTCGCCGGAAGGCCGCATCGGCCGCCAGGCGTTCTGGATCGGATGGCTCTGCCTTCTGGGCGCCAGCGTCGTGCTGAACGCGCTGCCGGTGATCGGCCACGTGCTGATGCTGCTGGTGATCTATTCCAGCATCTGCATCCACACCAAGCGCCTGCACGACATGGGTCAGACCGGCTGGTGGCAGGTGCTGCCGTGGGTGCTGGGCCCGGTGCTGGTGTTCGGCGCCATCGCCTCGGTCGGCATCTCGGCCATCATGACCGCCTTCCACGACGGCGAGCCGACGGCGGCCCTGCTGGCCAGCATCGGCGGCCTGTTCATGTCGATGTTCATCGCCTTCGCCATCTGGCTGGCCTTCACCCTGTGGGTCGGCTGCAGCACCGGCGTCACCGGCGAGAACAAGTACGGCCCCGTGCCGCCCAACACCGCCGCGGTGGCGCTCTAGAGGCGCCTCGCGCCCAGAGACACGGCCCGGGCCAGCGCCTGGGCCAGCTGGGCGTCGGAGCGGACCAGGCCGCTGACCTCGCCCCCCTGGACATTCACCGTCACCGACACCCCGCCGCTTCCGGCCGGCTCGATGTTGCCGGCGGCGGCCGGGCGGAACACCTCGGGCCCGCGCTCGCCGACCAGATAGGCGCCGCCGGGCAGCACCGGCCCGCCATCGGCCCTCGCCCCGGAAAATTTGGCGCCCGAAAAGCTTTTCGACAAAGCCTCGCTCAGGCCGCCCTTCAGCGCCGCTCCGGCGGCGCCCAGCACCGCCCTCGCCAGTTCGGAGAGCGACACCTGGCCGTCGGCCGCGGCCCTGGCCAGCGACCGCGCCAGGGAGGCCCCCGCGCGGGTGAAGGCCTCGTCGATCGAGCGCGCGGCGCGTTCTGCCGGGGCCTTCAGCGTCTCCAGCGCGGCCGCGGCCTGGGCGGCCTTGGCCGGGATCGCGGACAGTCCGTCGTCTTCGAAGCTCATCGGATCTCCTCGTCGGGATAGCGGGCGATCAGGGCGGAGAGGTCGGTTCGCGTCAGCACGGGCGCCGGCGGCGTCTCGGTGAGCGCCCGCCACTCCTTCAGCGACAGGCGCCAGAAGGCCTCCGGCGCGATCCCCAGGGTCAAGGCCAGCCGCAGCGGCGCGGCCCAGCTCACGCGCAGGCCGCCAGGGCGGCGGCCAGGGCGCTGGCGGCCTCCGGGACCGTAGCGCGGGCGGCGATCTCGGGCGGTTCGTCGCCGCCGTCGAGCAGGGCGGCGAGGACGCAAGAGAGATCACTCGCCGACAGCGTGGCGATGCGGTCCGGCAGCTGGCTCCAGTCGTTCAAGCCCAGCGCCGCCTCGATCCGCGCCAGCGCGCCCAAGGTCAGGCACAGCCGGCGTGGCGCGCCGGCGATCGTCACGACCACCTCGCCGCGCGCGGGATTGGGGGCCGGCATCAGATCGCCGTGAACGTCACGACGCCGGCCGAGGCCAGGCTCAGCGCGAACGCCGCCTCGCCGTCGTGCTCGCCGGCATAGTCCAGGGCCGCGACCAGGAACGCGCCCTCCAGCTGGCCGAAGTCGGGGATCACCAGCCGCCACACGCGCGCCGACTGGTCGAAGAAGCTGGTCCGCACCTGGGCGTCGGAGGCGGCGTCGCGGAAGACGCCCGAGCCGGACACGGCCACCGACTTGACCCCCGCCCCGGCCAGCAGTTCGCGCCAGCGGCCGGTGCTGTCGCTGTCGGTGGCGTCGATGGTCCTGGCGTTCAGGCTGATGGTCCGGGCGCGTAGGCCCGCGACGGTGTGGAAGGTCGGGGTCTGGGCCCCGTCACTGATCTTCAGCAGCATGTCCTTGCCGGCTTGGGCGGCCATGGAAGGCTCCTCGGTCTAGGGATTTTCGGTAACGGCGCGCACGCGGACGACGCCCAGGGTGGTCTCGCGGTCGGCGCCGGCGAAGACGTCGGCATAGGGCACGCGCAGGGTCACCAGCCGCCGACCGCTCAGCGCGGGCCTGGCGTCATGCAGCGCCGCGCGGACCGCCGCGACCAGGGCGCGGGCCTCCTCGGGTCCGCCGAAGCGGCTGGCGCAGGTGACGGTCAGCAGGTGCTCGACGGCGTCGTTCTCGCCGACCGGACGGTTCTCGGTGCGGGTGACGACGACGCACGGATAGGTCGGCAGGCGCGGGGCGGCGCCGTGGATCCGCTGGCCGGCGATGGCGGTGACGGCGGGCGCGGCCTTCAGCGTCGCGACCAGGGCGTCGATCAGGGGCTTGTCGCTCATAGCCGCGCCTTTCGATAAGGCGTCAGCCACGGTTCGACGAGGGAGAGCGAGGGCTCGCCCGCATCTCGGTGCTCGTAGGCGTGGGCGACGAGGGTGAGGACCGCCAGGCGCAGCGGCGCGGGGCTGGTCGGGCTGAGCGCGAGGCCGGCGGCCGCGGCGATGCGGGCCTCGGCGGCGTCGATCAGCAGGGTGAGAACCGCGTCTTCCGACGTGTCGGGCACGCGCAGGAACGCCCGGGCCTCGGCCAGGGTGAGGGATTGGGGCATGGGATTTTCCTGGAAAGGGCGGCGCTGCCCCCTCAGTCGCTTCGCGACAGCTCCCCCAGCGGGGGAGCAGATTCACGAGCGCGTCTCCTCCCCCTTCTGGGGGAGGCGGCCCGGAGGGCCGGAGGGGGCGGCGCCGCGTTGGCCGGACTAGCTCGCCGCGAACTTCAGCAGCTTCACCGCGTCGAAGTTCTGCACCCCGCCGCCGACACGCTTGGTGGTGTAGAACAGCACGTGCGGCTTGACCGAATACGGGTCGCGCAGCACCCGCACGCCGGCGCGGTCGACGATCAGATAGCCCTTCTCGAAGTCGCCGAACGCGATCGGACAGGCGTTGGCGGCGACATCCGGCATGGCCTCGATCTCGGTGACCGGGAAGCCCAGCAGGCTGGCCGACTGGCCCGGCTGCAGGGCCGCGTTCCAGATGTAGTTGCCCTGCGCGTCCTTGAACTTGCGCACCGCGCTGACCGTGCGGCGGTTCATCATGAACCGGCCGTTCTGGCGGTACTGGGTCTTGGCCGCGTAGATCAGGTCGATCAGCTTGTCGGTCGGATTGGACGCCGGCCAGGCGCCGGCCACGCCGGTGGCCAGATAGCCGACCTGGCCCCACGCGTAGCTGGCGTCCGGCGCGGCGGTGTAGGCCAAGAGGCCCTTGGGCTTGTTGACCCCGTCGCCGGTCACGAAGGCCGAGGTCTCCTGGGCGGCGAAGGCGTCCTGCACCTCCTCGGCCAGCCACTCGTCGATGCTGACATAGGCGTCGTCCAGCAGGGCCTGGGTGGCGGCCGGGCTGGCGTAGAGTTCGCCCGCCGGGAAGTCGATGACGTCCAGGGTCGGGGCCGTGGTCTCGGGCCGCGCGGCGGTCTCGGCCACCCAGGCGGCGGCCAGGCCGGTCGGCGACACCGGCTTGCGGAAGGTCCCGGCGCCGATGGTGCGCACCTGGCAAATTTCCCGCATGGGGCTGGTCGCCGCAAGGCGACGCAGGATCAGCCGCTCCAGCTCCGGCGGGGCGACATAGCCGCCGGCGGTGGCGACGCCTTCGGACAGGCCCTTGGCTTCGAGCAGCGCGGCGGGGGTTTCCCCGGTCTTCACATAGCGGTCGAAGGCGGCCTTTCGTTCGTCGACATGCGCCAGCGGCGCATCACCGCCAAGACCGGGCCTACGCAGGTCGGCCATGATCCGGTCCAGACGCTCCTGGGCGCGGCTCATGGCCTCGTCGATGCGGCCGACCTTCTCTTCCAGCAGGACGTCGGCCCGCTTGGTCTCGATCGCCGCCAGCCGCTGGTCGTTGGCGGCCTTGAAGCTCTCGAACGCCGAGAGGACGTCAGCCAGCGCCGCGCGGGCCTCGGGCGAGGCCGCGTGTTTGGTTTCCTTCTTGGGGATCTCCGGGTTTTGGAAAGGAATCTGCTCCCCCGCTGG
>CAIUMD010000089.1 GCA_903900155.1 uncultured Caulobacterales bacterium | reverse complement strand
GGAAAACGACTCCATCCGCCTCCTCCCAACACCGTGAGGAAGACATCTCGCAACCCGTTCGCCCTAAAATTTCGACTCCACCGCCATATGCGATTCCCCTGCCCCGACAGGGGAGGTGGTCCGAAGGACCGGAGGGGGCCAGCTCCGCCTAGGCCGCGCTGCCCCCTCCGTCGCTCCGCGACACCTCCCCCAAAGGGGGGAGGAGAATTCCTACCTTCAGGCCTTGCCGCCCTTGCTGACGATGTAGTCGTCGATCACGCGTTCCAGGGTGGTCAGCGGGGTCATGCCCGAGAGCAGGCCCGCGTCGTGGAATTCGCGGATGTCAAACTTCTTGCCCAGGGCCTTCTGAGCCTTGGCGCGAGCGCGCAGCCAGACGATCTTGCCGATCATGTAGCTGCAGGCCTGGCCCGGCCACACGACGTAGCGTTCGATCTCGGTGATCGAGCCGCTTTCCTCGTCGCCCATGGTCTCGGCCATGTACTTCACGGCCTGCTCGCGGCTCCACTTCTTGTGGTGCATGCCGGTGTCGACCACCAGGCGCACGGCGCGGAACAGGGCGTCGTGCAGCATGCCGATGTGGCCGCGCGGGTCGGCCTTGTAGATGCCCATCTCGACGGCCAGCTGCTCTGAATAGAGCGCCCAGCCCTCGGTGTAGCCCGAGAAGCCGATGATCTTGCGGATCATGGGCAGGCCCTTGGCCTCGTTCGAGATCGACAGCTGCAGGTGGTGGCCCGGGACGCCCTCGTGCACCGTCAGGGTGGTCAGGGTGTACTTGGCCTGCTCCTTGGTGTCGCGCAGGTTGATCCAGTAGATCCCCGGGCGCTTACCGTCGAGCGAGGGCGAGTTGTAATAGCCGCCCGGCGCGCCGGCTTCGATGGCCTTGGGCACGCGGCGGATCTCCAGCGGCGCCTTGGGCAGCGCGCCGAAATAGGCCGGCAGCTGCTTCTGGATCCAGACGGCCTTCTCGTTCAGGTCCTTGATCAGCTGTTCCTTGGATGCGTCGTCGTTGGGATAGAAGTCCTCGCCCAGCTTGGCCATGCGCTCGCCGACCGTGCCGGTCTTCATGCCGATGCTCTTGAACAGCTTGTCGGCCTCGGCCGAGATCGACTTCACCAGGTCCAGGCCCAGTTGGTGGATCTCGTCCGGCTTCAGGTCCGAGGTCGTGTAGTTCTTCAGCGACGTGGCGTAATAGGCGCCGCCGTCCTTCAGGCGCCAGCAGCCGGCGTCGTGCACGGCCTTGGGACGCGCCCATTCCATCAGCGCGATCTGGCGCTTCAGGGCCGGCAGCACCGAGCCTTCGTAGATCTTCGAGGCTTCGCCGGCCCAGTCGCCGGCAATGTTCTTTTCCTTGGTCCGGCGGGCGATCGACTTGACCAGCGGCGCGTCGGCCGTCGGGGTGTCGGCGAAGGCCTTCATCTGGATCAGGGTCTTGTCAATGATGAAGTCCGGCGGGATCACGCCGTCCATCATGTCCTGCTTGGCCAGGGCGGTTTCCTGGTCCATCAGACGGGCGAAGCCCTCCATCCGCGCCAGATAGGCGTCGGCGTCGGCCTTGGTCTCGATGCTGTGCTGGGTGTCCAGGAAGTCCGGCATCTGCTGGTAGCTGCCGGTCAACTGCGACAGCACGTAGGGCGCGCCCGAACCGCCGCCGCCATAGCTGAACTGCTTGTTGCCCTCGTCCTGGACGGCCAGCACGAACTCGACGGTGTCGTAGTTGGCCGCGTCCATGCCCTTGATGGCCTTCCGGTCGATGGCGCGCAGGTCGGCTAGCTGCTTGGCGGTCTGGACCTTGCCGGCCGCGATGGCGGCGGCAGAGCGGTCGCTGAGCAGGTCCTTGGTCCAGGCCAGGTCGCCGTTGTCGAGGCCAAGGCCCGTGGCCGTCTCGGGCGACTGGCGCAACTGCTTGGCCATGATGTCGTCGAACAGGGCGTTCAGCTTAGCGACTTCACCCTCGCGGGCCAGGGCCAGGGTCGGCGCGCCGCCGGCAGCGGCGAAGCCCGCCGAGGCGGTGGCGAACATCATATGGCGACGATTGAGCAAGGCTTTCCCTCCCAGGAGCCAAGTTGGAGGGCGAAGGCGTAGGCCCTCCCCCGGGTTTGGCGAAATTAATTCCGAGTCATTCGCCGAAATCCAGCCCTGTAGATCATGCGAGCGTCACGAACAGCTCATTCTCGATCACCCACTGGCCGGTGACCTTCTTCCAGGTGGCCAGATAGGTCCCCGACTGCTCGGCCGCGTCCTTCCACGCGCCCACCCAGCGGCCGCGCTCGGCGGCGCGGTTTCCCGAGGCGTCCAGGTCGATCTGCTCGGTCGTGCGGACATAGGCGATGAAGCCCCGGTCGGCGAACTGGCCGGCGAAGGCGGCCAGCACGTCCTCGGCGCCCAGCAGCAGCGAGCCATCACCGGCGATCAAAGTCATGCGCGGATCGAAGAACGGCCGCAGCCGCGCGGCGTCCTTGGCGGCGATCAGCTTGTTGGTCAGCTTGCGGCGGGCGGCGATGGCGTCAGCAGGCGTGGTCATGGTCTTCTCCCGTCGGCCAGCCGGTGTAGCTTGCCGCGCGCCGAATTCGCAAACCCGAGTCGCCATGCCCACCCCGACTTCAAATGTCCCGACCCTGACCACCGCCCGCCTCACGCTCAGCGCGCCGCAGCTGTCGGACTTCGAGGACAGCAAGGCCATGTGGGCCGACCCGGTGGTGGTCCGCCACGTGGGCGGGCACGCCTTCACCGACGAGGAAAGCTGGACCCGCCTGATGCGCGCCCGCGGCCTGTGGGCGGTGCTGGGCTTCGGCTACTGGGCGGTGCGCGAGACCTCGACGGGGCGCTATGTCGGCGAGGTCGGTTTCGCCGACCTGCGCCGCGATCTGACGCCCAGCCTGTACGACCTGCCGGAGATGGGCTGGGTTCTGGCGGCCTGGTCGCACGGCCAGGGCTTCGGGACCGAGGCGGTCGGCGCGGGCCTGGCCTGGATCGACGAAGCGATGGCCCCTCCCGTCGTGCCTTGCATCATCGACGCGGACAACGCGCCATCCCTGGCTCTGGCGGCCAAGATGGGGTTCCTGATCAAGGCGCATACGACCTACAAGGGCTCTCCGATCGTGATGATGGAGCGGCGGCGCGAGGGGTGACGCTGAGCGCCCCCTCCGTCACGCTGCGGATACGCAGCGCGCCACCTCCCCCGTTTCACGGGTGAGGAGGAAGCTGCCCCCCCTGCCCCGCTTGCGGGGGAGGTGGATCGGCGCCGATAGGCGACGAGACGGAGGGGGCGCAAAGCCGCCGCTTCACGCGGCGACGGCCGCTGAAGATGTGTGGGGAGGCGACGGAGCGGCCGGGCGAACCCGGAGACCGTTTGGTGATTGTGTGTTTCGGCTCGCTTGACCGCTCCGCCAGGTTGTTCTGCCCGTGAGGATAGGAGGCGTGAGCGTATTTCAGCTCGGGTCCCCACTAGCCCCCGGACGGGCGCGGACCCCACCGCCTTGGCTTTGCCAAGGCGGCGCTTCTGCATAAGGGCATGACGGCCTCTGGCCGTCATGTGGGAGCGGCTACATCCGTGTCCAGCCCTAAGATCCACGATAGGCGGCTTATACGATCACCGCCCTGTCGCTCCGCTAGCGGCTTGAACCCCGACGTCACCCGATCGCCTGCATAGCCTCCTGGAGGATGCGACGACCTTCGGACGACCGGGAACCGCCAGCGGCCCCGCTCAACCTAGCCCCGCCGCCGTTTTGGGCCGGATCCAAACGCCCTCCCCCGTTGGGCAGGGGAATCGCATATGGCGCTGGAGTCGAAATTTTAGGGCGAACGGGTTGCGAGATGTCTTCCTCACGGTGTTGGGAGGAGGCGGATGGAGTCGTTTTCCGATTGTTTTGGAGAGGTC
>CAIUMD010000088.1 GCA_903900155.1 uncultured Caulobacterales bacterium | reverse complement strand
CTCCTCCCCCGCTGGGGGAGGTGGCCCAGAGGGCCGGAGGGGGCAGCTCCGTATAGGCCGAGTTGCCCCCTCAGTCGCTCCGCGACAGCTCCCCCAGAGGGGAGCAGATTCCCGAAACGCCCCGCCTAGTGGCTCGCCGCCGCCGGCGGCTTGGCGATCTTGGCCACGTCGGCTTCCGTCACCGGCTTGGCATAGGCGTTGCCGAAGTGGGTGCGGACATAGGTCACCACCTCGGCCATCTGGGCGTTGGACAGCATGCCGCTGAACCCCGGCATCGCCCCCTTGCCCCCGGCCACGACCATGATCGGATAGGCCGCGCCGGTCAGCTTCGGGTTGGACGCCAGGGCCGGGATGGTCCCCGCCCCCGTCGCGCCCTTGGCGTCGGCCATGTGGCAGGCCTGGCAGACCGCGCCATAGACCTGCTCGCCGGTCACGGGCTTGGGGACGCGGACCACGCCGCCGGCCGAGTCTTGCGCCACAGCGGGAGACGCCAGCAGCAGCGTCGTCAGAACAATCAGCTTCTTCATAAGCTTAAGCCTCCAGCGCGCGCTTGTGCAGACGGGTGATGGCGTCGATGGACGACAGCAGCGCGCCCTCCATCCAGCAGCCGACATAGCTGGCGTGCTCGCCGGCCAGGACGATCCGCCGGTCTATGGCCACCAGGGTCTGGTAGTGCTCCTTGCGGGTCTCCTCGTTCCAGCGGGCGCAGCAGCCCAGGGTCCAGGGCACGCGGCTCCAGGCCACCGAGGCGCCGTTCGAAAACTCCTTCCGGTAGCTGTCCGGGTGGATCACCGAGCCCTGCTGCAGGGCGGCTTCGATCCGCTGCTCGGGCGTCATGCCGGCCAGGCGGAAGGCCCCCAGGTCGCGGGCGAAGGCGCCCAGCAGCACCGCCGGCCCGTTCCCGAACATGTTGTTGTTCGGATACGAGATCAGGCCGATCTCCTGGTCGGTGAAGCTGTGGCCGCCATAGATGAAGTCGTCCTCCTCCCAGAAGCGGCGCTTCATCTCCAGGCCGATCTTGACCTGGCCCGAATAGGGCACGGCCTTGATGGCGGCCATCATCGCGTCGGTCACCTGAAGGTCCATCTGGCCCAGGATGCCTAGCGGGATGGTGCAGACGCAGTAGTCGGCCTTGGCGTCGGCGGCCTTGCCGGTGACGGTGTCGGTCCAGCTGACGACGACGCCCTTGTCGTCCTGGGCGATCTTGCTGACCTTGGCGTTGTAGGTGATCAGTCCGTCCACCTGCTTGGCGAAGGCCTTGCCGATCATGTCCATGCCGCCCACCGGCTGGAACATGGTGGTCTGCATCTCGCTGCCCATGAAGAAGGCCATCGAGGTCCAGACCTGCGGGTCCAGCACGTCATGCAGGCTGTAGAGGTCCTTGGACGGGATCGGCGCGCCGTTGACCCCGCCGCCGCCCGGCCGCTCGAAGCCCCGGTGCGAGGAGGCCCGCAAGCTGGCCGAGTACTTGTAGTCCTTGTCCAGCATGCCCCAGCCCTTCAGGGCCTCCAGCAGCCGGTCGCGGTCCTCGGGCGTGACCGTGTCGTCCAGGGCCTTGGCGTTGACCGACTTGGCCAAGAGCTCGGCGATATTGCCCTCGAAGTCGGCGGCGGCGGCGTTGAAGCGCACCGGCTTGCCGCCGAAGGCCTGGGACGAGTGCACCCAGCCCGAGTGGTTGAACTGGATGAACGGCTCCAGGGCCACGCCGAACTGCTTGCAGTAGTGCAGCAGGGTGCGGTGGTGATGGGGGATCCGCCAGGGGCCGGGGTTCAGGTAGTTGCCTTGGGCGAAGCCGACCTTCTGGGTCGCGCCGCCCAGCTCCGTATAGGTGTCGCCGCCGCGCAGGGACCAGTTGCGGCCGCCGGCCCGGTTCTGGAACTCCAGGACCTGGACCTCATAGCCGGCCTTGCGCAGCTCGAACGCCGCCAGCATGCCCGCCAGGCCCGCGCCCAGCACGATCACCTTGGCCCCCGAGCGCGCGCCCTGCAGGCTGGGCGGCCCGTGGAACTGGGTCTCGGCCGCGTGGCCCAGCGTGGTCATCGCCTGATAGAGGGCCGCCGTGCCGCCGACCTTGGCGATGGCGGAAAGCAGCTGACGCCTCGTCGGCGCCCCTGAACGCGAATCCATCTTGAAAGCCCATCCCCTACTGAACCGCCGACTCCGACGGTGCGGGGGTTAGGGGTTCACAGGCCGACAGGCGGCGGCGAGAGGCGGGGGTGGTTAAATGGGCGAGGTCGGGGTTGAGGCTCCGATTTATCGGCACAAGGAGCGTTGGTCTGCGCGGGAACTGTGCAGGCAGAGGGACCGAACCCTCGTCCTTCGACAAGCTCAGGATGAGGACCAAGGTTAGGGCCGTTCAGTAAGAACCCTCATCCTGAGCTTGTCGAAAGACGAGGGCCACGCACCGCCTCTACCGCACCACCCTAAGCGCCGGCCGGTCCACGCTGGCCAAGGTCAGCGGCACGGTGAAGTGGAAGCTCGACCCCAGGCCCAGCGAGCTGTGCATGCCGATGGTCCCGCCCATCAGCTCGACCAGCTCGCGGCAGATCGACAGGCCCAGGCCCGCCCCGTCGTGGGCGCGGGTCAGCGAGCTGTCGACCTGGGAGAAGGTCTTGAAGAGCTCGGTCTGGTGCTCGGTCGCCACGCCCATGCCGGTGTCCTCGACCTCGAAGCGCAAGGCCCCCTTGGCTGCGGGACGCACGCGGACGGTGACCCCGCCCTCGTCGGTGAACTTGACGGCGTTGGCGACCAGGTTGCCCAGCACCTGGCGCAGGCGCATCGGGTCGCCCGTCCAGCGGCCGCGCAGGTCCGGGGCGATGTCGACGGTCAGGGTCAGGCCCTTGGCGGCGGCGGCGCCCGAGAAGGCCGCGCAGGAGGCCTCGACCAGGGCGGCCAGGTCGAAGATCTCGGCCCGCAGGCGCACGGCGCGGCTCTCCAGGCGGGCGATGTCGAGGATGTCGTTCAGCAGGGCCAGCAGCGACTGGCCCGACTCCTCCAGGATCCGCAGGCGCTTGGCCTGAGGCTCGGACAGGGTGTCGACGGCCATCACCTGGGCCATGCCCAAGACGCCGTTCAGCGGGGTGCGGACCTCGTGGCTCATATTGGCCAGGAAGCGGGTCTTGGCGGCGTTGGCGGCCTCGGCCTCTTCCTTGGCGGCGATCAGGGCCACGCGGCCGGCCTCCAGCTTGCGCAGGGCCTCGGCCACGCGGCGGAGCAGCACGACGCCGGCCGCGCCCAGGATGAGAAAGCCGGCGACGATCCAGGGCGCCACACCCTTGACGAGGGACAGGCCGGGGTTCTCGGCGGCCCAGGCCAGGGCCCCGACGGGGCGGCCGTTCAGATCGCGCAGCACCACGCGGGGCTGGTGTCCCCGCACGTCGTCCGAGAACACCAGCCCTTGCAGGCCCAGGTCCTGGGCCAGGCGGCGCACGAAAGCCGCATCGACCCGGCGGGCGGTGACCACCACGGCGGGCGAGCCGTCATAGGCGTCGGCGCCCGCCTGGCTCTCGGGGGTCACGGCGGCGAAGGCGGTCAGATAGGTCACGCCGTCGACGCGCATCAGGCCGATGCGGGTCACCTCGGCGGCCGAGCTGAGGCGACCGGCGCGATGGGCGATGCGAGCGTCGGCGGCGACGTCGGCGGCGGTGCGGGCGGCCTCGGCGGGGAACATTCCCAAGGCGACCGTCTTGGCCGGCAGGCCGTCGCGCGAGGCATAGGCCACCTGGCCCGACTTCATGACGAAGGTCACGTCGTGGCTGAACTGGGTGCGGTAGTACTTGGCGAAGTTGAGGTCGGCCCAGTCACGGTCGATCGTCCAGCCGGTGGCCAGATAGGCCGCGTCCCAGATGGTGGCCGAGGTCGCCTCGCGCTCCATGCGGTCCAGGGTGCGCGACACCGTGCGGTCGACCAGGGCCATCTCGTCCATGGCCTCGTTGCGGTCCACCGCGCGGGCGGCCAGGACCATCAGGGCCAGGGCGCCCAGGATCGAGACGATGACCAGCACGGCGGCCGCGCCGACGATGCCGACGATCAGCCGGGTCTGCCGTTCACCGGCGATCTGGGTGTCTTGATGAGGGCGCGCCATGTCCCGAGCACCTTGGGCGCGCTCGCCTCTGGGTGGAACGTGGCGGTTGGCCGCACCCCTGGGAGGCGACCTAGCGGGGCCGGACGCCGTCCAGCACCAGGGCGGTCAGGGCCTCTTGCGTCTCGTCCATGAAGGCCTTGTCCGACAAGGATTTGCCGGCCAGGGCCCGCACCTGCGCGGCGAAGTCGGCATAGTGCTGGGTCAGGGCCCAGATGGAAAAGATCAGGTGCGGCGGATCGACCCGCCCCAGCTTTCCGCCGTCGATCCATGCTCCGATCACGGCGCATTTGGCGTCGAAGACCGCCCTCAGCGGACCGGCCAGCACCGGCTTCAGCAGCGGCGCGCCGCGCAGCATCTCCAGGGCGAACAGCCGCGAGACCTCCGGGTGGTCGCGGCTCATGGCCAGCTTGGCGCCGATCAGGGCGGCGATGGCGTCGGCGGGGTCCTCCTCGGCCGTGAAGCGGCTCAAGGGCGCCAGCCACAGCGACAGCCCCTGCTCCAGCACCGCCACGTACAGGGCTTCCTTGGAGGGGTGGTAGTAGAGGAGGTTGGCCTTGGAGATCCCGGCCGCCTGGGCGATGGCCTCGACGCTGGCGCCGTCCAGGCCCTGACGGGCGAAGACGGCCAGGGCGGCCTTGAGGATCGCGGCCTTGCGGACCTCTCCCGCCTGCGCCCGACGGCCCTTCGGAAAGTTATCCACAGGGCTATCATCGCCCACCGTTTGAGCGGCCTTGACCAGCTTGCGGGCGACTTGCCCCGACTTGGCGGCCGCTTTCGCGGCGGTCTTGCGCGGAGCCTTGACGGTCTTGGTCGCCGGGTCGGTCATGCGATCTCGAACTTGGACCATTTGGTCAAACATGGACCGAATGGTTCGGATTGCAACGTTCGGCGAGATGGTATTCCATGCTTGCCAAAGCACAAGACTGGCCGAGAACCACAAGGACCCCAAGTCGATGAGCTCGCCGATCACCCCGCTCAGCCCCGGCGCGATCATGCTGCCCGCGCGCCCCGAGCCGATCCCGGTGGATCCCAAGACCACGGCGGTGATCGTCATCGACATGCAGAACGCCTACGCCTCGCCGGGCGGGTATCTGGACCTGGCCGGCTTCGACATCTCGGGTGCGGCGGCGGTGATCCAGCAGATCAAGGGCGTGCTGGAGGTGGCCCGCGGCGCCGGCATGCAGGTGATCTATTTCCAGAACGGCTGGGACGACCAGTATGTCGAGGCCGGCGGTCCGGGCTCGCCCAACTGGTGGAAGTCCAACGCTCTCAAGACCATGCGCGCGCGCCCCGAATTGCAGGGCAAGCTCTTGGCGCGCGGCCAGTGGGACTACGAGCTGGTCGACGAGCTGAAGCCCGAGCCGGGCGACATCCAACTGCACAAGACCCGCTACAGCGGCTTCTTCAACAGCCAGCTGGACAGCGTGCTGCGGGCGCGCGGCATCCGGCACCTGGTCTTCGTCGGCATCGCCACCAATGTCTGCGTGGAGTCGACCCTGCGGGACGGCTTCTTCCTCGAATATTTCGGGACCGTGCTGGAGGACGCCACCCACCAGGCGGGCCCGGAGTTCGTCCAGAAGGCGGCCCTGTTCAACATCGAGACCTTCTTCGGCTGGGTCTCGACGACGGCCGATTTCAAGGGGGCGTTCGGGCAATTGGCGCCCAGCTAGCGCAACCCCCTCCGGCCCTTCGGGCCACCTCCCCCATAAGGGGGGAGG
>CAIUMD010000087.1 GCA_903900155.1 uncultured Caulobacterales bacterium | reverse complement strand
GGGGGCATCGCCGGCCTATGCCGAGCTGCCCCCTCCGGCCCTCTGGGCCACCTCCCCCAACGGGGGAGGAGATTATTTGGAGAACTTCTTCTTCAATTCCGCCAGCGTGTACGCATTCCCCCACTCGAAGTGGCCGTACACCGCCCTGGCCTCGGCGTTGTCGCCATAGCCGGTATTTGTCAGCCGCACCCGCGTGCCGTCCGCGAGCGGGATGAACTCGATCACCGTCACCGTTTTCTGGAACGCGTCCTTGCCCGCGAAGCCCTCGGGGGCCTGGATGTTGCGGATCACCAGCAGGTGGTCGGGGATGAAGGTGACGATCTGGTTCTTGATGTTGCCCGCGTCGCCCGGCTTGGCCTTGGGGTCGTAGCTGGACTCGATCATGCCGCCGGTGCGCAGGTCGACCTGGGCCATCGGCACGGCCCAGCTCTTGAAGCCGTCAGTCGTCGCGAAGGCCTCGAACACCGCCTTGGGCGGGGCCGGGATGTCCATGGCCAGCTGCAACGCCTTCTGGCCGGCGGCGTCGATGTAGCTCGTGTTGGAAACGCCAGGAAAATCCTTCCAGCTGCGCGATTGCTGCGCGTTGGCCGTCCCCACGAACGCCAGCAGCGCGGCGGCGGCGATCATCGTCGACTTGAACATCACAGGTTCCCCCTCCCCAGGGTCGCTTGAACGATCGTTCAAGTGAAGCACGACTTGATTGAACGTTCAAGCCCGGTGCAAACTGTCGCCATGGCTCCCTCAACCACCCCCGACACCCGCAGACGCATCCTGCTGACGGCAATGGAGCTGTTCGCCGCCAAGGGCTACGGCTCGACCTCGGTGTCGGACATCCTCTCGCGGTCCCAGGCCAACAGCGGCAGCCTGTACCATTTCTTCCCGGGCAAGCAGGACGTGCTGATCGGGGTGCTGGAGATGTATCGCGACGGCATCCAGGAGATGCTGCTGGACCCGGCCTGGCGCGGAGTCGAGGACCCGGTCGAGCGCGTTTTCGCCCTGCTGGCGGCCTATCGCGGCATGCTGCTGGAAAGCGAGTGCCTGTACGGCTGCCCGATCGGCTCGCTGGCCCTGGAGATCCACGAACCCGACCCGCCGGTGCGCGAACTGCTGGCCCAGAACTTCACCAACTGGACCACGGCGATCCAGGGCTGCCTGAATGAGGCCGGCCTGCCCGGCGGCGTCGACCGCAAGGGCTTGGCGGAATTCATCCTGACGACAATGGAAGGCGCGGTCATGCAGGCCCGCACCCACCGCGAGATCGGCTATTTCGACCGCAGCATCGAACAGCTGAGGCAGCACATGGCGCTGCTGACCCAGCGGGCCCTGGCCTAGGCGGAGCGTGATCCTCGTCCTTCGACAAGCTCAGGATGAGGATCATGGCTGAGGCCAGTAGGAAACCTCATCCTGAGCTTGTCGAAGGACGAGGTTTCCGGACCTACAGCCTGTCCCGTAGCGCGTACCAACTCAGCCCCGCCACCGTCAGCGGCCACCTCAGCAACCGCCCGCCCGGGAACGGCGGGGTCGGTACGCGCGAGAGCAGCTCGATGCCGCTGGCCTCGCCCAGCGCCGCATCTGCCAGCAGCTTGCCGACATAGGGCGCCAGCATCACCCCCTGCCCTGAGTAGCCGGAGGCCACGCGAACGCCCGGCGCGATCTCGCCGACGAACGGCATGCGGCTCATGGTGATGCCCAGCGTCCCGCCCCAGGCGTGGGTGATCGGGACGTCGGCCAGTTGCGGATAGACCTTGGCCAGGTTCTTGCGAACCATGCCGGCGATGTCGTCCGGGAAGCCCGGCCGGTAGTTCTCGCCGCCGCCGAACAGCAGCCGGCCGTCGGGGGTCTTGCGGAAGTAGTTCACGACGAAGCGGCTGTCCGACACCGCGGCGTTCGATCGGATGATCGTCTCGGCGACATCGTCCAGCGGCGCGGTGACGGCGATGAAGTTGTTGATCGGCATGACGCGCGCGCGCGCCTTGCCGGCCATGGCGTTCAGCAGGCCGTCGCCGCTGAGGATCAACAGGTCGCAGGTCACACGGCCGCGCGCGGTCTCGACGACGATCCGGCCGCCCTCGCGCCGCCAGCTTTCAGCGCGGGTGTTCTCGTGGATCGACAGCCCCCGCGCCATGCCTTGGGCCAGCTTCAGCGGGTGCACGTGGCCGCCGCCACGGTCGATCAGGCCCCCGAAATAGACGTCGGTTCCCAGCTCGGCGGCGAGGGCGGCCTCGTCGATCAGCTCGAGCTCGCCGTAGCCATAGCGGCCAGCCATCAGCTCGACATAGGCCGCATCCTCGGCCTCGCCGTTCGACTTGTGCCGCGCATGGATCATGCTCGGCCGCCAGTCGCAGTCGATCGTCTCGGTCAGCGTCTTGAAGTTCGCCCGCGCATCCTCGGCCAGCCGCCACAACGCCATCGCATCGTCACGTCCGACCGCCTTCTCCAGCCAGGCCTGGTCGCGCCGCTGGCCGGTATGGACCTGCCCGCCATTGCGCCCCGTGGCCGCGCAGCCGACCCGGCCGGCCTCCAGCACCACGACGCTCGCCCGCCCCGCCAACGCCATCGCCGCGCCGAGCCCGGTGAAGCCCCCGCCCACGACGCAGACATCGACCGCCAAGTCGCCGTCCAGCGGCGGCCGCTCCAGAGCCTCCCCCGCCGTGGCCGCGTACCAGTTTCCCTGCCCGTACGGGCTAGACATTCAGCAGCAGGAACTCCCGCTCCCACGGGCTGATCGTGCGCATGAAGGTCTCGTACTCGGCCTGCTTCACGCGATCATAGGCGGCGATGAAGGTCGGGCCCAGGATGTCGACCAGCGGCTGGCAGGCTTTGAACAGCGCCAGGGATTCCGACAGGCTGCGCGGCAGCTGTACGCCCTCGACCCCGGCGTCGGTCTCGACCGGCGCGCTGGGCGTCAGCTCATCGACCATGCCCAGATAGCCCGTCGCCAGCACGGCCGCGATCGCCAGGTACGGATTGGCGTCCGACGAGGGGATACGGTTTTCCAGGCGCCGGTTGGCCGGGTCCGACGGCGGCACGCGCAGGCCGCAGGTGCGGTTGTCGTAGCCCCACTGGGTGTTGACCGGCGCCCCGCTGTCGCGCGCGATCCGGCGGTAGCTGTTCACGTACGGCGCCAGGATGGCCATGATCGCCGGCAGGTACTTCTGCTGGCCGCCGATGAAACCGTGGAAAAGCGGCGTCTCCTGCCCGTCCTCGTCGGAGAACAGGTTGCGGCCCTTGCGGTCGACGATCGACTGGTGGATGTGCATGGCGCTGCCCGGCTCGCTGGCCATGGGTTTGGCCATGAAGGTGGCGTAGATTTCATGCTCCAGCGCCGCCTCGCGGATCGTGCGCTTCATCATGAACACTTGGTCGGCCAGTTCCAGCGGATGGCCGTGCCGCAGGTTGATCTCCATCTGCGCCACGCCGCTTTCGTGGATCAGGGTGTCGATCTCCAGGCCCTGGCGCTCGGAATATTCGTACATGTCCTCAAACAGGGCGTCGAACTCGTTGACCGCGCTGATCGAATAGCCCTGCCGGCCGGTCTCGGGACGCCCCGAACGGCCGACGGGCGGCTTCAGCGGATAGTCCGGGTCGGTGTTGCGATCGACTAGGTAGAACTCGATCTCCGGCGCCACGATCGGGTTCCAACCCTTCTCGGCATAGAGCGCCAGCACCCGCCGCAGCACCTGGCGCGGGGCCTCCTCGACGGGGCGGCCGTCGGGGTGGAAGGCGTCGTGGATCACCTGCGCCGTCGGGTCCTGGGCCCACGGCACGGCGGCCAGGGTGGCGAAGTCGGGGGTCAGGAAAATGTCGGTGTCCGACTGCACCGCGTTCACCGCCCCCTCGAACTCCGGGAAGTCGCCGGTGATGGTCTGGTAGAACACCGCCAGCGGCAGGTTCATCGACGGTGTCCCCAGAAACTTACGCACCGGCATGATCTTGCCGCGCGCCACGCCGGCGAGGTCCGGCACCACGCACTCGATCTCCTCGATGCTCTGCCGCGCGAACCAGGCCTGGGCCTCCTCCAGGGTCGAGACGCCTCGGTCCAGGCTGTTCTCGCGCTTGGCCTTGCTGTGCTTGGGTTTCATGACAGGCTCCGAGAGCTCGGTTTTTCCGGATTTGTTCTCGAAAGGTTTCTGTTATCGTAGGCCATGGCCGAGCCTGAACCCGACATCTTCGACGAGCTGGAAGACGAAGCCGATTTGGCGGCGGAGGCCGAAGCCAATGCCGATATCGCGGCCGGCCGGGTCGTTCCGCACGAGCGCGTGGTCGAGTGGCTGAAATCCCTGGGAACACCTAACCAGCTGCCCACGCCATATTCGTGGCGGAAGTAATCTGGACCGACCGAGCTTTCGCAGACGTCGAAGCGATCGTCGCCTATGTTACGAGCCAATCGAAGCCCCTTGCCGCCCAACGTCTGGGTCAGAGGCTTCTGGCCCTTGGCGAGAGCCTCCGAGTCCATACCGACCGTGGCCGCCCGATAGCGCGAGGTCGTCGCGAGATCACCCTGATCACGCCCTATCTGCTGCGCTACAGCATTGAAGGCGACCGTGTATTCATCCTGGAAGTCCGCCACGCCGCACGCCGACGCACCTAACCTCATCACACCGACTCCGCTTTCAAGGCCCGCAGCACCGGCTCGGCCTCGTCGAGAGACTGGCGGATGATGGCGACAAGTTTGTCGATCTCGGCGTGGGTGATGATCAGCGGCGGACAGCAGACGATGCTGTCACGGATGGCGCGGACCATCAGGCCGTTCTTGATGCAGAGGTCGCGGACGATCGGACCCGCCTCGCCTTCCTTGTCGAGGAAGCGATGGTTGGTCCCCTTCTCGCGGACGATCTCGACGGCGCCGATCAGGCCGAGCGAGCGGGTCTCGCCGACCAGCGGGTGGTCGTTCAGCGTCGCCAACGCCTTGGCCAGATAGGGGCCCGTGTCATCGCGGGTGCGCTCGATCAGGCCCTCGCGCTCCAGGATCTCGATGTTCTTCAGCGCCACGGCCGCGCAGGTCGGGTGGCCCGAATACGTAAAGCCGTGGATGAAGTCGCCGCCCTTCTCGCGCAGCTCGGCGACGATGTGGTCCGCGACACCGACGGCCGAGATCGGCAGGTAGCCGGACGACAGCCCCTTGGCCATGGCGATCAGGTCCGGCTTGATTCCGTAGTGCTGATGGCCGAACCACTGGCCCAGCCGCCCGAAGCCGCAGATCACCTCGTCGCAGACCAGCAGGATGCCGTACTTGCGGCAGAGCGCCTCGACCGCCGGCCAGTAGCCGTCCGGCGGGATGATCACCCCGCCCGCGCCCTGCACCGGCTCGCCGATGAAGGCCGCGACGTTCTCGGGGCCGACCTCGAGGATCTTGTCCTCGATCTCCTTGACCGCGCGGTCGCGGAAGGCCGCCGGATCTTCGCCGAAGCCGTCGCCGAACTTGTACGGCTGCATCACGTGCTCGACGCCCGGGATCGGCAGGTCGCCTTGCTTGTGCATATGCTTCATGCCGCCCAGCGACACACCGGCCACGGTCGAGCCGTGATAGGCGTTCCAGCGGCTGATGAAGACCGTCCGCGACGGCTGCTCCTTGAGCTTCCAGAAGTGGCGGACCAGACGGAAGACCGTGTCGTTGGCCTCCGAGCCCGACGAGTTGAAGAACACGTGGGAGAGCTGGCCGCCCATCTTCTCGGCGATCTTGGCCGCCAGGGTCACGGTCGGCGGCGTCGCGGTCTTGAAGAAGGTGTTGTAGTACGGCAACTCCAGCATCTGCTCGTAGGCCGCATCGGCAAGCTCCTTGCGCCCGTAGCCGACATTGACGCACCACAGGCCGGCCATGCCGTCCAGGATCTGGCAGCCTTCCCCATCGTGGATATGGACGCCGTCGGCGCGGGTGATGATCCGGCTGCCGCCCAGCTGCGCGATGACCTTGTGGTCGGCCTGGGCCGGCAGGTGGTGGGCGAGATCCAGGCGCTTGAGCTCGGCGATGTCGTGGTTGCGGATCGGGACGGTCATCGGTGGGCTCTCCAGACGTTTCGTTTTAGGCTGTCATCCCGGCCAAGCGCGGAGCGCGCCGAGCCGGGACCGCCGGATGCGCAGCGTTTCTTGCGGTCCCGGGTCTGCGCTGCGCTTCGCCCGGGATGACAGTTCAACTCAGCTCAGCAGCACCGCCGGCGAGCAGGCGTGCCAGCATAGCCACACGGTCTCGCCCAGCTTGAAGTCCTCCTGGTCCCAGCGGGTCAGGTTCGAGCGCTGGACCTTCACGCGGCGGCCTCCAACGATCTCCACCTCGTAGGTCGAGGAGCCGCCCAGATAGGCCTCGTGCTTGATCACCCCGGCCACCGCGTTGGTCCCCTGCGGGCAGTCGCCGAGGTTGGGCGGCGTGTCATCGGTCTTCTTGTGCAACTCGATCTTCTCGGGCCGGATCGCCGCCCACACGGTCCCGCCGCGTGGGCCGGTGACGCCGTGGTCGAGGAAGATGTCGACTGGCAGGTCCGGCGACTTGATCACCGCATGGCTGGGCTCATCGACGGCCAGCACCCCCTCGAACAGGTTCACCTGGCCGATGAAGCCGGCGACGAACCGGCTGTTGGGGAACTCGTAGAGGTCGTTGGGCGAGGCCACCTGCTGCAGCAGGCCCTTGTTCATCACCGCGCAGCGGGTCGCCAGGGCCAGGGCCTCGTCCTGGTCGTGGGTGACCATGATGAAGGTGACGCCCACCTTCTCCTGAAGCAGGCACAGCTCGGTGAGCATCTGCTCGCGCAGCTTGGCGTCCAGGGCCGACAGCGGCTCGTCCAGCAGCAGCACGCGCGGACGCTTGACCAGCGCCCGGGCCAGGGCCACGCGCTGGCGCTGGCCGCCCGACAGCTGGTCGGGCTTGCGATGGCCCAGGCCGCCCAGCTGGACCAGCTCCAGCGCCTCTTCGACGCGGCGGTCGCGCTCGGCCTTGCCGACCTTGTCGACCACCAGGCCATAGGCGACGTTGTCGGCCACGCTCATGTGCGGGAACACGGCGTAGGACTGGAACACCATGTTCACCGGCCGCTTGTTGGGCGGCACGTTCGAGATGTCCTGGCCGTCGATCAGGATGCGGCCCTCGGTGGGCGTCTCGAAGCCGGCCAGCATGCGCAGCAGGGTGGTCTTGCCGCAGCCCGACGGTCCCAGCAGCGCGAAGAACTCGCCCTCGTTGACGGTCAGCGAGACGTTGTCGACCGCCGCCAGCTTGCCGAAGCGTTTGGTGACGTTCTCGAAGGTGATGATCGGCTTGCTCATTTCGCGTCCCCCGCTCCATGCCCCGCGGTCGCGGCCGGGTCCCCCTGCAGTTTCAGCGCCGCCGCGGTCAGCAGCACGGTCAGCACGATCAGCACCGTCGAGGCCGCATTGACCTCCGGCGTCACCGAGAAGCGGACCATCGAATAGACCTTCACCGGGAAGGTCACGGTGTCGGGCCCCGCGGTGAAGAAGGTGATGACGAAGTCGTCCAGGCTCAGCGTGAAGGCCAAGAGCGCGCCGGCCACCAGCGACGGGGCCATGTGCGGCAGGATGACGTCCTTGATGGTGCGGAACTCGCCGGCCCCCAGGTCGCGGGCGGCCTCCTCCATCTCGCGGTTGAAGCTGGCCATGCGGGCCCGCACGACCACGGCCACGAACGGGAACGAGAACGACACGTGGGCGATGATGATCGCCCCCAGGTTCAGCGGCCAGGCCAAGCCCTGCGGCCAGGGCATGACCCGGGCGAAGAACACCAGCATGGCCACGCCCATGCAAATCTCGGGCGCTACGATCGGCAGGGCCAGGGCCCCGTCGAGCGCCGTCTTGCCGGGGAAGCGGAAGCGCCACAGCACCAGCGCCGCCGCCGCGCCCAGGGCCAGGCTCAGCACGGTCGACACCGCCGCGATGGTCAGGCTGTTGCCGAACGCCTCCAGCAGCGCGGAGTCGTTGAACAGCTTGTCGTAATATTTGAGCGTGAAGCCCTTCCAGACGATGTTGCGCTTGCTGTCGTTGAAGCTGAACGCCATCAGCGCGATCAGCGGCGCGTAGAGGAAGATCGCCACGGCCGCCAGCCAGGCCTGCATCTGCCAGCGGCGGAGGTATTCGAGGGGGCCGGGGGCGGAGCGCTTGCTCATGCCTTCGCCTCCGGGGCCTTCTTCGCCAACACCGCCTGGATCGCGATGGCGATGAAGGTCAGGTACATCAGCACGAACGACATGGCCGCGCCGAAGGGCCAGTCGTTGGCGCGCTTGAACTGGCGCTCGATGACATTGGCGATCATCTGGCTGTCGGGACCGCCCAAGAGGTCGGGCGTCAGATAGGCGCCCAGGGCCGGGATGAAGGTGATCAGCACGCCCGAAGCGATGCCCGGCAAGGCCAGCGGCGCCACCACCTGGAACAGGGTCCGCAGATGCCCGGCGCCGAGGTCGAGACTGGCCTCCAGCAGCGACTTGTCCAGGCGGTCCAGCGCCGAATAGAGCGGCAGCACCATGAAGGGCAGGTGGACGTAGACCAGGCCCAGGATCACCGCGAAATTGTTGTGCAGCAGCTCCAGCGGCTGGAAGTCGCCGAGAGGCTGCAGGCCGATCATCGCCGCCAGGGTCCCGCCGCCCTTCCACAGCCATTCCAGGCTCTGGTTGACGTAGCCCTCGGTGCGCAGCACGGCGATCAGGGCGTAGGTGCGGATCAGCAGGTTCGTCCAGAACGGCAGCATGATCAGCA
This sequence comes from uncultured Caulobacterales bacterium, assembly GCA_903900155.1. Taxonomy (GTDB): domain Bacteria; phylum Pseudomonadota; class Alphaproteobacteria; order Caulobacterales; family Caulobacteraceae; genus Caulobacter. The sequence continues at coordinate 423 of CAIUMD010000087.1, read as the reverse complement.
GCAGCAGCCAGGTCTTGGCCTTGTCGGAGGCGAAGGTGATGGCCAGGGCCACCGGGAAGCCGATGACCAGGCACAGGCCGGTGGTCAGCCCCGCCACCCAGGCCGACTTCAGGAAGATCTTCAGGTACAGCGGCTCGATCGCCCGGGCGTAGTTGTGGAACGTGCCGGTGATGGCGATCTCGGTCAGCCCGGCGTTGTGGCCGAAGCTGTAGGCCCAGACGATGGCCATGGGCGCGAGGAAGAACAGCGCCAGCCACACCAGCGGCGGTCCCAGCGCCGCGGCGAAGACGGCTTTCGCCTGTTTCCAGCTCTGCTCCATTCCGATCCCCTTGCGCCCTGAATCTGCTCCCCCGCTGGGGGAGCTGTCGGCGGAGCCGACTGAGGGGGCATCGCCGGCCTATGCCGAGCTGCCCCCTCCGGCCC
>CAIUMD010000086.1 GCA_903900155.1 uncultured Caulobacterales bacterium | reverse complement strand
GTGGACGAGACGGTCGAGAAGCTGCGTTCGCGCGGCGTGACCATCGTCACCGAGCCGTTCGTCCTGGAAGCGATCAGCCGCAAGCTGGCCTTCTTCTGCGACCCGTTCGGCAACCTGATCGAGCTGGCCGAGGTGCTGCCGTGAGCGCGCTGCTGATCGTCGGCGCCGGTCCTGGTATCGGCGAGGCGGCGGCTGAACGCTTCGGCCGCGAGGGCTGGACCGTCATCCTGGCCAGCCGCAGCCCGCGCACCCTGGACCCCATGGTCGCGCGGCTGGTGGGGCAGGGCGTCGACGCCCACGCCGTGGTGATCGACGCGACCGACGCCGAAGCCGTGCGCAACGGCGTCCGGGCCGCCGATCGCCTGGCGGGCGGGTTGACTGCGGTGCTCTACAACGCCGCCAAGGTTCGCCAGCAGGACCTGTTCAGCATGACCGACGCCGAGATCGAGACGGATCTCGCCGTCAATGTCGCCGGCGGCCTGCACACGATCCGCGCCGCGACCGAGCTCTTCGAAGATCGGGGCGGGACCATCCTGGTCACCGGCGGCGGCCTGGCGCTTTCGCCCCACGCGGACTGGGCCAGCCTCGGTCTTGGCAAGGCCGCGTTGCGCAACGTCGTCGAAGGCCTGGTTCCGGCCCTGCGCGAACGCAATGTCCGCATCGGCCTGGCCACCGTCGCGACCTTGGTCGCGCCGGCCTCGGTCGAAGCCGCCGGCGTCGCCGACGCCTTCTGGGACCTGGCCAACGATCCCGCCGCCGGGTGGGAGCGGACCTACCCCGCCGCCGCCTGAACCCTCATTCGAAAGGAAACGCCCATGCTCACCCTGAGCCAGGCCCAGGCGGCCATCGCCGCCGGCCAATCCCGCGCCGCCCAGCTGGGCGTCCCGGTCAATATCGCCGTCCTCGACGCGGCCGCCCACCTCCTGGCCTTCGGGCGAATGGACGAGGCCGTGCTGGGCTCCATCGACGTCGCCCTGGGCAAGGCCCGCACCTCGGCCCTGTTCGGCATCACCAGCGAGGCCGTCTGGGACTACTGCAAGCCCGGCGCCCCGGCTCCCGGCCTGGAGCGCTGCAACGGCGGCCTGATGACCTTCCCCGGCGGCGCGCCCGTCCGGGATCCCAGCGGCCGCCTGGCCGGCGCTGTCGGAGTCTCCGGCGGCAGTCCCGACCAGGACGCCGACATCGCTCGCGCCGCCATCGCGGCCCTCAACGCCTGATCTCTCCCAACCCAACCAAACCTGGAAGGAACACGACCATGACCACCCAGAAGACCATCCTGATCACCGGCGCCGCCGGCGGCTTCGGCAAGGGCGCCGCCATCGGCATGGCCAAGAACGGCCACAGCATCATCGCCACCGTGCAGGTCTCGTCGCAGGTCACCGCCCTGCGCGAGGAGGTCGCGGCTCTCGGCCTTTCCGACAAGATCACCGTCTATCGTCTGGATCTGACCGACCCCTACGACATCCGGCAGGCCATCGGCCTGGACTTCGACATCCTGTGGAACAACGCCGGCATGGGCGAGGCCGGACCGGTCTGGGAGATCCCCGTCGACCTGGTGCGCAAGAACTTCGAGATCAACGTCTTCCTGCCGCTGACCCTGACCCAGGGCGTGGTGCAGAAGTGGGTTCGCGAAGGCCAGAGCCAGGGCAAGAAGGTGGTCTTCACCTCGTCGATGGGCGGCCTGTTCACCCCGGCCAACTGGGGGACCTATGTTTCGACCAAGCACGCCCTGGAGTCGGTGGCCGAGGCCATGCAGCAGGAACTGACCGCCTACGGGATCAAGGTCCAGACCATCAACCCCGGCGCCTACTACACCGGCTACAACGAGACCATGGCCGACAACCCGTTCCGCTGGCTGGACGACGCCAAGAACTTCACCAAGCGCGCCGACCTGCGCAAGGGCTTCAACGACTTCTTCGCCACGCCCGAAGGCAAGATGGACGCTCGGGAGATGATCGATCGCATGATCGACATCGTCCCGGCCGACACCGGCAAGTTCCGCAACGTCGTGCCGCAGGTGATCGAAGACATGCTCAAGGATCACCAGCTGAAGGCCTGGGACAACCAGATCTAAAGCCCCCGCAAGAGCCCTGATGGTCGCCGCCGGGTTTTGCCCGGCGGCGTGCCGCTATGCGCTCAGGGCGTCCTCGAACGCCTCCATGGCCCGCGTCGAATAGACCAGGGCCGCGCCGGCGTTCATGGCCACCGCGACGCCCAGCGCTTCGGCCAGTTGCTCGCGGGTGGCGCCGGCCTTCACGGCCTCGTTGGCGTGGATCGAAATGCAGCCGTCGCAGCGGGTGGTCACCGCCACGGCCAGCGAGATCAGCTGGCGGGTCTGCTCGTCCAGGTGGGCGGTCTTGCGGCCCGCGCCCGAGACGGTCAGGTAGCCCTTCACCGTGTCCGACGACAGCGCCTGCAGCTTGCCGACATTGGCCAGCAGGTGCTGGCGATTGGCGTTCCAGTCCATTTCAAATCTCCAGAGGTATGAGGATCAGCGCTGCGCGAAGGCGGGCAACTGCAGGAAGTCGGAGGCGTCGTGGCGTTCGCGCAGGAACTGGCCGGGCGTGTCCGAGAGGCGGTTGACCACCCGGCCGCGCGCCACGGCGGGGCGGGCGGCGATCTGCTCGTACCAGCGCATCAGGTGGCGGTAGTCTTGGGCGGCCAGGAATTGGTGAGCGTCGTAGACGCCGTACAGGCTGCCCGGCTGCCAGGGCCAGACGGCCATGTCGGCGATCGTGTACTGGTCGCCGGCCAGGTACTCGTTGGACGCCAGGTGCGTGTCCAGCACGTGCAGCTGGCGCTTGACCTCCATGGCGTAGCGGTCGATCGCGTACTCGATCCGCAGCGGCGCGTAACGGTAGAAGTGGCCCAGGCCCCCGCCGACGAACGGCGCGGTCCCCATCTGCCACATCAGCCAGTTGAAGGTCCTGGTCCGGGCGCGAGGCTCGGTCGGCAGGAAGGCGCCGAATTTCTCGGCCAGATAGACCAGGATCGAGCCGCTCTCGAACACCGGCATGGCCGGATCGGTCGAGCGGTCCATCAGCGCCGGGATCTTCGAGTTCGGATTGATCTGCGTGAAGCCGCTGCCGAACTGCTCGCCCTCGAAGATGTTGACCAGCCAGGCGTCGTACTCGGCGCCCGCATGGCCGGCGGCCAGCAGCTCCTCGAGCATGATCGTGACCTTCTGGCCGTTGGGCGTGCCCTGAGAATAGAGCTGCAGCGGATGCTGGCCGACGGGCAGGTCCTTCTCGAAACGCGCGCCCGAGGTCGGCTGGTTCATGGCGCCGAACGCGCCGCCATAGGCGTGCTTCGGCGCCCAGACCTTGGGCGGGACGTAGCCCGCCGGCAGGTTGTCCTTGGGATCGCTCATTTCAGGCCCTCGCCTTGCAGCGACGCCTGGACGCTCGGCCGCTGCTCCATGCGGGCCATGAAGGCCTGGATGGCGGCGTAGCCCGACAGGTCAAGGCCCACGCGCGGAGACCAGGACAGCACGTTGTACAGATAGCCGTCCGCCACGCAGAAGGCCTCGCCCAGCACGTAGTCGCGGGTCTCCAGATGGGCGTCGATATAGGCGTACTTGCTGGTCAGGTTGGCGTCGGCGAACCGCGCCTTGGAGGCCGCGTCCAGCACCGGCGAGAACATTACCGCGTAGTTCTTGTGCAGATCCGTGGCGATGAAGTTCAGCCAGGCCAGGGCGTCGTAGCGCGCACGGCTGCCGAACGCCGGCAGCAGGCCGGCCCCGGGATTGTGGTCGGCGATCCACTGCAGGATCACCGCGCCCTCGGTGATGACGTCGCCGTCGTCCAGCCGCAGGGCGGGCACGAAGCCCTTGGGCGTCACGGCGTAATAGTCGCCTTCGACGGTGGTCTTGGTCTTGAAGTCGACGGCGACCAGCTGGAAGGGCTGGCCGGCTTCGCGCAGGGCGATCTGGGAGGCCAGGCCGCACGAGCCGGGCGAGAAATAGAGCTTCATGGAATGATCCGATCAGAAAGGGTTCAGGCCGCGGCTTGGGCCAGCGTCGGGTAGTCGGTGTAGCCCGCCGGGCCCTGGGTGTAGAAAGTCGCCACGTCGGGCTGGGCCAGCGGCGCGCCGTCGCGCAGGCGCCGGACCAGGTCCGGATTGGCGATGAAGGGCCGGCCGAAGCTGATGGCGTCGGCCAGGCCGCTGTCCAGGTCGGCCTTGGCGCGGGCCAGGTCGTAGTCGTTGTTGAGGACCAGCGGGCCCTTGAAGACGGGGCGGATCATCGGCGACTGGCGGGGAACATCCGTAGTGGCGATGGTCCCGTCCGGGCGGCCTTCCTTCAGTTCCAGGAAGCCGATGCCGAGGGTGCTGAGCACGCCCGCCGCCGCCGTGAACAGGGACGTGGGGTCGCTGTCGTCCACGCCCCAGGTCGGGCCGTTGGGGGAGAGACGGACGGACGTGCCGCCGGCGCCGATGGTGTCGGCCACGGCCTGGGTCACCTGCTCAAGCAGGCGAATTCGGTTCTCGACCGGACCGCCGTACTGGTCGGTCCGGAAGTTGCTGTTGTCGCGCAGGAACTGGTCGATCAGCATACCGTTGGCGGCGTGGATCTGAACCCCGTCGAAGCCGGCGGCGATGGCGTTCCGGGCCGCGTGGGCGTAGTCGGCCAGCAGGCGCTGGATGTCGTCCACGCTCAGCGGGCGGGCTTCCTGCGCGGGCTTGGGGCCGTCATAGGTCCAGGCGTCGACCGGCGAGGTGGTGGCGCTGGACGAGACCGGTTGCTGGCCGATCACGCTGGGATGGCCGGCGCGGCCGGTGTGGCCCAGCTGGGCGATGATCAGGCCGCCTTGCGCGTGTACGGCGCCGGTGATCGGCTTCCAGGCCTCGACCTGCTGGGTCGACCACAGGCCCGGCGCATACGGGAAGCCGTTGCCCTGCTGGGTGACGCCGATGGCCTCGCTGATGATCAGGCCGGCGCTGGCGCGCTGGGCGTAGTACTCGGCCATCAGGGCGGTCGGGACGAAGTCGCGGGTCGCGCGATCACGCGTCAGCGGCGCCATCAGCACGCGGTTGGGAACGGTCAGGGTCCCCAGGGTCAGGGGATCGAAAAGCGTCGGCATGTGAACTCCTTCATCAGCCCGACGCCTTGACTACCGATGCCTTCATTGCGGATAAACAGGCCGCTTTTCCGAACATTGCGGACAAAAACGAAACCATGAGGATCGAGAGCGTCAGCGCCATGGCCGCCTTCGTCCATGCGGCCGACCTGCGCAGCTTCAAGCTGGCGGGCCAGCACCTGGGGCTGTCATCGTCGGCGATCGGCAAGACGGTCGCCAAGCTGGAGGACCAGTTGGGCGTGCGCCTGTTCCACCGCTCGACCCGCGCCATCGCCCTGACCCGTGAAGGCGAGATCTTCCTGGAGCGCTGTCGGCGTGTGTTGGGCGAGCTGGAGGCGGCCGAGGCCGACCTAGCCCAGACCACGGCCAGCCCGCGCGGCCGCTTGCGCGTCGGCATCCCGTTCGCCGGCGACCTGCTGACCCCGCTGCTGGGCCAGTTCATGGCGCTCTATCCAGACATCGAGCTGGATCTCGACTACAACGACCGCCTGGTCGACGTGATCGACGACGGCTTCGACGCGGTGATCCGCACGGGCGAGGTCAGCGACAGCCGCCTGATGCATGTGAAGCTCAGCGACTTCTCGTTCCGTCTTGTGGCCGCGCCCAACTATCTGGCCCGAGAAGGTCTGCCGCTGGTCCCGGCCGACCTGGCGCGGCATCGACTGCTGCATCACCGCTTCTACGAGACCGGCAAACTAGGTGGCTGGGATCCCTCCGTTCCCGACGGCATGGACTTGCCGGTGTCCCTGGCCGCCACCTCGTTGGAGCCGTTGATCCGCCTGGCCGAAGCCGGCTGTGGGATCGCCTATATTCCTTCGTTCGCGTTGATTGGGCCGCTGCGGGCTGGCGGCCTGGTCGAAGTGCTGCCTGACGTCGAGCGGCGCACCAGCGCTCTGCGCCTGCTATGGCCGCGCAGTCGGGCGCCGTTGCCCAAGATCTCGGTCTTCGTGAAGTTCATGACCGATCAGGTCCGGCGGGTTCTGGCCTAGGCGAAGAGGTGCGCCTTCAGGGGCAGGACGGCGGCGCCCAGGGCGGTGGGTTCGCCCGCGACCTGGGCCGGGACGATCCGGGGCAGGGGGCGTGGCGCGCCGCGGCGGGGCATCTCGAAGGGGGCGATCGCCGGGATCAGGGCCTGCGCCAAGGCTGTCGGGATCCGGCCGCCCAGCACGATGACCTCGGGGTCGACCACCGAGCCCACCGCCGAGATGATGACGTCCAGGGGCGCGCGGACGCGCTCGCGCCAGGCCGCCACGCCTGGCAGGTCCAGCGAAAAGCGCGCGGCCAGGTCCGAGATCGAGGCCAGGTCGCCGCCGGCCTCGCGGACCATCTCCAGCAGCAGGGCCATGGTCGGGCGCGAGTCGAACAGCTCCGGGGGCAGGGCGCCCGCCACCTCGCCGGCATTGCCGCGTGCGCCGCGCATCAGCTCGCCCTTGACGACCACGGCGCCGCCGACGCCGGCGGCGAAGTGGACATAGGCGAAGGTGGGATGGTCGCGGCCCACGCCCAGGAACCCTTCGGCCACGCTGGCGGCGCTGGCGTCGTTCTCGATGATCACCGGCAGGCCCAGGCGTTGCGAGAACATGCCGCGCAGGTCGACCAGGGCGAAATCATCCAGGGGCGCGGGCGGGTTCAGCTTGCGGCCGTCCTCGAGGAAATAGCCGGTCACTGCGACACCGACGCCCAGCATGCGGCTGCGATCGGCCACGTGCCGGCCCATCATCGCCCGCGCCAGGTCCTCCACGCGCGCCAGCACCGCCGGGGCGGTCATGTCCGAGCGCGGCTCGAAGCAACTCTCCAGCGCCTCGCCCCGGAAATTCATCAGCACCACCGACAGGGCGTCAGTCATCAGCGAGACGCCCAGGGTGTAGGCCCCGTCCGGCGCCAGCTCGATGCCAAAGCCGCCGGAGGGATTGCCACGCGTGCTGATCCGCTCGCCGCGCTGGACCAGGCCGCGGGCCTCCAGTCCCTCGATCAGGCGCGACACCGACTGGATGGTCAGGTCCGTCTCCCGCGCCAGCACCGACCGTCCGACCGTGCCGTAGCGCAAAATCAGGCTCAGCAGCGCCCGCTCGTTGCGGCTGGCCGCCACATCGAGCCGTCGCGAGAAGGTCGCGGGCACGTCCAGATCGGTCTGCTTGCTCATGGTTCCGTCTTTGGCGCGACGGCTTCGGCCGCGTCAAACCCTCAATTTCAATGCGCTGTCATAAAATAGTGAGTTTGAGTGAGTAATGCGATGGGCAACCGAAATGGGGCGCTTCATGAAACCGCTTTTCTCGCTTCGCAGCCTGCTGCTGACCTCCGTCGCGACGCTGATCTCGCTCAACACCGCCTGGGCCCAGACGGCTCAAACCCAACCTGCCGACGCCGTCGACGCGCTGATCGTCACCGGCGCGCGCCTGCAGAACCGCCTGGCCATTACTGAGCGCCGCGAGAATCTGGGGGTCAGCGACTCCGTCACCTCGGACGACGTGGGCAAGCTGCCGGACTTCAACATCGGCGAGGCCCTGGCCCGAATCCCCGGCATCGCCGTGCAGAACGACCAGGGCGAGGCGCGGTTCGTCACCGTTCGGGCGATGAACGCCAACTACAACTATACCCAGGTCGACGGCGTCTCGATCGCCGTGCCCGACCGCAACGGCCGTCGGGTGTTCATGGACGCCATGCCCGCCGCTCTGGCCGGTCGCATCGACGTCTTCAAGACCTTCACGCCGAACATGGAAGGCGGCGCCATCGGCGGCCTGATCGACATCCGCACCGCCAGCGCCTTCGACCGCTCGCGCCGCGGCCTGCGCCTGTCGGCCGAGATCGGCCAGTACGAGAACAACGAGGGCTTCGAGGGCTCGGGTCCGTCGGGCGCCATGAGCGCCTCGTACGGGACCACCTTCGGCGACGCCGACAAGTTCGGCCTGGTGCTGTTCGCCAACTACTACAAGCGCGACTCCTACTCGCCGACGACCGAGTATGGCAGCACGCGCTATTTCTACACCGCCGCCGGGGCCAACGCTGGCCAGCCGGGCGCCAACACCGGGACCTATCCCGGCACGGGCCTGGCCGTGCCGGGCGAGCGGCGCTGGATGTTCTATCACAACAACCGCACCCGCTACGGCGGCGGCGCCAAGCTGGAATGGCGTCCGACCCGCGACGACCAGATGTTCGCCCGTGTCTTCTGGAACACCGCGACCGACGACGAGGCGCGCCAGACCGACCTCCTGACCCATGGCGGCAACGGCACGCTGTCGAACCAGACCGCGACCGGCGGCGAGCTGAGCAACCCCTCCAGCCTGTCGATCCAGGAGAACCTGGGGCAGTTCGACTTCGAGCGTTCGGTCTGGGCCGTCACGGCCGGCGGCGACCACAAGCCGGGCGGCGGCAAGTTCAGCTGGCGCCTGAACTATTCCGGCTCGCACTTCGAGAACCTGGAGGACTGGGCCGAGTGGCGCCAGAACGGCAGCAACCTGAACTTCGCCTTCCAGCAGGTGGGCCAGCACTATGTGTTCACGCCACTGAACCCGACGGCCTTCAACAACTACAGCCTCTATGCGCCGTATCGCCGTCAGTTCGACGGCCGTGAGCTGAACGAGGACATCTACGAGGCCAAGGCCGACTACGGCCGCGACCTGGTCGGCGACTGGAGCTTCGAGGTCGGGGCCGGGGTGCGCCACGACCGCCGCGACTTCGACGAGACCCGCGACCGCTACCTGCCCGTCGCCGGTAACACCTACAACCTGGCCGCCGCCAAGGTGCTGAACGGCGACGTCTGCTACCAGATGCAGGGCGCGGGCGCCGGGCAGTGCATCCTGGTCATCGACCCCAAGGCCTCGAACGCCAATTTCGCCGCTCACCTGGCCGCCAATCCCGGCCAGTGGACGTTCGATCCGATGACGAACGACGACAACAACCTCGACTACAAGATGAAGGAGACGGTCTGGCATGGTTACGGCCTGCTGCGGTACAGCGGCGAGCGCCTGAAGCTGGTGGCCGGGGCGCGCTACGAGGACACCACCAACAAGGCTCGCGGCCGTCGCCAGGTCGGGACCGTCTGGGGCGACACCAGCAACGGCGGCGGCTACGGCGATTTCCTGCCGTCGGTGAATGTCAGCTACGACCTGGCCGACGACGTGAAGCTGCGTTCGGCCTATTCGAAGTCGGTCGGCCGTGTGCCGTTCAACGCCATCGCCCCGGTCGGCGAGCGCCTGAACGAGACGGCCTCGCCGATCACCCTGGCGCGCTCGAACCCCGATCTGCTGCCGCGTCGCGCCGACAATGCCGATCTGGCGTTGGACTGGTATTTCGGGAAGGGGCGCGGCCTGCTGTCGGCCAGCCTGTTCTATAAGAAGATCCGCAACGAGTTCTTCACCGCATCGGCCGTGACCACGGTCGAGCTGAACGGCCAGCAGGTCGAGGCCGTCGTCACCCAGCCCCAGAACGCCGGCAGCCCGGTCGACGTCTATGGCGTCGAGCTGAACCTGGTGCGCGAGCTGGACTTCATCCTGCCACCGGCCCTGAAGGGTTTCACGGTGTCGACCAACGTCACCCTGCTGAACACCAACTTCAAACAGGCCATGACCGACGGCTCCGAGGTCCAGCTGGAAACGATGATCGGTCAGCCCAACACCACCTACAACGTGGCCCTGTCCTACGACCGGGGGCGGGTGTCGGCGCGTCTGGCCTACAACTATATGAGCCTGCGGATGTCGGAACGGGTGAACAACACCACGGCCTATCGCAACCGCTATGACGGCGCCGATGACTCCCTGGACTTCAAGGTGCGCTACAAGGTCAACGACAATCTGTGGGCCCAGTTTACGGCCTCGAACCTGATCGGCGCCAACCGCACCGAGTGGATCGGCTGGGAGCGCGAGCTGACCATGGTCACCGCCGACTTCGGCGCGGCCTACTTCTTCGGCTTCAACCTGCGTTACTGAGGCCCATGATGATGTTTCGAGTGATGATGTTTCGAGACTTCCGTCGCCTGGCGACCCTGGTTCTCGTCGCGGGGGTGATGGCGGGTTGCGCCACCACCTCGCCGCGGCCCGATCGGATCGCCACCCTGCGCGAGCGCTTCCTGGACCCGAACGGGCCGGTGATGGTGGTCGCCCACCGGGGTTGCTGGACAACGACGGCCGAGAACTCCCTGGCCGGCATCGCCCTGTGCCGGAAGCTGGGCGTGGACATGGTCGAGCTGGACGTCCAGCGCACCCGTGACGGCCACCTGATCCTGATGCACGACACCACCGTCGATCGCACCACCAACGGCAAGGGCCGCGTCGCCGATCTCACCCTGGCGCAGATCAAGGCGCTGCGGCTCAAGGCCGGCGCCGGCGGTCCGCAGGCGTTGCTGACCAAGGCCGCGCCGCCGACCTTCGCCCAGGCCATGCGCGCGGCCAAGGGCGGCGTCCTGGTCAATGTCGACGCCAAGGGCGAGGTCAATCTCCAGGCCGTCCAGGAACTGGAGCGGATGGGCCTGGTCCGCCAGGCGCTGATCAAGAGCGGCGCGCCGGCCGACGATCCGGCCTTGGCAGAGGTGCTGAAGGGCAGGGACCTGCTGTTCATGCCGATCCTGCACGAGCGCAAGGGCAGCCCGCTGCCCGAAGCGGCGGATCGTTATGACCGTCGGCCGCCGGCCTTCGAGGTCGTCTTCACGACCGAGGCCTTCTTCCAGGCCGGCGCGCCGGCGCTGCGCGCCCGGCCCGCGCGGGTCTGGGCCAATACGCTGCAGCCTGGCCACGCGGCCGGCCATGTCGACGCCGACGCGGTGCGCGATCCGGACGCGCACTGGGGCCGCCTGATCGGCATGGGCGTCAATGTCATCCAGACCGACGCGCCCGGCGCCCTGATCGCCTGGCTGGACAAGTGCGGCTGCGGCCGGGGAGGAACTGTCACGGCCGGACGTTAGATTTGGCGCATGGGCCATGCCGACACTGACCATGACGACTGGGGCCTGGGCCGTCCGGGCGGCTGGCGCGCGACCTTGGCCTATGGCGCGGCGCACTTGGCCAAGAGCCTGTTCTGGTATGGCGGCGAGGTGGTCTTCGCCTTCTTCCTGACCGAGTTCGCCGGCCTGCCGCTGTCGATGATGGGCTTGGTCTTGACCGTGGGCCTGGTGTTCAGCGCCGGCATGGACCTTTGGGTCGGCTTTGGTTTTCGAGGGCGGATGGCCACGGCGCGACGCGCCGGCGGGCTGCAGGCCCTGGGCGCCGTCGCGGCGGCGATCGGGCTGGTCGCGTTCCTGGCCACGCCCTATGCGCCGCAACCGGGGCGCTGGCTGTGGGCGTTGGCGACGGTGATCCTGTTCCGCGCCGGTTTCGCCCTCTACGACGTGCCGCAGAACACCTTGATGAGCGTGGCCGCCGCCACCCCGGCGGCGCGAGCCAGGATCGCGGCGGTGCGTATCGCCGGTTCGGGTCTGGCCAGCATCGCTGTCGCGGCCTTCGTAGGACCCCTGATCGCCGCCCATCGCGCCGGCGGCGACGGCGAGCGCATGATCATGGCGGTCGGTGGCGCGGCCGCTGTCGCCGCCGTGCTCAGCGCCGGGCTGCTGGCGTGGGCGCTGCGCCATGACGCCGTCGCGCCGAGATCGACGCGGGACGTGGTGGCGGGGCGCGGCCGGGCGATCCTGCTGGCGCCTTACCTGGCCATGATGGCGGCGATGATGATCGCTCCGCCGCTGTTCCAGAAGCTGGAACCCTATTTCGCCGCCCAGGTTCTGGATTCGGCCAGCTGGGGCGGGGTGATCATCCTGGCGACCGCCGTCGGCGTCACCTTGGGGCAGCCCGTCTGGCTGGCCATGTCGGACCGCGATCGGACGCGGCTGTTTCTGGTCACCGCCGCGATCCAGGCGCTGGGCGCCGTGATCTTCCTGGTCGCGCCGTCAAGCACGCCTCTCCCGCTGGCCTTTGCGGCCTTCCTGGTCGGCCTGGGCAATGGCGGTCTGGGCGTGGCCAAGTGGGCGGCATTCAGCGACGCGGCCAGCCGCCATTATCCAGGTCAGGAAGGCGCGGCCTTCGCCGTCTTCGCCGCCAGCGGCAAACTGACCTTGGCGCTGGGCGTGCTCATCATCGTCGCCGTCCTGGAAGCGGCCAGGACAGACCTGCGGGTTCTGGCCTGGACCATGGCGGCCGGACCGATCGTCGGTTCGGCCGCCATGGCGGTGTTGGCGCGGTGGACGCAGCCAAACGCCAGAAGGCGCTGGGCGACCACATCAACGCCATTCAGGCGGCCGGCAGCTCGCCGACCTTCGCGCCGCTCACGGCCGAGCTGTTCTACGTGCAGACCGTCAGTCAACTGACTAATGTCGCGGGCTCGATGTTCAGCCGCCCGCGCGCCCGCGAAGGCGTGGCCTTCTCCGAGCGCGGCTGGGGAAGACTTCGGCCCGCCGGCTAGAGCTGAAGGGCAACTCGGCGGCCATAGCCTATGACGAGAACTCGACCGGCCTGGCTAGCGGGCCATTTGCATACCGTGCGGAAAATTGGGTTAGCCAAAGCGGTGGTTTGACTGGCTCAAGCCAAGCATCTTCATTATGTAAACAATGTGTCCATTATGTGGGATAATGGTGTGCGGTCGCGAGAAAAGCGCCTAAGGTGCGTTGCGCGACGGTCATCGATTCATGTCGGGCCGCGCACGCGTCGTTCGTATTGAAAAAAGCCGGGTGAGGACGTGACGAAGAGAAACGGTTCGATCGGTGGCGTTCGCCGCGCGGCGTTGCTGGGTATGGCCATGATGGCCGTGCCGGCCGCCGTCGGCGCCGCGGTCATCGGCAAGAACCAGCCGGCGCGCTCGCTGACCGCCGAGCGCCTCACCGAGCTGCCGGCGGCGCAGCGCGCGGCTTGGGCCGCCTATATCAAGCGCTCGCAGACCCAGATGCAGACCGACAAGGCGATCCTGGCGGCCGAGCTTCCCGCCGGCCAGACCCCGCCGCCGCCGCCCGAGGCCGGCAGCGGCCACATGCCGCTCGACAAGGACGCGGCCTGGTACGCCAGCGCCGAAGCCCGCGCCATCGCCGACACCATCGTCAGTTTCCAGACCCCCGCCGGCGGCTGGAGCAAGAACCAGGACCGCATCAAGCCGCCGCGCCTGAAGGGCCAGCGCTACGCCAACAACGCCGAGCATATGGCGCTGGACGACAGCTTCGACACGCCGACCGACCGCTTCTGGACCTTCGTGGGCACGCTGGACAACGGCGCGACCACGACCGAGATGCGCTTCCTGGCCAAGGTCCAGCAGCAGGCTCCGGGCAAGGAGGGCGACGCTTATCGCGCCAGCATCCTCAAGGGCGTGAACTATCTGCTGGCGGCGCAGTATCCCAACGGCGGCTGGCCGCAGATCTATCCGATCGAGGGCGGCTTCCACGACGCGGTGACCTTCAACGACAACGCCGTGGCCGAAGCGGCCATGATCCTTGAGGACGTGGCCGAGGCCAAGGAAGGCTTCGACTTCGCGTCGCCGGCCCTGCGCAAGACCGCCGGCGCGGCCTCGGCGCGGGCTATCCGGCCGATCCTGGACGCCCAGGTCGTGGTCGGCGGCAAGAGGACCGTCTGGCCGCAGCAGGTCGACCCTCTGACCTTGAAGCCCAACTCGGCCCGCGACTACGAGATGCGGTCGCTGGCCAGCGCCGAGAGCACCGATATCCTGCTGTTCCTGATGCGCCAGCCCAACCCGACGCCCGAAGTGAAGGCCTCGGTCCACGCCGGCGTCGCCTGGCTGAAGGCCCACGCCGTCCGCGACAAGGCCTTCACCAAGGTCAGCGACGAGGAAGGGCGCAAGCTGGTCGACAAGCCCGGCGCGCCGGTCATCTGGTCGCGAAACTACGACATCGCCACCGGCCAGCCGATCTTCGGCGACTGGGGCAAGACGATCCATGACGATGTGAACGAAATCTCCAAGGGACGCCGCAACGGATACTCCTGGTATTCGTCCGGCCCGCAAAAGGCTCTGGATGCCTATGAGCAGTGGGCGCCTTCGCATCCGTAAGGCGCGAAAAACCTAGATGTCGAAGCTATGAAGGTTGTTCACCGGGGGCGGCCGAATACGTGGCCCCGCGCAACGTCTACGGCGACCGCTTCCAGCTCCGGAACATGGCTGAGCTGAAGCCTTTGCCATCGGGCCTGATCACCGAGCCCGCCTTGCGGTTCGGCCCAACCTGGGGCTGAGATCCGAGTTGATGATGAAGCCGAAGATTCTGATCAGCCGCTCATGGCCCGACGCCGTCCAGCAGCGCTTGGCCGCGTGCTACGACGTGACGCTGAACGCGGCCGATACGCCCATGACGATCACGCAGTTGCGGGCGGCGATGGCCGAGTACGACGCCGTCTGCCCGACGGTCTCGGACAAGATGCCGGCCGAGGTGCTGGCCGCGCCCGGCGCGCGGGTGAGGATCATCGCCAACTACGGCGTCGGCTTCGAGCACATCGACCTCGAGGCCGCCAAGGCCGCGGGCATCGTGGTGACCAACACGCCCGATGTCCTGACCGATACGACCGCCGAACTGGCCGTGCTGCTGATGCTGATGACCAGCCGGCGAGCCGGGGAGGGCGAGCGCGAATTGCGGGAGGGCCGCTGGGTCGGCTGGCGGCCGACGCACCTGCTGGGCCAATCGCTGGCGGGCAAGACCCTGGGCCTGGTCGGCTACGGCCGCATCGCCCGCGCCACCGCGATGAGAGCCAAGGCGGCCCTGGGCATGCGGATCGCCTACTACAGCCGCCGTCGCGCGACCGATGGGGACGGCGCGACTTACTACGAGACGCTGGAAGGCCTGGCGGCTGCCTCTGACGTGCTGTCGCTGCATACGCCGGGCGGCGCCGAGACCCATCATCTTGTCGACGCGGCGCTGCTCTCGCGGATGAAGCCGACGGCGATCCTGATCAACACCGCGCGCGGTTCGGTCGTGAACGAGGTCGATCTGGCCCAGGCCCTGACCGACGGCGTGATCGCGGGCGCGGGCCTGGATGTCTACCAGGGCGAGCCGAAGGTGAACCCGGTGCTGTTGGCCGCGCCCAATACGGTGCTGTTGCCGCACCTGGGCAGCGCCACCCTGGAGACCCGCACGGCCATGGGCATGCGCGTTGCCGACAATCTCGACGCCTTCTTCGACGGCAAGCCGCCCCATGACCGCGTCGCTTGACGCCGTCGAGCAGGCCCTGGACGGCTGGCGCGGCGACGGGCCGTTCATCCTGGGCGTCTGTGGAGCACAGGGCTCGGGCAAGTCGACCTTGGCCGAGGGGCTGACGACGCGGCTGCAAGCACGGGGGTTGCAGGCTGCAACCCTGTCGATCGACGACCTCTATCTGTCGCGCGCAGAGCGGATGCGACGGGGCCAGGTGGTCCATCCGCTGCTGGCGACACGTGGCGTTCCCGGCACCCACCACACCGAAGCCGGCGCCCGCCTCCTGGATCAGATCCGCCAAGGCCGCGACGTCGTGCTGCCGCGCTTCGACAAGGCCACGGACGATCCCGCGCCGGCCGGGACGCCGGTGCAGGGTCCTATCGATGTGCTGGTCTTCGAAGGCTGGTGCGTCGGTGCGCGCGCCCAGGACGACGCGGCCTTGGCGGCGTCGGTCAACGCCCTGGAAGCCGAGCGCGACCCGGACCTCGTCTGGCGTCGTTTCGTCAACCTGGCGCTGGCCACCGACTATGCCGAGCTTTTCGCGCACATCGACCGGCTGGTGCTCCTGGCCGCGCCGGGCTTTGAGGTCGTGCGCGGCTGGCGGATCCAGCAGGAGCACGACCTGCGCGTCCGCGTCGGCGAAGGCGCACGGACGATGAGCGATACCGAGATCGAAACCTTTATCCAGCACTATGAGCGCCTGACCCGTCACATCCTGTCCGACATGCCGGCCTATGCGGACCTGACGCTGCGGTTGGACGAGCGTCGCGACCTCAAGGGCTGACCCTAGTTCCCCGTCGCCGCCCCAATTGCTGCTGTCGGCGAAAGCGCCGTGCATCAGGACGATGGAGGACTTCGTCCGGGCCTGAGCGGCCAGGCCCGTCGGGCTGACGGCCAGGGCGAGGGCGGTCCTGCTCATCGGAACGGTCCTTGGGCGGGGGCGCCTGACTAGCCTTGCGCACGCGGGTGGGAATTCCTCACCGACCTGATGAGGACTTCGAGCGACGCTGCGTTTTGCCTTTTCGGAAGCCGGTGTCGGCTGACCGGGCGGCGGAGGCTCTGATGGCAATGGCGCGAGAGGAGGCCGACGCCGCCGCGCGCGCGGACGTCTTCGCGCGCCAGGCCGCGGCGATGCGCGGACCCCTGGCCGCCTATTTCCGCCGCCGGGTGCGCAACGCCGTCGAGGTCGAGGACCTGGTGCAGGAGGTCTTTCTGCGCCTGACCGTGCGCGGCACGCCCGACAATACCGACCACGCCAGCGCCTACATCTTCCAGACCGCCGCCAGCGTGCTGGCCGATCGCTATCGCCGCCGCATCGTCCGTCACGCGGACGAACACGTCGCCCTGGACCCGGATCTCAGCGGCGACCAGGACTTCGATCCGGCGCGCATCTATGCCGGCAAGCAGGCCCTGAACGCGGCCGCGGCGGCGCTGATGACCATGCCGGAGCGGACGCGGATGATCTTCCTGCTGCGTCGGATCGACGGTTTGCGCCACCAGGCGATCGCCTCACGGCTGGGGCTGTCGGTCAGCGCGGTCGAAAAGCATATGGTCCGCGCCATCGAGCACCTTATGGCTCACGCGGGAGACGCCCGATGACCCGCGCCCTCCCGACGCCGACCCAGGCCGCCGCCCAATGGCTGGCCCACGAGGATCTCGACCGGTCGCCTCAGCGCGAGCAGTTCGCCGCCTGGCTGGACGAGGGCCAGGAGAACCGCGACGCCTGGAGCCAGGCGCACCAGGTATGGGCGATCTTCGACGACGCGGACGACAGCGACCTGATCGCCGCGATGGCGCGGGCGGCGCGGCGCGCGGCACCGGAGTCTGTCGCCAGGCCCTGGCTGCCACGCCTGATCGCGGCGTCGATCGCCCTTGCGGCCGTGTCGGCGACGTTGCTGCTCGGCGCCGGGCAGGGCTGGTTCGGACGTGAGGCCAAGCCTGTGCAGGTCGCGGCGGCGCCGTCGCTGACCGCTGAAGGACGTCCCGACTACGTCACCGGCAAGGGGCAGAAGTCCGTCATCGACCTGCCGGACGGCACGCGCGTAACTCTGGACGCCGACAGCGCGCTGGACGTGGCCTATGCCGGGGGGCGGCGTGGCCTGCGTCTGGTCGGCGGCCATGCCTTCTTCGACGTCGCCCACGATCGTGACCATCCCTTCACGGTGCAGGCGGGCGGCCGCGTGGTCACGGCGCTGGGCACCCAATTCGACGTGAAGCTCACGCCCGGAGCGATGCAGGTGGTGCTGGCCCAGGGCAGTGTGTCGGTAGCTTCGACCGGCGCGCCGACGGTGAAGCTCGCGCCCGGTCAAGGCTTCGCCGCCAGGACTGGCGCTGCGGGCGCGGTGTCGACGGTCGACGTGGATCGGGCGCTGGCCTGGAGGCAGGGCGTCGTGGAGTTCCGCGACCAGCCATTGTCCGAGGCCGTGGCCCAGCTGGACCGCTACACCCGCGCCCAGATCGTCATCCGCGATCCCAAGGTCGCGGCGCTGCGCATCACCGGCGTCTTCAAGACAGGCGACATCAAGCGGTTCGGCCGTTCGGTGTCGCAGGTGCTGCCGGTGCGGATGATCGCCCGCGACGCCGACACCTACGAGCTGGTCTCGACCCGGCGCTGAGGAGTTCCGGAAACCCTGCGTTCCCCCTAGGGAGCGCCGCAGGTCGTCGCTCGAAACCCTTGAGCGAGAACCCGAAATGACATCGCCCTCGACCATCCGCGACCCGCTGGCCGATCACCTGCTGACGCCGCAGAACGCCGCCCTGTTGATCATCGATTTCCAGCCCGTGCAGGTGTCGTCCATCGTCACGATGGAAAAGCGCCTGCTGATCGCCAATGTCACGAACCTGGCCAGGACGGCCAAGCTGTATGATCTGCCGGTGGTGCTGACGACGGTCAACGTCGCCACGGGCCTGAACACCCCGACGATCAAGCCGATCACCGACGTCCTGCCGGACGCCAAGCCGATCGACCGCACCGCTATCAACGCCTGGGAGGACGACGACTTCGTCGCCGCCGTGAAGGCGACCGGCCGCAAGAAGCTGATCATGGTCGCCCTGTGGACCGAGGTCTGCCTGGCGTTCCCGGCCCTGGACGCCCTGACCGAGGGGTATGAGGTTTTCGCGGTGGTGGACGCCGTCGGCGGCACCTCGCAGCTGGCGCACGAGGCCGGAATCGACCGTGTGGTCCAGGCGGGCGGCAAGCCGGTCAGCTGGATCCAGGTGGCGTGTGAATTGCAGCGCGACTGGAACCGCAGGGCGACCACTGACGGCTTCGCCGACATCGTCCTACGCGCGGTGGGGCACTGAGGAAGAAGGGGAGCAGGACGGTTCGTCCTGCTCCCCGATTGCTGTCAGGGCTTGGGCGCGTCGGCCGGCTCGACATAGTCGGTGCTGGTCGGGCCGTAGCCGGAGATATAGACGACCGCGCCTTCCGGACCGGTCATGGCGAAGTGCTCTATGCCCGCCGGTTCGCTGTAGAAGCTGCCCGGCGGCAGGACCTTGACCAGGGCCTCGTCGGCCTTGCGGCCATAGCCGAAGCGCCAGACCCCGCCGACCACGATGGCGGTGCGATCGTCGCGATGGCTATGAGCGGCGATGCGGGTATTGGCCGGCACCTTCAGGGCGATGGTGTAGGGACCGGCCTTGGTCGGATCGCCATAGAGCACGGTCGTGCGAATGCCGCTGACGCCCGAGGTGCCGGCCGTGGCGCCGCCCTGGGTCAGGTTCTGGATGTCCGTCGGCGCGAGGCGAACCTGGCGCTCCTGGGCCGAGGCGCCGCCGGCGATCAGCAGCAGGGCGGCGATGAGAGCAAGGCGGCTCATTGCTGGGCGTCCAGGAAGTCGCGGACCATGGCCACGGTCGCCTTGGGGTTCTCTTCCATGATCCAGTGGCCGGAGTCGGGAACAACGCCCTCGGTGACGTTGCTGGCGGCAAAGCGCATCACTGTCGCCATCATCGGGCCGAACGACTTCTCGCCGCCCAGGGCCAGCACCGGCATGGTCAGCTTGCCCTCCGCCATGAAGGCCTTGTTGTCGACGGCGTCCTGGTCAAAGGCGGCGAACTGCGAGAAGCCGCCGTGCATGGCGCCCGGCTGGGCGTAGAGCTTGGCGTAGTGCTCACGAGAGGCTTCGGTGAAGCGGGCCGGCGTGGCCGAGAACTCGTTCCAGAAGCGGTCCAGATAGATGCGCTCGCGGCCGGCGACCAGGCGCTCCATGTCGGGACCGCCGAACCGGAAGTGCCACAGCAGCGGGTTCTTGAGGATCTCTTCCCACGGGCCGACGCCGGGCAGGGGCGCGTCGATCAGCACGAAATGACTGACGCGATCGCGGTGCTCGGCGGCGAAGGCGTAGCCGACCATGTTGCCGATGTCGTGGGTGACCAGGTCGACCTTGCCGATCTTCAGCGCGTCCAGCACGCCGGCCACGTCTTGCCCTTGAGTCTTCTTGTCATAGCCGCCGGACGCCGGCTTGGACGACAGGCCAAGGCCCCGCAGGTCGGGCACGATGACGGTGTGGGTCTTGGCCAGCTCGGCGGCCATAGGCTCCCACATGTCGCCGGTCTCGCCATAGCCGTGCAGCAGCACCACGGCGGGGCCCTTGCCGCCGACCCGGACGTGAATCGTCACGCCATTGGCAGCGATTTCCTGGGTCTTGAACTCGGCCGGGAACGGTTTGACCTGGGCCATGGCCGAGGTCGAAATGAGTAGCGCCGCCAGGGCGGCGGGAATGAGTTTGAGCACCTGCTGTCCTCCGATGTGCCGGGCGTCCGTCGGACGCCTTCACCAGGGGGAACGCAGGTTTTCGAAGAACCCTCACCGGGCCTCAGAAATGGCCCGAAAGGCTGAGTTCGAACCGCCGCCGGCGCGGGTCGCTGCGATAGTCGTAGCCCATGTTGGCCGGGTCGGCGACGATCGGCGGGCTGGTGTCCAGGAGGTTCTGGATGACGAAACGCACATCCAGCGACCGCAGTCGGTGATCGGCCGCGAAGTCGAACCGCCGCCGGGCCGTCAGGTCGAAATAGACGCGCGAGGGGATGTGGGCGCTGCCCTGGTTCTGGGCGGTGGTCTGGATCGTTCCGCTGTAGGGCGACCACAGCGGACGGGAGTGACCCAGATATTGGGCGTTCAGGTCCAGCATCAGCGGGCCGCGCTCCCACTGGACGCCGGCATTGCCACGCCACTCCAACGGACCGTCGCGATAGCCGACCCGGTCCAGCCACGCTGTGCCGGGGCGACGGCGGGTCCGCAAGGTCGGCTGCCAGGCGGCCACGCCATAGGCCTGGGTCCAGCCGCCCAGCAGCGACGGCAGGACCCAGTCCAGCTGGAGATCAACCGTTTCGGCGACGGTGCGGCCAAGATTGCTGGCGCCGGTGTAGAGCGCGGTGATCCGTCCGGCCGTATAGCCTTTCGCCGCGTCGGCGGGCGACAAAGCCTCGCGGACGACATGGCCAGGATAGAGGGTCTCGTTGTTGACCACGTCCTGGGGGGGCAGGTTCAGCAGACCGACCTCGCCCTTGATCTCGATGCGCGAGGCGTCGATCGACAGGCGCGGACCGCCGCGCCCCGACGGGTTGAAGACCACACCGACAGATCGCGTCAGGCCGGTCTCCTGGCCGACGTCGTGCCAGCCGTTGCGGCTCCACAGATAGGGGCCGTCGGCGGCTATGAACCGTCCGCCGCGCTTTGGATCCGTCACGCTGTTGACGGTGACGGGGACGCCCATCTGCTGCAACTGGCTCATGTCCGGCGGCGACGTTCCGGTCGCGGCGCTGGCCCGCAGCATCAGCCATTCGGCCGGAAAAGTCCGCAGGCCCGCCGTGAACACATCGGCTGTGTGGTGGGTGGTGGCGTGGACCCTGACGGTCGTGGCGCCGCTCAGGGCGTTGTCGGGGAAGGTCGTCCGGACACCGTCGCGCCGCAGGGCCAGCTGCAGCTCAAGGCCCCTCGCCAGGCCGAAGGGCGTATTGCGCGCCAGCAGGGGCGCACGGATCTCGGCATAGCCGGACTTCACCAACTGGACCCGATCGGGCGTCACCTCTCGCGTCTCGCCGTTCTCGTTGGTGGAGACGCGGTTGGTTTCGGGGATGCGTTCGCGTCGGGCCTCGCCCAGCAGGGTCATGGTCAGCGGACCGCCGGGCAGTTCGATCACCGGGCCCGCCGCACGCACGACGCCGCTGCTGAACTGTGTAGTCATGCGATTGTGCTCGGCGCTGGGCGCGGCATAGGTCAGGGCCGCCGCCGCCAGGGCGGCATAGTCGCCCAGCGGCGCGACAGGCGTCTGCCCACGCCCGGTGGACAGCCCGCTTCTCAAGGCGTTCGAGAAGCCGGTGGTGACGACCAGGCCTTCGCGATCGACGGTCTGCGAGGCGTCGCCCAGCGTATAGTCGGCAGAGAGCCGCCATTGCCGCGGCAGAGTCGCGATCAGGCCCGCCGTGACCCGGCGGATAGTCGTCGTGACCGACTTGTCGTCGACCAGTTCTGGCAAAGGGAAGTTGAAGTTGACTGCATTTGCAAACGGATTGCCCGGCGCGTCGGCCGCGACCGGGGTGCGGTACTCGCCCAAGCCCTTCGGGAAATAGGCCTGGCCGACATTGCGCAACGCCCAGCCGTCGACGAAGGCCTCGAGCTTATCGCCGAACGGCCGGCGGACGCTGAACAGCAGCGAGCGGGTGCTGGGCGTGGCGGTCAGCGAGGTGTCGTCGCCGGCCATGCCTTTCGCCGGCGTGGTGGGCAGGTGGCCGGCATTGGCGATGAGGACCGCGGCCTTGTCCGCCGCCGAGCCCTGGAAGTTCAACGGCAGGAAGCTGTAGCTGCCGTTCAGGACGGTCCCGTCATCCAGCCGCAGCGCCTCGCCGCCGTAGCTGCGAACCGTGATCGCGTCGACCGGCCGGCCTTGCAGAAGGAAGGCGTTGGGATTGTACCGAGCCTGCCGTTCCAGGGAGCGGCGGGCATAGTCGCGCTGTCCGACCGTCAGCCTCTGCGCCGCCGTGAAGGAGCCGGCCAGCATCACCGAGGTCCGGCCGCCGTCGGGCGAGAAGCCGATGCGGCCCTCAAGGCGCGCGCGTCCGGCGTCGCCTCGGCTGGTCAGGCCCGAGACCACAGTCAGGTCGGCGCCGGCATAGTCGCGCTTGAGCACCACATTGACGACCCCGCCCAGGGCGGTCGGGCCATGGATGCCGCCGGCGGTGGCGGTCAGGGTCTCGATACGCTCGATCGCGCCCAACGGGATGGCGTTGATGTCGCTTTGCATCAAGCCGGTGCGGATGGTCGGCAGGTCCGGCAGGCGGCGGCCATCGACCAGGATCAGCGTCCGCTGCGGGCCCACGCCCCGCAGATCGATCGCCGAGTTGGTGGCGCCGGTGTTGGCGACCTGCTGGGCCGGCGAGACCACCTGGCCGTTGGCGGGCAGGCGCTCGCGCAGGTACTGGTCGACATTGTCTTGGGACGCAACGGAGAGTTCGCGCGGGCCCGCGATCCGGTAGGGCTGGATGTCGTTCCCGGTGCGGCGGATGTCGGCATTCTGGGTGCGCCGGCCCGGCACCAGCACTTCCGAGATGGCGCCATCGCCGGTATCCGTGATATCGCGGCGGGGCAGGGCGAACAGCACGAAGACGCCGTCGGGAGTGATCCTGTAGCTGACTCCCGATCCGGCCAGCATCTGACCGAGAGCCTGCTGCGTGGTCAGCCGTCCCTTCACGGCCGGCGTGGTTCGTCCCCGGACAAGATCGGCCGAATAGAGGATGTCGACGTCGTTTTCCCGCGCCAACTCGCTCAGCGCGTCCTGCAGCGCGCCGGGGCGGATATCGATGGGCGCGGCATAGGCGACGTGCGGTATCGTCGTCAGCAGCATGCCGACACAGGTCCAGAGACGACGACCGCAGTGGCGCCGGTGCATACCTTCCCCCAAAGGCGCAGAAATCAGAAACTCAGGAACACGGCTGTCTATCGCTGTCCCGCCGCCTGCGCGAGTCTCTTCGCAGATCGTCAGCAAACTGACATGTCCGCCTGTTAGTGCAGCGCATGCCGGCCGGGCCGGCGGCGATCCGCACCGCTGAACCCTAGTCGAGCTTTTTCGTCTTCAGCCAGCCCAAAATGTGCGCCGACGAAGAAGGTCCCGATGGCGGGACCTTGGCCAATGCCGAAACGGCCTGGCCTCATGCTGCTAGTAGCTGGCTCTCAGGGTGAAGGCGACGGCGCGCGCGTCGCCGGGCGTGCCGACCACCAGGCCGGAATTGCCCGAGACCACGGTGATGTTCTGGATGTACTTGGCGTCGAAGGCGTTGCGCACCGACACGAACGCCTCCCAGCCGGCGTCGGACTGGAAGCCGGCGCGCAGGTTGACGATCTCGTAGGCCTTGATGCGTGTGTAGATCGAGTCCGAGCTGTCGGCGAAATAGGCCGAGCGGAAGCTGGCGTCGACGCCGGCATAGGCCTCGCCGGTCAGGCGGCCCAGGCTGGTCTTGGCGCGGTACTCGGCGCCGCCCGAACCGGCCCACTTCGACAGGCCCGGCAACGCCTTGCCCGACAGGTCGCACGCCGCCGTCGAGGTCCCGATCCGCTCCAAGGGGCAGGGGCCGTTCTTGAAGCTGGCGTACTTGCCGTCGGTATAGGCCAGGTTGCCATAGAGCTTGAAGCCGCCGATCGAGCGGGTCGTGGCGTCCAGCTCGGCGCCGCGCACCTCGACCTTCTCGACATTGGCCAGGTAGCCGCGCAGAGCGCCGGGGCCGCTGTCGACGACATTGGCCTGGAAATCGTCCACGTCGGTGGCGAACACCGCGAGGTTGGCGGTGAGCAGACGGTCGAACCATTGGGTCTTCACGCCCAGGTCGATGGTCGAGACCTTCTCGGGACGGATCACCGCGGCCGACAGCGAGGGCTGGCTGGCGCTGTTCAGCGGCAAGGCGGTCATGTTGATGCCGCCCGACTTGAAGCCGCGCGAATAGGTCCCGTAGACGTTGAAGTTGTCGTTGAAGGCGTAGACAGCCGCGACCTGGCCCGACAGCGAGCCGTCGTCGGTCTTGGCCGAGAAATTCTGCGGCCGCGCGATCCCCAGACGGCGATTGATCAGGGTCGTGTCGGTGGTCGTCGAGCCGCCCGTGGTCGTCTGGTCGTAGACGCCGTCCTTCTTTTCCTTGGTGTAGCGCAGGCCCGGCGTCAGGCTGAGGCGGTCGTTGACCTTCCAGGTCAGCTGGCCGAAGGCGGCGTAGCTGGTGGTGTCGATGCTGCTGTTGTTGAACACCGTGTAGCCCGCCAGCAGCGAGTCCGGGGAATTGGCGCCGGGCAGCAGCCAGTACGAGGCGTCGTTGCCGTACTCGGTCACGCCGCGGGTGGTGACGTTCTGGTCGAACCAGTAGAGGCCGGCCGTCCAGTTGATGGTGTTGTCGCCGTTCGATGAGAGGCGGAACTCTTGGCTGTCCTGTTTCTGGTGCGAGGGGTTGGCCGAGCGGCGGGTGACGTCCAGCGCGGTGTAGTCGCGGTCGTTGCGCGGCTCCCAGTCCCAGTTCCGGTGGGCGGTGACCGAGGTCAGGGTGACCGGGCCGAAGTCGTAGTCGACGATCACCGAGCCGCCGCCGGCGAACTGGTCGGCCTGGATGTCGTCATCGACGTCCGACAGGCGGTCATAGGGATTGGTGCTGGCCACCGTGTAGTTCCGGCCCGCCGCCAGCGCCGCATATTGCTGGGCGGCCGGCTTCAGGGTCTGGCCGACGGTGACATAGACCTGGGTGCAGCACTCGGGATGCTGGGCGCTGTAGTCGGCGGCGACCTTGATGGTCAGCCTGTCGGTCGGCGCATACTTCAACTGGCCACGCACGCCGACGCTGTCGCGGGCGTTCTGATGCAGCTTGCTGATCGGGTTGTAGAGGTCGCCGTCGCGCCAGGTTCCGACGACCGACAGGCGGGCGGCCAGCTTGTCGGCGACGATCGGGCCGGCGGCCGTGGCCTTCACCTGCCGGAAGTTCAGGCTGCCGACCGAGGCTTCCGCGTCGGCCTCGAAGGTGTTGGTGGCGTCGCGGGTGGTGATGTTCAGGGCGCCGGCCGTGGTGTTCTTGCCAAACAGCGTGCCCTGCGAGCCGCGCAGCACCTCGATCTGCTGGATGTCGACGAAGTCCAGCGTCGCCGCGCCGGGACGCGAGACATAGACCTGGTCGACATAGATGCCGACGCCTTGCTCCAGGCCGTCATTGGCCAAGCCATACGAGGCGCCCAGGCCGCGGATCGTCAGGGCCGTGTTGCGGGCGTTGGGCGACAGGACCTGAAGCGTCGGCACCAGCTGGGTCAGGGCCACGATGCTGTTGACGCCGGTCTGGGTCAGGGTCTCGGCCGAGGTCACCGTCAGGGCGATTGGCACCGACTGGGCGCTCTCCTCGCGGCGGCGGGCGGTTACGAAGACCTGACCCACCAGGTTGGCGTCAGCTTGCGCGCTGGGGTCGGTTGGCGCGGAAGGCACCGGCTCGCCGGCCAGGACGGCGCTGGCCGCGCTGGAGCACAGCAGGCCCAGCAGCAGGCGGCGGGAGAAGGCGGTCGCCGAAGCACCAATGATCACGTGAAGCCCCCAGTCGGAACGTTGTTCGATGGGGCGAATACAAATCCTACTGAATCGATCGAATAAATAGAGTTTGGTTTGGCGGAGGCGCAGAATTTCTCGTGCTCGCGAAAATCGCGACATTTTGCTTGCGGAACTGACCGCAACGCGCGTCGTAAGGGAAAGGAGTCGTCTTGACCGGCGACCCGCACAGCGGACGAAGAGCCGCGAAGGGGAGGTGAACATGGATCGGCGCGTCGTTCGCGCTCGCCGCCGCGGGCGTGTCGGGGCTCTGTTGGGCCTGGCCCTGCTGGCGCCTGCCGCGGCCATGGCCGCCAATCCCGTCACGACTTTTGACCAGGACGCCTCCAATCTTGGCCTCGCCTTGCAGCGCCTGGGTCAGGCCGCCGGTGAACAACTGCTGTACGCCCCCGAACTGACCGCCGACCAGCGCGCCCCGGCTCTCCGCGGGCGGATGAGCGTCGACCACGCCTTGACGCAGTTGCTGTCGCGCACTGACCTGGCGTTCCGCCGCACGGCGTCGGGCGTCATCGTCATCTATCGCGTCAAACCGGTCGTGCGCCCGCATGGGGAACCCGCGCCGGCGCGAACCGCCCAGGAGATCGAACCCGTCGTCGGCCTGGAGGCGGTGGTCGTCACCTCGGGCAAGCGGCTGGAGACCCTGGGGCGC
This sequence comes from uncultured Caulobacterales bacterium, assembly GCA_903900155.1. Taxonomy (GTDB): domain Bacteria; phylum Pseudomonadota; class Alphaproteobacteria; order Caulobacterales; family Caulobacteraceae; genus Caulobacter. Next base: position 104,897 of record CAIUMD010000086.1, on the reverse strand, counting down.
TCGGACGCCTCGGTGCAGGCGCTGTCCAGCCAGATGATGGAGCGCGCCGGCGTGCGCGACTTCGACGACCTGGCGCGCCTGGCGCCGACCCTGACGATCTCCAAGACCACCCAGCCGGGCAATAACAGCATCAATGTCCGGGGCGTGGGCACCTATTCCTATTCCATCGGCACCGAGCCCAGCGTGGTGGTGGTGGTCGACGACGTGCCCCAGGCCTTCCAGGCCATGGCGTTCACCGCCCTGGCCGACGTGCAGCAGGTCGAGATCCTGCGCGGCCCGCAGAGTACGCTGTTCGGCAAGGCCGCCTCGGCTGGCGTCATCTATATCACCACCAAGCCGGCCAGCGACGCCTTCGCCGCTCATGCCGAGACGCTGCTCACCGACGACCACGAGCAGCGGGCGAACGCGACCCTGACGGGGCCGATCTCCGAAGACCTGAAGTTCCGGCTGTCGGCCGCCTACAGCCGTTATCGGGGCAATGTCTTCAACCTGGCGACCCGCCGGTGGCTGAACGGCCAGTCGGACGTCAACCTGCGGGCCAAGCTGGTCTGGACGCCGGGCGACAATTGGACCGTCGCGGTCTCGCCCTATCTGACCCGGACCCTGTCCTCATGCTGCGTGGGCGCGGACACCTATGTCTCGCCGCAGGCCACGCTGGGGAAGGGCGAGCTGTCGCGTGAGGCGATCCTGCGCGGCATCGCGCCCGGTCCGAACAATTATTTCGCGCGTTACGACATCAACGCCCGGGGCAACGCCACGGACAAGGGCGTCAACATCCGCGCGGTGGGGGCGGTCGGCTCCTGGCGGCTGACCTCAATCACGGCCCTGGACCGCTACTATCTCTACGACCGTCAGGACACCGACGCGACGGACCTCGATTATAGCCTCCAGGACCCCAGATTGCCGCGCGGCGGGTCGTCCAATGGCGGCTATTTCCGCATCCGCGCCGAGAGCCAGGAACTGCGCCTCAACAGCCCGACCGGCGGGCGCTGGGACTATGTCGGCGGCGTCTATGTCGGCCAAACCAAGGCCCAGCGGTACTTCGTGCGCGGCTCCAACAGCCTGGGCGACTACAACGGCCTGCCGTCGCTGCCGACCACGAACGTCACCACCTATTCGCGCTACAAGTCCCAGACCTTCAGCCGGACCTTCGCCGTGTTCGGCCAGGGCGCCTATGCCGTGAACGACAGGATCTCGATCCTGTCCGGCGCGCGGATCAGCCACGAGAAGATCGGCTATCGGTTCGATGACCTGGGCAACGGCGTCACCTACGGCGCGCCGAGGTGCTCGAAAGCCTCGCCGACCGTGCCGATCGAGACCTGCCACAGTGACACCGCCGTCAGCGGTCGCGTCGGCCTGCAGGGCGTGGTGAGGCCCGGCGTTACCGCCTATGCGACCTATTCCACCGGCTACAAGGGCCGAGCCTACGACCTGACCAGCAGTCTGACCACACGCGCCCTTCTGACCTCCGGGCCCTATGCCGGACAGCCGGTGGCCGACGCCATCGCCGCCCAGCAGCCCGTCGCCTCCGAGACGGTCAAGAACTACGAGGCGGGCATGCGCTTCATTTCTCCAGACCGGAACCTCAGCTGGAACCTGACGGCCTATCAGGAGCGCTTCTCGGGCTTCCAGGCCCAGAGCCGCGACGACGCCACGGGCCTCAATGTGCTCAACAGCATCGGCAATGTGAAGGCGCAGGGCGTCGAGACCGAGTTCAGCGCCCGCCTGACCGAGCGCCTGACGCTGACGGGGGCGGGGGTCTACAGCCGCGCGCTGATGGACAATTTCGACACCGCCGCCTGCTACTTTGGCCAGACGGCGGGGCAGGGCTGCGTGGGCGGGCGGCAGGACCTGTCGGGCAAGACCCTGTTCAACGCCCCGCGCTGGTCGCTGAACCTCAACGCCTACTACCAGCGCTCGTTGGGCGCGGATCGGCGGCTGGAGTTCAATGCCGGCTATCGCTGGCGCTCGCGGGTCTATTATAGCTTGCTGCAGGACCCGGCCTCGATCGAGCAGCCCTACGGCGTGCTGGATGTCTCGGTCGGCCTGGGCGGCGAGGGCTGGCGGGTCAGCGGCTTCGTCAACAACGTCCTGGACAAGCGCTTCGCCGTGACGCGCGGGCGGAACGTGCAGTGGAACCTGCTCGGCGCCGACGGCAAGCCGGCCTTCGCCACCCACTGGAAGCCGGCGCGCGACAGCGGCCGACACCTGGGCGTCCGCCTGGCGGTGGACTACTGAAAATGAGCACGCGCGCGTTGAGGGTTGGCTCGAGTAGCGCGTCGGAACCAAATGGGCGCGGCGAAGATCCGCACCTTAGGGAGGATTTGTCGTAGGCCATGGCCGCGCAGCCGAAACTCGATCCGAGCGAGCAGGCCTTCCTCCAGCGGCTGTCGGAGGCCTATCGCGGGCCGCTGACGGCGTATTTCGAGCGCCGGGTCTATTCGCGCGACGAGGCCGAGGACCTGACACAGGAAGTGTTCCTGCGCCTGGTGCGACGGCCGGACGGGGCGGACATCGACAATCCCGAGGCGTTCCTATTCCGCACGGCCGTGAACCTGCTGCGCGACCGGTCTCGACGCCAGAAGACGTTTCGCAGCCACCTGAGCGAGACCGAACTTCGTCAGGATCGCTTTGAGGGTATTTCGCCCGAGCGCGTCTTAAGGGACAGGCAGGCGTTGCAGGCAGTTATGCAGCGCCTGGCCGAACTGGATGAGCGGACACGCGACGCCTTCATCCTGCATCGGCTGGAAGGGTGGAAACACGCCGAGATCGCTCGCGCTTTCGGCGTTTCCGTCAGTTCGGTCGAGAAGTACATCATCAAGGCCCTGGCGCACCTGATGCGGTCGCCCGGTCCGTTTCAGAGCTGAGCCGTTGTCGAACCCGTTTCAACAGTCCCTGATCGACGAGACCGCCGCGGGCTGGGCCGCGCGACGGCTGGGCGGGGCTGTGTCCGACGAGGCCGGCTTCACGCGCTGGCTGGAGCAGCATCCGGCCCACGTCGAGGCCTATGACCGCGCCGAAGCCGTCTGGCGGCTGATGGGCGAGGCGGCCGGGACTGACGACCTTGTGGCCGTCCGCCAAGAAGCGCTGAAACGCGCTCGTGCGCGACGTCATCGCGCGGTGGATCTCGATCGTCGCCTGGTCGCCGCCGGCATCGTGGCGGCCATCGCCGCACCCGTGGGCGGGCTCTGGTGGATGCGCCATCGCGCCCAGCAGGGCGCGCTGTTCCAGACCGCGCTGGGCGAGCAGCGCACCCTGACGCTGTCGGACGGAAGCCGGGTCACCCTGGACGCCCTCAGCGTCATGCGGGTGCGCTACACCGCCTCGGTGCGCTCGATCGATCTGGTGCAGGGCCGCGCCTATTTCGAGGTGGCGCATGATGCGGGTCGGCCGCTGCGGGTGCATGCCGGGCCGCGCACGGTCACGGCCGTCGGCACCGCCTTCTCGGTCCGCCGCGAGCCGCGCGAGACCACCGTCGTCCTGGCCGAGGGCAAGGTCGCGCTCAGCAACCACGAGAGCGCCGCAACCCTGGCCATCCTGACCCCGGGGCAGTCGATGCAGATGACCGACGGCGTGCGCGCCGGCGAGCCGCGCAAGGTCGACGTCGATCGCGCCCTGGCCTGGCGCCAGGGGCAGCTGGTGTTCGACAACGTGGCCCTGGCCGATGCGGCGGCCGAAATGAACCGCTACTCGACCCTGCAGGTCGTGGTGGCCGATGCGCGGCTGAAGTCCCTGCGCATCAGCGGCACGTTCCGCACGGGCGAGAGCCGCGCCTTCGTCGAGGCGGTGCAGTCCTATTTCCCGGTGCGGGCCCAGAACTCGGCTGCCACGGTCGAGCTGCACGCCGCGCCCTAGACAGCGCTGCCGGCAAGAATTTTTGAAATTCCTTTGAGGAGATCGCCGGCGGGCGCGTCGGAACGGTCAAGAGCAAGGTCGGAATGACCACTCGGGAGGACCGTAGACTTGTACCTGACACCGGTTACCAGCTTTTCGATCGCGGCTTTGCTGTTGAGCTCGGGCCTTGCCGCCCACGCCGCCGAGACTCCGATCCCGGCCTACGACGTCACGGTCCGCGACCGCATCCAGCCCCAGACCGAGCAGCTGCTGATCAAGCTGGTCAAGGACGGTCGCAAGCTGGAGCTGGACGGTCAGCCGGTGTTCAACGGCAGCGACAAGTTCCTGCCGGGCAAGATCGCCATCGGCCTGGCCGATTTCCTGGTCACGCTGTCGGACAACGATCCGCGCCTGCCGACCTACCTGGCCGACTTCCGCAAGATCGCGAGGCTGACGGCCGACGACGCCAACGACAGCTGGGGCGCCTACTACTACCTGTCGGCGCTGAACAAGCTGCGCGAGGCCGGCCGCCTGAAAGACGCGGTCGATCCGCTGACCCTGGCCAAGCTGCGCGTGCGTCTCGACTGGCGGATGTTCGTCGATGTCGACACCTACGCCTTGATCGACCACCCCAACAACTACTACTGCGTGGCCTTCGCCATCGCCCGTCTGCGCACCCGCATGGGCTGGGACGACGGCGCGCCGGCCGAGAAGCTGTACGCCAAGATCGCCGAGCACTACGACCTGTACTCGGGCCAGTACGGCTTCGCCGACGAGACCGACGGGGAAGGGCGCTTCGATCGCTATTCCGTGCTGCTGGCCGGCGAGATCGCCCAGCGCTTCATCGAGACCGGGGGCAAGCCGCCGCAACAGGTCCTGACCTGGCTGCGCAAGTCCGCGGACGTGATGCTGATGCGCCTGGACGCCCAGGGGCAGGGTTTCGAATACGGCCGCAGTCTCGGCCCTTACGGCGAGACGGCCCTCATCGAGACCCTGACCGCCGCGGCGGTGCTGGACCTGCTGACCCCGCAGGAAAAGGAACTGGCCTATGCCTATTCCGCCCGCGCGGCCCAGCGCTACGCCGAGTTCTGGCAGGATCCCAGGACCGGCTCGGTGAACCTTTGGGACGGCGGCCGCCGCACCGACGACTATCGCGGCAAGTTCCGGATCCTGGGCGAGAACCTCTCGCTGGCCCACCAGTATGCCTATACCAGCGCCCACTGGGCGCGGATGGGCTATGCGGGCAAGTCGCCGGCCGCCGACTGGGCCAAGGGCCTCGCCACCCTGCCGCGCCGCCAAGTCACGTGGTTCGCGCGGGGCGACTACGACCGCCTGCTGGTCTCGGTGCGTGACGGCAGCCGGATGATCGCCCTGCCGGTGATCAACGGCGGCGAAAGCCAGCACATGCACAACCCGTACTTCCCCATCCCGTTCTCGCCCGGGATGCTGGCGGGATCGCCGGACGGCGTCGCGCCGTTCCTCACGCCCCGCCTGACCCTGGAAGACGGTTCGGCCCTGATGCCGCTGGCCTATTTCAAGGACGCCAAGGTCGAGGCCAAGGGCGCCAAGACCACCGTGAGCTGGCGTCAGGACGAGCTGGACAAGATGGGCGAGCGCGCGCCGGTCGCCGACAAGCGCGTCACGGTCGAGACGACTTACGTTCTCGAGCCCGGCCGCATCACCCGCACGGACGTGTTCACCCCGGCCGCCGGCGTGAAGGTCAAGGATATCGAGCTGCAGTTCGGTTCGTTCTCCGGCGGCGCCCAGCAGGCCGCTGGAACCACCACCTTCGCCGACGGAGCTGTGCGCCGCTTTTCTGTGGAAGGCCTTAAATCCTGCCAGTCCGGACCCGTCTCTCAAGACGGAGGCCAGGACAAGGAATACCGATCCGCGACGGGCGCCATGACGACCAAGGTCGTCTGTCATGGCGCGTCGGCGGCTGAAGCGACGCCGTTCAAGATCACCTGGCGTCTGGACTACCGCTGAGCCGGGAGGCCTCGGCAAGACAAGCAAGAAAAGAAGGGGAGCACCGCCAATGAAATCATCGTTCTATCGAAATCTTCTGCTGACCGCCGCCATCGTGCTGCCGGCCCAAGTCCTGGCGCAGACGGCGCCGGCGGCGCCCGCTGAGGATTCCACGATCGACGCGATCGTCGTCACTTCCGCGCGCGCCACCCAGCGCAGCTCGATCGAGACCAAGCGCAATTCCAGCGTCATCGTCGACGGCATCGTCAATGACGAGATCGGCGCCCTGCCGGACAACTCGGTGGGCGACACGCTGGAGCGCATCACCGGCGTCACCGCCGACCGGTTCAAGGGCAACGCCAACGAGCTCAGCGTGCGCGGTCTGGGTCCCGCGCTCAGCTTCTCCACCTTCAATGGCCGCGAGGTCTCGACCGCCGGTCCCGACCGTTCGGTGGCCTTCCAGCAGTTCCCGTCGGAACTGGTCAACGGCGTGCTGGTCTACAAGTCGCAGCAGGCCGACTTCCTGGACGGCGGCATCGCCGGCGTCATCGAGCTGAAGTCGATCCGCCCGATCGACTACGGCAAGCGCCGCATCCAGATGGAAGTCCGCGGCGCCTACCTGCCCAAGGACGACGACATCCGCGGCCGCAACGGCCTGGGTTATCGCGGCAACATCTCCTACACCGACAGTTTCAACACGAAGTTCGGCGAGATGGGCGTCAGCCTGGGTTATCAGCGCCTGGATCAGGCCACGCCTGAAGACTACTACATCACCAACTCGACCTTCGTGCCGTGCACCACCTACGCCGGGGCTCCCGGTACGGCGACGGCCAACTGTTCGAACGCCACGACCGCGCCGACCGGCTCGACGATCGGTCCGCGCTACTTCGCCACCAGCTCGCGCACTTTCCAGTCGAAGGTCACGGATGAGAAGCGCGAAGCCCTGATCGGGGCCTTCCAGTGGAAGCCGACTTCCAACCTCGACATCAGCATCGACGGCCAGTACTCGACCCGCAAGAGCGGCGAGTACCGCAATCAGCTGGCCATCACCGAGGCCCTGCGCGGCATCCAGCCGCTGATCGTCGGCGGCGTGTCGAACGACGCCAGCCCCGGCGCCCTGCTGAAGTACAGCGGCAACTCCAACCTGGAGGTCCAGGTCGAGGACCGTCAGCGCAACGAGAAGTACATCGGCGGCGGCGGCGCGGTGACCTGGACGCCCACGGACCGCCTGACCATCAGCGGCGACCTGTCCTACTCGCAGTCGCACCGCACCGAGCTGCAGAAGGCCACCAATATGCGCTCCAAGTCGCGCGTGGCCTATACGCTGGACGGCACGGCTGATGAGGTTCCCTCGGTCACCTTCACCAATTTCGACATCAACGACCCGGCCAACTTCCTGTTCGGCGCGCCGACCAGCAACAGCAACTACGCGCGCTATCGCCAAGTCACCGACCGCTTCGACAAGATCGGCGCGGTGCGGGCCGACGTGACGTATGAGCTGGGCGACGGCTTCTTCCAGAGCATCAAGGTCGGCGGCCGCCTGTCGGACCACCGCCGCACCCAGGACGCCAACAACAACAGCGATCAGCCCATCCCCGTCGCCTATGACGGCCGCACCCCGACCCAGCTGGTCGCCGACGCCAACGCCAATTGCCGCGTGCCGTTCTCGACGTCCGACTTCATGGGCGGCAAGACCAACGTGAAAAGCTGGGCGCTGTTCGACAACGACTGCCTGTTCAAGACCTACACCGGCAAGGACAGCTTCGCGCTGCCGTCCAACGCGCCGGGGCCGGAAGACTCCAATATCCGTGAGCGGATCAGCACCGCCTATGTGATGACCAACTTCCGCACCCAGCTGGGCGACACGCCGGTCTCCGGTAACGCCGGCGTTCGCTACGTCCGCACCCGCGTACTCTCCAAGGGTTTCCGCGGCGAGCTGACCGTCACGCCGTCGGTCGGCGGCGCGGCCGCCACCGTGGTCCGCACGCCGGGCACGCCGCTGCAGGAGATCGAGGGCACGGGCGGCTACGAGTACTTCCTGCCCAGCGTCAACGTCGCCTTCGACCTTTCCGACGTCGTGAAGTTGCGCCTGGCCGGCTACAAGGCGCTGTCGCGTTCGGGCATCGAGGACTTCAACGTCGGCATCAACCCGATCGCCGACACCACCGCCACCACGGTGCAGGGCGTGCTGGCCAACAGCACTACCGGCAACCCGGACCTCAAGCCCATCCGCGGCTGGAATCTGGACGCCTCGCTGGAGTTCTACGTCAATCGCGACACCTCGTTCGCGGTCGCCACCTACTACAAGTGGCTGAAGGGGGCGGCGTTCGACGCCCAGGAGCCGCGCGAGACCAGCATCATGGCCAACGGCCAGCTGGTGACCTTCAACGCCATCGCGCCCGCCAACGACCCGCAAACTCGCAAGCTGTACGGCATCGAGTTCTCGGGCAATCACGCCTTCAGCTATTTGCCGGGCATCCTCAGCGGGTTCGGCGTGCAGGGCAGCTTCGCGATCACCGAAGCCGATTTCGAGATCCCCGACCCGTCGACCGTCAACCCGTACATGGGCGCGGCCAACCTGAACGGCCTGTCGAAATATACCGGCAGCGGCTCGGTCTACTGGGAGAACGACAAGCTCTCGCTGCGCGCTTCGTACCGCTACCGTTCGGACTACTTCAAGCCCAACAGCGGCACCAACCGCAGCGCCAAGGGCTCGGGCTATCTGAACCTGTCGGCGTCGTACGACCTGACCAAGCAGGTGCAGCTGAAGCTGCAAGCCCTGAACGTCACCAGCACCCGGGACGTCATGTACAAGGCCGGCGAGGACTCGATCACCGAGGTCTCGGACAACGGGCCGCAAATCTACGCCGGCGTCCGCCTGCGCTTCTGATCCTACTCGGTCGGCGGGGTCCTTCTTCTTTCCCCCGCCGGCTGACACCTATCCCGCCGCCATCGCGGTCCGTTGGTCGCCAGGATTCCCCCATCGCCTCCCAAGCGCGGAGCTCCTGACCGACAGATGATCCCCCGGCAAAGGCGCCGTGGGGACGCGGGATTCCTTTATCCGCTGCGCACCCCGGGTCCGCATCCGGGGCGACGCGGCAGGGCAGCGGTCGCGAAACCCTTCCAGCGCGGTCGCCGATCAAAAAGGAAGGGGGGAGAGAACCATGTCTTGTAAATCTATCCTGCTGGCGTCAGCGGCTTTCGTCGGCCTGGCCGGCGTCGCCCGCGCCCAAGAGGCCGCGCCCGTGTCGTCCACGGTCGAGGAGATCATCGTCACCGGCACCAAACAGGCCCAGAACATCCAGAACGTGCCGTCGTCGGTGCTGGTCGTCACGGCCGCCAATCTGGAGCGCGGCAATGTCCGCGACTTCGACGACCTGCCGCGCGCCGCGCCGTCGCTGACCATCTCCAAGACCACCCAGCCGGCCAACAACAGCATCAATATCCGCGGCATAGGCACCTACGCCTTCTCGATCGCCACCCAGCCCAGCGTAGCCGTGGTCATCGACGATGTGCCGCAAGCCTTCCAGGCCGCCGCCTTCGCCGCCCTCGTGGATGTCCAGCAGGTGGAAGTGCTGCGCGGCCCGCAGAGCACCCTGTTCGGCAAGGCCGCCTCGGCCGGCGTCGTCAACATCACCACCGAGGCGCCCAGCAAGGTCTTCACCGCCAAGGCCGACGCCCTGGCCACCGACGACCACGAGCGCCGCCTGCAGGCCAGCGTCTCGGGGCCGGTCAGCGACACCGTCGCCGTCCGTGTCGCGGCCAACTACAGCCACTATCGCGGCAACATCCTGAACCTGACGACCGGCAACTGGCAGAACGGCACGACCGACTACACCGTGCGGTCCAAGATCGCCTGGAGCCCGACCGACCGGTTCACCGCGACCCTGTCGCCGTACTACACCAAGACCGAAGGGACCTGTTGCGCGCCCGCCCAGTACTTCCTGAGCCCCGGCGTCACCTTCAGCCGCGCCAACCTGCCGGCCTCGACCATCCTGGCCGGCATCACCCCGGGCAAGAACAATCGCCTGACGCGCCTGGACCTGGACACCGAGGGTTTCGCCGAGGACTACGGCACGGGCCTGCGCCTGGTCTATGACCTGCCGAACGGCGGTTCGCTGATGTCGATCTCGTCCTACGACAAGTACCGCCTGGAGGACTTCAAGGACTCCGACTCCAGCGACTTCGACTTCAGCACCCTGACGGTCGGCGGCGTGAACTTCGCGGCCGCGCCGAAGGGCGGGGTAGGGGACGGCGGCTCGTTCGACGTCAAGACCATCACCCAGGAACTGCGCCTGACCTCGCCCAGCAGCGGGCCGTTCCGCTACGTGGCGGGCCTGTTCTACAGCAAGACCGACAGCACCCGGGACTATGTGCGGGGCTCCAACACCCACGGCAGCTTCAACGGCGTGATCTTCAACGGCCAGCAGCAGCTGCCGACGACCAACTCGCTGGTTTATTCCAGCTACCTGACCAACTCGACGTCCAAGACCTACGCGGCCTTCGCGCAAGGATCCTATGACATCACGTCGAAGCTCACCGTCATCGGCGGGCTGCGCTATCACCACGAGAAGCTCAGCTACGACTTCCTGGATCGCGACACGGGCGTGACCTACGGCAAGCCGGGCTGCTCGACCAACACGCCGACCCCGTCGCTGAAGATCTCGACCTGCGACAGCGACAGCGTGGTGACCGGCAAGGCCGCCGTGCAGTACCGGTTTACGCCCGGCTTCATGATCTTCGCCAACGCCGCCAAGGGCTACAAGGGCCTGGCCTACGACCTGACCAGCATCCTGACCACGCGCACGCCGACCACCGCGGCGGGCTCGTGTCTTGGCCTGCCGGTCGCCGACTGCGTGGCCTCGCGCCAGCCCGTGCCGCCCGAGACCAGCAAGTCGTACGAGGCCGGCTTCAAGGGTTCGTTCTTCGACCGCCGCCTGACCTGGAACATGACGGCCTTCTTCGAAGACTATCGTCACTTCCAGGCCCAGAGCCGCGATCTGGACCTGGGCCAGAACATCCTGCAGAGCCTGGGCAAGGTGACGTCCAAGGGCGTGGAGACCGAGGTGGCGATCTATGCCGGCGGCCTGACCTTGAATGCCAACGGCGCCTACAACATCGCCAAGATGGACGAATTCCTGAACGCGCCTTGCTATGCGGCCCAGACCGCGGCGGAAGGGTGCGTGGGCGGTCGCCAGAACCTGTCGGGCCAGCGCCTGCCCAATGCGCCCGAATGGACCGCCAGCCTGACGGGCCAGTACGACTGGCGCCTGAACGCCGAATACGGCGCCTTCATCCAGGCGGCGTATCGCTGGCAGTCGGAGGTCAGCTTCAGCCTGGTCCAGGATCCGGACGCGGTGCAGGAGGCCTACGGCATCTTCAACCTGGGCGCCGGCGTCCAGAAGGACAACTGGAAGCTCAGCGTCTTCGCCAACAACCTGTTCGACACGAACTACGCCCTGACCAAGGGGCGCGACAACGCCTGGAACTTCAGCCGCACGGCGACCCCGGCCACCCTGGCGGTGAACTGGAAGCCGGGCCGCGACAGCGAGCGCTACTTCGGCGTCCGCGCCCAGGTGAAGTACTAGCCAAACCCGCGAGGGCGGCGTTCGCGTCGTCCTCGTTTTTGTTTCGGAGCGTTCCATGAACCGACGCGACTTCTTCCTCGGGACGGCCCTGGCGCTGACGGCGTTCGGGACGTCCACGGCAGCGCCGCTGGATATCGCGGCCATCGACCGCGCGCGGATCCTGAAAGCCGCCGACCGCTACCTGCTTGAGCAGCCGGTGACCATCACCGCCTTCGCCGCGCCGCGCAGCCCCGGCAGCCGTCAGGACTACTATTCCGAGGCCGACTACTGGTGGCCCGATGCGGCCAATCCGAACGGGCCCTATATCCGCAAGGACGGCTACTCGAACCCAGACAAGTTCACGGCGCACCGCGACGCGGTGATCCGCCTGGGCGTCCAACTGCCGGCCCTGGCGGCGGCCTACAAGGTGACCGGCCAGGCGCGCTATGCCGAGCATGCCGAGAAGCACCTGCACGCCTGGTTCGTGGCGTCCGACACGCGGATGAACCCCAACCTGGAGCACGCCCAGGCGATCATCGGGGTCAATACCGGCCGGGGCATCGGCGTCATCGACACCCTGCACCTAGTCGAGGTGGCGCGAGCGGTCTCGGTGCTGAAGGCCGCGCGGCCGAAGATGGCTGTCTACGGCCCCACCACAGCCTGGTTCGACGCCTACCTCACCTGGATGGCCACCTCGGCCAACGGCGTCGACGAGCGCGACCAGAAGAACAACCACGGCACCTGCTGGGCCTTGCAAGCCGCAGCGTTCTCCAAGCTGGCGGGCCGTCCGGCCGAGCTTGAGGTGGCGCGGGGCCGGATCAAGGCGCTGGTCCCCGGCCAGATCGCCGCCGACGGCTCCCAGCCGCTGGAGCTGGCTCGCACCAAGCCCTACGGCTACTGCCTGTTCAATCTAGACGTCCTGGCCGCCTGCGCCCACGTGATGTCGACGCCGGGCGACAATCTGTGGACCTACAAGGGCGGGCAGGGCGGTTCGATCGCCGACGCCCTGGCCTACATGGCGCCGTTCATCGCCGACAAGAAGACTTGGCCAAAGCCGCCCGACGTCGAGGCTTGGGACGGCTGGCCCGTCCGCCAGCCCAGCCTGCTGTTCGGCGGTCTCGCCTTGAAACGGCCGGACTATCTGGACCTCTGGCGCAAGCTTGACCCCGACCCGGTCGAGGCCGAGATCATCCGCAACTACCCCCTCCGCCAACCGGTGCTCTGGATCGATGCGTAGACTGTTCCTGGCGGGCCTCGTGGCCTTGCTCGCGTCCTCGGCCCAGGCCGCCGACATCAAGCGCGAGCCGTTCGGCGCGACCAAGGTCGGCGTGCCGGTGGAGAAGACGATCCTGCGCAACGATCTGGGCATGACCGTCGCGGCCATCGACTACGGCGCGACCCTGACCATGGTCAGCGCCCCCGACCGCGCCGGGCGGTTCGAGAACGTGATCCTCAACCTGCCCAGCGTAGCCGCCTATGAGGCGACTTCGCGGCGCTGGGCTTCGGTGATCGGCCGCTACGCCGGGCGGATCACGGACGCCAGGATCACCGTCGACGGCAAGTCCTACGCCCTGCCGGCCGGCAACAACCACATGACCCTGCATGGCGGCCCGAACGGCTACGACAAACGGGTCTGGACCAGTCGTCCGGTCAGCGACGCCCGGTCGGTAGGCGTGGCCTTCGAGCTGCACAGCCCGGACGGCGACCAGGGCTTCCCCGGCGCGCTGGACCTCACCGTGACCTATCGGCTGATGCGCAAGGCCAACGAGCTGCGCATCGAATACGTCGCCAAGGCTGCTGCGCCGACCGTGTTGAACCTGACCAACCACGGCTTCCTCAATCTGGCCGGGGCCGAGAGCGGTGACGTCCGGGACCAGACAATCTGGCTCGACGCCGATCGCTACGCCGAAGTCGACGGCCGCAAGGCCCCGTCCGGCAAACTGCTGCCGGTCGAGGGCACGGTGCTGGACTTCCGCAAGGCCCGCCGCGAGGGCGAGGCGATGAAGCTGGACGATCCGCTGCTGTCGCCGTCCCAGGGCTTCGACCACAGCCTGGCCTTCCGTGCGGCCAAGCCCGGCGTGCGCGCGGTCGCCTGGATGGAAGACCCTGTCAGCGGTCGCCGCGTCACCGTGCTGACCGACCAGCCCTCGGTGCAAATCAACAGCGGCAACGGCTTCGATGGGACCGAAAAGGGCCCCGGAGGCGCGACCTATCCGAAATATGGCGGCTTCGCCTTCGAGACCCAGCACCTGCCCGACAGTCCCAACCAGCCGGCCTTTCCCTCGACCAAACTGCGGCCGGGCCGGGTATTCAAGTCGACCACCATCCTGAGGTTTTCGAGATAGCGCGCTCACAATACTGACTGTCAAGTAAGTCAATATTGACACGCGCGTCAGTGTGGTGCGACGGTGAACGCTGTTCGCGGAATAGCGCCAAAAAGGCGCGGCCGGCGACAGGGAGGGAACCATGAAACGCATCGCCTACACGGCGTCGGCGCTCGCGCTGACCATCGCCGCGCCCGCTCTCGCGCAAACTGCTTCCAAGCCGGCCTCAGGGCCTGAGCAGGTCGACGAGATCGTCGTCACCGCCACCCGGCGCGCTGAGCGCCTGCAGGACGTGCCGCTCAGCGTCACCGCCTTCTCGCAGGCCGAGCTGACCAAGAAGGGCATCGTCAACTACGAGGGCATAGCCCGCGAGACGCCCGGCGTCGTGCTGAACCGCGCCAGCGACAACAATGTCCGCTTCACGGTCCGGGGCATCTCGACCAACGGCTGGGGCGCGGGGCTGCAAACCACCACGACCATCTATCTGGACGAGCTGCCGCTCACCACGATCGGCAATACCGTGACGCTGGATCCCAACCTCTATGACGTCCAGCGCGTGGAGTTCCTGCGCGGACCGCAGGGTACGCTGTTCGGCTCCGGCTCGCTATCGGGCGCCCTGCGGGTGCTGACCAAGAGCCCGGACCTGACCGGCTACGACTCCTCGGCCCTGGCCGATATCGGCTACACGCCCGACAGCGAAGGCTGGCGCCAGCGCTACAACGGCATGGTCAACCTGCCGCTGATCAAGGACGAGCTGGCCCTGCGCCTGGTCGGCTTCTACCGGGACGAGGACGGCTACGTCGACAACCTGGGCACCGGGGTCAACAATTCCAACAAGCTGAAGAACTGGGGCGGTCGCGGCATCCTGCTGTGGAAGCCGAACGATCGGCTCAGCGTGCGCCTGCTGGCCTCGTACGAGGACAGCAATCCCAAGGACTCGGCCCTGACCTCGCCGAACCTGGGCGATCTCAAGCGCTACAGCACGGTTCCCGACCAATATACGTCCAAGACCCAGGTCTATAACGGCACGGTCGATTACCAGTTCGACGGCGCGCGCCTGACCAGTTCCTCGACCTATTCGGTGGCCGACAGCCTGTTCAATGTCGACCTGGCCGGCACCTTCGCCCTGGCCGTGCCGTTCTATCTGTTCGACAGCTTCACCTCGAAGACCTTCGTCCAGGAGACGCGCCTGGCCTCGGACGGCGGCGGCAAGTTCGACTGGGTGGCGGGCGGCTTCTACCTGCACCGCGACACCGACCTGAACGGCGAGAACCGCTCGAACGCGGCCTTCCTGACGGCCCGCAAGCTGACCGGCCTGCCGGGGACCACCTTCTCGAAGTTCGGCAGCGACACCCGCACCTACGAACTGGCCGGTTTCGGCGAGCTGACCTACCACCTGACCGACAAGTTCTCGGCCACCGGCGGCGTGCGCTATGGCAAGTATGGCGGCGAGGTCGACACCTATGCCGGCTTCAACTCGGCCTATTTCACCTATGCGCTGCTGAACCTGTCCGGCCCGCTGGCCCTGACGCCCAACGCGGCGGCGACGACCAAGTATCCGTCGGCCTCGAAGGCGTCATGGAAGGCCAGCCTGACCTACAAACCCTCGCGGGACCTGACGATCTACGCCACGGTCTCCACCGGCTATCGCACGCCCGTCTACAACGCCCGCGCCGGCAGCGTCAGCACGGTCAACCCGGCCGACCTGGTCATCCCGTCGGGCGCCGGCTCGGACAACCTGACCAACTACGAGGTCGGCCTGAAGGGCCGCTTCCTGGACGGCCGGCTGACCGCGGCCCTGGCGGCCTACTATATCGACTGGAAAAACATCCAGGTTCAGGCCAACCGCCAGTCGGACTCCATCCAGTTCGCCACCAATGTCGGCCGCGCCGCCTCCAAGGGCCTGGAAGCCGAGGTCAGCTTCACCCCGGTCAAGGGCGTGCTGCTGGGCGTCAACGGCTCGCTGAACGACGCCAAGGTCACCGAGCTGACCACCTCGGAGGCCACGATCTCCGGCGCGGTGGACGGCTCGCGACTGGCGTCACCGCATGTGCAGGGCTCGTTCTTCGGGACCTTCAGCTATGACCTGAAGGGCGGGGCGCAGGGCTTCACCAGCTTCCAGGTCCAGCATGTCGGCTCGTTCCCGAACGGCTTCCCCAACACGCCGGGCAAGGCCGGGACCCAGAGCGCGCTCTACGGCTATACCGACCGCTACACCTATGTGAACCTGCAGACCGGGGCGCGGTTCGGGCGGACCTCCATCACGGTCTATGGCGAGAACCTCGGCAACAGCCGGGCCACGACCTACATCCATCCGGAAGCCTTCGTGTACAGCCGCTACGCCGTGCTGCGCCCGCGCACCTTCGGCATCCGCGTGGGCTACAACCTGTGAGCCGGTTACGGAGCTGGTTGGCTCTAGTCGTCGCTGTCTTGGCGGCGCCGGCTTTGGCGGAGGAGGCGCGGGTCCAGCTCCGCCAGGGGGCGCTGCAAGGCGTCTCCGAGGCGGGCGTGTCGGTCTACAAGGGCATCCCGTACGCCCGGCCGCCGGTCGGTCCGCTACGCTGGCGAGCGCCGATCCCGGCAGAAGGCTGGACGGGCGTGCGCGACGCCAAGGCGTTCGGCAGCGCCTGCCTTCAGCCGCCCCAGGCTCCGAATGGGCTCTATTCCGGCGGCATGGCGCCGATGAGCGAGGACTGCCTGACGCTGAACGTCTGGGCGCCGGCGGGCGCCAAGACGCTGCCGGTCATGGTCTGGATCCACGGCGGGGCGCTGCTGGGCGGCAGCAGTTCGGAGCCGCTCTATGACGGCGCCAAGCTGGCCAGGCAGGGGATCGTCTTCGTGTCTATCAACTACCGCCTCGGCTTGCTGGGCTATTTCGCCCACCCGGCGCTCAGCGCGGAGTCGCCGCAGAAGCTTTCCGGCAACTACGGCCTGCTCGACCAGATCGAGTCGCTGCGCTGGGTGCGCGACAACATCGAAGCGTTCGGCGGCGATCCGGAGCAGGTGACGATCGCGGGCGAGTCCGCCGGCGGCCTCTCGGCCATCGCCCTGATGACCAGTCCGCAAGCCAAGGGCCTGTTCAAACGCGCTATCGTCCAGAGCGGCTACATGCCGGCCTATCGCGCCCTGCATGAGCCGACCCTGGGCCTGCCCTCAGCCGAGGCCGGCGGCGAGGCGCTGGGCAAGGCGGCCGGGGCGACGACCGCCGACCGACTGCGGGCGACCAACCTTGTCACCCTGTTCACGGCGGGCCTGGCCACGGGCTGGCAGCCCGAGCCGGTGATCGACGGCGTGACGCTGCCGCGCCAGCTAGTCGAGACCTTCGCGCGCGGCGAACAGGCCAAGGCCGACGTCCTAGCCGGCTTCAACGAGGGCGAGATCCGTTCGCTGCCGTTCCTGATGCCGCCCGCGCCGGCGACCTCGGCAGCCTATGTCGCCGACGTCCGGAAGCGTTTCGGCGTTAAGGCCGACGCCTATCTGGCCGTCTATCCGGGCGCGGACCCAAAGGCCGATGTCATGGCCTCGATCCGCGACGGGCTCTACGGCTTCGCGGCCCAGCACCTAGTGCGCCAGCAGGCGGCGGCCGGACAGGGCGGCTATCTCTATTATTTCCGCCACAGCACACTCGCCCAAAAGGCCCGCGACCTGGCGGCCTTTCACGCCAGCGAGATCCCCTATGTCTTCGGGCAGGTGGGCGAGGGCGCCAAGCTTGGGCCGAACTGGCCACGCCCGCCTTTGACCGCCCAAGAGACGGCGCTGTCGGACGCCATGCTGAACTATTGGGTCTCGTTCGTCCGAACCGGCGTACCGGCCGCGCCGGGCGAGACGGCGTGGCCGCGCTTCACAGCCAAGGAGCGCGGCTACCTCGACATCGACGCAAGGCCCGCAGCCGCGCGCGACCTGCAGCCCGCCGCCCATGGCTGGGCCGACGCCCTGGTCGCCGAGCGGCGCGCGAAGGGCCAGGCCTGGCGGCTCGACATCGGTTTCTCGGCCTTCCCGCCACAGGGTCACGTTGACGGCCTCGATACGAAGCGGCAACCAGAGGCTCAATGAGCACCGACCAGACCCAAGAGGCCAAGGCGCCCCGCCACAAGGCCCGCGCCCGCGAACAATCGATCGAGCGGATCCTGGACGCCGCCGAGCAGCTGTTCGCCGAGTTCGGCTATCACGGCGTGACGCTGAAGGACGTGGCCGCCCGGATCGGGGTCAGCTCGACGCTCATCCACTACCACTTCAACGGCAAGGAAAGCCTGTTCGAGGCGGTGTGGGCGCGGCGGGCGCCGGTGTCGGCGCAGAACCGGCTCGACGCGATGCGGCGCTATGCCGAGGAGGTCGGCGACAAGGTCACGGTCGAGGGGGCGCTGCACGCCTGGATCGACACCGACCTGAACGTCCAGATCCACGACACCGAGCAGTGGCTGGCCTTCGGCCAGATCAGCGCCCAGGCCAACAGCGCCGCCGGCTGGGGCGCGGAGAAGATGGGCAAGTACTTCAACCCCGTCGTGCTGGCCCTGATCGATCTGCTCAAGAAGGCCATGCCCGGCTGCGACGAAGCGACGATCTTCTGGGGCTATCACTTCGTTTCGGGGGCGATGACCCACAACATGGCGCGCACGGGTCGGCTGGATCAGCTGTCCCACGGGTTGTGCTCGTCCAACGATTTTGAGTCCATCCGCCAGCATATGGCGACCTTCATGGCCGCGGGCTTCAAGGCGATTTGCCAGTGCCCGTCGGCGGAGACCGCGAAATGAACAAGACCCTGGGCGGCCTGTTCGACCTCACCGGCCGCGTGGCGATCGTCACCGGCGGCTCGCGCGGCCTGGGGCTGCAGATCGCTTCGGCCCTGGGCGAGTATGGCGCGTCGCTGGCGCTGGTGGCGCGCAAACAGGCCGAGCTGGACGCCGCGGTCGCCGAACTGGCGGCCAAGGGCGTCCAGGCCGAGGGTTTCGCCGCCGATCTCGGCGCGCCGGATGCCGCCACGGCCCTGACCGGGCGGGTGCTGGCGCGCTATGGCCGTATCGACATCCTGGTCAACAACGCCGGCACGGTCTGGGGCGCGCCGGCCGAGGATTATCCGATCGAAGGCTGGAACAAGGTCATCGACCTGAATGTCACGGGCCTCTTCCTGCTGACCCAGGCCGTGGCGCGCGAGGCGTTCCTGAAGCAGGGCAAGGGCGCGGTGGTCAATGTGGCCTCGATCGAGGGGCTGATGGGCCACCATCCCGACCAGCTGGGCACCATCGCCTACAACACCGCCAAGGGCGCGGTGGTCAACATGACCCGGGCGCTGGCGGCCGAGTGGGGGCCGCGCAATATCCGGGTCAACGCCGTGGCCCCTGGCTATTTCCCGTCGAAGATGACGGCGGTGACCATCGGCGACCATGGCGAGCGGATGCTGCGTGACACGCCGCTGGGCAAGCTGGGCGGCGAGACCGACCTGATGGGGCCGGCCTTGCTCTTGGCCTCAGACGCCGGCGGGCACATGACCGGCCAGATCCTGGTGGTCGACGGCGGCGCGACGATTATTTGAGCGCCTTGCGCTGGCGATTGCGGTCCAAGGTCAGGGCGATCAGCGTCGCGACCGAACCCGAGGCCAGGTACAGGCCGATGGCCGGCAGGCCCCACAGGTTGGCCAGGCCCAGGGCGGCCAATGGGGCAAAACCTGCGCCGATCAGCCATGACAGGTCCGAGGTCAGGGCCGCGCCGGTGTAGCGATACCGCTTGGAGAACCGCGAACTGACCGTGCCGGCCGCCTGGCCGAACGACAGGCCCAGGATCGCGAAGCCGACGACGACATAGACCGTCTGCCCCATCGAGCCGCCGTCCAGCAGGCGCGGGGCCAACAGGCTGAAGCCGCCGATCAGCAGGGCCGACAAGGCCAGCTGGTTTTGTCGGTTGATGCGGTCGGCGATCCAGCCTGAGGCCAGGATGCCCAGCACGCCGACCACCGCGCCGACCAGCTCGATACGCAGGAAGGTCAGGGCCTGGTTGCTGTCATGCAGCGCCACCCACGACAGCGGGAAGACCGTGACCAGGTGAAACAGGGCGAAGGTGGCCAGCGGCGCGAACATGCCGATGATCACATTGCCGCCCTCGGCCCGCAGCAGCGAGGCGATGGGGGCGGGGCGCAGCTCGCGCTTCTCGAACAGCTTGCCGTATTCCTCGGTGGCGACGATTCGCAGGCGGGCGAACAGGGCCACGACATTGATCGCGAAGGCCGCGAAGAACGGATAGCGCCAGCCCCAGTCCAGGAAGTCAGCCGAGCCCAGGCTGGCGACGAAATAGGCGAACAGGCCGCTGGCCAGCATGAAGCCGAACGGCGCGCCCAGCTGCGGGATCATGGCGTACCAGCCGCGCTTGGTCTCGGGCGCGTTCAGGGCCAGCAGCGAGGCCAGGCCGTCCCAGGCGCCGGCCAGCGCCAGGCCTTGGCCGATGCGAAGGGCCGCCAGGGCCCAAATCGCCAGCGGGCCCGCCACCGCATAGCCCGGCAGGAAGCTCATGGCCGCCGTCGAGCCGCCCAGCAGGAACAGGGCGACGGTCAGCTTGGCGCCGCGACCGAAGCGCCGGTCGATCATGCCGAAGATCGCCGAGCCGAACGGGCGGGCGATGAAGGCCAGGGCGAAGATCGCGAAGGCGTACATGACGCCGGTCAGGCGATCGACGAACGGGAAGAACAGCTGCGGGAACACCAGCACCGAGGCGATGGCATAGACGAAGAAGTCGAAGAATTCCGAGGTGCGCCCGATCACAACGCCCAGGGCGATCTCACCCGATCGGACGCCATGGGAATCGGCATGCATCCGGCGCGCGTCGCGCTCCAGACCGGAGGAGGTGGGAATTGTGAACTCTTGAGCCATGTACTGACGCGCCTATTCCTCGTTTCCGTCCCGAATTCCTGATGTCGCGCCGCCTAAAGGGCGGTCTTGAGGCGAGCATGGGGCCAAGGGACGCGTTCTGGCAAACGCCTTTGCAGCGCTTCCGCTCCTGACGTGACCGGCGCCTAGGACAAACGGTCCAATGTCGCACCGCAGCATGGCGCCCTATCGGGCGGCCTATGCGTCCGAAACTCCTTCCGTCGCCCCGTGTCTTGGCGCCCCGAGTCCTGGCCAGGTTGGCCCTGCTGCCCGCGCTGCTCGCGCTGGGCGGCTGCGACTGGGTCGTGATGAACCCGTCCGGCGATATCGCCACGCAGCAACGCGACCTGATCATCGTCGCCACCGTGCTGATGCTGCTGATCATCGTGCCGGTGATCGCCTTGACCCTGTTCTTCGCCTGGAAGTACCGGCGCTCGAACGAGGACGCGCCCTATGACCCCGACTGGCACCACTCCACGCGCCTGGAGATCGTGATCTGGGCCGCGCCGCTGGTGATCATCACCATCCTGGGCGCGGTGACCTGGACCAGCACCCATCTCCTGGATCCGTACCGCCCGCTGGACCGCCTGGCGCCGGGCCGCAGCGCCCAGCACGTCAAGCCGCTGAAGGTCCAGGTCGTGGCCCTCGATTGGAAGTGGCTGTTCATCTATCCCGAGCTGGGCGTCGCGACGGTCAACGAGTTGGCCGCGCCGGTCGACACGCCGATCGACTTCCAGCTGACCAGCTCGTCGGTAATGAACTCGTTCTACGTGCCCGCCCTGGCCGGCCAGATCTACGCCATGCCCGGCATGACCACCCAGCTGCACGCGGTGATCAACAAGCCCGGGACCTTTGACGGCTTCTCGGCCAATTTCAGCGGCGCGGGCTTCTCGCACATGCGCTTCAAGTTCCACGGCATGAGCCAGGCGAACTTCGACCGCTGGGCCGCCGACGTCCGCAAGGGCGACCAGCGCCTGGACGGCCCGCGCTATCTCGTCCTGGAAAAGCCCAGCGAGAAGGCTCCCGTGCAGAAGTTCGCCTCGGTCGATGCGGGCCTGTTCGACAAGGCCGTCAACCGCTGCGTCGAGCCGGGCAAGATGTGCCAGCACGACATGATGCGCATCGACGCCAACGGCGGCCTCGGCATGGCCGGCGTCTACAACGTCACCACCCTCGAATACGACAAGCGCGTGAGGCGAGGCCAAGGGGGCGGCCAGGAGGGTGGGCTGCGCGCGTTCGTCGCCGCGCTCTGCGCCCCCAAGCCGTCCGAAGCGCGCTGAGCCAAGGTTAGAGACCCAGTATGTCCCCCGACCTCGTCAAATTCATCTTCGGCCGCCTCACCTGGGAGGCCATCCCGCTGCACGAGCCGATCCTGCTCGGCACCTTCATCGTCGTCGCCCTGGGCGGCCTGACGACCCTGGGCCTGCTGACCCGCTACAAGCTGTGGGGCTATCTGTGGCGTGAGTGGCTGACCAGCGTCGACCACAAGAAGATCGGGGTGATGTACATCATCCTGGCCATCGTCATGCTGCTGCGCGGCTTCGCCGACGCCCTGATGATGCGGGCCCAGCAGGCCATGGCCTTCGGCGACAACGCCGGCTACCTGCCGTCTAGCCACTACGACCAGATCTTCACCGCCCACGGCGTGATCATGATCTTCTTCGTGGCCATGCCGCTGGTCACGGGCCTGATGAACCTGGCCGTGCCGCTGCAGATCGGCGCGCGCGACGTGGCGTTTCCGTTCCTGAACAATTTCAGCTTCTGGATGACGGTGGGCGGCGCGGTGACGGTGATGCTGTCGCTGTTTGTCGGCGAGTTCGCCCGCACCGGCTGGCTGGCTTATCCGCCGCTGTCGAACCTGGCCTACAGTCCGGATGTCGGGGTCGACTACTACATATGGGCGCTGCAGATCGCGGGGGTGGGGACAACCCTCTCAGGGATCAATCTGGTCGTGACCATCATCAAGATGCGCGCACCGGGCATGAGCCTGATGAAGATGCCGGTCTTCACCTGGACCTCGCTGTGCACCAACGTCCTGATCGTGGCGACCTTCCCGATCCTGACCGCCACCCTGGCCCTGCTGACCGCCGACCGTTACCTGTACACGAACTTCTTCACGAACGACTTCGGGGGCAACCCGATGATGTACGTGAACCTGATCTGGATCTGGGGTCACCCCGAGGTCTACATCCTGATCCTGCCGGCCTTCGGCGTGTTCTCCGAAGTGGTCTCGACCTTCTGCGGCAAGCGCCTGTTCGGCTACAGCTCGATGGTCTACGCGACCGTCGTCATCACCATCCTGTCGTATCTGGTGTGGCTGCACCACTTCTTCACGATGGGCTCTGGCGCCAGCGTGAACTCGTTCTTCGGGATCACGACGATGATCATCTCGATCCCGACAGGGGCCAAGATCTTCAACTGGCTGTTCACGATGTACCGCGGCCGGATCCGCTACGAGGTCCCGATGCTGTGGACCCTGGGCTTCATGGTCACCTTCGTGATCGGCGGCATGACCGGCGTGCTGCTGGCCGTCCCGCCCGCCGATTTCGTGTTGCACAACAGCCTGTTCCTGATCGCCCACTTCCACAACGTGATCATCGGCGGCGTGGTGTTCGGCATGTTCGCCGGCATCACCTACTGGTTCCCCAAGGCCTTCGGTTTCAAGCTGGATCCGTTCTGGGGCAAGGTCTCGTTCTGGTGCTGGCTGGTCGGCTTCTGGGTCGCCTTCACGCCGCTGTACGTGCTGGGCCTGATGGGGGTGACGCGCCGCGTCAGCCGCTTCGAGGATCCGTCCCTGCAGATCTGGTTCGTGATCGCGGCCATCGGCGCGGTGATCATCCTGGGCGGCATCGTCGCCTTCATCGTCCAGATCGTCGTCAGCATCCGCAACCGCGAGGCCCTGCGCGACGAGACCGGCGACCCCTGGGGCGGCCGGACGCTGGAGTGGTCGACCTCGTCGCCGCCGCCGGCCTACAACTTCGCCTTCACGCCGGTGGTTCACCAACTGGACGCCTGGTGGGACATGAAGCAGCGCGGCTACGGGCGCCCGACGACCGGCTTCATCCCGATCCACATGCCGGCCAACACCGGCGCGGGGGTGATCCTGGCCGGGATCAGCACGGTGCTGGGCTTTGCGCTGATCTGGCACATCTGGTGGCTGGCGGCGGTGTCGTTCGTGGCCCTGGTCGCTGCCGCGATCGCCCACACCTTCAACTTCAAGCGTGACTACTACATCCCGGCCGAGGAGGTCGTCCGCGTCGAGGATGCCCGCACTGAAGCCCTGCGGAGCCTGACCTGACCATGGCCTCTCACGCCCATGCCCTGATCGAGGCGGACAAGAACCGCTTCCACATGACCGAGGAGCATCATCCGGAGAACGGGACCCTGCTGGGGTTCTGGATCTACCTGATGAGCGACTGCCTGATCTTCGCGGTGCTGTTCGCGACCTACGCCGTGCTGGGCAGAAGTTACGCGGCCGGGCCCTCGGGGGCGGACCTGTTCGATCTGCCGCTGGTGGCGGTGAACACGGGCCTCTTGCTGTTCTCGTCGATCACCTACGGCTTCGCCATGCTGTCGGCCCAGGCCGGCCGCAAGACGCCGACCCTGGTGTGGCTGGCGATCACGGGCCTGTTCGGCCTGGGCTTCCTGTCGCTGGAGCTCTACGAGTTCGCCAAGCTGATCCACGAGGGCGCAGGCCCGCAGCGCAGCGCTTTCCTGTCATCGTTTTTCACGCTGGTGGGCACGCACGGCCTGCACGTGACGTTCGGCATCATCTGGCTGGTCACCCTGATGGTCCAGGTCGGCCGGCGTGGCCTCGACGAAGCCATGAAGCGCCGGCTGATGTGCCTGTCGATGTTCTGGCACTTCCTGGACGTCATCTGGATCGGCGTCTTCTCGTTCGTCTACCTGCTGGGAGTGCTGTGATGACCGCGGCTGGCCACGACACGCACCACGCCCCCGGCGCCCACGAGGGCCACGGCCACGACGCCGGCCACGGCTCGCTGAAGGACTACGTCATCGGCTTCGGGCTGGCGGTGATCCTGACGGCGATCCCGTTCTGGCTGGTCATGGACCACGTCCTGCCGACTCCGCAGATGACCGCCGTGGCGGTGATGGGGCTGGCGGTGATCCAGGTGCTGGTCCACATGATCTTTTTCCTGCACATGAACTCGCGTTCGGAAGGCGGATGGACCCTGCTGGCCCTGATGTTCACCCTGATCCTGGTGGTGATCACGCTGAGCGGCTCGCTGTGGGTGATGCACAACCTCAACACCAACATGATGCCGGTCGACGCCCACGACATGAAGCAGATGCCGTGACGGCGGGAAGGCGCGCACGGTCGATCGCCCTGATCGGGCTGTGCGCCGCCTTCACCGTGGTCTTCGTGCTGCTGGGCGCCTGGCAGGTCCAGCGCCGGGTCTGGAAACGGGACCTGATCGCCAAGGTCGAGCAGCGTATCCACGCGGAGCCCGTTCCGGCGCCGGCGGGCTGGTCGAGCGATGATGTCTATCGCCGTGTCCGCCTCGAAGGCGCCTTCGACCATGGCGACGAGACGCTGGTCCAGGCCGTCACCGAAAAGGGCCCCGGCTTCTGGGTCCTGACGCCGCTGAAGACCGATAGCGGCTTCACCGTGCTGGTCAATCGCGGCTTCGTGCCGGGCGAGCGCAAGGCGGTTGCTTCACATCCCGCCGGTCCGGTCACGGTCGTTGGCCTGATGCGGGCGAGCGAGCCCAACGGCGGTTTCCTGCGCCGGAACCAGCCGGGACAGGGGCGGTGGTATTCCCGCGACGTCCAGGCCATCGCCGCCGCGCATAACCTGATCAACGTCGCCCCTTATTTCGTGGACGCCGACGCCGCGCCCAATCCCGGCGGCTGGCCCCTAGGGGGTCTTACGGTCGTGCGTTTCCCCAACAGTCATCTTATCTACGCCCTGACCTGGTTCGGCCTGGCCCTGCTGACGAGCGGCGCTGGCCTGTATGTCGCGCGCGACGCGCGGCGGAGCCCCGAAGGAGGCGCATGAGCCCGACCGCCAGCATTCTGTTCTCCGGCGTGGCGGGCTGGCTCTCGGGCGCGCGGGCGGCGGACAACGCCAGCGGCCCGGCCGACGCCATCGCCCGGCAGAACATGCTGCAGCTGATCCACCTGCGCTGGATCGCCGTGCTGGGCCAGGTGGTGACCATCCTGGCGGTGCATTTCAGCCTGGGCTTCCGCCTGCCGCTGGCCGCGATGATGCTGGTGCTGGCGGCGCTGGTGGCGTTGAACCTGTTCAGCCTGGCGCGGCTGAAGCGGCCGACGCCTCTGGGCCGCTACGACCTCTTCCTGGCCCTGGCCTCGGACGCCCTGGCCCTGACCATCCAGCTGTATCTCAGCGGCGGGGCGACCAACCCGTTCACGACCCTTTACCTGCTGCATGTGATCCTGGGGGCGGTGCTGCTGGAAGCCTGGGCGACCTGGGCGATCGTGGCCCTGACCAGCTTCTGCTTCGTCATGCTGGTGGCCTTCAACCGGCCGATCGTCGCCACGGGCCTCAGCGACCAGACCTTCTTCGACCTGTTCCTGATGGGCATGCTGGTCGGCATCGTGCTGGACGCGGTGCTGCTGGTGACCTTCGTGGCGCGGATCAACGCCAACCTGCGCCGCCACGACGCCCGTTTGGCCGAGTTGCGCCAGCGCGCCGCCGAGGAGACCCATATCGTCCGCATGGGCCTCTTGGCCTCCGGCGCCGCGCACGAGTTGGGGACGCCGCTGGCGACGCTGGACGTGATCCTGGGCGACTGGCGGCGCATGCCGATCTTCGCCAGCCAGCCGGACCTGGCCCAGGAGTTGGAGGACATGCGCGGCGAGGTCCAGCGCTGCAAGGCCATCGTCACCGGCGTCCTGCAGTCGGCCGGCGAGGCGCGCGGCGGCGAGGTGCGGGCCAGCACTCTGCGGGCCTTCATGGACGAGGTGGCAGCCGACTGGCGCGCCACCCGCAACGGCGAGGCCCTGGTCTACGAGACCGACCTGATCGCCCCGACCCCGATCGTGGCGGAATCGACCCTGAAGCAGGTGATCCACAACGTGCTCGACAACGCTCTCGATGCTTCCAGCGGCGCGGTGCGGTTGTGGGCCGGCGTGCGCGAGGATCGGCTGCTGATCGAGGTCGAGGACGACGGCCCGGGCTTCACCGACGAGACGCTGGAGAACTTCGGTAAACCCTACAACTCGACCAAGGGAAGGGCTGGCGGAGGGCTGGGCCTGTTTCTGGTGGTCAACGTTTTGCGCAAGCTGGGCGGCGTGGCGTTCGCCGAGAATCTGGCCGAAGGCGGGACGCGGGTCGTGCTGGATTTGCCGCTGTCGTCCCTGGAGATCAGCCGTGCCGATTAACAATGGGCCGACTGACCGCAAGCTGATCATCATCGAGGATGATGAGAAGTTCGCCGCGACCTTGAAGCGCTCCTTCGAGCGGCGTGACTATACGGTGGTCCACGCCCACGGCCTCGATGAGGCGATGACGGCGCTGGAGACCTTCACGCCGAAATACGCCGTGGTCGACCTGAAGCTGGCTGGCGAGTCGGGCCTGGCCTGCGTCCGCGCCCTGGCCGAGCGGGATCCGGCCATGCTGATCGTGGTGCTGACGGGCTTCGCCAGCATCGCCACGGCCGTCGAGGCCATCAAGCTGGGCGCCCGCCACTACCTGGCCAAGCCCTCCAACACCGACGACATCGAGGCGGCTTTCCACAAGGGCGAGGGCGATGTCGACGCCGCCATCGGCGAGCGGGCGACGTCGATCAAGAAC
This sequence comes from uncultured Caulobacterales bacterium, assembly GCA_903900155.1. GTDB lineage: Bacteria > Pseudomonadota > Alphaproteobacteria > Caulobacterales > Caulobacteraceae > Caulobacter. The sequence goes on along the minus strand of CAIUMD010000086.1, from coordinate 77,575 downwards.
CTGGAGTGGGAGCGGATCCACCAGACCCTGGTCGAGACCGACTTCAACATCTCCGAGACGGCCCGGCGCCTGGGGATGCACCGCCGGACCCTGGCGCGGAAGCTGGAGAAGCGCCGGATTACCTGATCTTGGGCAGACTCCTGATCGGCTCCAGCACGATATCTCGGAAGAAGGTCTCGGCGCCTTCCGACTGCAGCTGGATCGCGCCGTGGGTCAGGGGCTGGCCGTCGGCCTTGAGGTCTCGGACCTCCAGCACCGGCACGCCGTTGACCACATGCACGGCGCGGTCGCCCAGGACGTAGAGGTCCAGGGTGTTCCACTCGCCGGCGGGCTTTTCGGCGTCGCTATAGGCCTCGACGTTCCAGTCGGTCGCGCCGCCCTTGGCGGTGACGACGCGGCCCGCAGGTGCGTAGCGCAGGTTCGGTTTGATCAAGGACGGATCATCGACGGCGTCGGTCACGACCGAGATCGCTTCGCCGACGGGTACGACCATGCCGATCGAGCCGGTCATGATCTCGAACTCGACCGCCTGGCTCCACGTGCCCCAGACCACGCCCGGCGCGCCGTGCGAGTGGTAGAGCAGGCCGTTATTGGGCGCCTGCGTCTCGCGCGGCGCCCAGCGTTCCTTGCCCCACTTGTACTGCGGGCGCAGGTGGTAGTCCTTGAAGTCGCCCTTGTGGACCAGGCTGCCCCAGATCTTGCCGTTGACGTAGAGGGCGGAGCGGCCGTCCTCCCGCACCACCTTGAAGATTTCGGCGCTCTGGGCCGTCGCGCCGATCGGAGCCACCGGCGGGCGCTTATAGGTGAGGGCGGGGTCGGCATAGCCCAGCCAGGCGTCCCAATCCTTCAGGTCCTTGCCGTTGAACAGCGACACCGCCGGGCCGGCAGCCTTCGGCACATCGGTCAGGGTTAGCGGGGTGGCGAGGGCAGGCGTGGCGACGGCCAGCGCCAGGGTGAAGGCCAGGGTCGTATGCATGCGTCCTCGCGTTCGGGTTTGAGGCGCACCCTATCTGGCAGCGCTGTCACGGCAAGGCTCGCATAGTCGTAGATCCGAGCGCGCCAGGTCTCAGGTCGCGTCGGCGGTCAGCGAGACGTCGACCATGATCTCGCCGGAGATTTCTTCCAGCGCCGCCTGCACGGCCTCGGCCTTCAGCGAGGGCGGCAGGCGCAGGCGGGCGTCCATGTGGAACAGCGGCGCGCCGGAGTGCGGCTCGACGCTGAGGCGGGTGTCGAAGGCCTCGATGTTGGCGTTGACGCCGCTGAGCACGCCGGTCACCTGGTGGACGATGCCCGGGCGGTCGCCGCCGACCAGGCTGAAGCGGACGACGTCGCCCTCGACGGCGCTGCTCTCGATGGTGGGAGCAATGCGGACTTTCAAGCCCTCGGCGTCGACGGCGCTGACGGCTTGGCGCAGGGCCTCGACCTTGTTGGCGTCCAGCTCGACCAGGACCGAACCGACATAGAGGCCGCCCAGCTGGCTGAGATGGCTTTCCAACCAGTTGCCGCCGGCCGACAGCACTGCGCCCGCCAGCGCCTGGGTGAGGCCGGGACGGTCGCTGCCGATGACGCTCAGGATCAAGGTGGCCATGGATCACTCTCTACGAAAGACGGGAGCGAACGAGCCACGCGCGCTGGGCTCCGTCAATCGCGGAGAGGTGTCAGGCGAGGCGTCTGGGATCGATCACCACATGGCGGATGCCGCGGCGGTTGACGGTGTAGGTGACGTGGACCTTGCCGTCCCGCGCCTGGATCACGGCGGGATAGGCATAGCCGTCCGGCACGACCTCGGTTTCCAAAGTCAGCACCTCGCGCCAGCTGACGCCATCGTGCGAGATCGCCACGTTCAGCGGCACCCGAGGACCCTTGCCGGGCGAGGTCGGGCGGTGGCCGGCGTGGTTATAGACCAGCAGTTGGCGGCCGTCGGCCAGGGTGACGGCGTCCGCGCCGGAGTTCGGGTTGGGCAGATCGATGGCGGCCAGCGGGCTCCAGGTCTTGCCGTCGTCCTTGGACCAACTCTGCGCGAGAGCGCCTTGGCGGGTGCGGGCCACGGCCTCCAGCGATCCGTCGGCGTGGAACAGGATGCTGGGCTGGATGGCGTCGATCTTCAGGGGCGAGGGGACGAGATCCGTCTTGGTCCAGGTTTGCCCGCCATCCTCGCTGCGTTCGAAATAGAGGCTCCAGCCGCCGCCGTCGGCCTTGGTGACGCCTTCGGACTGTTCGACGCTGACGGGCGACAGCCAGGCGCCGCTCTTCAGCACCACGGGCTTGTTCTTGATCGGGCCCAGGATGCCGTCAGGCAGGCGTCGGGGCTGGCTCCAGGTGCGGCCGTCGTCGGCCGAGGTCATAACCATGCCCCACCAGTTCTGCGGGCTGGGACCGACCTTGTAGAACAGGAAGAGGTCGCCCCCATTCGGCCTGGCCGGGGCCTGGAACAGCACCGGGTTCCAGGTCGGCAGGCGCGGCTTGCCGTCGGGCTGGACGCCGTTGGCCAGTTGTTTGGCGTCCTGCCACTTGCCGTCGACGTTGCGGGCAAACCAGATGCCGACGTCGGGATTGCGCTCGTGCGTGCCGCCGAACCAGGCCGCCGCCAGCGTCTCGGCCTTGGTCTCGACGATCGTCGAGGCGTGCGACTGCGGGTAGGGGGCGTTGGTGTAGACGGGCTGAGAGATCAGGATCGCGCTCGGCGCGGCCTTGGCCGATGCGCCGGCCAGGCTGGCAAGGCCCCCGAGGCCCAGACCGGTCAGGAGGGAACGCTTGGAGACGACGGCCATCGGGACCTCACACGCTTAAGGACTTTCGAGAGCTTGCGTTTGTGCTCGAATGCTTCTGGTATCGCTACCGCGTTCGGGCGGGAACAGGAAAACGCGTATGAGTACGAAGGTCAGTCGTCGCACGGTGATGGGCGCCGCCGCCGGCATGGCCCTGCTGCCGTCCGTGGCCGACGCCCGCGAGCCCGCCCTGATGGCGCGGGACCTGCGCGTGGAGTGGCTGACCGATCCGGTAGGCATCGACACCCGCCGCCCGCGCTTCCGCTGGCTGCTGGAGGCTCCCGACGGCGCGCGCGACGTGGCTCCCAAGACCCAGCGGGTGATCGTCGCCAGCTCGCCCGAGAGCCTGGCCGCACGCGTCGGCGACGTCTGGGACAGCGGCCGGCGCAAGGCTGGCCAGCTGGACATCGCGCCCCCTAAGGATCTGCTGCTGACCTCGCACACGCCCTACGTCTGGGCGGTCGAGATCGATGGCGCCTGGAGCGCTCCGGCGCGGTTCGTGACCGGCATCCTGGATCCGTCCGAATGGCGGGCCCGCTGGATCATCGCCAAGCCGGAGAAGGTGCGCGGTGATCATGTGCGCGGCTGGAGCAAGGAGCTCACCGACCCCGCCGAGACCGCGCCGCCACTGCTGCGCAAGGGCTTCGACCTGAAGCGCGCCCCGAAGCGGGCTGTCGTCTCGATCTGCGGCCTGGGCCACTTCGAGCTGACCGTCAACGGCGCGCCGGTCACCGCCAGCGTGCTGAACCCAGGCTGGACCGCCTATGACAAGACCGCGCTTTACACGACCTACGAGGTCGAGTCGCTGCTGCGGCCGGGCGCGAACATGCTGGGCGTGCGGCTGGGCGGCGGCATGTACGACGTCGAGAAGGTCGTCGGCCGCAAGTCCAAGTTCGTCGACAGCTACGGACGGCCCCGGCTGTTGCTGCAGCTAAGTCTGCATCACGACGACGGCTCGGTGGAGCATGTGGTCAGCGACGAGACCTGGCGCGTGGCCGAGGGGGCGATCGTCTTCACCTCGATGTTCGCCGGCGAGGATGTCGACGCCCGCCGCGAGCGGCCCGGCTGGGACCTGCCTGGCGCTACCGACGATGGCTGGCGGGCCGCATTGCCAGCGCCCGATCGCAAGATCCGGCTCAAGGCCCAGGGCGCGCCGCCAATCGCCATCCATCGGCGCTTCGAGACCGTGGCGATCACCGAGCCCAAGCCCGGCGTCTTCGTCTACGACCTGGGCCAGAACTTCGCCGGAAGGCCTGAGATGGTCGTGCGGGGCCCAGCGGGGGCGGCGGTCAAGCTGACCCCGGCCGAGGTGCTGGGCGACGATGGCCTGGCCTGGCAGCGCAGCTTCAACGCCGGTCCGGATCGCTGGGTGCTCTACAACTACACGCTGGCGGGCCAAGGCGAGGAGCGGTTCGTGCCGCGCTTCAATTATCACGGCTTCCGCTACCTGCAGGTCGAGGGCGCCGTCCCGACCGGGCGCGCCAATCCGGGCGGCAAGCCGGAGATCGTCTCGCTGGCGGGGCAGTTTCTGTATGCGGACCTTCCGCAGGTCGGGACTTTCACCTGTAGCGACAAACTCTTGGAGCGAACGCATCACCTGATCGAGCGGGCGGTGGTGTCCAACGCCTACAGCGTCCTGACCGACTGTCCGCACCGCGAGAAGCTGGGCTGGCTGGAGCAGGCGCACCTGAACGCGTTGACGGTGATCTACAACCGCGACGCCTCGACGATGTACGAGAAGATGATCGGCGACATCGTGGACACCCAGCAGCCCGACGGTATGGTCCCCGGCATCGCGCCGGAATACACCGCCTTCCTCGAGCCCGACGGCAGCGACCAGCCGGCGCGGAATTCGCCGGAGTGGGGTTCGGCGGTGGTTCTGGCGCCCTGGGCCGCCTACCGCGCCTATGGCGATGCGAAGGTGCTGGCCGACGGCTATCCGGCCATGCGGGCCTATGTGGACTACCTAGCCAGGCGAGCCCAGGACCATATCGTCGATTTCGGCCTGGGCGACTGGTACGATGTGGGGCCCGGCAAGCTGGGCGCCTCGCAGCTGACCAGCCGCGCTTTAACCGGCACGGCGACCTCGTATCAGGCGCTGACTACGTTGGCGTTGATCGCCGGGGTGCTCGGCCGGCCTGCCGCAGAAGCTGCCGACTACCGCAAGCGCGCCGAGGCGATCCGAACGGCGTTCAACACTAAGTTCTTCGATGCGCAGGCGGGCTCCTATGATCGCGGCAGCCAGACCGCCAACGCCATGCCGCTGGCCCTGGGCATGGTCCCGAGGGGGCAGGAGGGCAGGGTGCTGGACGCTCTGGTCCGCGCCGTCCGGGCCAGACAGAACGGCGTCATGGCCGGCGATGTCGGCTTCCACTATGTCGTGCGGGCCCTGGCCGAGAACGGCCGCGACGACGTCGTGTTGGACATGATGTCGGTCACCGACCGGCCCAGCTACGGCTATCAGCTGGCGAAGGGCGCGACGGCCCTGACCGAGGCCTGGGACGCCGATCCGACCAAGTCGCTAAATCACTTCATGCTGGGCCACGGCGAGGGCTGGCTGTTCGGCGGACTGGCCGGGATCAATGTCGACTTCGCCGCCGCGCCGGACCGCGTGATCACCTTGGCGCCCAAACCGGTCGGGACGGTGGCCGCGACCGAAGCGACCTTCCGGACGGTCCTCGGACCGGTGCGCAGCGCCTGGCGTAGGGAAGGGGGCGTGCTGTCGCTCGAGGTCGATGTGCCGGCCGGCGCGCAGGCGACGGTGCGGCTGCCGACCAGTGCGCCGGCTCAGGCGCGCGAAGGTGGCCTTCCGATCGCCGGGGTCAAAGGCGTGCGATCAAGCCGCGTCGTTGCGGGTGGGCTGGAGATGGTCGTCGGCTCGGGCCGCTACCGGTTCGCCGCGCCGGTCTAGCGGACGCCGAACGCCGCCATGAAGGTGCGGACCGCGGTCTCGACCTCGGCGTCGACTTCTTCGGGCGTCGGCGCGTCGATATAGTTCACCAGACGCGCTTTCAGCATGCGGTTCTGGCACAGGCCGATGAACTGATGGCCGGCGGCGATCGGGTCGGGAACGTCGATCCGGCCCTCCAGCTTCATCCGCGCCAGGAAGCCGGCAAGCAACCGCGCGCCCCGCAAGGGGCCGGCCTCGTAGAACGCCCGGCCGATGTCGGGCGAGCGCTCGGACGCCGCCGCGATCAGGCGGAAGTGGCGCATGTTGCGGTCGGACATGACGTTGGTGACGTAGCGCCGGCCTAGCCGCGTCAGGGCCGCGCGGACATCGTCGCCCTCGCCGTCCAGCAGGGCGAACATTTCCTGGCCCTGCCAGTTGCAGTATCGCTCGACATGGGCCTGGAAGATGTCTTCCTTGCTCTTGAAGTAGTTGTAGAGCGTGCTCTTCGAGCCGCCGACCTTGGCCGCGATGGACGACATCGAGGCGGCGTCGAAGCCCTCCTCCAGAAACACCTCGGCGGCGATGTCGAGGATCGCTTCGCGGCGCGCGTCACGATCCAGGCGGGGTTTTGTGTCGGTCTGCATTAGAATTCTTTCCGACCGTACGGTACGGTCGCCTTGACTGTAGCGCAAGAGAGGCCTACTTGCACTCCACCATATGACTATACCGTACGGTAACATCAAGGCTCTACCCATGTCGACCTTCTCTCTACGACACAGCGCTCCGTTCTTCGCCGCCGCCAGCGCCCTGGTGCTGGCCGCTTGCGCCAGCCTGCCGCCGGCGCAAGCCGCGCGGGCCGCCAAGGCGCCGCAGGCCTATGAAACCGCCCAGGCCCTGGCCGCTCCGACCGCCGACTGGCCCGGCGACGCCTGGTGGACCAGCTATGGCGACACCCAGCTGAACGCCCTGGAAGACGAGGCCCTGAAGGGCTCGCCAACCCTGGCCGCCGCCGAGGCCCGCCTGCGCCGCGCCCAGGCCCTGGTCGCTCAGGCCAAGTCCGCCGACCTGCCGCGGGTCGGGTTCTCCGCCTCGGCCGCCGAGGCCAAGCAGAGCTACAACAACGGCATCCCGCCGGCCTTCGTGCCGCAGGGCTATAACGACGTCGGCCGCATTGCCTTGGACGCCAGCTGGGAACTGGACTTCTTCGGCAAGAATCGCGCGGCCATCGCCGCCGCCGCTTCTGAAGCCAAGGCCGCCCAGGCCGACGCGGCGCAGGCCCGTCTGACCCTGTCGACCGCCGTCGCCTCGACCTATGCCGAGCTTTCGCGGCTCTACGCCCAGCGCGACGTCGCCGCCGCCGCCGTGACCTTGCGCCAGCAGACCTCCGACCTCGTTTCCAAGCGTGTCGCCAACGGCCTCGACACCAAGGCCGAGAGCGAGCAGGCCGCCGCCGGTCCTCCGGCCTCGAAGGCTGAGCTATCCGCCCTCGACGAGCAGATCGCCCTGACCCGCAACGCCTTGGCCGCCCTGGTCGGCGCCGGTCCCGACCGTGGTCTCGCCATCACCCGTCCAGCGACCGCGAGCATCAAGCCTTTCGGCCTGCCGGAGAACTTGCCGGCCAACCTGATCGGCCGTCGGCCCGATGTGGTCGCCGCCAAATGGCGGGCCGAGGCTGCGACCTCGCGCACCCAGCAGGCCAAGGCGATGTTCTATCCGGACATCAACCTGACCGGCTTCATCGGCGTGCAGTCGCTGTATCTCGACAAGCTGTTCTCAAGCGGCTCGGATATCGGCCAGGTCGGGCCGGCCCTGCGCCTGCCGATCTTCGAGGGCGGTCGCCTGCGCGCCGGCCTGCGCGGCGCCGAGGCCGACCGCGATGCGGCCGTGGCCAGTTATGACGGCGCCCTGACCCAGGCCCTGCGCGAGGTGGCCGACATCACCGCCAGCGAGAAGGCCCTGACCAGCCGTCTCGCCGACGCCCGCGCGGCCCTGACCGCCAACGAGAACGCCTATCGCATCGCCCGCCTTCGCTACGAAGGCCAGCTGTCGACCTATCAGTCGGTGCTGCTGGCCGAGCAGTCGGTGCTGGCCCAGCGCCGGGTCGTCGCCGACCTGGAAAGCCGCGCCTTCGCCCTCGACATCGCCCTGATCCGCGCCCTCGGCGGCGGCTTCACCGGCGCCTGAACCCCATTCTCAAAGCATTCGCTCCCTAGGACTTGCACCTATGTCCGATCAACAACCCGCCGCTTCCCAAGCCGCTGCTAACAACACGCGCCGCCGCCAGCTGACCCTGCTGGGCGGCGCGGTCGCCATCGGCGTCGTCGGCTACGGCGCCTACTGGCTGGCCTTCGAAAGCCACTATGTCGAGACCGACGACGCCTATGTCGGGGCCGAGACCGCCCAGGTCACCGCCCTGTCGCCGGGTCCGGTCGCCAAGATCTTCGTCGTCGAGACTCAGGCCGTGAAGGCCGGCGATCCGCTGGTGATCATCGACGACGCCGACGCCCGCATCGCCGTCGCCCAGGCCGAAGCGGCCCTGGGTCAGGCCGAGCGCAAGGTGAAGGGCTACTTCGCCAACGACTCCGCCCTGGGCGGCCAGTTCGAGGCCCGCCAGGCCGACGTCGCCCGCGCCGACGCCCAGATCGCCGCCGCCAAGTCGGACGTCGAGCGCGCCCGCGTCGACCTCTCGCGCCGCCAGGCCCTGGTGGGCGAGGGGGCCGTCTCCGGCGACGAGCTGACGACCGCCCAGAACCGTCTGGCCAATGCGCAAGCCGCGCTGAACGCCGCCCAGGCCGTTCGCGCCCAGGCCCTGGCCAGCCGCGACGCCGCCATCGGCTCGCGCGAGGCCAACACCGTGCTGATCTCGGGCGCTTCGGTCACCGAGAACCCGGAAGTGAAGGCCGCCCAGGCGCGCCTCGACGCCGCGCGCCTCAGCCTGGCCCGCACCGTGGTCCGCGCCCCGACCGACGGCATCGTCGCCCGCAAGTCGGTGCAGGTCGGCCAGCAGGTCGCCGTCGGTTCGCCGATGATGGCCGTGGTGCCCACGACCCAGGCCTATGTCGACGCCAACTTCAAGGAAGTGCAGCTGGACAAGGTGGTCCCCGGCCAGCCCGTCGTGCTGACCTCCGACCTCTACGGCGGCGGTGTGAAGTTCCACGGCAAGGTGCGCGGCCTGGCCGGCGGCACCGGCTCGGCCTTCTCGCTGATCCCGGCCCAGAATGCCTCGGGCAACTGGATCAAGGTCGTCCAGCGCGTGCCTGTCCGCATCATCCTGGACCCGGCCGACCTCGCCAAGCACCCGCTGCGCGTGGGCCTGTCGATGAAGGCCAAGATCGACGTCGCGAAGTAAGGAGCGCCCCCTATGGCGTCCGAACAAACTCAGGCGGGACCGCCGCCCATGACCGGCGCGCTGCTGGCCATCACCTCGATCGCCCTCGCGCTGGGCACCTTCATGCAGGTGCTGGACGGCACCATCGCCAACGTCTCGATCCCCACGATCGCCGGCAATCTGGGCGTCAGCTCCAGCCAGGGCACGTGGGTGATCACGGCCTTCGCCGTGGCCAACGGCGTCTCGGTGCCGCTGACCGGCTGGCTGATGGGCCGCTACGGCGTGGTCAAGACCTTCGTGGTCTCGGTGATCCTGTTCACCATCGCCTCGCTGCTGTGCGGCATCTCCTGGAACCTGGAGTCGCTGATTCTGTTCCGGATCCTGCAGGGCGCGGTGTCCGGGCCGATGATCCCTGGCTCGCAAGCGCTGCTGATCATGATCTTCCCGCCCAACAAGCGCGGGACGGCGCTGGCCATCTGGTCGATGACCACCCTGGTGGCCCCGATCTGCGGGCCGATCCTCGGCGGCTACATCTCCGACAACTTCTCCTGGCCGTGGATCTTCCTGATCAACGTGCCGGTCGGCATCCTGTGCGCCGTCATCTGCTGGCGGAACATGGCCAGCCGCGAGACGCCGACCCGCAAGCTGCCGATCGATCGCACCGGCTTCATGCTGCTGCTGATCTGGGTCGGCGCGCTGCAGGTGATGCTGGACACCGGCAAGGAAGCCGACTGGTTCTCCTCGCCCGCCATCGTGGTCGAGCTGGTCCTGGCGATCGTCTTCTTCATCGCCTGGGTGATCTGGGAGTTGAACGAGAAGCACCCGATCGTCGACCTGTCGCTGTTCCGCTCCAGCAACTTCACGATCGGCACCATCGCCTTCTGCCTGGGTTACGCCGTGTTCTTCGGCAACAACCTGTTGCTGCCGCTGTGGCTGCAGACCCAGATGGGCTACATCGCCACCTGGGCTGGCCTGGTGGCCGCGCCCAGCGGCGTGGTCGCGGTGCTGCTGACGCCGTTCGCGGCGAGGATGATGACCAAGGTCGACGCCCGCTGGACGGCGACCCTGTCGCTGGCGGCGTTCGGGCTCTCGTTCTTCATGCGCTCGGGCTACAACTCGCAGGCCGACTTCTGGTCGCTGGTCATGCCGATGCTGGTGCAGGGCGTGGCGATGAGCACCTTCTTCATCTCGATGGTGACCATCTCGCTGAACGGCGTGCCGCCCCAGCAGACGCCGCAAGCCTCGGGTCTGTCGAACTTCTCGCGGATCACCGCGGGCAGCTTCGCCGCCTCGCTGGCCACGACGATCTGGGACCGGGGTGAGGCCGTCCACCAAACCCGCCTGGCCGAGACCATGAGCACGGGCAGCCCCGCCTGGATCGATGCCGTGAACAAGCTGCAGGCCACGGGCATGACCCACCTGCAGGCGGTCGGAGCGGTGACCCAGCAGGTCGTCAACCAGTCCTATCTGCTGGCGGCCCTGGACTTCTTCCGCGTCTCGGCGTGGCTGTGCGTCATCCTGATCCCGCTGATCTGGCTGACCCGCAAGGCGATGAGCGGGGGCGGTCCCGCCGCGGCCGACTAGGATGCGTCTTTCATAATGTGAGATTAACTCCTATAGAATGGAATGGTGGGGCGTTGAGCCGACGCCCCATCGTTCAACCGCGGTCGACCGCGGACAGCGTTCTGGGAGACATCGATGCGACGCGCGCTTCTGGCCGGCCTGGCCTTGTTCACCCTTGCCGCGTCAGCCATGGCCCAGCCTATCGACCGCCACGCGCTGGTCAGCCGCCACGACGTCAAGTTGACCAAGGTCGATCCCTCCGCGCCCCTGATGGTCGGCAATGGCCAGATCGGCTTCACCGCCGACATCACCGGCCTGCAGACCTTCCCCGAGGCCTATTCCAAGATCGCGCCGCTGCTGACCGAGGCCCAGTGGGCCTGGCACGCCTTCCCGAACCCGAACAACTACACCTATGCCGACGGGACGACGCCGATCGACGTGCGCGGGACCAAGCAGCCCTACGCCTACATGAAGGACTGGAACGAGGCGGCCAGCCGTCCGGCCCTGGCCTACCTGCGCGAAAACCCGCACCGCTTTTCGCTAGGGCGCGTGGCCCTGGACCTGCGCGACAAGGCCGGCAAGCCCGCCAAGTTCGAGGACCTGACGGCGACGCAGCAGACCCTGGACCTGTGGACCGGCGTCCTGACCAGCCGCTTCGTCTATGACGGCGAGGCCGTGACGGTCCGCACCCGCGCGCACCCCACCCTGGACATGATCGTGGTCGATGTGGACTCCGTCCTGGTGGAGCAGGGCCGGCTGAAACTGTCGGTGAAGTTCCCGGGGGTTTCCAAGGCCTTGAACCCGGATCCTTCCGACTGGACCCATCCCGAACGGCACACCACCAAGGTGATCGGGGAGGGCGCTTCGCGCCTGGACGTCTCGCGCCAGCTGGACGCCACCAAGTACTTCGCCGCCTTGCAGGCCGACCGCGCCGTCGACTTCACCGCCGCCGGGCCGCACGCCTATGTCGTCGCGCCCAGGGCCAAGGGGCGGACCCTGGGGCTGGAGGTCGCCTTCTCGCGCGCCGCCGTGCCGAAGCTGCCGTCCGTGACGACCTCTGACCAAGCCACGCGCGCGCACTGGAAGTCGTACTGGACGCAGGGCGCCGCCGTCGACTTCTCGGGCAGCACCGATCCTCGCGCGGCCGAACTGGAGCGCCGGGTGGTGCTGTCGCAATACCTGATGGCCCTGAACGGCGCCGGCGAGGTTCCGCCGCAGGAGGAGGGGCTGTTCTCCAACAGCTGGAACGGCAAGTTCCATCTCGAGATGCACCCTTGGCACGCGGGTCACTTCGCCCTGTGGAACAAACCCGAGTACCTGGAGCGCAGCCTGCCCTGGTACCTGGGTCACCTGAAGGACGCCAAGGCCCGCGCCGCCAGCCACGGCCTCAAGGGCGCCTGGTGGCCCAAGATGGTCGGCCCCGACGGCGTCGACAGCCCCAGCAAGGTCTCGCCCTTCATCATGTGGCAGCAGCCGCATCCGATCTGGATGTCCGAGCTGATCTGGCGCGACAAGCCGACCAAGGCGACCCTGGCCAAGTACGGCCAACTGGTCTCCGAGACCGCCGACCTCTTGGCCAGCTTCCCGCACCGTGATGGCAGGGGCCGGTTCGTGATCGGTCCGCCGATCATCCCGGTGCAGGAGAATTACGACCCGCTGACCACCTTCAACCCGGCGTTCGAACTGGAATACTATCGCTGGGGCCTGGAGACCGCGCAGCAGTGGCGCGTACGCCAGGGCCTGGCGCGCAAGCCCGAGTGGGACGCGGTGATCAAGGGTTTGGCCCCGATGGCGACCAAGGACGGTCTCTACCTGCCGACCGAGTCCACGCCCAACTTCTGGGACGTGGCCAGGAGCCAGCAATGCTCCAAGCACGCCGTCGGCGCCCAGTGCATGAACCGCGACCACCCCTCGTTCCTGATGGCGTATGGCCTGATCCCCGGGAAGGCTGATCCCGAGACCATGCGGCGCACCCTGCGGGCCGTGGAGAATGATTGGGACCTGCGCCAGACCTGGGGCTGGGACTATCCGATGGCGGCCATGACCGCGGCGCGCCTTGGCGAGCCGGACAAGGCCGTCGACTGGCTGTTCTTCGAGGCCAAGAACAATAAGTTCGGCGTCACGGGCATGACCCCGCGCGTGCACCTGGCGGAACACGCCCAGGCCTTTGTCCCGAAGGCCGGGGAGGGCGAGAAGGTCGGTCCGGACGGTCCGGGCTACACCCGTGCGGCCGAGACCTACTTCCCGTCCAACGGTTCGCTGCTGGCGGCCGTGGCCATGATGGCCGGCGGCTGGGACGGCTCCAAGGGGCCGGCGCCGGGCTTCCCGAAGGATGGCAAGTGGACCGTCCGCGCCGAGGGCTTCAAGCCGATTCCATAGCGCCGGATTCCGCGCGGAGTTTTGCTGGAAGCATCAGCTTGGCCGGCTCGACAGCGTTGTCATCGCTGTTTGAAGCTGCCGCTGTCGGGCAAGGCGGCGCGGCGACGGTGCTGTCGCTGGCGCTGGACCCTCGCAAGCCGTTGCGGTCCCTGACGGCGCGCACAACGGCCAACGAGGTGGTGATCGGTCTGATGGCCGTCACCCTGGAGCGTCCGAACTAGAGCCCCGTCACGCCCGTCGAGGCGGCCAGCTCGGGCGGCTTGCCGTCCAGGGTGTCGATCCTGGTCCGCGTGAAGGTCCAGTCCTTGGCGTTGGCGATGCGGCCGCCGGCCTGGACGTCCAGGTCCAGGTTGTCGAACGCGAAGCGCTCCAGCGGCAGGTCGGGGAAGGCCGCGACTTCGAAGGCGGTCTTGGCGCCGATGGCCTTGACGTCCTTGATCCGCACGTCGCTGAGATGGCAGCGGCCCTGTTCCGGCGGGACGCGCTGGGTCATCACCTTCCAGTAGGGCGGCGCGTCGGTCATGCCAGCCGGGATCTCGGCATAGCTGTAGCTGGGGTTCCAGTTCAGGTTCACCCGCAGGATGGTCGCCACGTCGTGCAGCTGCATGCCGGCGATATCGATGTCCTTGACCGCGCCGCCGCGCGTGTGGGCCGACTTGAACAGGATGCCGACCGGGGTCGGATGGCGCACGATCAGGCCCGAGACCTTGATGTCGCGCAAGCCGCCCGAGGTCTCGCTGCCGAAGGTGATCCCGGCCGAGGCGTCGCGGATCACGCAGTCGCGGATGGTGATGTTGTAGGTCGGCCGGTTGACGCGCAGGCCGTCGGCGTCGCGGCCGGCCTTCAGGCACAGGGCGTCGTCGTTGCAGGCCACGTCGATCCGCTCGACCAGCACGTCGTGCGAGCTGTCGATGTCGACGCCGTCGGTCGAGGGGCCGCGGCCGCCTTCGTTGTTGCGGATGTTGAGGTCGGCGACATGGACGTCGTGCGAGTAGCAGACATGCACCGTCCAGAAGCCCGAGCGGCGCAGGCGTGGGCCGGCCAGCTCGATCTTCTCTGAGTCGAACACCTGGATCAGGCGGGGGCGCTTGCAGTCGTAGTCGGCGGCCCAGCGCAGGCCCTTGGGATCGTACTGGCGGCGCAGCGCCCAGTAGCTGTCCCAGAACACCTTGCCGTCGCCGTCGATCACGCCGTCGCCGACGATGCGGACGTTCTTCTGCTTGTAGACGTTGACCAGCGCCGCCGGCCAGGTCAGCTCGATGCCGGCCACGCGGGTCGGGATCTCGGGATAGTCGGCGATGCTCGTGGAGCCCAGCAGGGTCACGCCCTTGTCCAGGCGCAGGGTGACGCCCGACCTCAGGAAGATCGAGCCCGTGCGATAGACGCCGGGCTTCAGGGCCACGGTCGCGCCGGTCTTGGCGGCTTCGTCGATGGCGGCCTGGATGGCCTTGGTGTTCAGCGTCTCGCCGTCGCCGACCGCGCCAAGGGCGTTGGCCAGGATCGCCTTGCCGGATGCGAGAGCCAGCGAGGGCGCGGAGACGGCCACGAGGCCGAGCTGGAGAAGGGCGCGTCGTTGCATGGCCTAAGGCTCCGGATTGAAGTCGGGTTTCTGGGCCGGCGCGGCGTGAGCGATCGCACCGGTGGTCAGCACGGTCCCGGCAAGCGCGAGGGCGATCAGGGCGCGGTGGTTGGAGACGACTCGAAACATCCGTGATTTCCTCCGCTCAACGCCACTGCAACCGGTGTCATTGTCATTATGTGGAAGCCTATGCCGCAAGGTGGAGCACGTGAAAAAGAAATCGGGAGATGACATGATGCTCGCATGGAGCCGCCGCGAGGCGCTGACAGCCGCCGCCGGATTGTCGATCCTGGGCGCGGCCACGCCCGCCCTGGCCGGCAAGAAGCCCAAGGACCAGGTGGTCTGGACCTTCGACAACCTGACCAGGATCGGCGGCGTCGCGGCCCATGCCGAGGGCGCGCCCAAGATCATCGACAGCCCGGTCGGCAAGGCCGTGCAGTTCGACGGCGTCCAGGACGTGCTCTTCGTCGAGCAGCATCCGCTCGCCGGGGCCGAGACCTGGACCTTCGAGGCCGTGTTCCGCCCCGACGGCGGCAACGAAGCCCAGCGTTGGTTCCACCTGCAGGAGATGGCGCCCGAGGGGCAGCCGGTCTCGACCACGCGTTTCCTGTTCGAGATCCGCACCGTCGGGACCGAATGGTGGCTGGACGCCTTCGTCACCGGGCCGGGCTACAAGCACACCCTGATCTTCCCGGACAAGCGCTTCCCGGTGGGGCAATGGTTTCACGTCGCCCAGAGCTTCGACGGCAAGATGTATCGCGCCTATGTCAACGGCGTCCTCCAGGGCGAGGCCGAGGTTCCGTTCAAGCCGCAGGGACCGGGGCGCGCCTCGATCGGCTCGCGAATGAACAAGGTCGACTTCTTCAAGGGCGCGGTCCACGAGGCCCGCTTCACGCGCCGCTATCTTGAGCCTAAGCGCTTCACCGGCGTGCGCTGACCTTTCGAAAGGTCACGGGAAGCTGCGCCAGGTTGCGAGGCGCGGCGGCCGGGAAACAAGCCAGCCACGCGACCGCCAAGCGTGGCGGCTAGGCCTTCGGGGACTGTCCTCGAAGGTTCCCGATGCCGCGCAAGCTTCTCGTCGCCACGGCCGCCGCCGCCCCGCTGCTTCTCTCCGCCGGCCATGTGTTCGCCGATGTCGAGGTCACCAGCAGCACGCGGACCACGCCGATCACCACCGCCAGCCCCAATGACGGGGCCGCCGACGACGTGAAGGTCACTGAGAGCGGCGTCATCACGCTGAGCACCGCCGGCGCGATCGTCACCCTGAATAGTGACAACATCGTCACCATGAACGGCGGCCTCGCCAGCGTGGGGATCGACGATTCGGTCGGCATCCTCGTCATCGGCGGCCACGCGGGCAGCGTCACCAGCGCCGGCTCGATCAGCCTGACCGAGGATTACGACTACGAGGATACGGACGAAGACGGCGATTACGACGGCCTCTTCGCCAAGGGCTATCGGCGCTACGGCATCCGGGTGACGGGGGACCAGCCGTTCACGGGGACGATCACCAACACCGGCGCGATCACCGTCGAGGGCATGGACTCCGCCGGCATCAGCGTCGAGGCGCCGCTGGTCGGCAACCTGGTTCACTCTGGTACGATCAGCGTCACCGGCGACCGGGGTTACGGCGTCCACATCGCCGCGCCGGTCACCGGCAAGGTCCAGATCGAGGGCTCGACCAGCGTCATCGGCGAAGGCTCGGTGGGCGTGGCGATCGATGCGCCGGTCGAGGGGGCGTTCGTGCTGCAGGGCTCGGTCTCTTCGACCGGCTATCGCGTCACCTCGCGCTACAGCGATCCCGACGACCGGGCCCTGTTGGACGCCGACGACAAGCTGGAAGGCGGCGGCGGCGTGAACATCACGGCCAATGTCTCCGGCGGGGTGCTGCTGGACCGCCCGCCGACCGACACCAATGACGACACCACGGACGACGAGGACGGCGACGGGGTTGCGGACAACGCGGAAGGCACGGCCTCGATCTCGGTCTATGGCGGCGCGCCGGCCCTGAAGATCGGCTCCAACGCCAACACGGTGACGATCGGCGCCGTGGGCGAGGGCGACAACGCCTATGGCCTGGTCATCAACGGCTCGGTCAGCGCCGCCAGCGTCTATGACGGGGTCGAGACCACCGGCGTGCAGATTGGCGGTGACGCCGGTTACGAGACCTTGCTGGCCAAGGGCGTCCGGGTGACCAGCTCGATCGGCGCTTCGGGCTATGAGGCCCGGACCAGCGGCCTGCGGTTGAAGGCGGGCGCGATCGCCGAGACGATCTGGAACGAAGGCTCGATCAGCGCCTCGACGGTGTCGGAGGGCGCGTTCTCGGCCCGGGCGCTGGTGATCGACGCCGGCGCGGTCTCGCGGGTGCTGAACAATGACGGGGTGATCACCGCCACGGTCTCGGGCGAGAAGGGCGACGCCTATGCCATTCTCGACGAGGCGGGCGCGCTGACGACGATCAACAACAGCCGCACCATCGCCGCCTATGTCGTGGCCACCGACGACGAGTACGACACCGACGACGACAATACCGACGCCTCGGACGAGACGATCACCGGCAAGGCCATCGCCATCGACGTCTCGAAGAACACCACCGGCGTCACCGTCACCCAGACCGGCGTCAATGACGGTGACGACGGTGACGACGGCGTGGCCGACACCGATACGGACGGCGACGGCGTGGACGACGCCGACGAGCCGGCCATCATCGGCAAGATCCTGTTCGGCTCGGGCGACGACACCCTCAACGTTTTGAACGGCTCGGTGATCGGCGCGATCGTCTTCGGGGAGGGTCTCGACACGCTGAAGATCGACGGCGGGGCCTATGTGCTGACGACCCTGTCCGACAGCGACGGCCGCCTGAACATCAGCGTCGGCGACGGCATCCTGGCCCTGAGCAACACCCATGACCTGAAGATCACCAACCTCTCCCTGGGCGCCAGCAGCAAGCTGGTCTTCAGCGTCGATCCCGCCGCCGGGACCTGGGGCCGCATCATCGCCGACACCGCCACCATCGAGTCCGGGACGAAGCTGGGGCTGGTGCTCAACAACCTGCTGACCAACGCCTCGACCTTCGAGGTCATCCAGGCCGGCAGCCTGACCGCCGGCACGATCGACCAGGACCTGCTGGGCAGCGCGCCGTACCTCTATGTGGCCAATGCCTATCAGTCGGGGAACAGCATCAATATCGACGTGCGCCGCCGCTCGGCGACGGAAGCAGGCATGACCGCCAACCAAGCCTCGGCCTATGACGCGGTGTTCGCGGCCCTGTCCAAGAACGACGACATCGCCGGCGCCTTCCTTGCCCAGAACACCCGCGACGGCTTCTACAACCTCTACAACCAGATGCTGCCCGACCAGGGGCTGGGCATGTTCTCGGCCCTGCAGTCGGTGAACCAGCAGATCTCGGCCGCCACCGCCGTGCGCCCGGACCTGGGCGACCGCTACGGGCCCGACAGCGTCTGGGTGCAGCAGATCAACACCATGGTGAAGCGCGAGGACGGGACCGACCAGGGCTCGGACACCCAGGCCCTGGGTTTCGTGGCCGGCTACGAGGCCATGGGCGACGCGGGTGGGGCGCTCGGCGTGACCCTGGCCCTGGTCAGCGTCGAGGAGCACGACACCACGGCCAAGGCCGGTGAGCATACGGTCAACACCCTGGTCCAGGCCGGGCTGTACTGGCGGCGCGCGGTGGGCGGCTGGCGCTTCAACCTGGGCGGCGGGGCGGGCTATGGTTGGCTGACCGGCGACCGCAGCTTCTATAGCGAGGACGTTGACGGCGACGGCGTTTCGGATGCCTCCGCCACCAATGTCGCCCACTGGAACGGCGCGACGGCCAACGCCTTCGCCGGCGTCGCCTACGAACAGAAGATCGGCCGCATGTTCGTCCGGCCCGAGACGCGCCTGGACTATCTCTACTTCTCGGAAGGTAAGCGTAGCGAGACGGGCGGCGGGGAGGGCTTCGACCTGATCCGCGACGCGCGGGCCTTCAGCAATCTCAGCGGCGATGTCGGCCTGGTGCTGGGCGCGCAGTTCGGCGAAGCGGTGTGGTGGCGGCCGGAGATCCGGGTCGGCTATCGCAAGACCCTTTCGGGCAGCATCGACGACACCGTGGCGCGGTTCCGGGGCGGGGAAAGCTTCAGCCTGACCTCGATCGCCGACAAGCAGGGGGCGGCGACCCTGGGCTTTGCCATCCGCGCCGGCTCGGCCCTGTCGTACCTGGCGCTGGAAGGCGGAGCCGAGGCGGCCAGGAAGACCACCCGTTATTACATGCGCTTCTCGGGCCGGGCCATGTTCTAAGCTCGCCACAATCGCGCCTTAATCGCAAATCTCGCAATACAAACGGAAAGTATTTTCGCCGCTCCGCCCAGCTACGCCTTAGCCGCGCCAGAGGACGGAGTGACGGGCATGCGGCAAAGGATCCTACTTCTCGATGCGGACCAGGCCGCGCGGTCGCAGATGCACGACCTGCTGTGCCGGCACGAGTACGAGGTCGTCACCGCCTCGTCCGCGCGGCAGATGGATCGCATCCTGACCACCGTGCCGGTCGATGCGGTGGTGCTGGACATCATGCTGCCGGGCGAGGGCGGCTTTTCGGTCTGCAACCGCCTGCGCAGCCAACAGCCCCAACCGGGCGTCATCGTGGTCAGCGCCATGGCCGACGAGAGCGACATTGTCGTGGGCCTGGAGATCGGAGCCGACGACTATGTGGCCAAACCCTACCGCCAGCGCGAGCTTCTGGCCCGCATCCGCTCGGTGCTGCGCCGACGCCAGGCCGGCCTGCGCGTGCGCCGGGATGACGACCGCGCCAATATCTATCGCTTCGACGGCTGGCGGCTGAACATCATCACCCGGCAGCTGTTCGACCCCTATGAGCGCAGCGTCGAGCTGTCTTCGGGCGAGTTCACCCTGCTGAGCACGCTGCTGGCCAGTCCGCAGCAGATCGTGCCGCGCGCCCGGCTGCTGCAGGATCCCCACACCGGCGATCGTTCCGAGAGCGAACGCCAGATCAATGTCATCGTCAGCCGCCTGCGGGCCAAGCTCGCGCGGGTGGAGGGGGGGGACCTTCTGATCCGGACTGTACGAGGGCAGGGCTACCTGCTGACCGTGCCGGTCGAGAGCATCGTCGTCGACTAGAAACCCAAAAATGGGCCGCCGCCCAGATTCTGACGGCTTCACCTGCTTGTCTCCACAGTCTAGCGTGCGCCCGCGATCCGGGTGGCGCATGTCTGTGAGTTGGAAGAGGGCTTCATGAGCCGAAGGAATACGCTGCTGGCGGCGACCGTTGTGGCGCTGTCGAGCCTGGCTGGCGCCGCGATGGCCGCCGATGTCACGCCGCTGAAGGTCGGCGACGTCTATGGCGTCTGGCGCAATCCCAAGGGCAGCGTCCATATCGAGATCAAGCCGTGCGAGACGCGCACCTGCGGCTATGTCGTCTGGGCCAACGCCGATGCGCGCGCCGACGTGAAGAAGAAGAACAACCAGGACCTGGTGGGCATGCAGTTGCTGCGTGATTTTTCCGCCAGCGATCCCAATGAGTGGAAGGGCCGCGTCTATGTGCCCGACCTGGACATGACCTTCTCCGGCCAGGTGCGCCTGCTGGACCGTAGCTCCTTGAAGGCCAAGGGCTGCCTGCTGCCCAACTTCCTGTGCAAATCGCAGACCTGGACGCGGGTCGACACCGCCTCGACCGGTCGAGCGCTCTAGACGGTGGTGGCCCTGACCGGCTCGGCCTCGACCAGGCTGGCCGTCCGGCAGAGTCCGCGCGTCGATGATCGCTATCGTTTCGAAGCTCTCTGATCTTGTCGGGAAGTTCGGGCGCGCTTAAGAGCGCGCGCCCTAGCTCTTCAGGTAGGCCGCCACGTCGAGGCGGCCGTTGCGCTTGGCCTCGCTCGTCGCCGAGCGTGCGCCGCCATCGGCGTTGGCGCCCAGGTTGATCAGTTCACGGACGGCCCCGGCCAGATGACGGCCGCGATTGGCGTGGTGATGGGCGAGCAAGGTGTCCCCCTGGTTGGACTGAGAGGCGAAGCGGCGTATCCAAGCCGCAACAAGGAGGGCTTGGATGGCCGAGACGCTGCAGATGGGCCTGCCGGGTTTCGACCCGCCGACGCCGACCGACCGGCTGATGTTCCTGCTATATCCGGACGCCCAGACCGCCGATCAGATCGCGCGGGAAGCGCGCCGCCTGAAAGAGGCTCTTGGCCTGCGCGGCCAACCGCTGCTGACCGACCGCTTCCACATCACCCTGCATCACCTGGGCGACTATGTCGGCCTGCCCAACGACATGGTCCGCAAGGGCGAGGCAGCGGGTAAGGCCCTGGCCGCCGCGCCGTTCGAGGTGGTCTTCGACAAGGCCGCCAGCTTCGCCAACCGTCCGGGCAACAACCCCTTTACGCTGCAAGGCGGAGAGGGCGTCGCGGCGCTGATCGCCTTCCAGAAGGCGCTGGGCCTGAAGATGGCCGGCGCGGCGCTGAAGCCCGACAAGCCGTTCATGCCGCACATCACGCTTCTCTACGACGGCCAGGTCGTCTCCGAGCAGGCGATCGAGCCGATCCGCTGGACCGTCGACCGCTTCGTGCTGGTGCAGAGCAAGCTGGGTCAGACCCAGCACATCGTCCTGGCCGAGTGGGGCTTGAGCGGATGACGACCGCCGCCGAGGTCCTCCAGGACCTGGAAGCGCTCGGCGACGACGGCTACCGCGAGCGCATGGCCGGTTTCGCGATCACCTACGAGAAGGCATTCGGCGGGGCGGTGGGCGCGAGGCGTATTCGATCGTCATGGTCGATGATCGCGCTAGCCGTCGAGCGGCTGGCTCGGCTAGGGCAGGGGCAGGCGCGGATTCGCGTCCGCTCAGGAGATCCGGCCATGACCGCCACGATGTACGGCATCAAGAACTGCGACACGGTGGCCAAGGCCCGGAAATGGCTGGAAGATCGTGGCCAGGCCTATGCCTTCCACGACTACAAGGCCGTCGGCATCGACCGCGCGACGCTGGAAGGCTGGGTCAAGGAGCACGGCTGGGAGGTCATCCTGAACCGCGCCGGCACGACCTTCCGCAAGCTGGGCGAGGCCGAAAAGCAGAACCTGGACGCGGACAAGGCGATCGGCCTGATGCTGGCCCAGCCGTCGATGATCAAGCGCCCGGTTCTGGACCTGGGCGACCGCCGCCTGGTCGGGTTCAAGCCTGATACTTATGAGCGAGCGCTAAGCTAAGCCGCGAATTGTCCACGCGTTTTGTCGCCTTCCAAGCGAAGTTTAAGACGACAACCCGCGGAGGATCAGTCTATCACTGGACGGAGCGTCCGGCTGAAACGGACTCAAGTGGGGGCATAGGCGCGTGGGGGAGTACGCCGTCTCGCGGTACGAACTGGTCATCTTCGACTTCGACGGCACGCTGGCTGACAGCGCCGCCTGGATGATGCGAGCCGTCAATCCGATGGCGCGCCGGTACGGCTTCAAGACCGTCACCGACGAAGAGATCGAGATGCTGCGCGGCCGCAGCACGCGCGAGGTCATCCGTTATCTGGGCGTCTCGCCCTGGAAGCTTCCGCTGATCGCCCGGGCCGGCAAGAAGCTGATGGCCGCCGACGCCCACACGATCCCGCTGTTCCCCGAGACGTCCAGGATGCTGCGCGCCCTGCACGAAGCGGGCGTGAAGATCGCCGTGGTCAGCTCCAACAGCGAGGCGGTGATCCGCCGGGTGCTGGGCGAGGAGCTGGGCAATCTGGTCAGCCTGTACGCCTGCGGCGCGTCGCTGTTTGGCAAGGCCCGCAAGTTCAAACAGGTGACCCGCCAGGGCGTCTCGCGCGACAAGATCATCTGCATCGGCGACGAGACCCGCGACATCGAGGCCGCCCGCGCGGTGGGCCTGGACTGCGGCGCCGTCAATTGGGGCTACGCCAAGCCCTCGATCCTGGCGCAGCATCGGCCCACGGTGTCCTTCAGCACGATGTCCGAAATTATTTCGTATGTCGGCGCATCCAAGGCGGCGGTCGGCGGCGACTAACCTTCGAAAGCGCGAGAGATCGCGCCGTTAATCGAGGGAGCGACCGATGACTGACCTGTTCCGTGACTTTTGGCGGCTGCTGTTTCCGATGTCGGCGATGGCTCTGTCGAGCAAAATTGGAAGGGGCAGCTCAAGCTGCGCGAGGACGAGGGCTTCCGGGCCTGCTCGCCGGTGCTGAACCTGGCCGTGCGGACCATCCCGTCCTTGCTGGCCCCGGTCGCGGCCTCGGTCGCGGCCCTGGTCGCCTTCGTCGCAGCCGTGTTGATGGTCGGCGGCCCCGGCGTCTGGCGTCGCCTGGGTCTCCCGATCGGTTAGTTTCGGCCTTACGAAAGTTTCATGCGGACGGGCGCCTCCAAACGAGGCCATGAAGTCCTCTTACCAGTGAAGGCGGCGCGGGGGCGTCGTCGCAGACACTGACTTGGAGGGTTTCAAATGGAAGACCTGATCCCGCTGACCGCCGTGGCCATGCCGTTCCTGATGGTGATCGCCATCGTCGTCATTCCCGCCTACCTCAAGAGCCGTGAGCGCAAGGAAATGCAAGCGACCATCCGCTCGGCCATCGACAAGGGCCAGGCCCTGCCGCAGGAGTTGATCGACGCCATCACCAAGGACGTCCGCCGGCCGGCCACCGCGCTGCGCGACCTGCGCTCGGGCGTCATCTGGCTGGCCGTGGGCCTTGGCCTGGCGGGCCTGGGCACGATGATCGGCTTCGAGGAGCGCGACGCGCTCCACCCGCTGCTGGGCATCGCCATGATTCCGGGCATGATCGGCCTGGCGCTGATCGTCCTCAGCTTCTTCAACCCCAACAAGGAACCGCGGGTCTAAGCGGAAAGCCTTGGGAGGGGCTCGAAGTCGATGGGCATGGATCGCCCGCCAACCGGTCACGATGTCGAACTGGCCGCCCTCGCGGCGGCAGGCGATCGGCGGGCCTATGGGGAGCTGGTGCGTCGGCACGGCTCGGCCGTCCGGGGTCTGCTGCGACGCCTGGGCGCCGACAGCGCCACGGCCGACGACCTGGCCCAGGACGCCTTCATCACCGGTTTCGAACAGGTGGCGGAGTTCCGGGGCGAGGGGGCCTTCGGCGCGTGGATCAAGAAGATCGCCGCGCGGCTCTATCTGAAGAAGGTCAAGCGCGAGGCGCGTCTGATCTTCTCGGACACCGTGGAGTCGGTCGAGGAGATCACGGTGCGCGACGCGTCGGGGGACACGGCGGCGGCCAGCCGCATCGACCTCGACGAGGCGTTGAAGACGCTGTCTCGCGGGGAGCGCCTGTGCGTTTCCCTGTGTTACGGGGCCGACTGGTCCCACGCCGAGGCGGCCGAGGCCTTGAACATCCCGATCGGCACGGTCAAATCCCATGTCAAACGTGGTTTGGACAAACTTCGGGCGAAGCTCGCCCGACCAGAGGAAGGGACGAGGAGGGAAGCCCGTGGCTGAACCCGATTTCGAAGCCCAACTGAGCCGCATGTTCTGTGAAACGCCGTCGTTCCCTGACGCGGCGTTGTTCAATGCAGAGGTGGCCTCCAAGCTTGACCGCGGCTGGGCGATGCGGCGACTGTTCATCGGCCTGGCCGGCACGGCCGCGGGCCTGTTCGCCGCGTTCCAGATCCTCAGCAGCCGGTTCTCCAGCGAGATCTCGCAGCTGTCGCGCAACAGCGGCCACAACCTGCAGACCGAGATCGACGCCGGCGTGGCCAAGTTCAACGGCATGCTGACCGGCGGCCCGGCCAGCGGCGAGGCGCTGTGGCTGGCGGCGGGCCTGGCGGTGCTGGCCCTGGCCTTCGCGGTGACGCGCGCGGTCGAGGACCTGTAGCAAGCGTGGCAGCCAAAAGTGGACGCCGGTTTTGGCGCCCGCCACGCGCCAGAGAATGCGTTCATGTTGCGGTGCGGCGCGATCCGGCCCACAAACGGCGCCCGAAAAAGCGTCTAGGGAGGGTTCGCCCCGTGTCCGCCCATCGTGAAGAGACGGTCCGCCGTCTGGCCGCCCCCGACATCGCCAGCCGCAAGGGCGGCGTGCCGGTCGTCTGCCTCACCGCCTACACCGCGCCCGTCGCCGCGGCCCTGGACGAGGCCTGCGACCTGCTGCTGGTGGGGGATTCGGTCGGCATGGTCGTGCACGGCCTGCCCAACACCGTCGGCGTGACGCTGGAGATGATGATCCTGCACGGCCAGGCGGTCATGCGCGGCTCCAAGCGGGCCATGGTCGTGATCGACATGCCCTTCGGCTCGTACGAGGGCTCGCAGGAAGAAGCCTATGCCAACGCCGTGCGGATCATGAAGGAGACCGGGGCCCAGGCCGTGAAGGTCGAGAGCGGCCCGACGGTGCCCGACACCATCCGCTACCTGACCCAGCGCGGCGTGCCGGTCATGGGCCATGTGGGCCTGCGCCCGCAGGCGGTGCTGGTCGACGGCGGCTTCAAGGCCAAGGGCAAGGACGCCGCCGAGCGCGAGCGGATTCTTGAGGAGGCCAAGGCCACCGCCGACGCCGGCGCCTTCGCCGTGGTGGTCGAGGGCGTGGCCGAGAGCCTGGCGCGCGAGATCACCGCCGCCATCGACGCGCCCACCATCGGCATCGGGGCCTCGGCCGGCTGCGACGGCCAGATCCTGGTCACCGACGACATGCTGGGCCTGTTCGACTGGACCCCGAAGTTCGTGCGCCGCTATGCCGACCTGAAGGGCGAGATCACCCGCGCCGCCGCCGATTACGCGCGGGACGTGAAGGATCGCAGCTTCCCCGGCGAGGCCGAGACCTACTACGCCAAGAAGGCCTGAAACTGTTTTGGGATGAGCCCGGAACGACGATCGAAATCGTCGTTCCGGCGGGCGTTGCGGCTGGGCGCTGCACGCTATAGGTTCGCCGCCTCGGCGAGCGGCCCTCCGCTCGCCACAATCTGTCTTAAACCAGCGACGTCGCCTAAGTTCTGGCGCGACGTCCAAGGGCCTGCCGCCCGTTTCGGAGCCTCGTTTCGTGGTCGATGTTTTTGACGAAGTCGAAGAGCAGCTTCGGTCGGAGCGCTATCGCTCTCTGGCGGTGAAGTCGCTGCCCTGGGTGGCGGCGGTGACGGTAGCCGTTGTGGTCGGCGTCGGCGGCTACTGGGGCTGGACCTCGTATCAGACGACCCAGGCCGACAAGGCTTCGGAAGGCTATCAGGCCGCGCTGGAGACCGCCCAGAAGCAGGGGCCGGCCAAGGCTTTCGGCCAGTTCAAGACCGTCGCCGACACGGGCGCCAAGGGCTACAAGGCCCTGGCCCTGCTGCAAATGGGCGACATCCGCATCGAAGAGAACAAGACGACCGAAGCCGTCGGCTATTTCGACGAGGCCGCCAAGGCTGCGCCGAATGTTCTGCTCGGTGACCTGGCCCGCCTCAAATCCGCCTTCGCGCTGATGGACACCGCTTCGTTGAAGGATATCGAGTCGAGGTTGACGCCTTTGGCGGGGGAAAAGAGTCCGTACCGCGTGTACGCCAAGGAAGCCCTGGCGTTCGCGAAGCTGCAGGCCGGCGATCTGGCCGGCGCGCGCGCCGATTTCGTCATCCTGGCCAACTCGCTTGACTCGAGCACGTCCGAAGAGGTGCGCCAGCGCGCCCAGGCCGCCATGCAGCTGATCGACTCGGGCGCCGCCAAGGAACTGGGCGCGGCCGTAAAGGCCGCCGCCAAACTGCCCCCGATGCCGCCGATGGGCCAACTGCCCGCCGGGCTCGCGCCTAACGCCGCCGCAGCCGCCCCCAACGCCCCGCAATGAGCCGCCTGATGATCTCCAAGCGTTCCGTCGCCCTGGTCGCGCTGATGTCCGCGTCCGTGGCCATCACCGGCTGCTCGACGGTTTCGAAAATCAATCCCTTCGGCGGCAAGGACAAGAACAAGTCCACGGCCAGCCAGGGCCAGCGCATCTCGATCATCGCCTTCGACCAGAAGGTCGAGGCCAACGAGTCGCTGAAGGGCGCCGACTTCTTTCTGCCGGACCCGGCCGTCCAGACCGAATGGCGCCTGCCGGGCGGCAACGCCGAGCAGTCGATCGAGCATGTCGACGCCGGCAAGGGCTTTCAGATCGCCTGGAAGAAGGGCTTCGGCAAGAAGGGCGGTCGCAGGTTCCACGTCACCGCGCCGCCGGTCTCGGCCGATGGCCGCATCTACGTGATGGACGGTGAAGCCGACGTCGTGGCGCTGGACGCCCGGTCGGGCTCGCAGATCTGGCGCAAGGACCTGCGCCCGGCCGCCGGCCCGACCATCAAGGGCGGTTTCCTGGGCCTGATGCCCAAGAAGAACGACCGCCTGGGCTTTGGCGGCGGTGTCGCCGTGGGGCCCGACGGCAAGCTGTACGTGTCCTCGGGCTTCCGCTTCGTGGCCCAGATCGACGCCGCGACGGGCAAGCTGGGCTGGACCCAGCAGACCTCGACGCCGATCCACAGCGCCCCGACCGTCGCCGACGGCCGCCTGTTCGTGGTCTCGACCGACAACGAACTGCTGACCTACGCCACCGAGAACGGCGCGCCGGGCTGGACCTATCAGGCCCTCAGCGAACCGGCCCGCATTCTGGCCGCCTCGAGCCCCGCCGTCAGCGGCGACACCGTCGTGGCCGGCTTCGCCTCGGGCGAACTGGTGGCCCTGCGCGCCGCCAACGGCAACGACCTGTGGAGCGAAGCCCTCAGCCGCGCCAGCCGCACCAATGCGCTGTCGGAAATCCGCGACATTCCGGGCCGCCCGGTGATCTACAAGGGCGACGTCTTCGCCGTCAGCCACTCGGGCGTCTTCGCCGCCACCGACCTGCGCACGGGCCAGGCCCGCTGGAGTCTGCCGGTCACCGCCATCACCACCCCGTGGGCCGCCGGCGACGTCGTCTATGTCGTCGACAAGGCCGGCCAGGTGATCTGCGTCTCGCGCGAGAACGGCTCGGTCTATTGGATCCAGGATCTCAACAACACCGAGAGCCTGTCCAAGAAGCAGAAGAAGAAGCGCGCCAAGCACCCGATCCTGTGGTCGACGCCGATCCTGGCCAATGGCCGCTTGATCACGGTGTCCAGCAACGGCGAAGCCGTCGCCCTGAACGCCAAGACCGGCGCCAAGGAAAAGACCCTGAAGATCGGCGCTCCGGTGCTGATCAACCCGATCGCGGTTGGTGACACCATCTACCTGGTCACGGACGAGGCCGACCTGGTCGCCATCCGCTGATCCAGCGGGCCTTTCGAGGCCCACCGACAACTTGAAATACTCTTGAGCCCGGGTCCGCGAAAGCTGGCCCGGGCCTTCGCTTTTGCGACACTCTTTTGCGACTTGGCAGAAAATCGACTACTGGACGCCTATGCCTTTGAAACTCGCCATCGTCGGCCGGCCCAATGTGGGCAAGTCCACGCTGTTCAACCGTCTGGCCGGCAAGAAGCTGGCCATCGTCGACGACCAGCCCGGCGTCACCCGTGACCGCCGCTACGCCGACGGTCGCCTGGGCGACCTGGAGTTGCAGCTGATCGACACCGCCGGCTTCGAGGACGTCGCCGACGAGAGCCTGGAAGCGCGCATGCGCGCCCAGACCGAGCTGGCGATCGAGGAAGCCGACCTCTCGCTGTTCATCTACGACGCCCGTGAAGGCGTCACGCCGCTGGACGAGGTGTTCGCCACCTTGCTGCGCCGTCGCGGCAAGCCGGTGATCATCGCCGCCAACAAGGCCGAGGGCAAAGCGGGACAGTCGGGCATCGGCGAGGCCTACAAGCTTGGCCTGGGCGAGCCGATCCCGATCTCGGGCGAGCACGGCGAAGGCATGGCCGAGCTGTACGCCGCCATGCTGGATGCCGTCCCAGAGGAGATGTACTCGGGCGACGAGGACGACGAGGACAAGCCGATCCGCCTGGCCATCGTCGGCCGTCCCAACGCCGGCAAGTCCACCCTGATCAACCGCCTGATCGGCGAACAGCGCCTGCTGACCGGTCCCGAGGCCGGCATCACCCGCGACTCGATCTCGGTCGACTGGGTGTGGGGCGACAAAAAGGTCCGCCTCGTCGACACCGCCGGCCTGCGCAAGAAGGCCAAGGTTCAGGAGAAGCTGGAGAAGCTCTCCACCCAGGACACCATCCGCGCCATCACCTTCGCCGAGGTCGTGGTGCTGGTCATGGACGCCACCCACCCGTTCGAGATCCAGGACCTGCAGATCGCCGACCTGACCGAGCGGGAAGGGCGGGCATTGGTGTTCGTTCTGGCCAAGTGGGACCTGATCGAGGACCAGGCCGCGACCCTGGCCGCCTTCCGCGAGCATGCCGAGCGCATGTTGCCCCAGGTGCGCGGCGCGCCGGTCGTGGCGCTGTCGGGCGAGACCGGCAGCGGCGTCAACAAGCTGATGCCGGCCGTGCTGAAGATCCACAAGGACTGGTCGACCAAGGTCAAGACCCGCGACCTGAACGACTGGCTGCAGATGGCCATGCAGCGTCACCCGCCGCCCGCCGTCTCGGGCCGCCGCGTGAAGCCTAAGTACATGGCTCAGACCAAGGCCCGTCCGCCGACCTTCGTGCTGTTCTCCAGCCGCGCCGACCAGATGCCCGACCACTATCGGCGCTATCTGATCAACAGCCTGCGCGAAAGCTTCGACCTGCCGGGCGTGCCGCTGCGCATCACCATCAAGTCGGGCGCCAACCCCTATGCCGAGGGCGAGGCCAAGGGGCACAGCGGCCGGGGCAAGCGCGAGTTCGAACGCCGCGAACGCGAGGAGGAACGCATCCGCGCCTCGCGCAACACGGTCAAGAAGTCCAAGCGCCTGGCCGAGGAAGCCGCCGCCAAGGCCGCGATCGAGGCGGGCCTGCCCGATCCCCGCGAAGCCAAGCCCGTGAAGAAGAAGGCTCCGGCCGCCCCGAAGGCCGCCGCCGCTACGGTCGAGGGCGCTGTCGCCGCCGAGCCGGGCAAGGCCGCCGTCAAGCCGGTCAAGAAGCTGGGTCCCAAGGCCCAGAAGAAGGTCTCGACCACGCCCAGCTACAAGGTCGGCGCCAAGTCGGCCGGCGGCAAGGCGGCGGGGCCCAAGCGGCCGGTGGCGGGTTCGCGGACGGTTCGCGGCAATACGGGGCCGGGCAAGAAGCGCTGAGCCTAAACTTCGCCATACGCGTTTAGCGTCCTGAAGCTGAACCGGAGGATGGCGATGCGGGGCGTGGGACTGGCTTTGGTGTTGGCGGCCCTGCCGGCGTGCGCGCTGGCGGCCGATTACAAGCCCGTGGTCTGCAAGAGCGCGGTGACCTATGCCGGCCCGCCGCTGCACGCGCCGCTCACACCGCCGTTGCTGGGCGAGGTCCCAAAGGCTCCGCTGGATCCACAGGCCGTCGCACGCCTGGAAGCGGGTTTCCTGCAGGCCAAGGCCGCAACCAAGGCGCCGGCCATGACGGCCGCCGTGCTGATCCCCGGCAAGGGCGCCTGGGAGAAGACCGACAGCGGCGACCAGCCGCCGTTGCTGTTCTGGGCCAGCGCCGGCAAGAGCCTGGTCGCCATCGTGGTCCTGCAGCTGGTCGAGGCGGGCAAACTCAAACTCGAAGATCCAATCGGCAAGTACGTCGCTGGCGTTCCCAACGGCGACGTCGTCACGCTCCGCGACCTGCTGGCCCACACCGGCGGCCTGTTCAGCGCCAATGAGGACCTGAAGGCCCGCGCAGAGCGTCGGGCTCACACGCTGGACGAGGACGTGAAGATCATCGCCCGCCACGGAGCGTTCTCGTGTCCCGGCGAGCGCTGGCGCTACTCCAACACCGGCTACGCCCTGCTGGGCAAGGTGGTCGAGGAGGTCGACGGCCAGCCCTGGCAGGCCTCGGTCGAGGCGCGGATCATCAAGCCGCTGGGGCTGACGTCATTGCGGCCGCTGGGCGATGGCGACAAGGCCGAGGACGTGGCCAGGCTGGTCTCGGCCAAGAAAGCCCCGATCGAGCCGGCTTGGGCGGGCCCTGCGGGGCCTGCCGTAGGCTCGGCCGGCGACATGGCGCGGGTCTGGGCGGCGCTGCTCGGTGGCAAACTGCTGAAGCAGGAGAGCGTCCAGGCGATGTTCGGGAAGCTCTATCCGATGTTCGACCCCGGCAGCTTCTATGGGCTGGGCGTGATGGTCGTGGAGGTTCCGGACGCGGATGGGAGCAAGAGCCTGTGGCTGGGCCACCTGGGTGGCGCGCCGGGCGCGAGCGCGGTCGTGGCCTATTCGGTGAAGGAGGGTGTGATCGTGGCCGCCGCCCTGACCGGAGACGGCTCGGCTGCGGCCACGGCGAACCTGCTTCTAAGGCAGGTCCGCTCCCCCCACTAGAACTCTTCCCACTCCTGGGCCGGCGCGACGGCCGTCGAGCTGCCTGGACGCGCGGCGCGGGCGCGCGGCGGGGTCGAGGCGTGCGCCTGCACCGGCTGGTGACGGCGGGCGGGCGCATGATGGACGCCGGTCTGGAAGCGCGACACCTGGCGGGCCAGGTCCTGGGCCTCGCCGCGCAGGGCGGCCGAGGAGGTGTTGGCCTGCTCGACCATGGCGGCGTTCTGCTGGGTGACCTGGTCCATCTGGTTCACCGCGGCATTGACCTGGTTCAGGCCGGTGGCCTGTTCCTGCGAACTCTCGGCGATCTCGCGGATCAGGCCGTTGATCTCGCCGACCTTGCTGACGATGCCGGCCAGGGCCTGGCCGGTGTCGCCCACCAGGCGCACGCCGCGCTCGACCTGCGAGGACGAGTTGGCGATCAGGGTCTTGATCTCCTTGGCGGCGTCGGCCGAACGCTGGGCCAGGGCCCGCACTTCCTGGGCGACGACCGCGAAGCCACGGCCGGCTTCACCGGCGCGGGCCGCTTCGACGCCCGCGTTGAGGGCCAGAAGATTGGTCTGGAAGGCGATCTCGTCGATCACGCCGATGATCTGGGTGATCTGGCCCGAGGATTTCTCGATCTCGCCCATGGCCGCGACGGCCTCGGCGACGACCGTGCCCGACCGGTCGGCGTCGGTGCTGGCGGCCGAGGCGGCGGCCGAGGCCTGCTTGGCGCCGTCGGCGCTGCGCTTCACCGTGGCGGTGATCTCGTCCAGGGCGGCGGCCGTCTCTTCCAGGCTGGCGGCCTGTTGTTCGGTGCGCTTGGACAGGTCGTTCGAGGCGCTGGCGATCTCGTTGGCGCCGCTCTCCATGCCGCTGGCGGCCTCGGCGATCGCGCTCATGGCGTCGCGCAGGCTGTCGATGGCGGCGTTGAAGTCGTCCTTCAGCTTGATGTAGCGGCCATCGAAGCGGGCTTCGATACGGGCCGTCAGGTCGCCGCGCGCCATCCGGCCCAGGCTTTCGGCCAGCACCGAGACCACATGCTCCTGCTCCTGGCGGACCTCTTCGCGTTCGGCTTCATTGCGTGTGCGTTCGGTTTCGATCGCGGTGATGTCCGCGGCGAACTTGATGACCTTGACCACCTTGCCGCTCTTGTCGAAGACCGGGTTGTAGGAAGCCTGGATCCAGACCTCGCTGCCGCCCTTGCCAATGCGCTTGTACTTGCTGGCGAAGAACTCGCCGGCGTTCAGGCGGCGCCAGAACTCGCCATAGGCCGGGCTGCCGGCCTCCGAGGCCTCGACGAACAGGCTGTGCTTGCGGCCCTGGATTTCCGACAGGCTGTAGCCCAGCGTCTTCAGGAAGTTCTCGTTGGCGGTGATGATCGTACCGTCGAGATTGAACTCGATGACCGCCTGTGAGCGCTGGATCGCTGCGACGATGCCTTCCAGGTCGGAGATACGGCCGGTGTCACCGGTGTCACGGCCGCGAGAGAACAGCGCCATTTGCTGGGCCCCAAGGAACGGCGTCTTTGCCGTGCGGCAACGTGTCGCGGCAAGGGGGTTAACGAGACGCTAATTTGCGAAGTCGTCGCAAAACATTGTTCCCCATTTTATTACCAGGGTGGTGTTTTTTACCTCCAATCAACCTGAAAGTTTATTTCCGTAACAATTCTCGCAACATTTGAAGTCGCCTTATCAAATGTTCGCGCTAGGTGATTCCTGGCCGCGGTCCTTGAAGCGAACGACGCCCTTCGGAGGCTGACGGTCCGGGCGGACCAGATCGACGACGAACGGGACGATGGTCTCGGCCGCCGGAACGGTCTGGGGATCCTCGCCCGGGAAGGCGGCGGCCCGCATGCGGGTGCGCATGGCGCCGGGATCGACGCACAGGGCGCGGATCGGGGTATTTTCGGTCTCGTCGGCATAGACGTCGACAATGGCTTCCAGCGCCGCCTTGGTCGCGGCGTAAGCGCCCCAGAAGGCCGGGCGGGTCTTGGCCACGCTGCTGGAGAAGAACAGGGCCCGGCCGGCGTCCGAGGCGCGCAGCAGCGGGTCGATGGCGCGGATCAGGCGCCAGTTGGCCGTCAGGTTGGTGGACAGGATCATGTCCCAGCCCTTGGGCTCCAGGTGGCTGACCGGGGTGAGGGGGCCCAGCAGGCCCGCCGCGCCGACCACGATGTCCAGCTTGCCCCAGCGCTGGTGGATGGCCGCGCCCAGGTGGTCCAGGCCGTCGGGCTCGCGCAGGTCCAGCGGGACCAGGGTGGCGCGCTCGCCGGTGGCTTCCAGGATCGCGTCGTCCAGGGCCTCAAGGGCGCCTTGCGTGCGGCCCAACGCAATCACGTGGGCGCCGGCCCTGGCCAGGCCCAGGGCGACCGCCTCGCCGATGCCGCGCGTGGCGCCCGTGACGAGGGCGATGCGGCCGGCCAGCGGCTGTTGGGAGTCGGAAGTCATGGGCGGGTTCTAGAACAGGGAGGAGCGGACGGGAACCGCCGGAAGCTCTTAAGCGGCCATGTCCTGTTCGGCGGCCTTCTTGGCGTAGTGCTGGGCGATGACCGAGCAGGCCATCAGCTGGATCTGGTGGAAGATCATCAATGGCAGCACGATGATCCCGGCGGTCGGGCCGGGGAACAGGATGCCGGCCATCGGCACGCCGGTCGCCAGGCTCTTCTTGGAGCCGCAGAAGGTGATGGCCTTCTCGTCCTCGGGCGAAAAGCCCAGGGCCCGCGCGCCGTAGGTCGTGGCCGCCAGCACGACGGCCAGCAGCATGCCGCAAACTGCCAGCAGGATGGCCAGCTGCAGCGGCGAGATCTTGTGCCAGATGCCGCCGACCACGGCCTCGCTGAAGGCGGCGTAGACGACCAGCAGGATCGAGCCGCGGTCGACATAGCCGATCAGCTGCTTGTGCCTGTTGATCCAGGCGCTGACCAGCGGTCGGGCCAGCTGGCCGGCGATGAAGGGCACCAGCAGCTGGACGACGATGTCCTGCACCGACTTCCAGCCGCCCGAGGCGCCGCCTTGGGTGTGCATCAGCAGGCTGACCAGCACGGGCGTGATGAAGATGCCGAACAGGTTCGAGGCCGAGGCCGCCACGACGGCGGCGGCGACGTTGCCGCGCGCCATCGAGGTGAAGGCGATCGAGGACTGCACGGTCGAGGGCAGGCAGCACAGGAACAGCATGCCCGCCGCCAGGGTGGTGGGCAGGATCGAGATCTTGCTGACTGCCAGGCCCAGGATCGGGAACATCACGAAGGTGAAGGCCAGGATCAGCAGGTGCAGTCGCCAGTGCGTCAGGCCCGCCACCACGTTCTCGCGCGACAGCTTGGCCCCGTGCAGGAAGAACAGCAGGGCGATGGCCAGCTTGACGACGATGTTCAGCCCGTGCGCCGCCTCGCCGCGCACGGGGATGATCGACGCCAGCACGACCATGCCGAACAGGGCGATGACGTACGGCTCGAGCTTCAGCTTCTCGAGGACGGCCTTCAAGCTCACGGGCAGGGACTTAGGCGCTGAGCAGCGAGAGCTGCTTGTCGTTGGTCTCGTTGCGGCCCTCGGCGATCTCGCGGTCCGTCAGGCGGGTCGGATAGTCGCCGGTGAAGTAGTGGTCGGTGAACTGCGGCGCGGCCGGGTCGCGCGGACCGGCGTCCAGGGCGTCGTACAGGCCCTCGACCGACAGGAAGCCGAGCGAGTCCACTTCCAGGAACTTGGCCATTTCTTCCAGCGACCGGTTGGCCGCCAGAAGCTGTTCGCGCTCCGGCATGTCGATGCCGTAGAAGTCGGGCCACTTGATGGGCGGGCTGGCCGAGCGCAGGTGGACCTCCTTGGCGCCGGCCTCGCGGACCATGCGGACGATCTTCAGCGAGGTGGTGCCGCGCACGATCGAGTCGTCGATCAGGATGACGCGCTTGCCGGCCAGGATGGCGCGGTTGGGGCTGTGCTTCATGCGCACGCCCAGTTCGCGAACCCCTTGCGTCGGCTGGATGAAGGTGCGGCCCACATAGTGGTTGCGGATGATGCCCATCTCGAACGGCAGGCCGCTCTCCTGGGCGAAGCCCAGCGCCGCCGGCACGCCCGAGTCGGGCACCGGCACCACGACATCGGCCTCGACGCCGGTTTCCTTGGCCAGGTTGCGGCCCATGCGCTTGCGCACGCCATAGACCGAGCGGCCGTTCACGACGCTGTCGGGGCGGGCGAAGTACACGTACTCGAACACGCAGGGACGCGCGGCCTGGGTCTGGAACGGCTTGGTCGAGGTGATGCCGGTCTCTTCGATCACCACCATCTCGCCGTGCTCGATGTCGCGCACGAAGCGGGCGCCGATCATGTCCAGCGCGCAGGTTTCCGAGGCCAGGACCGGCTTGCCGTCCAGGTCGCCCAGCACCAGCGGGCGGATGCCCAGCGGGTCGCGCAGGCCGATCATCTTCTTGTTGGTGATGGCCACGAGAGCATAACCACCTTCGATCTGGCCGACGGCGTCGACGAAGCGGTCGACGATGCGGGCCTTACGCGAGCGGGCGATCAGGTGGAGGATCACTTCGGAGTCCGAGGTCGACTGGAAGATCGCGCCTTCCTGCACCAGGCGCTCGCGCAGGGTCAGGAAGTTGGTCAGGTTGCCGTTGTGGGCGATGGCGACGCCGCCGGTCTCCAGATCGGCGAACATCGGCTGGACGTTGCGGATGCCCGCGCCGCCGGCCGTGGAATAGCGGGTGTGGCCGATGGCCAGGTTGCCGGGCAGGCGCTGCACCAGGTCCGAGCCGGTGAAGGCGTCGCCGACATGGCCCATGTGGCGCTCGGTGTGGAATCGATTGCCGTCGAAGGCGGCGATGCCGCAGGCTTCCTGGCCGCGGTGTTGCAGGGCGTGCAGGCCCAGGGCCGCGATGGCCGCCGCGTCGCGCGCGCCGAACACGCCAAAGACGCCGCACTCCAGGCGCAGCGTATCGTCCTCGGGATCGCGTTCAGGCAGGGAAGAATAGCGGTCGGTCGATTGGCCCAGGAAGGTCATCGCGATTTCTCCACCAGGTCGTCGAGCTTGCGACGCTGGTCATCATCATAGCCTTTTCCGGACGACTTCTCGCCGGACGTATTGTCGCCGCCCCCGTCGGAAGCGTTTTCTTGGACGGCTTCCTTGATCGCCGGGGCCAGCTTGCCGGCCAGGGCCTTGCCCTTGGGGGCGAAGACCTTGAGCACCGTGCCGCTGGCTTCGGACAAGGGATAAAACATCGAATCCTCGACCCAGCGCGGCATGCGATCCGGCGGGGTGGCCAGGTGCAGCAGCAGGTTGAAGACCCCCAGGATCACGCAGGCGCGGATCACGCCGAAGGTCGCGCCGACCGCGCGGTCCAGCACGCCGGCCGAGGTCTCGTGCAGGCTGGCGGTCAGCCGGCCGCCGACCAGGCGGAAGATCAGGAAGAAGATCACGAACACGACCAGCACGGCGCAGGCGGTGGCGGCCCAGTCGGGGTCCATGAGCTTGCGGAAGATCGGGCCGCTGATGCGCAGGCCAAACAGCGCGATGGCGGCGGCGAAGATGAACGACAGCGCCGAGGTCAGCTCGCGCGAGGCGCCGCGAATCCAGCCGGTGACGCCGGACACCAGCAGCAGCAGGCCGGCGATGATGTCGAAAGGCGTCACGTCAGGCTGGTCCAGATCTCGTCGCCGATCCGGCGCACGGCGTCGGCGACACGCGCCACGCCGGCCACGGGCAAGGCTCCGCCGCCTTCAGGCAGGCCGGTCAGCGGTCCGAGCGCCCGGCCAAATCCCAATTTCGCGGCTTCCTTCAAACGTGACTCCATTCGGCTGACCGGCCTGACTTCGCCCGACAGGCTAAGCTCGCCGAACACGACGCAGTCCTGGGGCAGGGCCACGTCGAGGGCGGAGGAGGCCAGGGCCGCCGCCGCCGCGAGATCCGCCGCCGGCTCCGTGATGCGCAGGCCGCCAGCGACGTTCAGATAGACGTCCTTGTCGCCAAAACCAAGGCCGCATCGGGATTCAAGAATGGCCAGCACCATGGCCATGCGGCCGGAATCCCATCCGACCACGGCGCGTCTGGGTGTTCCGTACGCGGAGGGCGCGACCAGGGCCTGGAACTCCACCAGGACGGGCCGCGAACCTTCGATGCCGGCGAACACCGCCGCCCCCGCCGCGCGCTCGCCGCCTTCGTTCAGGAACAGGGCCGAAGGGTTCTTGACTTCGCGCAGGCCCACATCGCCCATCTCGAAGACGCCGATCTCGTCGGTGGCGCCGAAGCGGTTCTTGGCGCCGCGCAGGATGCGGAAGGGATAGCCGCGTTCGCCCTCGAAACTGAGGACGGCGTCCACCAGGTGTTCGACCACGCGCGGACCGGCGATCTGGCCGTCCTTGGTGACATGGCCGACCAGCAGGATCGCCACGCCCTTCTTCTTGGCCAGGCGGACTAGCTCGGTGGCGCAGGCGCGCACCTGGGTGACGGTGCCGGGGCCGGCCTCGTGGGCGTCGCTCCACATCGTCTGGATCGAGTCGATGACCACCAGGTCGAAATTGTCGCGCTTCAGGCCGTCCAAGATGTCGCGCAGCGAGCTTTCGGCCGCCAGGCTGACATTGGCTTTCGCCAGGCCCATGCGCTCGGCGCGGCCGCGGATCTGCTCGACGGCCTCCTCGCCAGAAATGTAGGCGCAGGACACGCCGCGCAGTGCGGCGCTGGCGCAGACCTGCAGCAGCAGGGTGGACTTGCCGACGCCCGGATCGCCGCCGATCAGGATGGCCGAGCCGGGCACCACGCCGCCGCCGCAGACGCGGTCGAACTCGTCGACGCCCGTCAGTAGGCGCGGCGGCGGGGCGGTGTCGCTTTCCAGGCCGGTGAACTGCAGCCCGCGCACGCGGGTGGCCTTGGTCGACGACAGCGCGCCGGGCGGCCTGGCCCCGACCTCTTCGGCCAGGGTGTTCCAGCTCTGGCAGGCGGCGCATTGTCCGGACCACTTGGTCTGGACCGCGCCGCAGGACTGGCAGGCATAGACGGCGCCGTCGCGGGCCATGGGGTCTCCTGATTCTCGGATGACGGGAGAGTACAGGCTGGTGAGGCGCTGCGCCAAAGCCGGACGCAGCCAAGCCGCTCAACAGGCGTTAGGGTGGCGAGATCGCTGTGGAGGGTTTCATGGCCGGGAGCAGGGCGTGGCGTTGGGGTGTTGCGATCGCCATTGTCGCGACGCTGGCGGCGTGTGGGCGCGAAGGCGAGCGCAAGTCGTCCGGGCCGGTCGAGGTCAATGGCAAGTCGGTCGACCTGCGCCAGCTGGAGCGCGAGTCCGAACGCGCCGAGAAGGCCGCCCAGAAGGGCACGCGCGCCTTGAACCCTGCCGGCTTGAAAGACCTGCTGCCCGCCAGCGTCGGCGGTTTCGCCCGTGGGTCGGCGGCGACCGAGACCGGTCCCGAGCCGAACCAGACCAAGGCCAGCGCCCGCTATGTGAAAGGTACGTCCGCCTTCCTGCTGGAAGTCACCGACCTGGGCGCGATCGGCAGCATCGGCGCCTCGGACGACGCCCAGGGCGCGGCCAGCACGCAGCGCACGGCCAGTGGCTACGAGACCATCACGACGGCCGGCGGGCGGATGGTCACCGAGGCCTGGGACACGGCGTCGAAGTCGGGCCGCTACAGCATCGTGGCCGCCGACCGCTTCGCGATCTCGGCCGAGGGCTCGGCGGACACGGTCGATGTGCTGAAGGCCGCCGTCGAGACGGTCAACGCCGCGCGGTTGCGGGCTCTGGCGGGCTAGCCGTGGAGCCGAAACCTCGTCCTTCGACAAGCTCAGGATAGGGTTTCTACTGATGCGGCCTGAAAAGTAGTTCTCATCCTGAGCTTGTCGAAGGACGAGGCGGACCCTTTAGCCTGTGACGATCGTCCGGGCGCGGGGCGCGATGCGGGTCAGCAGCTCATAGGCCGAGGTGCCGGCCGCCGCCGCCGCGTCGTCGATGGGCAGGTTCGAACCGAACAGTTCGACCATCGCGCCGGGACGGGCCGCGTCGCAGTCGGTGATCTCGACGGCGATCAGGTCCATCGAGACCCGGCCCAGCAGGCGGCGACGCGCGCCGTCGAACCAGACCTGGCCGTGGGGATGGGTGGAGCGCAGCACGCCGTCGGCATAGCCGGCCGCGACGATGGCCACGCGGGTGGTGTCGGACGCGGTCCAGCCGGCCCCGTAGCCGACGCTTTCGCCGCGCGGCACGACGCGGACCTGCAGGATCGGCGCTTCGACCGTCGCGACGGCGCGGATCTCGGGATGCGGAACACCCTCCGGGCCGCCGCCATACAGGCTGACGCCCGGCCGCGCCTGGTCGAAGCGGTAGGCGTCGCCCAGGAACAGGCCGGCGGAGTTCGCCAGGCTGCGCCGCGCGTTCGGCAGCAGGGCGGTCGTCTCCTGGAAGCGCTCCATTTGGAGGGCGTTCAGCGGATGCGAGGGCGTGTCGGCGCACGCCAGGTGGCTGATGACCAGGTCCAGGTCCAGGCGCTTCAAGCGATCGGTGGCCCCGACCAGCACCTTCACCTCCTCGGGGCGCAGGCCCAGGCGGTTCATGCCGGTGTCGACATGCAGCGCCGCCTTCAGCCGGCCCGAACGCGCCTGGGCATTCCAGGCCTCGATTTGCGGCAGGCTGTTGAGCACGGGGGTGAGCCTGGCGCCTTCCAGCGTGTCGCCCGAGCCGGGCGTCGCGCCGTCCAGGACGTAGATCGTCGCGTCGCGGTCGCCCAGCGCCTGGCGCAAAGCCACGCCCTCGGACAGTCGGGCGACATAGAAGGTCCTGGCGCCCTCGGCCCACAGGCGGTCGGCGATCACCGGCGCGCCCAGGCCGTAGCCATCGGCCTTGACCGCCGGCGCCAGCTCCGCTCCGCCCGCGCGTTTGCGCAGGGCCGCGAAGTTGGCGGCCAGGGCGTCGAGGTCGAGGGTGAGGCGGCTTTCGGTCACGGGCTTCGCCTAGCGGACGCGGCCTTGGGGTTCAACGGTATAGAGCGTGGCAGCCGAAAGTGTCCGCGGTTTCGGCGACTGCCACGCTCTAAATGTAAGAGATAGAGCCTGCGAAACGCAGGCTCTAGCCGTGATGCGTGCTCATGAACTTGGCCACCAGGCTCTCGGCGCCCGAGGCGATGATCTGCACGCCGATGCACAGTAGCAGGAAGGCGACCAGTCGCGACAGGACGCGAGCGCCGGACGGACCCAAGAGGCGCATGACCCGGCCCGAGGCGCTGTAGAACAGCCAGACCATCACCGCCACCAGAGCGGCGGCCAGGCTGGCGCCGATGAAGAACGGCGCGACGGCGTCGCCTTCGGTCGGGCGCTGGGACGACAGGGCGATGGCCACCGAGATCGAGCCGGGGCCGGTCGTGAACGGCATGGTCAACGGGAAGAAGGCCACGTCTTCATGGCTCTGGACCGGCTCGGTCTGGCTGGTCTTGCGGTCTTCGTGCTCTTGCGGGTCCATCAAGAGGCCCCAGGCGCGGATCGCCACCACCAGGCCGCCGGCCACCCGCAGGGCGCCCAGGCTGACGCCGAAGAAGTTCAGGATATAGCCGCCCAGCAGCAGCGAGCCC
Source organism: uncultured Caulobacterales bacterium (assembly GCA_903900155.1). Taxonomy (GTDB): domain Bacteria; phylum Pseudomonadota; class Alphaproteobacteria; order Caulobacterales; family Caulobacteraceae; genus Caulobacter. The sequence continues at coordinate 37,285 of CAIUMD010000086.1, read as the reverse complement.
AGCAGCACCAGGAAGGCGTAGAAGCCGATCTGCCCGGCCAGCTTGCGCCGCTGCTCGCGCGGCCGGCCGGTCATGGCCTGGTCGAAGATCAGCGAAGCCCCGACCGGATTGACGATCGAGAACAGCGCCGGAAACGCCAGCAGGAAGGCGCCGACCAGGCTGGAGGTGGGCAGGGGGCTGAAGTCCATGTGACTCGTCGGCTGGCGCGGCGGGAGGCCGACCCTGGCCCGATGAGTCCCGGTTCGTCAAACCCGCCTTATTCGTCCGACGGGATGTTCCGCGCCTGGGCGAAGTAGTGGTCCTTGGCCAGGTTGCCGAAGCGCGTGGTGTCGCTGTTGAACGACAGGCGCACGGTGCCGATGGGGCCGTGACGCTGCTTGGCGATGATCACCTCGGCCAGGCCGTGCAGGCGATCCATGTCTTCCTGCCAGGTCAGGTGCTCGGGCGTGCCTTCGCGCGGCTCGGCGCGGCCCACGTAATAGGCCTCGCGGTACACGAACCACACCATGTCGGCGTCCTGTTCGATCGAGCCCGATTCCCGAAGGTCGGAGAGCTGGGGCCGCTTGTCGTCGCGCTGTTCGACCTGACGCGACAGCTGCGAGAGGGCGATGACCGGACAGGCCAGTTCCTTGGCCAGGGCCTTCAGACCCATGGTGATCTGCGAGACTTCCTGCACGCGGCTGGCGTTGGACGACAGGTCCGAGCCGGTGACCAGCTGCAGGTAGTCGACGACGATCAGGTCCAGGCCGTGCTGGCGCTTCAGGCGACGGGCCCGGGCGGTCAGCTTGGCGATCGAGATGCCGCCGGTGGCGTCGATGAAGAGGGGCGCTTCCTGCAGTTCCATGGCGGCGTCGCGGACGCGCCCGAACTCCGAAGCGTCGATCTCGCCCTTGCGCAGCTTGTCGCCCGACACGCCGGAGGCGTCGGCCAGCATACGCAGGGCCAGCTGTTCGGCGCTCATTTCCAGCGAGTAGAAGGCCACGACTCCGCCCTGAACGGTTTTCTTGGTCCCGTCCGGCTGGATCTCGTAGGCGTATTTCTTGGCGATGTTGAAGGCGATGTTGGTCGCGAGAGCCGTCTTACCCATCGACGGACGACCGGCCAGCACGATCAAGTCGGAGGGGTGCAGGCCGCCGATCTTCTGGTCCAGGTCCATCAGGTCGGTCGAGACGCCCGACATGCCGCCGTCGCGGCTGTAGGCTTCGGCGGTCATCTCGACGGCGCCGCGCAGGGCGTCGCCGAACGAGACGAAGCCCGACGAGGCCGTGCCGCTTTCGGCCAGGCTGTACAGCTGCTGTTCGGCCGCCTCGATCTGGTCGCGGGCGGTCTTCTTTTCCTGGTCCTTGTCGCCGCCGCCGTGGGCGGTCGTGGCGATGTCGCCGCCGATGCGGATCAACTCGCGACGCAGCGACAGGTCGAAGATCACGCGGGCATAGTCGCCGGCATTGGCGGCCGGCGGGGCGCGGTCGACCAGGTCGGCCAGGTAGCGCAAGCCGCCCAGCTCCTCGAACGCGGCGTCCTTCTTGAACTCGTCCGACAGCAGGATCGGCTCGGCCAGCTGACCCTTGCGGACGTGGGTCTCGATCGACTGGAACAGGCGCTGGTGGAAGGGCTCGTAGAAGCAGCGGGCCTGCAGGCTGTCGGTCAGGCGCTCATAGGCGGCGTTGTCGTACAGCAGGATCCCGAGCAGCGCCTGCTCGGCTTCCATGTTGTGCGGAGCCACATTGATCACGGGCTCGGGAGAGACCGAGGGAAGCAGGTCGAGCGCTGGTACGAGGGACATCGGCGGAAACTAGCGTGGGGGTGGAGGCAAGGCTTGCCCGAGTTCGCAACAGTCCCCAGTTGGTCTCACAGACCTGAGGATGGTCTGTGTATGTTCCTCTTCAGATTGGAGCGTGCAAGTGCACAATCTTCGGCTTGCGTCCGCTTCTGACGCAGCAGAAAGAGGGCGCGGAGATGGCTCTCCGCGCCCAAACGTTTGCAAACCTATCGCTTGTGGATAACTACCAGCTTATGGCCAGGCGAGTGTAGAGGTAGCGGCCATTGAAGCCGAACGGCGAGAAGCTGGAGAACGGGTTGCCGCCGCTAGTGTTCAGGTTGGGCGGAACCTGGGCGGGGTACTGATCGAACAGGTTGTCCGCGCCGATCGAGATGGTGGCGTGCTCGCCGAAGCGGTAGCGGCCTTCCAGGTCCACGATGCCCTGGTTGCCCGTGTACCAGTCGCCGCTGCCGTCGGCGGCGGTCCCCGGCGACAGGACGTCGCCGTAGAAGGTGGTGCGCAGGGTGGCGCCCCACCGGTCCTTGCTCCAGTCGCCTTGCAGCGAGACCTTGCTGCGCGGCGTGCCCTTTTCGAAGCGCAGGGTGGCCTGGCGCGCGAACAGGGTGACCGGCGTCGGCAGCACGGTCGTGGATGGGGTGCGCAGGACGTTGAAGTCGTTGACGTTGGCCGCGGCCGTCAGGTCGAACGTGCCGGCCTGGTCGTCGACGATCCGGTAGCGGGCCACCACGTCGACGCCCTTGGTCTTGGTGTCGACGCCATTGGTGAAGTAGCGAGCCGCCGAGGCGCCGTACGGCGCCAGCAGGTCGAAGATCACCCGGGCGTTTGTGCCCGCCGCCGCCGTGGCGCTGCCCGTCAGGGTCTCGGTCAGGACGATGCGGTTGTCGACATCGATCTGGTAGGCGTCGACCGTCAGCTCGAAGGCGCCCTTGTGATAGACCGCGCCGATCGAGAAGTTCTTCGACTTCTCCGGCTCCAGCGGCTTGCCGCCCAGGGCCGTGCCGACCGGGCTCAGCGACGGATAGGTGCCGGTCTCGAACGGCACGGCCGTCGTCACGCCGCCGACCGTCTGGTTGATGTACAGGATCGAGGTCGAGGTGAAGTACTGCTGCTGCAGGCTGGGGGCCCGGAAGCCGGTCGAGGCCGCGCCGCGGATGGCGAAGCTGCCGGTAAAGTCGTAGCGGCCCGACAGCTTCCAGCTCGTATTGGCGCCGAAGTCCGAATAGTCCTCGTAGCGGACGGCGGCCGAGCCGGTCAGCTTCTCGGTCAGCTTGCCTTCCAGGTCCAGATAGACGCCGACGGCGTCACGATCGACGTCGACCGCGTTGCTGGGCGTGAAGCCGGTGAAGCCGCGCGAGCCGAACGACAGGGTAGGGGACACCGTGCCGCGCGCGTACGAGGCCGCTTCGCCGGCGTTGATCTTGTAGGTCTCGCGACGGGCCTCGACGCCGAAGGCCACGTTCAGCGGACCGGCCAGGCCGACTTCGAACGCCTGGCTGGCGTCCAGGCCGAACACCACCTGGTCATAGGTCAGGCCGCCGGCCTTGAAGCTGGTCGGCGAGCCCGCGCCATACGACGGGTTGATGGTGTTCTTGACCCCGAAGTCGAGGTCGTTCTTGCCGTAGACCAGGTTGGTGTCCAGCTTCCAGCCGGCCAGTTCGCCGCGCAGGCCGACGGCGGCGGTGACGTCCTCGGTATTGGTCGTGATCAGCGGCAGATAGCCGTTGGGATAGACGCTGGGGATGTTCTGGCTGGCGTCGGTGGGCAGGCGATAGGTCGCCGAGGCCTCGGCGTCGCGCTGCTGATAGCCGTACCAGCCATAGGCTTGCCACGTCTCGCCGATCGGCTTGCCGGCGTTGGCGTAGAAGCTGACCTGCTCGACCTCGGGATCGCCGAAGCGCGAGGTGACGCGCTGGGGCGTGACGCGGGTGTCGGTGTCGCTGCGGTTGGTGAAGCCGCGGTCGACATACTCGGCCGACAGCGTCAGGAAGCCGTCCGAGCCCAGCTTCAGGCCCTGCCAGCCCGAGACCGTCTTGGTCACGCCGTCGCGGCGCTTCTGCTTCTGGCCGGTCTGAAGGCCGTCGAAGCTGGTGATGTACTTGCCGGTCGTGACCGTGACGCCGCCGCCGTGGTCGGCTTCGCGCAGGCGCAGGTTGACGACGCCGGCGATGGCGTCCGAGCCGTACTGGGCGGCGGCGCCGTCACGCAGGACTTCGATGCGGTCCAGGGCGACGGACGGGATGGCGTTCAGGTCGACGGCGGCCGAACCACGGCCCACCGAGCCGTTCAGGTTGACCAGCGCCGTGGCGTGGCGGCGCGTGCCGTTGACCAGCACCAGGGTCTGGTCGGGGCCTTGGCCGCGCAGCACCGCCGGGCGAACCGAGTCGGTGCCGTCGGTGTTGGACGGACGGGGGAAGTTGATCGACGGCACGGTGGCGGCCAGGGCGGCGGCCAGTTCGGTGCTGCCGCGTTGCTGCAGCGTCTTGGCGGTGACGACATCGACCGGCGCGAGGCTGTCCAGGCGCGAGCGGCCCGCGGTGCGGGTGCCGGTGACGATGATTTCTTCGAGGTCGGTGCTGTCGTCGCCAACTCCATTGGCGGAATTGGGGGCGGCGGTCTGGGCGTGGGCCGTGGCGGCGAAGGCCGTCAGCGAAGCAGCGGCCAGCAGGAAGCTTCTGTAACGCATGAGATATCCCCTCTCATTTTTGTCGGGGATGCCGGCCATTCGGCCCTACGCCCCCGAAGGGGTTCAACCCCTATCGCGAACATGGGATTTGACACTTCTGCGAACAAGCTAAGCATTTCTGGAGCAAAGTGCAGAAAAAAAACGGCGCGGATTGCTCCGCGCCGTTTCTCGATAAAACCTCTGATCCCAGACGGGATTAGGCTTCGTAGTGGTCGCCTTCGAACGAACCGGCGCCGCCTTCCGCCATGTCTTGGGCGGCTTCGGCTTCGGCCGCGCGATCTTCCTCAAATTGCGAGTTGATCACGTTTTCGCCGCGCGCCTGGCGCTCGGCTTCGTCTTGGCTGCGCGCGATGTTCAGGGTGACCGTGATGGTCACTTCGGCGTGCAGGATCACCTTCACTTCGTGGACGCCCAGCGTCTTGATCGGCTTGTCCAGCACGACCATCGAGCGGTCGACCTTGCCGCCTTCGGCCTTGATGGCGTCGGCGACGTCGCGGCCCGCGACCGAACCGTACAACTGGCCGCTTTCGCCAGCCTGACGGATCAGGACGTATTGCGTGCCGTCCAGCGCTTCGCCGTTCTTGGCGGCCGATTCGCGGTTCTTCACGTTGCGGGCTTCGATCTCAGCGCGCTGAGCTTCGAAGGTGGCCAGGTTCGCCTTGGTGGCGCGCAGGGCCTTGCCGCGGGGCAGCAGGAAGTTGCGGGCGAAGCCGTCCTTCACGGTGACTTCGTCACCCAGGACGCCGGTGCCTTCAACGCGTTCGAGCAGAATGACTTTCATCGTGGCGTCTCCCTTACTTCACGACGTAGGGGAGCAGAGCCAGGAAGCGGGCGCGCTTGATGGCCTTGGCCAGTTCGCGTTGCTTCTTGGCCGACACCGCGGTGATGCGCGACGGGACGATCTTGCCGCGCTCCGAGACGTAACGCTGCAGCAGCTTCACGTCCTTGTAGTCGATCTTCGGCGCGTTGGCGCCCGAGAACGGGCAAACCTTGCGGCGACGAAAGAACGGGCGGCGAGCGCCGCCAGCGGCGGCGGCCGGAGCGGCGCCGGCTTCGGGAGCAGTCGTATCGGTCATGATCTTCAGTCTCCCTTACGCTTGAGCCTGGGGCGCGAAGTCTTCGCGCGGGCGTTCGGCGCGATCCGGACGGTCGCGACGGGCCAGAACCGGCGACAGTTCCAGGTCCAGCTCTTCGACGCGGATCGTCATGAAGCGCAGGACGTCTTCATTGATCAGCAACTGGCGCTCCATTTCCTTCACGGCCGGCGCCGGGGCGTCGATCGCGAGCAGGGAATAGTGGCCCTTGCGGTTCTTCTTGATGCGGTAGGTGAGGTTGCGAAGGCCCCAGTACTCGATCTTGGCGATGTGGCCGCCATTCTCTTCGATGAGGGTCTTCAGTTGCTCGTTCAGAGCTTCGGCCTGTTGCGGCGAGATGTCCTGCCGCGCGATGACCACGTGTTCGTAGAACGCCATGTTTTCCTTCTTCCGTTGTGGAAAGCGGCGCGGTCGACGACGGAAGTCCGTCGACCACGATGGATCCGGCACGCCGAGCGGGGAAAACCCCGGTCCCGGATGGGTGCGTGCAAGACCGCCTTCCGTGAGAACGCGCGCTATTACAGAAGAAGACGCGCAAACGCAAGCTGCGGGCGCCGCCCCGGCAGGCATAAGCGAAATGTCGGACTTTCGACGCGGCGCGCTCTTCATCCCCGCGAATGCCTATGGTAGCAGGCGGGCATGGGGATTGGACCTCGCATCGTGATCGCGCTCGCCGTCGGCTTGGCCGTGGCCGCGCCTGCGCATGCCGAGCTCGTCCAGAAGCCCGTCACCTCGGTCTCGGCCTATGAAGGCCGCTTCACCGGCTATTCGGCCGCCCTGCCGCTGGACCTGTCGACCGATACCGAGAAGGTCGCCCTGACGGTAAAGTCGTCGGGCATGCTGAACAACCCGACCTACGACTTCGACCTGAAACTGACCAAGAAGCCCGACGCCGACCGCGTCGACGAGCGGTCGATGGCCCTGGGCGCTTCGTGGAACCAGAGCGAGGCCCGGCTGCGCTCGTCGATGTCGAAGATGTTCGGCTTTGGCCTGCTGCCGCGCGCGAACTATGTGCGCGTCTCGATGGACATGGACGCCAGCCAGGCCATCGCCGTGCCGGGCAAGATCCCCGTGGCGCGCGCCAACATCCGCTCGTCCTTGACCCTGGACGGCCGCCCGATCGGCTCGATCGCCTTCGGCGGCGGTTCGCGGGGCGAGGAGGGCGTTGACCTCAGTGTCATGCGCCCGTTCGAGATCCCCGCCGAACTGACCATCAGCGTGCGGGGCGTCAATAACCAGCGCGAGGCCTGGCGGCTGCAGGACGCCCGCGCCATGGTCAAGCTGGTGAAGGTCGGCTGGTAGCCTCCAGCTTGTGGTCCTTGCGGGCCGTTACCGCCGCGAAGCGCTTCAGATAGTCCGGGTGCTCGGTGCCCATCAGCTTGTCCCACCAGGTGAAATAGAGGCCGTAGTTCCAGCCGGCCTGCGCGTGGTGCAGGTCGTGATGGGTCACGGTCGTCAGGAACGGGATCAGCGGTCGGCCGTCCTTGCGGGCGGGAAACAGCTCGTAGCCCGAATGGCCGATCGTGTTGCGCACGATCTGATGCAGCATGAACAGGCCGATCACCGGCCACTGGGTCGGGACCAGGATTATCCACAGCGGCACGAACGCGCCGTTGATGAAGGCCTCGCCTAGGTCGAAGCTGTAGGCGGTGAACGGCGAGGGATTGTTCGAGCGGTGATGCCGGCGGTGGAAACGCCGGAACAGGCGGCGGTCGTGGATCAACCGGTGGGTCCAGTAGAACCAGGCGTCGTGGGCGAGGATCATCAGCACAAGGCTGGTCCAGAACCAGACCGGTCCCCAGCTCTTGGCGATATAGGGGCCTTGCAGCCAGCCGGCGCGGAACAGGCCGAAGGTCACCAGGCCCACGGTCGAGAACACCATGATCGAGCGGATCGACGCAGCGAACTCGACCAGCAGCTGGCGGGCGGGCGGACGGCTGTCGCGGATCTTGCGGCCGGCCAGCGGGATGGCCAGCACCCCCCACAAGGCCAGCCAGACCCCGACCGAAAACATCACATAGCGGGTGACGTCGGCCTGCATGGCGTCCAGCCAATTTCGGGCGAAGGGGAGGAGGGCGTCGAGCATGGGAAGCTCCTGGCGTTGAGAGACGCCGCCAGGGAAGCGATCGGCCGTCGAGGCGTCTCGCCGATCGCGAAATCAGGCTCGCTTGTCGCCTTTCGGCGCGCCTTCGCGGGTTTCGATCAGCCGCAGATGCGGATGGGCCGGCGTGACGTCCTGGCGCCAGGCCGTCGGGGTGACGCCGGTGGCGGCGCGAAAGGCGCGGTTGAACGGGCCCAGCGAGGCGAAGCCCAGCTCGTAGGCGATGGTCGAGACCGACTTCAGCGCCTGCTCCGGATCGGACAGCGCGACCTTGGCCGCCTCGATCCGCCGGCCGTTGACGTAGTCGGCGAAGTTGCGGTGGCCCAGCGTGCCGTTGATCAGCTTGCGCAGCCGGTGCTCGGGCGCGCCGACCAGGGCGGCCAGGGCGCCGATGGAAAGGTCTTCGCCGCGCCAGACCTCGTTCTGGTTCATCGCCTTGTCCAGGCGCGCCAGCACCAGGCGATCGGCGGGCGTGAGGTCCAGGGTCTCGGCGGGTTTGGGCGCTGGGGCTTCCCCGGCGACGGGCGCGGCCTGGACCAGCACCGGCTCGGCGCGCAGCAAGGCCAGGGCCGAGCCGACGCCCAGGACGGCCAGGGCCACGGTCTGGACCATGCCGGGCAATACCGGGCCACGGCCGAAGCCGAAATCGCACAGGGTCTGGACGAACATGTAGCCCGTGGCGGCGGCCGCGATCGGCGCCCGCAGATGGCAGCGACGCTCGACCAGGTCGATCCGCCAGCCGCGCCAGGCCATCAGCAGGATGTGGATGTGCAGGATCACGGAATAGGCGGCGAACGACCACCAGACGGCGGCGCGGGCAGGTGATGGCGGCAGAACCGCGCCGATGAACCAGAAGGTGAAGGCCGCACCGGGAATGGCGTAGCGCCAGGGCGGAATGCGCGGCTCGTCCTCGAACAGCACCGAGCAGAACAGCCAGAAGACGCCTGCCGCCGACGCCGACAGCGCCCAGGTCACCGGGCTGAAATGCCGTCCTTCGGTGTAGTAGAAATGGCTCTCGACGACGTGGGCGATCGAGCAGACCATCACCAGCACGCCAACCCAGCGCGTCGGCGTCATCTTGCGACTGGCCGCCAGGGAAACGCCGGTGGCGGCGAAGGCGCCGACGGTCACGCCGCGAATGGCCAGTTCGATTTGGGCGAGATCGGTCATGGCCGATCATGAGCGCCAGCGCGCGCGAGCCTCAACCCGCGCGGCTGGCTGAAACCCGAAAACCCTGGCTACTTCTTCTTATAGGCCTTCACCGCGTCCATCGTCTGGGTGACGTGGCCGGCGAAGTTGCCGTCGGTATAGGCCATCAGGATCTTGCCGTTCGGGGCGATCACGTACGAGGTGCGGTTCGACCACTCGGGCTTCTGCGACAGCACCACGTCATATTCCTTGACCAGGGTCGCGTCGGCGGCGGCCACCGCGAACTTGTCGCGGCAGTGCTCCTTGGAGAAGTCCTTGATGCGGTCGACATTGCCGGCCGTGACGCCGATCACCGTGGCGCCCAGCTTTTCGAACTCGGGCGTGGCTTCGGCGAACTCGTGGGCCTCGGCCGTGCAGCCGGCGGTGTAGGCGGCGGGGAAGAAGTACAGCACCACCGGACCCTTCTTCAGGGCCTTGGCCAGCTTGAAGTCGAAGTCCTTGCCGGCCAGGGCGGCCTTGGCGTCGAAGTCCGGGGCCTTGTCGCCGACCTTCAGGGCGGCCAGGGCGGGGGAAGCGGTCAGCAGGGCGACGGCGCCGAGGCCGGCGATCAGGCGTTTCATGGGAGGACTCCAAACATCCAGCGGCGGTCCGCAGCCGGCGCGGCAGCAGATTTGAACCACCCGGCCAGGAAAGCAAGACAGCTCAAGGTCCAGCTAGCAGAACGCCGTCGCACTTGCCGGGGAGGGGGCTTTCCCCTAACCCTCCGGCCCTTGAATCTACAAAAGACGGAGCGGGCCATCATGAGCATCGCCTTCATTTTCCCGGGCCAGGGCAGCCAGTCGGTCGGCATGGGCGTCGATCTCGCCGAGGCCTTCGCCAGCGCCCGCGAGGTGTTCCAGGAGGTCGACGACGCCCTGGGCCAGAAGCTGTTTTCCCTGATGAAGGAAGGTCCCGAAGGCGACCTGACCCTGACCGAGAACGCCCAGCCGGCCCTGATGGCCGTCTCGCTGGCCGTGACCCGCACCCTGGAGAAGGAATTCGGCGTCGGCGTCGACCGCGCCGCCTTCGTCGCCGGTCACAGCCTGGGTGAGTACTCGGCCCTGGCGGCCGCCGGCGCCATCAGCCTGGCCGACACCGCGCGCCTGCTGAAGCTGCGCGGCCAGGCCATGCAGCGCGCCGTGCCGGTGGGTGAGGGCGCCATGGCGTCGCTCATCGGCCCGAAGACCGATCTCGCTTTGGCCGAAGCCGCGGCCCTGGCCGGTTCGGAAGTCGGCGTCTGCGTCGTGGCCAACGACAACAACAACGGCAATGTCGTGATCTCGGGCGCCAAGGCCGCGGTCGACAAGGCCATCGAGAAGGCCAAGGAGCTGGGCGCGCGGGCGATTCCGCTGAACGTGTCCGCGCCGTTCCACTGCCCGCTGATGCAGCCGGCCGCCGACGAGATGGCCGAGGCTTTGGCCAAGACCACCATCATCGCGCCGCGCACCCCGCTGGTCGCCAACATCACCGCCGCCCCGGTCCACGACCCGGACGTCATCCGCAAGCTGCTGGTCGAGCAGGTCACCGGCCGCGTCCGCTGGCGCGAGAGCATGACTTGGCTGGCTGCAGACGGCTGCGTCACGCGTTTCGCCGAGGCCGGCGCCGGCAAGGTGCTGTCGGGCATGGCCAAGCGCATCGCCCCGGACGCCGAGGCGACCCCGCTGAACACGCCCGCTGATCTCGAAGCCTTCGCGGCCTCGCTTTAGAAACTGTCATCCCGGTCAAGCGCGAAGCGCGCAGAGCCGGGAACGCAACAAGCGCCGGCGTTTCCGGCGATCCCGGCTCTGCGGTCGGGGTGACAACTGGGAGAGAACCCAAATGTTCGATCTGACCGGCAAGACCGCTCTCGTCACCGGCGCCACCGGCGGCATCGGCGGCGCCATCGCCAAGGCCTTGCACGCGCAAGGCGCTCACGTCGTGCTCTCGGGCACCCGCGAATCAGCTCTGCAGGACCTGGCGGCCCAGTTCGGCGAGCGCGTCTCGTTCGTGGCCGCGAATCTCTCGGACGCCGAGGCCGTCGACGGCTTGGTCGCCAAGGCCGAGGAAGCCGCCGGCGCCCCGCTGGACATCGTCATCGCCAATGCCGGCGTCACCCGCGACGGCCTGATCGTCCGCATGAAGGACGAGGACTGGGACACCGTCATCAAGGTGAACCTGGAAGGCTATTTCCGCCTGGCCCGCGCGGCCGCCAAGGGCATGATGAAGCGCCGCGCCGGCCGTATCATCGGCATCACCTCGGTGGTGGGCGTGACCGGCAACCCCGGCCAGACCAACTACGCGGCCTCAAAGGCCGGCATGATCGGCTTTTCCAAGGCCTTGGCCCAGGAACTGGCCAGCCGTGGCGTGACGGTCAATTGCGTAGCCCCCGGCTTCATCGCCAGCCCGATGACCGACGCCCTGAACGAAACCCAGAAGGCCGGCATCCTGTCGACGATTCCCGCCGGCAAGCTGGGCGAGGGGAGCGATATCGCCGCCGCGTGCGTTTTCCTGGCCAGCGACCAAGCCGGTTACGTCACCGGCCAGACCTTGCACGTCAACGGCGGCATGGCCATGATCTAGAACCGCTGTTCCTTCTTCGGTCTGCCGCTAGCAAGCCGAAAAGGAACGTGATAGGCGGAGCCCGACAATTCCTGCGAATAGCGCGGCTAGACCCTCGCTGTTCATGGGCCGAAATTTTCTCAACGAGGGACTAACAGAATGTCCGACATTCTCGAGCGCGTGCGTAAGATCGTCATCGAACACCTGGATGCCGATCCCGAGAAGGTCACCGAGAAGGCTTCCTTCATCGACGACCTGGGCGCCGACAGCCTCGACAACGTCGAGCTGGTGATGGCGTTCGAAGAAGAGTTCGACATCGAAATTCCGGACGACGCCGCCGAGCACATCCAAACGGTTGGCGACGCCGTGAAGTTCATCACGGAAAAGACCGCCTAATTAGGTTCGAGTTCGCTAGTCGGACCTGCCGCCGCGTCGCACGGGCTCTTGCCATCGTGCGCGCGGCGGTTTTCGTTTGAGGCCCAGAATCTCCAGGAATGGGGATTCGCGAGTGGCGTAGGTTCGGGGTCCTCCCCACATCCCGCGTCCCGCATCGAAGGTTTGGGAGTGATCCATGCGTAGAGTCGTCGTCACGGGTATCGGCCTGCTGACCCCTCTGGGCCAGGGCGTTGACGTTACCTGGAAGAACATTCTGGCCGGCAAGTCCGGCGCCAACCGCATCACGGCCTTCGATCCGACCGACTATGCCTGCAAGGTCGCCTGCGAGGTTCCGCGGGTCGATGGACGCGGCGGCGGCGGCCCGGACGTCGAGGGCAGCTTCGATCCCGACCAGACCATGAGCCCGCGCGACCAGAAACGCGTGGACGATTTCATTCTCTACGGCATCGCCGCCGCGGACGAAGCCATCAAGGATTCGGGCTGGGTTCCCGAGACCGACGAGGACAAGTGGCGCACGGGCGTCATTCTGGGTTCGGGCATCGGCGGCCTGTCGACGATCGCCGACACCGCGCTGGAGCTTGAGGCCAAGGGCCCCCGTCGCGTCAGCCCGTTCTTCATCTCCTCGGCCCTGATCAACCTGATCTCGGGCCAGGTCTCGATCAAGTACGGCTTCAAGGGTCCCAACCACGCGGTCGTGACGGCCTGCGCCACGGGCGCCCACGCCATCGGCGACGCCATGCGCCTGATCAAGTACGGCGACGCCGACGTGATGGTGGCCGGCGGCGCCGAAGCGGCCGTCTGCAAGGTCGGCATCGCAGGGTTCATCGCCTGCCGCGCCGTCTCCACCGAGTGGAACGACACCCCGGAAAAGGCCTCGCGGCCGTATGACAAGGATCGCGACGGCTTCGTGATGGGCGAGGGCGCCGGCGCCCTGGTCCTGGAAGAGTACGAGCACGCCAAGGCCCGCGGCGCCAAGATCTACGCCGAAGTGGTCGGCTATGGCCTGTCGGGCGACGCTCACCACATCACCGCCCCGTCGGAAGACGGCGAAGGCGGCGGCCGCGCCCTGGCGGCGGCGATGAAGGACGCGGGCCTGAAGCCTGAAGACATCGACTACGTCAACGCCCACGGCACCTCGACCATGGCCGACGGCCTGGAAGCCGGCGCCGTCGAGCGCTTCCTGGGCGACCACGCCAAGAACGTCGTCATGTCGTCGACCAAGTCGATGACCGGCCACCTGCTGGGCGCCGCCGGCGCGATCGAAGGGATCTTCTCGATCCTGGCGATCCGCGACCAGATCGCCCCGCCGACGATCAACCTCGACAATCCGGACGTGAACGTCGCCATGAACCTGGCGCCGAACAAGGCCGTGCCGATGAAGATCGACGTGGCCGTGTCCAACAGCTTCGGCTTTGGCGGCACCAACGCCACCGTCGTGTTCAAGAAGGTCTCGTGAGCAAAAAGCCGTCGCCCCCCCGCAAAGCGCCCACCAGCTCTTCCTTGAAGGGGAGGGCCAAGAGCTCGCGTCGGGAGACCGTCTCGGTGGGGCGGCGGCTGATCCGCGCCCTGTTCGGCGCCTTTACGACCCTGGTCGTCATCGGGATGGTCGCCATCCTGGGGGCGGCCTTCGTCTATAACGGTCCCGGCCCGGCCGAGAAGACCGGCGACAAGACGACCGTCATCCTGCGCAAGGGCGCCAGCCTGCCCGAGATCGCCGCGGCGCTGGAGCAGGGCGGCGTGATCCGCTCGGAATCGATCTTCATGACCGCCGCCAAGCTGACGGGCGCGGCCCGCGCGCTGAAAGCGGGCGAGTACGAGTTCGCCGACCGCGCCTCGATGGCCCAGGTGCTGGACGCCATCCGCAAGGGGCGCATCGTGCGCCACTGGATCACTATCCCCGAGGGGCGCACCTCGGACATGGTCATGGACATTCTCAGCGCTTCGGACGTCCTGGTCGGCAGCGCCGCGACCCCGCCCGAAGGCGCCATCCTGCCCGAGACCTACGAGGTCCAGCGCGGGGAAGATCGCGCCGCCGTGCTCAAGCGCATGATGGACGACCGCGACATCCTGCTGAACAAGCTGTGGGCCACCCGCCAGTCCGGCCTGCCGTATCAGTCGAAGGAAGAGGCCGTGATCATGGCCTCGATCGTCGAGAAGGAGACGGGCGTGAAGGGCGAGCGCCCGCGGGTGGCGGCCGTGTTCGTCAACCGCCTGCGCACCGGCATGCGCCTGGATACCGACCCGACCGTGATCTACGGCATCACGCGCGGTCGCCCGCTGGGCCGTGGCCTCCGCCGCTCGGAACTGGACGCGTTCACGCCCTACAACACCTACAAGATCACCGGCCTGCCGCCGACGCCGATCGCCAATCCGGGCCGTGCGGCCCTGGCGGCGGCCCTGAACCCGGCCAAGACCAACGACCTCTATTTCGTCGCCGACGGCACGGGCGGCCACGTGTTCGCCTCGACGCTTGAGCAGCACAACGCCAACGTGGCCAAGTGGCGCCAGATCGAACGCGACCGCGCGGACGACGACGTCCCCCTGGTCCCGGCCAAGCCGGCGGGGAACTAGGGCCATGCCGATCTCGGGGATGACGGGCTTCGCCCGGGTCGAGGGCGCCCACGGGGCCTGGACCTGGGCGGTCGAGGCGCGCAGCGTCAACGGCCGCAACCTCGAGACCCGTTTTCGCGGTCCGCCCGGCTTCGAGAGCCTGGAGCGCGCGGCGCGTGAAGGCTCGCAAGGCCGCTTTCAGCGCGGCCAGTTGACCGTCAACGTCCAGGCCAAGCGCGCCGAGACCTCCGGTGAAACCCAGGTCAATGTCGCGACCCTGGAGCGTTACCTGCGGGCCGGCGACCCCTATGTCGCGACCGGCATGGTCGCCAAGCCGACCCTGGACGGCCTGCTGGCCCTGAAGGGCGTCATCGAAGCCCGCGAGGACGAGGACGACGCCGAGACCCGCGCCGCCGTCGAGGCCGCCATGGCCGCCTCGATCGGCCAGGCGCTGGATGGCCTGAAGACCGCTCGGATGGAGGAGGGCGCGGCCCTCGATCCCGTCCTGAACGGCCTGGTTGACCGTATCGAGGCCCTGACCGCCGACGCCGAGCGCGAGGCCGCCGGCCAGCCGGCCGTGCTGAAGGAACGCTTCGCCCGTCGCATGGCCGAGCTGGTCGGCGACGCCGCCAGCGAGGAGCGCATCATCCAGGAAGCGGCCGCCCAGGCCGTGAAGGCCGATGTGCGCGAGGAGCTCGACCGCCTGGCCAGCCACGTCGTGGCCGCGCGCGGTCTGCTGTCGGGCGAGGGCGCGTCGGGCCGTCGGCTCGACTTCCTCTCCCAGGAATTCATGCGAGAATCCAATACCCTCTGCTCGAAATCGGCCTTGACAGCCCTGACCGCGATCGGTCTGGAGCTGAAGGCCGTGATCGAGCAGTTCCGCGAGCAGGTCCAGAACGTTGAATAAGCCCCATCATCCCCATCGCGGTCTTCTGCTGATGGTCGTCGCCCCCTCGGGCGTCGGCAAGACCTCGCTGACCCGCCGCCTGGTGGCCGACCACAACGACCTGCACCTGTCGATCAGCTACACGACGCGCGAGCCGCGTCCGGGCGAGCATCACGGCCGCGACTATCACTTCACGACGCGCGACGCGTTCCAGGAGATGATCGACCAGAACGCCTTCTTGGAGTGGGCCGAGGTCTACGGGAACTTCTACGGCAGCCCCAAGCCGCCGATCATGGCCGCGCTGGAGCGGGGCGAGAGCGCATTGTTCGACATCGACTTCCAGGGCGCCATGAAGGTGCATGCCCAGGCCCGGCAAGACAGCGTGCTGGTCTACATCCTACCGCCGTCTCTGGCCGAGATGAGCCGCCGCCTGCATGCGCGCAGCCAGGACAGCGAGGAGGTGATCCACCGCCGCCTGTCTCGCGCCAAGGACGAGGTCGCCGCCTGGGAGCAGTTCGACTACGTCATTCTCAATGATGATTTCGACCGCGCCTACGCGGACCTGGCCCACATCTACCACGCCGAACGCCTGAAGCGGGCTCGCAACCCGTGGATCGGAAACCTGGTGGGCGACCTCCTGAAGGAAGATATCTGAGGCGCAGCGGGACCGAAAACCTCGTCCTTCGACAAGCTCAGGATGAGGTTTTCTAGCGCCGCGCTCCAGTCGTCCTCACCCTGAGCCTGTCGAAGGGCGAGGACGGACCCTCGGCGCTTAAAGCGCGCGACGGCCGAAGATCAGATGGTACAGCGCCAGGATGACGACGGCGCCGATGGTGGCCACCAGCAGGCTGTAGAGGTTGAGGCCGGACACGCCGGCGCTGCCGAACTGGTTGAACAGCCAGCCGCCGACGAACGCGCCGACGATGCCGAGTACGATATCCAGCAGGACGCCGCTGCCGGAACGGTTGACGAGCTTGCTGGCGATGAAGCCGGCGATCAGGCCCAGAAGAAGCCAGGCGAGAATGGACATCGTAGGACTCCATGAGCGATCGGCCGCCCTGCGCGGCCTTGCCCAATCAAGTCCCGAATGGTCCCGTTAGTTCCCGCGCCGGCTATTCGCCGCGCATGCGTTCCTGAACATAGGCGATCAGCTTCTCGGCCGGCGGCCGGCCGAATACGATGAACAGGCCCGAGCCCAGAATGGCTCCGATCAGGAAGGTCAGGTCCATCACGCAAATCCCCGCAGAGCCTGTCCATGGACAGGCTCGCTATTCAAAAGAGTGGAGCGTGGCGGGCGCCGAAGCCGCTTACACCTTCGGCTGCCACGCTCCGCGACGCTGATGGAGCTATTGCAGATGCTTCGTGGCCTCGCCAAGGCGACAAGGGGGCGCTGCGACGATCGGTCTTGGCTCCGCCCGCTCAGGCGGCGCCGCGCGCGGGGGCCAAGATCGCCAGGGTGCAGGTCAGGCCCTCGGGCGCGTAGTCGAAGTCGGCCGCGCCGGCCAGGTCGCCCTTCAGGCTGGAGGCGATCAGACGCGAGCCGAAGCCCGTGCGGGTGGGCGGCGCCACGGCCGGGCCGCCACGCTCCTTCCATTCGATGATCAGCTTGGTGCGGCCGTCCAGGCGCCAGTCGACGGTGACCCGTCCGGTCTCCTGGGACAGGGCGCCGTACTTGGAGGCGTTGGTCGCCAGTTCGTGGAAGATCATCGCCAGGGCCACGGCGGCGTTGGGCGCGAGGGGGACGGGCGGACCGTCCAGGCCGACCTGGGTGGAATAGGGCTGCAGCGCCTCGGCCAGCAACTCGCCCAGGTCGGCGCCTTCCCAGCTGCGGCGGGTCAGGAGGTCGTGAGCCTGGGCCAGGGCGTAGATGCGGTCGTTGAACTGGGCCAGGCCTTGCGGGCCGCCCTCGCGCAGGCTGTGGCGGGCCAGGGACTGGACGACCACCAGCGTGTTCTTCACCCGATGGTTCAGCTCGTTGATCATCAGCTGCTGGCGGTCGGCCGCCTCCTGGGCTTCTTCCTCGCGGGCGCGCAGGATGTCGGCGGCGGCCTGCAGCGAGCCGCGCACCTCGGCGATCTCCTGCAGGTGCGAGGGGGCGGGGTCCAGCGGCGCGCCGGCGGCCAGGGCCTCGGCCTCGGCGACCAGGCCGCGCACGTCGCGCGAGATGGGACGGGCGAAGGCCAGGGCGGCCGTGACGCCCAGGGCGATCAGCAGGGCCGCGCCGGCGACGGCGGGACCCAGCGAGTTCAGAACGGCGCGGTTCAGCTCCTCGCGCGGCACGCCGACAATGAAGGTCCAGCCATAGGTGGGCGAGCGGCTGAAGGCCGACAGGGTCTGGACGCCGTCCAGGGTGTGGGTGCGCACGACGCCGTCATTGGCGCGGGCCATGGCCTTGCGCATGTCGAGGCTGGCGTGCTTGCCCAGCATCTTCTCCTGGTCGCGTGAGCGGGCCACCAGGGCGGCGTTGCGGTCGACGATGCTGGCGGTCCAGGTGTCGGGGAAGGCCTGGCCGGTCATCAGGGCGTGGAAGGCGGCCGGATGCTGCATGTAGGCCAGCACCAGCAGCTTGCCTCGCACCAGCACCGGCACGTTCGTGCCGATCAGCGGGCTGAGCCCGTGGCGCGGGATCAGGTTGCTGACATTGGACTTGCCCGTAGTCATCTCGGCCCAGGACTGCGGGGTGACCGGCGCGTATGGGGTCGGCTGACCGGGCGGGATGCGGGTGTTGATCAGCTGACGATCCATGGTCATCAGCACGATCCAGCCCTCGCGGCCCTTCACGGCCTCGCGGGCCTGTTTCTCGAAGGTGTCGAGGTCGCCCTGGGCCAGGGCGGGCGAGACGGCCAGGCCCTGCAGCACGCTCTGGCCCTGGCCGATCTGACGATCGGTGGCCAGGGACAGGGCGCGGGTCATGGCCACCAGCTGGGTCGAGAACCGCCGCTGGCCCTCGCCATACTGCATGGCCACCAGCGCGCCCATCAGCAGGATCGCCGGCGCGGCCAGGGTCAAGGCCATGAAAAGAAGGCGTCGGGCGACCGTCGAGGGCGCCTTGGCCGCACTAGTGGTGGTCACGTTCGCCCCGCTCAGCCCTTGGTTAGGCTGGAGAGCGCGAGGCTTAGCGTCAATAGCCTTTCACGCAAGGGGTTAGGCGTGTCGGCCAGCCAACATCCACAGGCCCATGGCGACCATGAAAAGGTTCTCGGTCAGGGACACGAAACCCAGCGGCACGTTGGTGTCGCCGCCGACGCAGGCGCATTTGAGGTCGCGCTTGTCGACATAGACCGCCTTGAACACCGACACCGCCCCGATGCCGCCGATGACGAGTCCCAGGGGCGCGGCGAACCAGGTCAGGACGCCCGCCGCCATCAGCACGCCGGCCGCCAGCTCGGCGAACGGATAGATGTAGCCATACGGAACCCAGCGGCGGGCCAAGAGGTCGTAGTTCAGGAACATGGTCGAGAAGGTCTCGACGTCGCGCAGCTTCAGCATGGCCAGGAGGCTCATGGAGAAGGCCACGAACCACTCGGCGGCCTGGACCGTCAACGGCGTGTGGAAGGCGGCCTGGGAGGCCGCCAGGGCCATCAGCGCGGCCACGGCGAAGACGGCGATCACCGGCTTGTAGGTCCGGGCCTTGGGATCGCGCGCGCCAAAGTGCAGGCGCAGGTCGCTGTAGCCGCCGATGCGCTGGCCGTCGATGAAGACCTGGGGCGTGGTTGCGACGCCGTGCTGGGCCTTGAAGGCGTCGGTCTCGGCGCGGGTCTTCAGCCAATGGTCCTCGACCGCATAGCCCTTGGCGTTCAACAGGTGCAGCGCCTTCAGGCCGGACGGGCACAGGTGCTCGGGCATGACCATGCGGTACAGCACGGCTTTCTTCACGGGACTCATCGCTTCACTCCTTGGCTGGCGACCGTTCCCGCCCCATGTAGCTTCCGTACTATGGTACGGAGTCAAGGCATGGCCGGCACAATCGCGAACCTGGCCCGCGAGGGCGGCGTCGGCGTGGAGACGGTGCGTTACTATCAGCGTCGCGGACTGCTTCGAACGCCCGACAAGTCCGGCGGTTCGGCGACCTCGGGCGGGATCCGGCGCTATGGCGGCGAGGACGTGCGGCGACTGAAGTTCATCCGCCAGGCGCAAGGCGCCGGCTTCACCCTGGAGCAGATCGGCGAGCTGCTGGAGCTGGACGCTGGCCAGGACCGCGCGCGGGCCAGGGCGCTGGCGGTCCAGCGGATCACGGCCCTGGACGAGAAGATCGCCGAGTTGCAGGCGGCGCGAGCGTCGCTGGCCAAGCTTGCCGGCGCCTGCGCGGCGTCCGACACCGGCCCGTGCCCGATCATCGAGGCGTTCGAGGCGGGCTAGACGCCGGATAGTCCAGGACCAGGGTGCGGCCGGTCAGGGCGCTGCGGCCGATCACCCCGACCGCCGTCTCGCCATCCGGCGCGGTGTACCTGAACGGCATGGCCTCGAAGGCGACCTTGTCGCGACGGGTCGCGCCGATCCGCAGCTGGGCGACCGAGGTCTTGGCGATGGGGATGGCGTCGCCGCCGACGCCCTTGCCGATGTTGCGTTCACGGCCCAGCGTCAGCCCGATCGAGCGGGCATAGTCGCGATCGATGGTCGAGGGCGAGGCGCCGGTGTCCAGCAGCATCCAGACCGGCTTGGCGTCGTTGATCGACACCCGGACATAGACGTGATGCGTCCCGTCGGTCGCGAAGGCCGACGGGACGCCGCCGCGCTCGCCCGCCATCACCGCGAACGCGGCCAGGAACAGCATCACGCAGGCCAGGATCAGGCGAACGGCCATGGCTTTCTCCCCGTCGAGCGACGAGCTCAACCGGAGGGTAGACTGGACGTAGATGAACCTAAGCTGAAGCTTGGCTTGCCCGCTTAGGCGCGCTTGCGCAGGGCGCGGGCGAAGGTTTCGCCGCTCTGCTCGAAGCCTGTGGCCAGGCAGAAGGCGCGTAGATCATCCGCCGCCCCGGGCGTTTCCACGAGCAGTTCGCCGCATCCCGCCGACCGCGCGGCCTGCGCGGCGGACTTCAGCAGCAGGCGGGCGATGCCGTTCCGACGCCGCTCGGGATCGACGAAGAGGGTGGAGATCGCGCCGATCTTCAGATCGGCCGTCAGCATGGCATGCCAGTGCACGGCGATGACACCGGAGGGCGGTCCCCATTCGTCGGCGATGAGCAGGGCGCCGGGTTGATCCAGCATGGAGGCCAGGCGTTGTGCGAGGCGATCCTTGGGGACCGTCACGCCGACCTTCGACAGCAATTCCGCCAAGCCGTCCGCGTCGCCGACCTGGGCGGTTCTGATCGACAGGCCGTAGCGGTTCGACATCAGTCCAGCGTCGCCCGCGCCAGCGCCAGGAACCCGGCCAGGTCGACGACCTCGGCGCGGGCGTCGGGGCTGATCCCGGCTTTCTCGCACAGCTCGCCGCCGCCCAGCGCTTTCAGGCTCGACCGCAGCATCTTGCGGCGCTGGCCGAAGGCGGCGGCGGTGACGCGTTCCAGGGCGGCGATGACGTCGGCGGGCGGCGGATCGGCCTTGGGGACCAGGCGCACGACGGCCGAGGCGACTTTCGGCGGCGGCGTGAAGGCCTTGGCCGGCAGGTCCATGACCGTCCTGGCGTCGCACAGCACCTGGGAGATCACGGCCAGGCGGCCATAGGCGTCGTCGTCCGCGGCGGCGACGATGCGGTCGGCGACTTCCTTCTGGAACATCAGGGTCATCGACAGCGGCTTGAACGGGCCCGTCAGCCAGTTGATCAGCAACTGGGTGCCGACATTGTAGGGGAGGTTGGAAACCACGTGCGCGGGGACGCCGCCGGCGGCCTTGGCGCCGTCGACCTTCAGGGCGTCGCCTTCAACTAGCTCCAGGCGACCGTCGGCGGCCTCGGACAGCTCGGCCAGCAGGGGCAGGAAGCGGCTGTCCTTCTCGATGGCCACGACGCGGGCGCCGGTTTCGAGCAGGGCGCGGGTCAGGCCGCCGGGGCCGGGACCGACCTCGACCACGGTATCGCCCTCATGGACGTCAGCCAGGCGGGCGATCTTGCGCGTGATGTTCAGGTCCAGCAGGAAGTGCTGGCCAAAGCTCTTGCGCGCCATCAGGTCGTGGCGCTCCAGGGCCTCGCGCAGGGGCGGCAGGTCGGCCAGGCTCATGGTCTTGTCTCTCAGGCGCCGCGACGGGCGGCGATGTCGGCCGCCAGCTTGATGGCGGCGATCAGGCTATCGGGACGAGCAATGCCGCGTCCAGCGATGTCGAAGCCCGTGCCGTGGTCGGGCGAGGTGCGCACGATCGGCAAGCCCAGGGTGATGTTCACCCCGCCCCAGAAATCCAGCATCTTGACCGGGATCAGGGCCTGGTCGTGATACATGCACAGCACCCCGTCGTAGCGGACGCGGGCTTCCGGGTGGAACAGGGTGTCGGCCGGCGCGGGGCCGAAGCAGTCGACCCCCAGGTCCTGCAAGGCGCGCACGGCCGGGGCGATGATCTCGATCTCCTCGCGACCCAGCGCTCCACCTTCGCCGGCGTGCGGGTTCAGGGCGGCGATGGCCAGGCGGGGCTGGCTGACGCCGAAGTCGCGGCGCAGGGCTTGGGCGGTGACGAGGCCGCTGTTGACGATGCTCTCGACGTCCAGGGCGGTTGGGACCTTGGCGATGCTGGTGTGGATGGTGACCAGAGTGGCGCGCAGGTCGGCGGCGGCCAGCATCATCACCGGACCCCGCGCGCCCTCGAAGCGCTCGGCGGCGGTCAGTTCGGCCAGGAACTCGGTATGGCCGGGAAACTTAAAGCCGGCTTCGTAAAGCGGCGCCTTGGCGATCGGGGCGGTGACCAGGCCGGAGACGGCGCCCGACAGGGCCAGGCCCACGCCGGTCTCGATCCAGCGGATCACCTGCGGCGCATAGGCCGGCGACGGCTGGCCGGCGACGACCGGGGAGAGCAGGGGGATGTCGATGACCGGCAGGGCGTCGGGAAAGACGCCCGCCACGTCCTGCGGCCGGGTCACGGCGCGGACCTTCACCCCGCCGCCGGCCGAGGCCAGCAGCTGGGCGTCGCCGACCACGACGAAGGAGGGGCCGTCGTGGCGCAGCGCAGCCCAAGCCTTGGCGATGATCTCCGCGCCGACGCCGGCGGGATCACCGGCGCTGAGAGCGAGGGGCCGCGTCACCGGGGCGGCCTATCGGGTCTCGATGGTGGCCTGGTTGCGCAGGTCGCGCAGATAGCGCTTGGCGATCAGCGCCAGTTGCTGGCCGCGCAGGCGGTTCTCGATCTGGTCGTGCGACGGGGCGTTGGCGCCGCCCTGGCGCTTACCGCAGACGGCGATCAGGTGCATGCCGGCGTCGGTGCGGATCGGGTTCGAGATCTGGCCGACGTCCAGCTTGTTGGCCGCCTCCTGGAAGGCGGGCGCCAGGTCGGTGATCTCGGCCTCGCCCAGGTCGCCGGCGACCAGGCCGTCGACCTTGCCGGCGGCGCTTTCCAGCGTCTGGCAGCTGGTGATCTTGGGCTTCAGGTCGGTCAGCAGCTTGGTCGCCGCATCGACCTGCGCCTGGGTGGCGCCGGCGGCCAGCGGCGCGGCGACCTGCTTGAGGTCGACGATCGCGGTCTTGGAGCCGGCGCGCTTGTCGCGCAGGTAGATGATGTAGACGCCGTCCTTGACCTGGATGGGCTTGGACAGCTGGCCGGGGCGCAGCTGTTCCACCGCGGCGTCGACCTCGGCCGGCATCTCGCCTTGGCTGACCCAGCCGATGTCGCCGCCGTTGGCCGCGGTGGCCGAACCGGAGAACTGGCGGGCCACGGCCGCGAACGGCGCACCCTGTTGCATCTGGTTGATCAACTGGCTGGCGCCGTTCATGGCGACTTCCATGCCGCCCACGCGGCTGGCGTCCAGGAAGACTTCGCTCAGCTGGTACTGCGGCTTGGCGGCCGACTCGGCCAGGCGGCGCTGATAAGCCTTGATCTGGTCTTCGCCGATGCGCAGGCGCGAGCCGTAGCGCCCCTGGATCCAGGATTGCCAGCTCGAATCAGCGCGCAGCTGGGCGCGCCAGGTGTCCAGGCCGATGCCTTGCTGCACCAGCGACTGCTTCAATTGCCCGGCGCTCATCTTGTTGGACTGGGCGATGTCGGCGATCTGCTCGTCGACTTCCTTGTCGGTCGAGATGATCGTGATCTTCTGCTGCTTCTCGACGCGGCGCAGCTCCTGCATCTGCAGGTGCTCATCGACCAGCGAGCGCAGGGCTTCCTGCTCGATCTGCGGCAGGTTCTCCTGGGTCGGCTGCATGCCCGACGTCGCCATCAGCAGGCGCATGCGCTGCATCAGGTCGTAGCTGGAGACGATCTCGTCGTTGATGACGGCGGCGACGCTTTCCTGCAGCGGCTGCGGCGCAGCCGGCTTGGTCGCGGCGGCCGGCGCGGCGGCCGGCGGGGCGTCGACCTGGGGCGGCGGCGCCTCCTGGGTCTGGGCGACGGCGGGCGCGCCGAGGCTCGCCACGGTCAGGGCGAGAATGGACGCGGCGCCGGCCGCGAAAGTCGTCACGCTACGCGCAGACCGCATGGATAGTGTCGTTCCTTTAGGCCCAGTCCGCCCCGCTCGGGAGCGCGGTCGATTATCATGTTTTCGGGGGCGGCGATCGCCGATCCGGCGTTTTCCTTTCGGCCGTCGCCCCCAAGACACGCCTGTCTGACATGCGGGTTGGCCCCGCACGCCCCCCAGGCGCGGTCACTCAGTACCCTGTATCGCCCAATGTGGCGAGCGTTAGGCGGAACACGATCGTACGGTCAGGCTGCAGCCGCAGACCGCTCGCCGTCGAAGCGTAGCGATCCTGCTGTTGGTAGATCACGTCGATCCGAATGCAGTCGTCCTGAAAGGCTACGCCGACATCGCGGCGACGCCACACGTTCCGCACCATGTCGCGCTGGCCGAAGGTGGTCAGCGAGAATTTCTTGGTCAGCTTAACTTCGCCACGGGCTTCGAAGCTTTCCTGGCGCGAGCCGTTCGAGTCGATCTCGTCCTTCAGATAGCGGATCGAGCCCCAGCCGCGGTTGGTGTAGGCGTCCACGCCCGTTTCGATCCGGTGGATCTCCTGGGTTTCGGCGTCAAGGCGCGTGCGGACGAAGCCCGTGATGCCGCGCACCGGCGTGACCGTCGCGGTCACGATCCAGTCCGACGACTTGTTCTGCAGGCCCGTGCGCGCCGGCAGCAGCGGGTCGAACTCCGAGCGGAAGCTGCGGCCGACCAGGATGCTGCCGCCCGTGCCGTTCGGGAGGTTGTAGGTGGCGCGGCCGCCGACGTTCAGGCGCTGGCCGCCCTCATAGAGGTCGAAGCCCGGCGACTTGTTGGCCGAGAACAGGTTGGTCTCGTCGAACTCCAGCGTCGCGCTGTCCTCGTTGTAGAGATAGGTCGTCGTCCCGTTGCGGGCGACGACGGTCGGCACGCGCGAGCTGTTCGAGCCGGCGGCGACCTGGGCCAGGGGTTCCAGTACGACGTTGCCGCCGTTCTTCAGCGGCTTGAAGAAGGGCAGGCTGAAGTCGACGCCGCCCACGCCCAGGGCGCGGGTATAGGTGTTCTTGTCGTCGTCGCCCAGTGCGGCGGCGGCGGGCGAGACATAGGTCTTGATCGAATAGGCGTCGCCGCGGGCCTGGGCGAACGGCGAGATCTTCAGGCCGTTGCCGACGATCTTGCTGGTGCGCCAGTCGGCCTTGAAGCTGGCGCGGCTGGAGTCGACCCCGTCCTGGCCCTTGTAGGTGGGCAGGAAGTAGGGGGCTTCGCCGTACTGCGATTCCGAGCGGTTCAGCATGACGCCCGTGCCCTGGAGGCGCAGGCGGCCGCCCAGGATCGGGCTGTCCGGTTCCCAACGGGCCTCGACCAGCGGGCCGATCAGGGGGAAGGCGCCGCTGTTCTCGAAGGCGTTGGCGAACCTGGTCGTCGGGTTGATGCCGACGACGCGCAGGCCCTGGACCGAGACGGCCGAGACCGAGAACCACGACCGCGCATCCTGGCGCGTGGCGTAAAGCTGAGAGACCAGGCGATGGTCGTCGCTCGTGAACAGACCGCGCTGTTGGTAGACGCTGTTGACCTTATACTTGTCGAACAATAGGGCGTCCGAGACTCGCTCCGCCGCGAAGCCCCATTTCCACTTGGCGTCGATGTCGAACTTGCCGTGGGCCAGAATGTAGCTGCGAGCGGTCGCTTTGCCGAACCGGTTGCCCCTGATATCGAAGTCCTTGTCGTACGTAAGGCCGCCGCGCGCCTCGATAATCCCCGAGTAGAAGCGCTTGCGGTAGTTCACGTTCAGGAACGGGTTTACCTGACTGTTGATTTGCGGTGAGACGATGACGTCCGATGACGGCGAGATCACGTACAGATAGGGCTGATTGTACGAGATGCCCCGGCCCCTGGAAAAGTCGATCTTGGGCGCCAGGAAGCCCGAACTGCGCTTGGCCGACGGATCGGGATGCCAGAACAGCGGCATGTACAGGATCGGCGCGCCCCACAGGTGGATGACGGCGTTCTTGTAGTAGACCAGCTGCTTCTGCTTATCCTGCACGATCTTGTCGGCCGTGACCGACCAGGTCGGGCGGGGCTTCTCGGCGCAGACTTCGCAGGGCGTGTAGATCGCCTTGTTCAGTTCCTGGATGTTCTGGTTGCGACGCACGGCCGTGACCGAGGCCAGCTTGATGTTCTGGTCCAGGCGGGCGGCGAAGTTCTGGGCGAAGCCGGCCTTGAAGTCCTTGTCGACCTCCATGTGGTCGGCGAACTCGGCCGTGCCGTCCGGATTGAGCACCTGCACGTGGCCGTCGGCGGTCACCGAGCCGGTCTTGGCGTCGTAGATCACCTGGTCGGCGCGCAGGGTGCGGCCCTGGTAGCGCGCCTGCACCGAGCCCTGGGCCGTCATGATCTGGTTCTTGTCGTCCCGGATCAGCAGGTCCGATTCCAGATAGTAGCCCTGGTCGCCCAGGCCGTCCGAAGGCGCGGCGGGGACCACCGGGGTCGGCGGTATATCCACGAAGCTCTGCTGGGCGTGGGCCGCGCAGGCGAACGCCATCCACGCCGCGCCGCTGAGCAGCAGCTTGCGGCAGACGGACGCGGCGCTGACGCGCGTTTCAGTCATGGTCATTCCTGCAAACAATGACTCACCCATCTTCCGTATAGCAAAGCAAAGTGAAGCCCGCCAAAAGCGCGACGGTCGGCGGCGTCCATGCGGCGATGAACGGGGCCAGAACGTCGGCCTTGCCCAGTGTGCTGCACAGCTCGTTGAAGAAAAAGAACCCGAAGCCCAGGGCCACGCCCGAGCCGGCCAGAGCGGCCAGGCCGCCCAGGCGCATCAGGCGCAGCGAGAAGGCCGCGGCCAGCACCGACATGGCGGCGAACAGCAGCGGCGTGGCCAGGTCCTGCTGCAGGCGCAGCTTGAACGGCGCGGCCGAGAAGCCGGCGTCCTCGGTGCGCTGGATCGTGGCCGGCAGGCGCCACAGGGCCACCGCCGACGGGGTGTTGAAGCGCTCGGACGCGGTGCGGTCGTCCAGGTTCGACGGGATCGACAGGCTGTCGGAGCGGATGGCCCCGGCGCCGGGCGTGGCTTCCCGCACGCCGGTCAGGCGCCAGAAGCCCGGCTCCAGCCGCGCCTCGTTGGCCTCGATGCGGCGGGTGAAGTCCATGACGCCCTTGCTGTTCAGGGCGTAGACGAACAGCGACACGCCCTTCAGGCGTACCGAGCCGTCGACCGTCTCGCGGGCCCGGGCGCGGATGACGATCTGGGTCTTGTCGTCGCCCTGGCGCAGCCAGGTGCCCTTGGGGGTTTCCTTCAGGTAGCCGTTCATCACGGTGTCGCGCTCGCTTTCGAACTTGGCCGTCATGGCCGTCGTCAGCGGGTTGAGCAGGGTGATGGTCAGGAGCCCGATCACGAACGACGACAGGGCCGCGGGCATGATGAAACGCCAGGCCGATACGCCCGCCGCGCGCATGGCGATCAGCTCGCTGCGCCGGTTCAGTTCGACGAAGGCCCACATGGTGCCGAACAGGAACACGAACGGCGCCAGCACCAGGATGGTGGCCGGAGCCTGCAGGACGGTCAGGTACAGCAGCTGGAAGAAGGTCGCGTCCGCCCGCGTGCCGACATTGCGGGCGATGTCGACGAAGGCGATCAGCATCACCATCGCGCCCAGCACCGCCAGGGCCCCGATCAGCGCGCTCATGGTGCGCTTGAGGACGTAGCGTTCCAGCATGCCCATGGTCATCAGACGGCTCCCGTCCAGGCGGGGGAGGGCTCGATCGGCTTCGGCTTGCGGCAGGCCGAGACCTTCTGGCGGAAGATCTGCGCGAAACCCCACCACATGGCGGCCAGCGGCACCAGGTACTGCAGGAGGTTCAGCCAGGCGCTGTCCTCGCAGGCGGCCTGAACGCCGAAGCCGACAATGCGCACGACGCCCGCCGCCGCGCCGACGGCGGCGATCCGCTTGCCATAGCCCATGCGGCTGAACGAGCCGCCCAGCACGGCCGCCAGGGCCATGGTCATCAGGGCGATGTTGTAGAGGGGACCTGCGAAGCGCGAATGGCCCTCGGCCAGCATCTTGCCCGCGTTCCGCTGCTCCCATTCCTGGGTCATGTCCGGGAAGAACAGCTCGTGCGGATAGCGGTCGGCGATCTTGTAGTGCAGCAGCTCGTCGGTCTTGAACAGGCTGGACAGGTCGAAGGTGTACTCGTCGAACGAGGTGTACTGCAGCACGCCCTGGCGCGAGAACTGCTGGTTGGAGCCGTGGCGCATGATCAGCACCGGCTGGCCCTTGCGGGTGGCGATCTCGGCCTCGCGCGACGAATAGGTCGAGGCCGCGCCGTTGGGGCCTTCCTGGTGGATGAACAGGTTCTGGATCTTGTTGTCGCGGTCGATCGACTGGGCGTAGACCGTCAGGCCCGGGCCCGGCTCGGTGAACTGGCCCGGCTGGACCAGGGTGGAGGCGACGTCGGTCTTGATCTCGAAGGCGGTCTCGCGGATCTGGCGGGCGCTCCAGGGCTGCAGCCACAGGCCCGAGATCAGCGAGATCAGCGCCGCGAACACCGCCAGGCGCATGGCCGGCGAAATGACGCTCCAGCGACTCATGCCGCCGGCGAAGCAGACGACGATCTCCTGCTCGGTATGCAGACGATTCAGCGCCACCAGGGCGGCCACGAACAGGGCCAGCGGCATCATGATGCTGAAGAGCTGGGGCAGGGCCAGTACGATGATCTTCAGGAACACCAGCGCGCTCTGGCGCTGCTCCACCAGCACGTCGAACTCCGACAGGGTGCGCGCCAAGAGGGCAAGCGCCACCAGGGCCGCCGTCGCCAGCAGCGTCGGACCCAGCAACTGGCGGAAAAGATACCGTTCTATGAGGCGCATGAAGAGACGTTCGGGGCGGGTGGATTCGTGGGACGAACCCCGAAGATGGCTCGTTCTACACGGGGGCTTCGCGTCGGCACAACCGGGGACCTAACTTGACCTTGTCGAGTGGCGATCAACGGAGCCTTTTCTATGGCGCGGCATTGGACTATGCCGCCTAGTTCAAGAGATGCGGCTGCGCCGTCGCGACGCGCCGTTTCAAAGTCGCCCAGATGCAGGAGCGCGGCATGCGTATCGAGTTCGTCCCCGTCGACACCCAGGCCGGCGCCACGGCCGCCCTTGCGGTCCTGGCCCATGAGGGCGCCGCCCTCTCGCCGGAAGCCAAGGCGGCCAACGAGGCCACCGGCGGCGCCCTGGCGCGCGCCATCGCCGGCGGCCGCTTCACCGGCGCCAAGGGCCAGACCCTGGATGTCGTCGCCCCGCACGGCCTGGAAGCCGCCCGCCTGGTGCTGGTCGGCGTCGACGGCTCGGGCGCGGTCGAGCCCGAAGCGGTCGAGACCGCCGCCGCCTCGGCCTATCAAGCCGTGAAGACCACGGGCGTGACCGAACTGGTCCTGAAGCTTGGCGCTGATGCCGAGAGCGCCGCCCGCGCCGCCTTCGGCGCCCGTCTGGCCGCCTATCGCTTCGACAAGTACCGCACCACCGAGAAGGCCGAGAAGAAGCCCTCGATCCAGGTGGTCAAGGTCGCCGCCGCCGATCCGGTCAAGGCCCAGAAGGCGTTCGAGCCGCTGGCCGCCCTGGCCGACGCCATCCTCTTCAGCCGCGACCTAGTTTCCGAGCCGGCCAACATCCTGCACCCGGAAGAGTTCGCCGCCCGCGCCAAGAGCCTGGAAAGCCTGGGCCTGGAAGTCGAGATCCTGGGCGAGGCCCAGATGGCCGAGCTGGGCATGGGCAGCCTGCTGGGCGTGGGGCAGGGCAGCCGCCGCGAGAGCCAGCTGGTGATCATGAAGTGGCTGGGCGGCGCCGACAAGTCGGCCCAGCCGATCGCCTTCGTCGGCAAGGGCGTCACCTTCGACACCGGCGGCATCTCGATCAAGCCCGCCGACGGCATGGAAGACATGAAGTGGGACATGGGCGGCGCGGCCGCCGTGACCGGCGTCATGCACGCCCTGGCCGGCCGCAAGGCCAAGGTCAACGCCATCGGCATTCTTGGTCTGGTCGAGAACATGCCCGACGGCAACGCCCAGCGTCCCGGCGACGTGGTCACCTCGATGTCGGGCCAGACCATCGAGGTCATCAACACCGACGCCGAGGGCCGCCTCGTGCTGGCCGACGCCCTCTGGTACTGCCAGGACCGCTTCAAGCCGCAGTTCATGATCAACCTGGCCACCCTGACCGGCGCGATCATCATCTCGCTGGGTCATGACTACGCTGGTTTGTTCAGCAATAACGATGGTTTGTCGGAGAAAATTCTCAGCGCCGGCAAGGCCGAGCGCGAGCCGCTGTGGCGCCTGCCGCTGCCGGCCGCCTACGAGAAACAGATCGAAAGCCCGATCGCCGACATGAAGAACATCGGCGGCCGCCCGGCCGGTTCGATCACCGCCGGCCTGTTCCTGCAGAAGTTCGTCAACGGCGTGCCGTGGGCGCATCTCGACATCGCTTCGGTCGCCTGGAAGAAGCCCTCGACCGACCCGACCGTGCCGGACGGCGCGGCCGGCTATGGCGTTCGCCTGCTCAACCGCCTTGTCGCCGACGCCTACGAAGGCTGAACATGACGGCGGGTCCCTGCGAGGTCTGGTTCTACCACCTGGAGCGTTCGCCGCTCGAGGCGGTGCTGCCCGAGTTGCTGGAGAAGACCCTGGGCCGGGGCTGGAAGGCCCTGGTCCGCGGGGGGGATCCCCGCCGCATTGAGGCGCTGGACCAGCACCTCTGGACCTTCCGCGAGGACAGCTTCCTGCCGCACGGCCTGGCCTCCGAGCCGATGGCCGAGCGGCAGCCGGTCCTGCTGACCGGCGAGGACGGGAACCCCAATGCGGGCGATGCTTTGTTTCTGATCGACGGGGCTGAACCTGGAGATCTTTCAGGGGTTTCGCGCTGCATCCTGCTGTTCGATGGCCGGGACGAGCAGGCCCTGTCGCAGGCGCGCGGACGCTGGTCCGTGTTCAAGAAGGCCGGGCATCCGGTGTCCTACTGGCGCCAGGGCGCCGAACGCGGTTGGGAGAAGCAGGCATGAAGCGCATACTTTCCGCCATCGTTCTCGGCCTGGTCCTGGCCTCGTGCTCCAGCGCGCCCGAGCCGGCGCCGCCACCGCCCCCGAGCACGCCTACCGCGCCGCCGGCGATCGCCTTGCCGGCCAAGCCGCCGGCCGCCGAGGCTGACAAGGACCACTGCGGCCTGAAGGACGCCCGACAATATGTCGGCAAGCCGCGCACCAGCCTGCCGGCCCCGGTCGATCCCTCGCGCTGGCGCGTGGCCTGCACGACCTGTCCGGTGACCATGGACTACCGCGCCGATCGACTGAACATCCTGTTCAACGCCGACACGGGTGTCGTCCAGGAAGTCAAATGCGGCTAAGGATCGCGCTTTCCCCAATTCTTCTGGCCCAAGCTTTTCTGGCTTCCGTGCGATTGAGATGAAATAACTCGAACGCCGGAGATTCTGACCCCGGCTGGTTCAGAGCATGGTCGACCAACCGACGATCGGACCCAGAACCCGAGACGACTTGGCGGCCACGCTCCTGACGGCGTTGGGCGTCGCGTTCGGCTTTGCGTTTCTCGCCTATCTCTGCGTCGAGATCCCGCGGTCCTATAACCATGTCACGCCGATCTGGCTGTCGAACGGTTTCCTGGCTGCATGCCTCCTGTCATCGTCATCGCGGCGCTGGCCGGCCCTGATCGTCGGCGCCGCGCTGGGCGCGCTGACGGCGGGAGCGCACGCCGGCGACAGTCCGCTGGTCAATGTCATCCTGGTCACCCTGAACATCACCGAGGGGACCCTGGCGGCCTATGCCGTGCGGCGGGTCACGGGCGAGTCGATCGACCTGGGCCGGCCGCGCGACATGCTGGCCTTCGTGCTGCTGGGCGGCTTCATGGCCCCGATCGCCGCCGGAACGGTCGCCGCGTCGATCCATACCGTCCTGCGCGGCGGCGACCTCGTCCAGAACATCATCGGCTGGGTGCTGAACGACATCCTGGGCATGCTGACCGTCGGCCCGTGCCTGTTGGTGTTCTTCAAGGCCGGGCTCTATCTGCGCGAACGGCCGCTGACCCGCGACGGGGTGCTGTCGATCGTCATCTGCTGCCTGATGACCACCGCGGTCTTCGCCCAGGCCAAGTACCCGCTGCTGTTCCTGGTGCCGCCGGTCATGCTGTTCGTCGCCTGGCGCCAGGAGGTGCTGGGCGCGGCGCTGAGCGCGGTGCTGGTCGCCGCCATCGCCCTGGTCCTGACCATCGCCGGCCGGGGACCGATCCATCTGATCCTGGCCGGGACGGGCACGCAGTCAACGGTGCTGCAGCTGTTCCTGGCCGTCTCGATCTTCGTCAGCCTGCCGGTCGCGGCGTTCCAGCGCCAGCGCCGCGCCATCCTGGCCCAGGCCGAACGCAGCGAGGCCCGTTATCGCCTGCTGGCCGAGAGCGCCCTGGACATCATCGCCCACAGCGACCTGCACGGGCAGATGACCTATATATCGCCGGCCGCCCGCACGATCCTGGGCTACGAGCCCGAGGAGTTGCTGGGCGCAGCCTATCTGAAGACCCTGCACGAGGACGACCGGCCCGCCATCCGCCGCGTTGTCGAGCTCCAGCGCAATTGCCCCGAAGGCATGACCGCCCCGCCGGCCGAGACCGTCGAGTACCGCGCCTTCCGGCGGGATGGCCGAATGATCTGGCTGGAGTCGCGGCCGACCCTGGCCTGCGACCCGGTCACCGGCGCGCCGACCGGCATCACCGACATCATCCGCGACGTCACCGCCCGCAAGACCCTGGAACTGGACCTGCGCGCCGCCCGCGCCGAGGCGGAAGCCGCCGCCGCCGTGAAGGGCGAGTTCCTGGCCAATATGAGCCACGAGCTGCGCACGCCCCTGACCGCCGTGATCGGCTTCGCCAACCTCTTGGCCGATGAGCCGGCCCTCAGCCCGCGCGGCAAGCGCTATGTCGACCGCATCGCCACCGGCGGCCGGACCCTGCTGGCGACGATCAACGACATCCTCGACTTCTCGCGCCTGGAGCAGGGCCGCATCACCCTGGAGCCCCGCATCGTGGCGATCACCGGCGTGGTGTCCGAGGTGCTGGAGATGCTGGCCCCCGACGCGGCGGCCAAGAGCCTGGTCCTGCGGTCGGTGGGCGACGACATGGCGCCGCCGGAGCTGTTCATCGATCCCGAGCGCGTGCGCCAGGTGCTGCTGAACCTGATCGGCAACGCCGTGAAGTTCACCGAGGTCGGCGAGGTGCGGCTGGAGACCGACTACGACATCCAGACCGGCCGTCTGCGCATGAGCGTCACCGACACCGGGCCGGGCGTGGCGGAAGCCGACCAGGCCCTGATCTTCGCCCGTTTCTCGCAGATCGACGAGGCGCTGAACCGCGAGCACGGCGGCACCGGCCTGGGCCTGGCCATCTCGCGCGGCCTGGTCGAGCTGATGGGCGGCGACATCGGGGTGGAGAGTACGCTGGGGCAGGGCGCGCGCTTTTGGTTCGAGATCCCGGCCCAGACCGGGCCTTCGCATGACGAGGCCGAGGCCGAGGTCGAGGAGACCGAATTGCCGCTGCCGCCGCCGGGCGTGCGGGTGCTGGTGGTCGACGACAATGCCGGCAATCGCGAGCTGGTCCGTTCGGTGCTGGAGGCGGTCGGGGTCGAGGTGGCCGAGGCCGAGGACGGAGAGGAGGGCGTCGCCGTCGCCGCGGCCTCGCCGTTCGACGCCATCCTGATGGACCTGCGCATGCCGCGCCTGGACGGGGTCTCGGCCGCCCAGCGGATCCGGGCCGAGGCCGGACCCAGCGCCGGCTCGCCGATCATCGCCTTCTCGGCCGACGTGCGTTCCGGACCGCTGGATCCGGTGTTCGACGGGGCGACGCCCAAGCCGCTGACGGTGGCCTCGCTGCTGTCGACCTTGTCGGACGCCTTGACCGGGTCTCCCAAGGAGACGGTCTAGACAACGTTGTCATTCTGCGCCACGACTTGGTCATACCAGTAAGCGTCGCCCGCTGAGAGGCGACCTCTAAGGGAGGCCGCTTCATGAAGTCCTGGCTCGCGATGGGCGCCGCTGCGCTCGCGCTTCTTTCCACGTCCGCTCACGCCGAAGGCTGGCTGAAGGCCAAGGACGCCCGCATCGTCGACGAGGCCGGCCAGTCGGTGATCCTGCGCGGCATGGGCCTGGGCGGCTGGATGCTGCAGGAGGGCTACATGCTGCGCCTGTCCAAGCTGGGCCAGCAGCACGTCATCCAGGGCAAGATCGCCGACCTCGTCGGACCCGCGCGCCAGCAGGCGATCCACAAGGCCTGGCTCGACAACCACACGACCAAGGCCGACATCGACGCCATGGCCGCCTGGGGCTTCAACTCCGTGCGCCTGCCGATGCACTACGACCTGCTAACCCTGCCGGTCGATCAGGAGGCGAGGCCGGGCGCCGACACCTGGCGCGAGGAGGGCTTCAAGCGGATCGACGACCTCTTGGCCTGGAGCAAGGCCAACGGGATCTACCTGATCCTGGATTTGCACGCCGCGCCCGGCGGACAGGGCAACGACCTGCCGATCGCCGATCGCGACCCGAACAAGCCCTCGCTGTGGGACAGCCCCGAGGCGCGCCGCAAGACCATCGAACTCTGGAAGAAGCTGGCCGCCCGCTACAAGGACGAGCCGATGATCGGGGCCTATGACCTGCTGAACGAGCCCAACTGGGACTTCGACGGATCCGGCAACAAGAACGGCTGCAAGGACGAGAAGCAGGAGACGCTGTGGCGCTTCTACCAGGAGGCCACGGCCGCCATCCGGGCGATCGACCCGCGCCACATGATCATCATCGAGGGCAACTGCTGGGGCAACAACTACAAGGGCATGGGGAAGCCGTGGGACGCCAACATGGCGCTCAGCTTCCACAAGTACTGGAACGTCAATGACGACGCCTCGATCGAGCAGCACCTGAAGCTGCGCGAGCAGACCGGCCTGCCGCTGTGGCTGGGCGAGAGCGGCGAGAACTCCAACGTCTGGTTCGCCGACGCCATCCGCCTGGTCGAGAAGCACGAGATCGGCTGGGCGTTCTGGCCGCTGAAGAAGATCGGCTTCAACCAGCCGCTCGAGATCAAGGTCGACCCGGCCTATGACGACGTGGTTGCGACCCTGACCGGCGAGGCCAAGACGCCGGTGGGCGCGGACAAGGCCTATTCTGTGCTGATGAAGGCAGCCTCGCACGACGTCCGCTTCGAGAACAACGAGGCCCATCCCGACGTCATCGACGCCATGTTCCGCCAGCCGCACGATGCGACCACGCGGCCGTTCAGGAAGCACGTGGTGGGGGCGAAAGGCGCGACCATCCCGGCCTGGCAGTACGACCTGGGCGTCATCGGCGCGGCCTATGCCGATACGGACGCGGCCAACTACCACGTCTCGACCGGCGGCCAGCGCACGCCGTGGAACAAGGGCCGCACCGGCCGCAACGACGGCGTCGACCTGGAGCGGGCGGTGGACGGGTCTTTGAAGGTCACCGACTTCGCGGCCGGTGAATGGCTGCGCTACACGGTCTCGGCGACGGCCGGGCGTTTTGCGGTCAGCCTGGTGGGCGAGGGGGCGATGGAGGTCGCGGTCAACGGCGGCGCAGCGGTCAAGAGCGGCGCGATCGTCAGCCTGATGGCCGGGACCAATACGCTGGTGGTGAAGTCGACGGGGGCGGCGAGCGTCAGCGCGATCAAGCTGACGCCCGCCAAATAAGCCGCTTACAGCGTGCTCATCCCGCCATCGATGATCAGCTCGCTGCCGACCGTGAAGCGGCTCTCGTCCGAGGCCAGGAACACCACCGCGTCGGCGATCTCCTTGGGCTCGCCAAAGCGGCCGGCCGGCAGGTTGGCCAGGATGCCGGCCGACATGGCGTCCAGCTGGGCGCTATTCAAACCGAGCTTGCCATAGAGCGGCGTCGACACCGGCCCGGGGCTGATGACATTGACCCGGACGCCCCGGCCGATCAGCTCGCCCGACAGGGTGCGGGCCAGCGAGATCAGGCCGGCCTTGCTGGCGGCGTAGACGCTGGAATGGGGCATGCCGATATGGGCGTTGATCGAGCCGTTGAAGACGATCGAGGCCGGATTGCTCAGGATCGGGGCCAGGGCCTGGACCAGGAACAGCGGGCCCTTCAGGTTGACGCCGATGGCGCGGTCGAAAGTCTCCTCGGTCCAGCTTTCCAGCGGGCCGAACGGGGCGATGCCGGCATTGACGAACACGGCGTCCAGCTTGCCGAAAGCGGCTTCGACCTGCTTGGCGATGTCGGCTTGAGCCGCGACGCCGCCGGCGTCGGCGAGGATGGCCAGGACGTCGCCGCCCAGAGCGGTCTTGGCTTCTTCCAGGCGCTGGGCGTTGGCGCCGGTGATGGCGACCTTGGCGCCTTCTTCGATCGCGCGCTGGGCGGCGGCGAAGCCGATGCCGGTGGTGCCGCCGGTGATCAGGATGGTCTTGTTGGCGAGGCGGGACATGAGAGTGAACCTTTCCGTTTGACGGGCCGGCGCACCGCGCGTCGGTCAGTGACGGTGATTTAGGCTCCGCATGCCCCTTGAACGATAGGGTGAAACGATACTTATCATTCAGCTTTCCAGAACAATGGGGCGGACATGGATCGGCTACGCGCGTTCGAGGTCTTCACGACCGTGGTGGGCCGGGGCGGCTTCGCCAAGGCGGCGCAGGCGCTGGACACCTCGCCGGCCAATGTCACCCGCTATGTCAACGAGCTGGAGGCGCATCTGGGGGCGCGTCTGCTGAACCGCACCTCGCGCCGGCTGTCGCTGACCGAGGCGGGCGAGGCCCTGTACGAACGCGCCCGCGCCATCCTGGACGAGATCGCCGAGGCCGAAGCCGCCGCCTCCGCCAATGTCGCCGAACCGCGCGGCCGCCTGCGGATCAACGCGCCGCTGAGCTTCGGCGTCCGGCATCTGGCGGCGCTGTGGCCGGTGTTCATGGCTCGCCACCCGAAGGTCGAGCTGGAGATCAGCCTGTCGGACCGTGTCGTCGACCTCGTGGAGGAAGGCTACGACCTGGCCATCCGCATCTCGCGCGGCGGCTCGCAGACCCATGTGGCGCGCAAGCTGGCGACCTCAAGGAACATCGTCTGCGCCTCGCCGGAGTATCTGAAGGCCCACGGAACGCCAGCCACGCCGGACGAACTCGGGGCGCATCGCTGCCTGGCCTACAGCTACACCGCCATGGCGCAGGATTGGGGCCTGACCCACACCGATGGCCGCCAGGCGGTCGTGCGGATGCAGCCGGTCATGTACTCGAACAACGGCGACACCACCCGCGCGGCCGCTCTAGCGGGCCAGGGCGTGATCTGGCAGCCGACCTTCATCATCGGCGACGACTTGAGAGCGGGCCGCCTGGTGCGGCTGCTGCCCGACTGGAGCCTGCCCGACATCGACGTGCTGGCGGTCTATCCCAGCCGCCGGCACTTGTCGGCCAAGGTGAGGCTGATGGTGGATTTCCTGGCCGAGGCGTTCAAGGGAACGCCTCAATGGGAATCTCCTCCCCCGCCGGGGGAGGTGGCCCAGAGGGCCGGAGGGGGCAGC